>JAFWOP010000038.1 GCA_017545365.1 Bacteroidales bacterium
ACCTTTCCCATTGTCGCGTCCCTCCGGGACGCTGAGTAGTAGGGTTTTCGTTGACCCCACACTGCGTTCCTTGTGTGGGGTTATTGAAATTCAGCATCTTCGATGCTGTTAAAAAATCAGTCTTTTATCAAACTAGAGCCGTTTCATTTTGGAGGCAGCAACAGCAGGCAAAGATGGTTATTCTTGTATTTGTGTGTAGAGCCTGCACAATATTTGCCACTTTTGTGCGTTAATGGGTTGTTCTCAAAAGTAGCAGCATCATGGACAATATCAACATCCTCTGGGCCGATGACGAAATCGACCTTCTCAAACCCCACATCCTCTTCCTGAAAGAAAAGGGCTACAACGTACTGCCTGTCATGAGCGGCTCCGAGGCCCTTGACGAGATGGAAGCCCATCCCAACACCATCGACCTGGTATTCCTTGATGAGAATATGCCTGGGCTGAGCGGCTTGGACACCCTGAGCCAGATAAAGACCAAATACCCGCAGGTGCCTGTCATCATGATTACCAAAAGCGAGGAGGAGCATATCATGGACGAGGCCATCGGAGGCAAGATAAGCGACTACCTCATCAAACCCGTCAACCCCAACCAAATCCTCCTTGCCATCAAGAAGCATACCGATGCGCGACGACTGCAGAGCGAGCGTTCCACTATGAACTACCAGCAGCAGTTCCGCGAGATAGGCATGGAACTGTCGGGCCGCCTCGACCACGACGAGTGGATTCAGCTCTATCGCAAGCTCGTTTACTGGGAACTGGAGCTCTCCGCCACCGACGACCAGAATATCCACGAGATTTTTATTGCCCAGAAGGCCGAGGCCAACCAGCTCTTCTGCAAATACTATGAGAAAAACTATATCGACTGGCTCAGCGGCAATCCTACCGACAGCAAACCCACCCTTTCGCCCACAGTGCTGCGCGAGCGTCTTTTCCCCCTGTTGCGCGAAGACCGCCCCACCTTCCTCATCGTCATTGATAACTTCCGCTACGACCAGTGGAAGTACCTCCAGCCTGCCATTGAGCAGTATCTGCGTACCGAAGAAGACGGTCTCTACTACAGCATCGTGCCTACCACCACCCAGTTTGCACGCAATGCCATGTTCGGCGGCCTGATGCCTTCGGAGATTGAACGCAAGTACCCCCAGTATTGGGTCAACGAGGACCAGGAGGGTTTCAAGAACCAGTACGAGAACGAACTGCTTGATGAGAATCTGCGCCGCAACGGCCTCAACATCAAACACGGCTACAACAAGGTGCTGAACGCACAATATGGCCGTCGCCTGGTGGACAATATCCCCAACCTCTTGCAGAACAAACTCAACGTCATCATCTACAACTTCGTCGACATGCTCTCCCATGCACGTACCGACAGCGACATCGTGCGTGAGCTGGCAGCCGACGAGAAGGCCTACCGCTCCGTCACCCTCAGCTGGTTCGAGCATTCGCCCTTGGCCGAAGTGTTCAAAGCCCTTGCAGGACGCGATGTCAACATCATCATCACTACCGACCACGGGTCGGTGCGCATCGACCATCCCGTGAGGGTGAAGGGCGACCAGAGCGTCAGCGTCAACCTCCGTTACAAGCAGGGCCGTCTCCTCGACTACAACCCCAAGGAGGTCTTCGAAGTGAAAGACCCGACCAAGCTGTTCTTACCCCGCCGGCACGTCACCTCGCCTTATATCTTCTGCCATGAGAATGACTACTTTGTCTATCCCAACAACTACAACCAGTATGTGCAGTACTATATGAACACCTTCCAGCATGGGGGCATATCGATGGAGGAGATACTCATCCCGTTCGTCATGTTACGACCGAGATAAATAGATATTCAATAATAATCGGCTATTCGGATTCTAGGTGGTTCGAATAGCCGTTCTGTTAATCATAATACTATCTAATATGACTAAAAAACTACTCATTGTTTTACCCTTGGCAGCCATGTTGTCGGCTTCAGTTGCCACAATGGCTCAGTATCAATTGTCAAACCCGGGCTTTGAGTCGTGGGAGGGTACGTCAGCCACTTCCCGCCCCAGCCACTGGAGTTCGTTTCCACAGGCTGACGGCTCGTGGGCATGGGCGGCCAGCACGGCGCAGCATTATCATCGCTATGGCGGTCGCCCGGGTACGGCAGGCAGTTCTTATCTGACTATCTATTCTCGTTCGGTGCTGGGTATTGTGGCCAATGGCAATATGACCACGGGGCAGATACATGTGGGCAGCACATCGGCTACCAATGCCAGCAACTACAATTATACCCACAGGGGTGGCAGCTACTGCCATACTTTCAGCGGCACGCCCGACTCGATGTATGTGTGGGTCTCGTATTATGCTGCCAGTGCCTCGTCGCAGGGTAGTATCCGTGCGTATCTGCACGGCAATAGCGACTTCCGTGACCCGAACGACTGCACTACGCCGAGCCTGTATCGTGGCAGGGCTGTGGCTGAGTTCGGCCGCACCACTTCCTCCACCTCCGTTCCCACATGGGTGCGGCAACAGGTCCCATTTGAATATAATGGCACATCGACAGTCAACTATGTGTTGATGTCGATGACCACAAACACCACACCTGGCGGGGGTAGTGCCAATGACTCCCTGTCGGTCGATGACATCGAGTTTGTGTATAGTGCATGGCTGGACAATATAACCCTCAATGGCGATGCCATCGACGGGTTCCAGCGCGATGTGTTCGACTACGTTGTCTCTCTCGATGCCCCCGCCGATTTGCACTCAGCCGTCTTGGCCTTTACCCCACAGGCCAACGATGCCACCGTCACTGTCGACACCCTTACCCCCAATGTCACCACCCTACAGTATGTCCTGAATGTCTTAGCCGAAGACTCCCTCACCAGCCGCACCTATACTGTCACCCTCACCTGTCCCCTGCCCACCTGCGACACTGTGGAGAACATCGCCGTGAATGTGCAAGGAACCAGTGCCTTGGTTACATGGACTTCGGGTAGTAACAACCAGCAGTGGGAAGTGGAATATGGCAGCCGGGGCTTTGTCCGCGGCCAGGGGCAGACTGCCGTGTGTGACTATGCCAACCTCCTTTTGGACAACCTCGACTACAATAGCGACTATGAGCTGTGCGTCCGTGCCTATTGCGGCGACTCCGCCTACTCCGACTGGAGCTGTGCGGTGGCCTTCACCACTGGCGAAGAGCCCGACACGGTGTGTCGGGGAGTCGACAGCCTCGTCATCTCCGAAGTAGGCTTCACTCAGTGTACGCTCGTCATCTGCTCGCCCTATCTGGATGAGAATGGGCAAAATATTGATTCAGTACTCTTCCAAGTGCTGTTGATGCTCGGCGACGACATAGTTGCCGACACCATCATGAGCCAAACTGTCATCATGGTTGACCACCTCCAGGAAGGTACGAATTATGTCGTGTACGCCCGCACCCTCTGCGACTCCGCCCATCAGAGCGGCTGGACGCTGACAACCTTCGCCACCGATGCTGACACCGTTGGTATAGAGGCAATCGGGGCCGACAAAGTCCCAATTACCATATATCCCAATCCGGCACAAGGTGAGGTGACATGTACAGTGCAGAGCAGTACGGCCTCCTCCGGGGTGATAGTCTTCTATGATAATATGGGCCGTAAAATGCTGGAGCGCAGCATCGCAGATTCCCAACGTGTCGATGTCAGTTCACTCCCCATGGGACTGTATACTGTGGTAGTGCAGACGGATGGTGGGGTTGCTTTGCAGAGGCTTTCTATTGTCCGCTGACGCACCTATTTTGTGAGAATACGGTAGTTGTCGTGGCTTTTTTATTGCTCGACAATGATGGGGCGCATACTAAAAAAAGTTAAATGAAGCGTACCACCTTTTTGTAGTATGTGCATTACGCACCCAAAGGTAAGTGGCTTTCGCCAAGGTACCCTCTTGCGGGTTTTGGGAAAGTGTTGTATCTTTGCAATCGAAAACAATCAACAAATATTGAACACATGAGAACAATCGAAACAATTAAGAGTGGCAACAATTATGCCGCCGTTAACGTTGGTAACAACGACCAAATCATTGAGCACGAACTCCCGATGGGGCCAAACGTCATCAAGGGCAAAGTGTTTGTGGGACAAGCCGTGGGTGCCACGGGCAGCGAACTCTCGTTCCAGACCCTTGTGCCGGGGCAGGACAGCGGTTTTCTGCACACCCATAAGACTCACGAAGAGCTGTACATTATACTGCGAGGTAAGGGTACCTATCAGGTGGACGGCGAGCAGTTCCCAGTGACAGAAGGCTCCGTTGTACGCGTGAGTCCCAACGGTCGCCGTGCCTTGAAGAATACGAGCGACGAACCACTGACTTATCTCTGCATCCAGTACAAGGCCGGTGCTTTCACTGAGTCGGACAGCCCTATGGTCGATGGTGTCATCCTCAACGACCCGCTGGTGTGGTAGTCACCCCACAACCAATCAAACAAGGTCAAACAGGTAGGCATTTTGTGAAAAGTGTCTGCCTGTTTTCGAAAAAAGTCGTACCTTTGCAGTCTGAATTATTATTGAGCTCATGACAAAAGACTTCATCCAAGACCCCGTTTTCCCGGAGTGCCCTATCCGTAACATCTTGGCGCGTATCGGTAACAAATGGACACTGGCGGTAATCTATACGTTGAGTGCTGCGGATGCCCCTATGCGGTTCCGCGACATAGAACAGAAGAACCCCGATTGTTCGCAGAAGATGCTCACGCAGACCTTGCGTGGTTTAGAGGCTGACGGGATGGTCTCCCGTAAGGTGTATGCCGAGATGCCCCCACGGGTGGAATATTCCCTTACTGACCGTGGGCATTCGTTCCTGCCCATCATGCGCCAATTGACCGATTGGGCATATGTCCATCTGCACGATATTATTACCGACAGGGAACGTTACTATGGACAGGATTAAGAATATCGACTATTGCATCCGATACCTGATGGAGCAAGACGGGGTCAGCACACCCGTTCCTGATACCCTCTCCGAGAAACAAATGTTGCTGCGGACTTTGATGAACGTGTGGGAACCTCAGCCGTTGAGTACCGAATTCATAGAAGCACAAAATACTGAGCTGCAAGCGCAGTTGGTCGATAAAGGAATTGTAGAGAATGTCGGGAACCTCTGGCAGGGCGACATCACGCGTCTGAAGGTCGATGCTATTGTGAATGCGGCCAACAGCCAAGGCCTCGGTTGCTGGCATCCGCTGCACTCGTGCATTGACAATGCCATCCATTCTGCGGCAGGGCTGCAATTGCGACAAGCATGTAACGACATACTACAAGGCAGCCTAATCAGCACTGGCGACGCAATCATCACTCCAGGTTACAACCTGCCAGCCCAATGGGTGCTGCACACTGTCGGCCCTATAGTCGTCACGCCACAACCCACCTACGAGCAGGAACGCCAACTGGCCGAGTGCTACCATTCCTGTCTGCAGCTCGCAGAATCCCACGGCTGTCGCAGCATAGCCTTCTGCTGCATCTCCACGGGCGAATACCACTTCCCCAACCTCAGGGCAGCGCAGATTGCAGTGGATGCCTGCCACAACACGCAACTGAATGTAGTCTTCAACGTATTTAAAAATAACGATTATGCCATCTACAGCGAACTTCTCGGAACGCCTCGAGTCATTGCGTGAAGCCATACGGTCGGCCGACCACATTATCATCGGAGCTGGCAGCGGCCTCTCTACCGCCGCAGGGCTGGACTATGCAGGCGAGGATTTCCGGCGTGAATTTGCTCCCTGGATTGAGCGTTACGGCTTCACCGACCTCTACTCGTCGGGCTTCTATCCTTTCCAAACCAAAGAGGAATACTGGGCCTACTGGGCCAAGCACATCTGGTTCTGCCGCTACCGTATTGGAGCCTTGCCGCTATATGTGCAGTTGAGAAAACTCTTTCCGCAGGCATTCGTTGTCACCACCAATGTGGACGGACAATTTGAGTTGGCTGGCTTCGAAGTCGACAACCTCTTCGCCACACAGGGCGACTACGCTTTCTTCCAGCCGGTTTCGGGCACTCCCAAAATGCTGGTGGGCAACCGCGAGTGGGTCTACAAGGTGCTGCCGTTGGTTAAAGACTGCCGCATCCCTTCCGACATGCTCCCCACCATGCCCGACGGCAGTGAGGCCGCATTGAACCTGCGGGTGGACGAAACTTTTGTCGAGGACTTCCGTTGGCACCGTCAGGCACGCAGGTATACCGATTTTGTACACCATGCCTCGCAGGGAAACCTACTGTTACTAGAGTTTGGCATAGGATATAACACCCCCGGCATCATACGTCTGCCCTTTGAACAGATGGCCCAGCGTTACCCTCACACCACCCTCGTACGTTTCAATCGAGATAACCCTGAGCCTTACATTGAGGCTTTGCCGCGCTTCATTACATTCTCGGAGGATATTGCCACCGTCTTAGACCAGCTATAGACCTTTCATCGACAGCGATATACGGTTGCGTCGCAGGTCTACGCTGATTACCTTCACCTTCACATGCTGGTGCAGGTGCACCACTTCGGAGGGGTCGTTCACACGGCGGTTGGCCAGCTGGCTGATATGGACCAGGCCGTCCTGATGCACGCCTACGTCCACAAAGGCACCGAAGGCAGTGATGTTGGTGACAATGCCGGGCAGCACCATGCCTTCATGCAAGTCCTCGATGCGGGTGACGTTCTTGTCGAACTCGAACACCTCGAATTTGGCGCGGGGGTCAAGGCCTGGCTTGTCCAGCTCTTTCATGATGTCCTGCAGGGTCGGAAGTCCGCAGTCGGCACCGATGTATTTCTCAATGTCCACCTTGCTGCGCAGCTCCTTGCTCTGCATCAGCTCCTCAATGGTGGCACCGGCATCCTTCGCCATACGCTCCACTAGGGCGTATCGTTCGGGGTGGACGGCACTGCGGTCCAGTGGGTTGTTGCTCTCACGCACGCGGAGGAATCCGGCACATTGCTCAAAGGCTTTGTCGCCCAGCCGTTCCACTTTCTTCAGTTCCTGACGGGAGTGGAAGGCACCTTCGCGGTTGCGGTATTCGACGATGTTGTTGGCCAGGGCGGGGCCGATGCCGCTCACGTAGCTCAGCAGCTCGCGGCTGGCGGTGTTCAGCTCCACGCCCACGCTGTTCACGCAGCTGACCACCACGTCCTGCAGGCTCTCCTGTAGCAAGGTCTGGTTCACATCGTGCTGGTACTGCCCCACGCCGATGCTTTTGGGGTCAATCTTCACCAGTTCGCTCAGAGGATCCATGAGCCGGCGGCCGATGCTGACGGCACCGCGCACGGTGACGTCGTAGTCGGGGAACTCGCGGCGGGCCACCTCCGAGGCACTGTACACCGAGGCCCCGTTCTCGCTGACCATGACGGCGACGAGCTTGTTCTTGAAGTGGCACCGTTTGACCACCTCTTCGGTCTCGCGTCCGGCGGTGCCGTTGCCGATGGCGATGGCCTCGATGTGGAAGGCCTCGGCCAGGGCTTCGAGTTTGGCGATGGCCGCCCGCTCCTCGCGTACCGAGGTGAAGGGGTAGATGGTCTCGTTGTGCAGCAGCTGCCCCTGGGCGTCGAGGCAGACTGTCTTGCAGCCGGTGCGGAAGCCGGGGTCGATGGCCAGAATGCGCTTCTGCCCCAGCGGGGAGGCGAGGAGCAGCTGGCGCAGGTTCTCGGCGAAGACGCGGATGGCCTCCTTGTCGGCCTTTTCCTTCAGCAGGTTGTAGAACTCCGTCTCGATGGAAGGGGCGAGGAGTCGTTTGTAGCCGTCGCGCACGGCCATCCGCACCTGCTCCGATGAGTCGAACTTGCCACTCACAAACTGCCGCTTCAGTGCGTCGTACACCGGCTGGTCGTCTTCCGGCTGGATATGTACGCGGAGCATCCCCTCTTCCTCTCCGCGGAAGAGGGCGAGGATGCGGTGCGAGGGGGCGCGCATGGCATTCTCCTTCCAGTCGAACCACGACTCGTATTTCCCAGCCTCCTCTTCCTTGTCTTTCGCCACCTTGGAGCTGAGCAGGGCACTGCGGCGGAAGAGGTTGCGCACTTTGTTGCGTGCCTGCACGTTCTCGCTCACCCGCTCGGCAATGATGTCGCGCGCGCCAGCCAAAGCCTCTTCGGCTGACTTTACGCCCTTTTCGGGGTTGACAAACTGCTCGGCCAGCTGCTCCAGATTGCAGGAGTACTGCTTCTGCAGCTCGTTGGCCAGGGGTTCCAGCCCACGTTCGATGGCCATAGTGGCGCGGGTGCGGCGTTTGGGCTTGTAGGGGAGGTAGAGGTCTTCCAGCTCCGTCAGCGTGCGGGCGGAGATAATCTGCTTCTCCAGTTCGGGCGTCAGCTTGCCCTGCTCACGGATGGAAGTCAGGATGGTCTCGCGGCGTTTGTCTATCTCTTTCAGTTTCAAAAGAAGGTCGCGGATGGCGGTAATCTGTACTTCGTTAAGGCTTCCCGTCACCTCCTTGCGATAGCGGGCGATGAAGGGTACGGTGGCTCCTTGTTCCAGCAGCTCGATGGTCTTCTCCACCTGGCGTGTACCCAGATTCAGTTGTTCGGCGATGATAGTGGCGTAGTTCATGATAAGGAAGGTTTTAAAAAGAAGAGAGCCCGTTTTTTGGGCGGGCTCTCGAAGGGTTGGTCTATGAGAAGGTTACTTTTTGGTAATCTTCTGAGTGGAGACACCGTCGGTGGTGATGACGCGCACGAAGTAGACGCCGTTGGCAAGATTGCTCATGTCAATGGTGTTGGTGTTCTGCATGCTCATCACGGTGCGGCCGTTGATGTCAATCACGTTGACTTCCTGAATGCCTTGGGCTTCGATGTTCAGGATGCTGCTGACGGGGTTGGGATAGAGGGCCACGCGGGCGTTCTCAACCTCGGAGATGCTGGCGGTGTTGCCGGCAGTAATCTTGATGTCGTCAATGGCCAGCCAGAACATGTTGGTGACATTGTAATGGCGGAAGGCGATGTATACTTCCTGACCAGCGAATCCAGCGAGAGAACGGCTGTGCTTGACCCAAGTTTTGGCGGAAGTGCAGGTGCCGTCATAAATACTGTTGGTGAAGTCGGCAGCATTAGTACCAGTGGTGGAGACAAACACGCCGTAGTGTTCGGCATAGTCATTCTGGTCTTGGCTGTAGTCCCACCATTCGATAGTGGCACCTTCGGCGGGAATTCTAATCTTGGGAGTAATCATGTAGTTGTCAGGAGTGAGGGGACCAACATAGTTGACGTACGATTGCGATGTATAGGAACCGCTACCATTGTGGGATACATTGATAGACTCGGAAGAGTGCATCCAGTTGTAGCCGTCACCATCCTGGTCGATGAACTGCCAGCACTGGAGGTTGTCGCTGGCCTCGAAGCCGCAGCTCCAGGGGAGGTTCTGGGTCTCGCAGGAAATGATGTTGACAGTGGTGGTGGCGGTGGCGGACTCGCCATCATAGTTGGCGGTCAGGGTGACGGTGTGGTTGCCGCCAGTGGTGAAAGAGGTGCTGACGGTGTTGCCGGTGGCTGTGGCAGGGCTGCCGCCGTCGAAACTCCAGCTGTAGGTGGCTGCAGCAGGACCGACAGCCGTAAAGTTAAGGGTCTCGTTGGTTTGTCCATTAGTGGGGCCGTTGATGGCAACAGAGAGGGCGGGAGCGGTGGCGCTGGTGGTGGTTTTAATCATCCAAGAGTAGACGAGGTCAGCGGCAACCTCATAGATGGGAGTCCAGGGGCTCGACATAGAAACAAGGCTGCCGTTGGGGTCGCCACTGAATTCGCTACCAGCAGCGGGATATTCGATGTCGGGGCTGTTGAACGTAATCCAAAGGTCTTTGTCGGGGTCGAGCTGGATACGGTCGTAGGGGATAAGGGTGTTATAGGCACCGGCAGTAACAGCATAGGTGTACTGGTAGAGCATGTCGTTGTTGGTGGGATCGACACCGGGGTTGGTCTGGTATACCGACAGGGTGAAGTGACCGTCGTTGCTAGAATAAACCTGGACGTTATCCAAGTAGTTGCGGTTGGCCATGAAGGCGGCAGGATATTTGGCTCCCCAATTGAAGGCGCCAGGGGTGCCGGTACCAATGTTCGAAGCATTCTGATTGGTAATGTCATAGCTCATGGTATTGTCCCAGTTCCACTCGATAACGTTCACGTCGAGGGTCTTGGTGGTGGTGCCGCTGGTGTTGGTCACTTCCAGGGTGACGGTGTAGGTGCCGGTGGCGGAGAAGGTGACGGTGATGTTGTCACCAGTGCCGGTGCTGGGGGTGGCGCCGGGGATGGTCCAGGTCACAGTGGAGACGGGGTCGATGCTGACATAAGAGGCGGTGAAGGTGGTGGGGATGTTTATCACAGCGGTAGAGAGGCCTTCGATTTCAACCACAGGGGGTTCACCGGCGGCGGGGCAGTTGCCAAGCAGGTTGTAGATGGCTGCCACAGAGGTGTTGGTGACAAATTGGCTGCCGTTCCAGTCGCAGACAGCGTAGGCGTCCTGATAGTAGCCGCTGGGGCAGATGAGGACGACCATGGGGTAGCCGGTCAGGCCGTAGAGGCTGGCAACACCGTCGTGGGATGCGATGGGGTAGGAGACACCAGCAGTCCAGTTGCCCTGGCTGCCGCTGCCGCCATAGATTAACGACGGGTCAGTGTCGGGGTCGCCTTCAACCCACAGGACACGCATCTCGTTGGTACCGTTGGGACCATAGTTCTGATAGAGGGTCTCCAGCACGTGGGCAGAGTGCAGACGCCAGCACCAGCTGCACCAAGTGGCGGAAATGTCGAGCAGCACATAGTAGCCCGAATCCAGCCAGTCCTGAAGTTGGAGGGTCTGGTTGTCAAGCGTAGTGAAGGTGAAATTGGTGGCCTGGCCAAAATCCAGAGACTTGGTTGCCATGGGTGCACCGGCTTCGCGCGGAGCGGTACGGAACTGTGCAAAGGATGCCGTGCTGACGAGCAGTGCTAGTGCAACGAATAAGAGTTTTTTCATAAAGATTTTTGCTGTCTTGTTATATGCCATCAGACTCCTCGGCTTTGATTGTTAGTTTTTTATGTGAATAATTATTGTTTGTACTCAAATATTCAAAGTGCAAAAATACATTTTTTTTTCCAATTATCATGGTTTTTTTCAAAAAAAAGTGTCGTGGGTCTTCCGCCCATCCTCTTCTGCAGCCTGTGGCTGTAGTATTTGCAGCGTAACACCGCTTTCGCTTTTCCTTGAATAATAGGAGTATTGGTTCAGGCTCATTGTAGGATTGCGAGCCTTAGAACGAACTTGGAACGAACCTTGAACGAAGGCAGAACGAGCGAAGTGGTCCTTTGATCGGCGCGTGGAGGGTCTTTTTTGGGGCAGAATGGGGCGCGAGAGGTGTGGCGCGGGAGAGGTCGCAAGGGCGGACTGCCGGGTGGGTGCCATAGTGGCGGGCGGGCGTTTTTTTTCGGCTACAATAATACTAAAACATTTTTTTTTTCGTTATGTGCCAAAAAATACGTAATTTTGCAACTCGAAATAGAGTAATAATATGAAGAAATTAATTGTAGCTGTTGCCCTGCTTCTGATGGTGATTACCGTTAATGCACAGCAGGTTAGTTCGCGCGCCAAAGCCGTCAGGATGCTTGCCTATGCCCGCCCCGAATACCAGGTAAAAGATGTCAAAGTCTATGCCGACACCATGACGGTCTTCTCCTTGGCCGATTATCCCATCTACCCTTTGGGCAAGTGGAGCAGCGTGGAGCAGTTCATCACCAACAACCAGCTCCTTTGGTACCGCGAGAGCGGCTACAAGAACTTCTACGACACGATGACCGTGGCGGTGAACACCCTCAAACGTCTGGACGGCACCAACATCAATGTCTATCGCAGTATTTGGACCGACAAGCTGGAGATGGTGTATGCCAAGATTACCGACAGCGCGGTGGTGCTGGACAACGGCGTCCGTGTGGGCATGTCCAAGGAGGAGGTGTTCAAGGTGGTGTTCAAAAGCTACCCCAAGTCGTACACTACCGACATCAACGTGCTCAAGGTCATAGCGGGTGCTGCCGAAGTGGGGGAAATCTACACCTTCAAGGGCGGAAAGCTCCGCAATATTAAGATTGTCAGCAAATATAAATACTATTAATAGAGTTGAGGATTGAGGATTGAGGATTGAGAATTAGGCTGCCGCACTCGGACATTCTCAATTCTCAATTCTCATTTTTTTTATCACATGAGGAACATTGGTCTTTTCTTCGGGTCGTTCAACCCGGTGCATGTGGGGCATCTGATTATAGCGGAGGCCATGCTTTCGCACAGCAATCTCGACGAGGTGTGGTTTGTGGTGTCGCCCCAGAACCCGCTCAAAGAGCGCAAGACCCTTTTGGCCGACCAACAGCGGCTGGAGATGGTGCGGCGTGCCGTGCACGACAACTACAATATGCGCGCCAGCGATGTGGAGTTCCGCCTCCCCATCCCTTCTTATACGGTCCTCACCCTTGCCCATCTGGGGGAGCAGTATCGCGACAAGCAGTTCAGCCTCATCATGGGTTCCGACAACCTGGCCACCATCGAGCGGTGGCGCAACTGGGAGTTTATCCTCGAGCATTACCATATCTATGTCTACCCTCGTCCGGGGTATGACGATTGCGCGCATGCCAAGCACCCCAACGTCACTATGGTGGAGGTGCCGATGATGGATATTTCCTCTACATATATCCGCGAGCAGATACGTCAGGGGCACGATGTGCGTTACCTGCTCACCGAGCCGGTTTACGAATACCTCAGCGAGATGCACTTCTACGAGAAGTAGTCTCCCCCTTTTTTTTGCTTCGATTTCGTTACTCTGCCCGATGGGGCAGGGAGGTGTGCTGTTTCCGCGCCGGGCTTGTGGCGTGCCGTGAGGCTTTGCAGGGTGGGGCGGATGGGGTGTGGCGGGGTTGGGGGAAAAAGATGGGGCGGCCTGAGTGTCAGGCTGCCCCGGAGAATGATGGATAAAGAATGTAAGAGGCGGATGGAATGTTATTGCGGGTTCTTGCGCGGGCGTCCTTTCTTCTTGGGGACGGCGGACTCGTCGGGGTTGGGCAGCGGTTTTTTGCGCGGGCGTCCTTTGTGTTTGGGGGCATTCTCCTCGGCCTGGGCTTTGGCTTTTTCCTCGGCTTCCATGCGGGCTAGCTCCTCGGGGGGTATTTCGGCGTTGGCGAAGATTTCGCTGTCGATGTCCATGAGTTCTTCGTCGGTGGGTTCGTCGGGGTCGAAGTCGTCATATTCGTTGTTGGAGATGTAGCTGTCCTCCTCGGTGATGTCGTCGCTGAAAGCTTCGGACAGCTCTTCGCCGAGAGCGCTGAGGGAGCCATGGGCGTTGGCAATCTTCTTTTTGGCGTTGTCGAATTCGTCGTCGTAGTTACCGTGTCGGACCACCCGTTCGGTGTGGGGGTTGTTTTCGTCGTCTTTGTCAAGGGCTTCTTGGATGGGTGTCAGTTCGTGTTCGGAGGAGTCGACCTCTTCGTCGAAGTAGTCCTTGTCCATGTCGTCGTCGGTATAGGTGGTGTCGATTTTGACGTCGAATTTTATCATATACATGGTGTCGTCGGTCTCAAGAGGAACGACAAAGATTATGTCGCCGTTGGGCTTTTCGAATCGTTGTAGGTAGTCGTTGTAGCCGTCGGGATAGGTTTCTTTGAACAATTCCTTGAGTTGGTCAGATAGGTTTTTGTAGCTGACAATCAGGTTTTTCTTACGTGTTCTAGCAGGTCTCATGAGGTTTGTAATTTTGTGCAAGTATAACAACTTTATTTCATTCGGAGACATTTTTTTTTATAAAAAGTTATCAACATAGTGTAACAGTGCCTTCTTAGATGGTTTAGGAGTGACTGCTTTTCGTGCCGTCTTTTTAGCGGGTTTCAATAATTCACCTTTTGGAGGAAGCGGATAGGCAAGTTCTTGTTGTTTGCAAAAAAAAGTGTACTTTTGTAGTTGAAAACGTGAGGGTGTTTTTTGTATATATGTTTGCCTGATAGTGCATTATATTATTTATTATCATAATAAAAATCGCATACTATGTGTGGAATAGTTGGATACATCGGGGATCAGCAGGCCTATCCCATCTTGATTAAAGGTCTGCATCGTTTGGAATACCGTGGTTATGACAGTGCCGGAGTGTCGCTGATTAATGACAAGGGCGGCTTGGTGGTGTATAAGGCCAAGGGCAAGGTTTCGGCTTTGGAGGCCAGTGTGGAAGGCAAGGATGTGAGCGGTACGATAGGCATAGCCCACACCCGTTGGGCCACCCACGGGGAACCGAATGCCACCAATGCCCACCCGCATTACTCGCAGTCGAAGAACCTGACGTTGGTGCATAACGGCATCATCGAGAACTACAAGGCGTTGCGTGCCGAGCTGGAGAAGAACGGCATGAACTTTTGCAGCGAGACTGACACAGAGGTGTTGGTGCAGCTGGTGGAGTATATGATGAACAGCCACCACTGCGACCTCTATACCGCCGTGCAGCTGGCATTGAAGAATGTGGTAGGTGCTTACGCCATCGCCATCTTGGAGAAGAGCCACCCTGACCAGCTGGTGTGCGCGCGCAAGGGCAGCCCGCTGATTGTGGGTGTGGGCACGAGTGCCACCGGGCGCAAGGAGTTTTTTCTGGGTTCCGACGCAACCCCTATCATCGAGTACACCAAGGATGTGGTTTACCTGAAAGATGAGGAGATAGCCATCATGGACCGCGCGGGACGGCTGGAGATAAGCAATCTCGCCAACGTGAAGCAGACACCGCAGCTGGTGAGGTTGCAGATGAACCTCGACGAGTTGGAAAAGGGCGGTTATCCCCATTTCATGCTCAAGGAGATTTGGGAGCAGCCCAACGCCCTCCGCACCTGCATCCGCGGCCGCCTGAATATGGCCGACAAAGACGTGCTGCTGAGCGGCATTATCGACCATAAGGAGAAGTTTGTCAACTGCAAGCGCATCATCATCTGCGCCTGCGGCACCTCGTGGCACTCCGCCCTGATTGGTAAATATTTCATTGAGGAGGCCTGCCAGATACCTGTGGAGGTGGAGTACGCCTCGGAGTTCCGCTACCGCAATCCTGTCATCACGCCCGACGACGTGGTCATCGCTGTGTCGCAGTCGGGCGAGACGGCCGACACGCTGGCTGCCGTGCAGCTGGCCAAGAGCAAGGGAGCCTTCCTTTACGGCATTTGCAATGTGATAGGCTCCTCCATCCCGCGTGCCACCGACAGCGGCACCTATCTGCATGTGGGGCCCGAAATCGGTGTGGCTTCCACCAAGGCATTCACCGGCCAGGTGCTGACGCTCTCTCTGCTGGGTCTGGCCATTGCCAAGGAGAAGAAGACCTTGTCGGACGATATGTTCCACATGCTGGTGGAAGAACTGCAGAAGATACCCGATAAGATACAGTGGACGTTGGAGCATAACAAAGACATTGAGAAGTATGCCAAGACCTTCACCTATTGTAAGAACTTCATCTATCTGGGACGTGGCTACAACTATCCCGTGGCTTTGGAAGGCGCATTGAAGCTGAAGGAAATCAGCTACATCCACGCCGAGGGTTATCCGGCTGCCGAAATGAAGCACGGTCCCATCGCCCTCATTGACGAGGAGATGCCCGTGGTGGTGGTCGCCCCCAAGCATGGCATGTACGACAAGATTGTGAGCAACATACAGGAAGTGAAGTCGCGCAAGGGCAAGATTATCTCAGTGGTGACCGAAGGCGATACTGTGGTGCGCGAGATGAGCGACTACTATTTCACCATTCCCGACACCCGCGACTGCTTCGTACCCCTGCTGGCTGTGATACCATTGCAGCTGCTCAGTTACTATGTGGCCATAGCCAAGGGCCGCAATGTGGACCAGCCGAGGAATCTGGCCAAGAGCGTGACGGTGGAGTAAGGCTCGTAGTAAGAAAATAAGGGTTAAGAATATAGAAGTGGCTGTTGCGGATCCTGACCAACAGGCCGTCATTGATATTGATAGAGGGCGGCATTTGGTGCTTGCACCGCCTGGTTGTGGCAAGACGTTTATCTTGGCCGAGCGGGTGATAAGGGCTCATGCCCATGGGGTGGAGTATGGCGACATGATGTGCCTCACCTTCACCAACCGTGCCAGCCGTGCCATGCGTGAGCGCATCAGCGAGCGCACCCACAACCCGGTGCCCGCCGACCTGTTTGTGGGCAATGTGCACCGTTTCTGCTCCAACTACCTCTTCGGGCAGCAGAAGGTGCCTAAGAATAGTGCGGTGATTGACGATTTGGACTCGGAGAGCATCATCTGCAATCTGGCACATCTCGACCCCCGGGAGGATCATTCTCGCTTTGCCTCCAACATAGTAGACCTGCAACATGCCCTCTCGCAACGGCAGTCGGGTATGCCGAAAGAGCTGATAGTCCATGCTGACAAGCTGGACGAGGCCGACTCGCCCAACGGCCAGCGCAAGGTGGAGGTGGCGAACCTATACGCCAAGAGCAAGGAGGAGGACTGCCTGCTGGATTTCGAGGACCTTTTGGAGAAGACCTATCTGTATGCCTCGCAGGACGAGGGCCGACACCGCTACAAGTGGATACAGGTGGACGAGGTGCAAGACCTCAGCTCGCTGCAGTTTGCCATCATCGACCTTTTTGCTGCCGAGGATGCCACGATAGTGTATCTGGGCGACGAACAGCAGGCCATCTTCTCGTTTGTGGGTGCCAAAGTCGAAGCACTGGAGCAACTGAAACGGCACTGCGGGGCAAATCTGCACCGCTTGGGTACCAACCATCGCTCGCCGAGATACCTGTTGGAAGTGTTTAACCGCTATGCTTCGAGCGAGCTGGGCATCGACCCCGACCTGCTGCCGTCTACCGACGACCGACAGGAGGCACAGCCTCATGACCGCTGCCTTTTCCGTGCCTGCTACCAAGATAGGGAACGCTTCTATCATCTGGACGACCTGCACTGCCCTTATGACGGGCAGTCCTGTAAGCGCTGCACACGCCCGGTGGCCGACGAGAGCCGTCTGGCGGTGAGCCTCGCCCGCCGCTATGCCGAGATGGAGCCCGGCGGGAGGGTGGCGGTGATAGTGCCGACCAATGCCGATGCCGACCGCATCAGCCGTGCCTTCGGCGACACCCCCCATTTCAAGATTTCGGGGCGCGACATCTTCTCCACCCCCACGGTGCAGCTGCTGATGTCGCACCTCAACGTGGTGGCCAACGAGACCTGCTTCATCGCCTGGGCGCGCCTGTTGCACCATCTGCACATCTTCGAAGAGTATGCCGCGGCCCGCAACCTGGTGCGCGAGTTGAGGAGCCGTGCCATTTCGCCCACCGACCTGCTGATGTACGACGGCGACACCTATCTCCAGCAGTTTGTGAAGGCCCTGGACCATGAGGAGGTGGTGCTTTTCGACACCGAAACCACAGGACTGGACGTCTTCAATGACGACATCATCCAGATTGCCGCGGTGAAGATAAGGCAGGGACGGTACGTGGAAGGCTCCGACTTCAACATCATCATAGAGACATCCAAGGAGATTCCCCCTATCGTGGGAGGGCACGACAACCCCATGCTGAGCGTCTACCTCGACAGCGAGCGGCTGAGCCGTGAGGAGGGTCTGCGCCGCTTTCTCACCTATAGTGCCGGGGCTGTGCTTATCGGCCACAATGTGGAGTTTGACTTCAATATTCTGGACTTCAACGTGCGTCGCACCTTCTCGGCCTCGCTGGGTCATAGGCAGCGGTTCGACACGCTGAAGGTTGCCCGCCTTGTCGAACCTAGGCTGCGGGTGTATAAGCTGGAGAAGTTGCTGGAGACGCTGCATCTGGAAGGCTCCAATTCGCACAATGCCATTGACGACGTGAAGGCCACCCTGTCGTTGCTGAACTATTGTCGTCGCAAGTGCGACGAGTTCCTCCCCCGCCAGCAGGAGCTGCTGGCCCGGCCTGAGATGCGGGGCTTGTCGGCACGTTTCAAGGAACTGTACCAGCCTTTCTTCGTCCACAGCTTCCAGCGGCTGTATGCCCGGCCGGAAGTGGCACTCACCGACGAGGTGAGCGACTACGGCGACGGAAGCGTGCGGGTGGTGCTGGTGGAGGAACTGCAAATTATGTACCAACGGCTGCTGGCGCAGGGCGTGGTGGAACCGGTAGAGAAGTGGCAGCACATCGTGGACTATCTGGCGATGGACATGGTGGACGTAGGGCTGGCTCCCACATTGCATGAGCAGCTCGACCGCTACCTCCCCGAAATCAACACCCTCCGCGAGTCGGACCTCTGCGGCAGCGTGAGTATGCGGCAGCTGAGGCGAGAACGCTTTTTCATAGCTACCGCCCATAAGGCCAAGGGGTTGGAGTTTGAGAGTGTGGTACTGTTCAACGCAGCCGAAGGGGCCTATCCGTTTTATTTCAATCTGAAAGACAAGAACGAGGAGCGTATCCGCGAGGATGCGCGCCGTTTTTATGTGGCCCTCTCAAGGGCCAAGCGACATTTGTGCATCACCTATTCGGATGTCAACAGCCGAGGCTTCGCCAACAAACTCACGCCTTTTATGGCAGCGGTTATCGACCTCTTTGCCTGCTATGCTTTTGACTCCGAGAAAGGAAAACTAGATATACTGTGATATGCTGTTAACAGAACTCTATAGCCAGTCCAAGATAGTAGAACAGCTGGAGAAAGAGCTGGAGGCAGGGAAAGACCGCCTCCATGTCAACGGGCTGACGGGCTCGCTGCCCGCCGTCGTGGCCGCCTCCCTGGCAGTTCAGAATCCGGATAAGAGCCAGCTGCTCATCGCCGGTAACAAGGAGGAGGCCTATTACCTCCTGAACGATTTGGAAACCCTGTTGGAAGAGGGCGATGCCGAGGTGGAGCAGAAGCGTGTGCTGCTGTTCCCTCCCTCGTACCGCAAGATGGGCAGGTCGCATGGGCCGTTAGACACGAAGAACCCCGACCAGCCGATAGCTGTGCAGGACGATGGCGGCGACCTGTTTGCCACCGACAATGCCAATGTGATGCAGCGTAGCGAGGTGGTGAAACAGCTCAACTCGGGCCGCCCCATGCTGGTGGTCACCTTCCCCGAGGCCTTGGCCGAGAAGGTGGTGTCGAGCCGCACGCTGACCCGCAACACGCTGCGAATCGTCAAGGGAACTAAGGTGGACATGGACTTTGTGATGGATGTGCTGCAAGAGTACGGCTTCGAGCGGGTGGACTTCGTGGTCGAGCCGGGGCAGTATGCCGTACGTGGCGGCATCATCGATGTGTTCTCTTTCGCCAACGACCATCCTTACCGTATTGAGTTCTTCGACGATGCGGTCGACTCGTTGCGCACCTTCGACCCCGTCACCCAGCTCTCGTTGAAGCATTACGACCAAATCAGCGTGCTGCCCAATATGGAGCGGCGTGCCGAGGACGTGCTCACGGTGGAGGAGAAGGTGCCGCTGCCAAGCTATTTTGGGAGCAACGACATCGTGTGGGTGCAAGGGCTTATGTTCGTGTGCGAGGGCGTAGAATCGCTGTTTGCCAAGGTGGGGCGTGACGAGACGTACTACTGCTCTGCCAACGAGTTTCTGCGTTCGCTGCTGCGGTGCCGCATCATTGAGCAGGGCAACAGCACCTACTTCACCAAGGCCCAGGTGCTGGAGACCCACTCCACCCCGCAGCCGGTCTTCAACAAGCAGTTTGACATGCTCATCGGCACCCTGGGACAGTATCGCGACCGCGGGTACCGGATGCTTATCACCGTGGCCAACGAGCAGCAGCAACGTCGCCTGACCAAGGTTTTTGCCAATGCCGACAACACCTTCGACCCTATCGCTATTGCCAACGGCAAGGGCATTGGCAACGGCAAACCCTTCTCGAATATCGAATTCCTCGACTTCCAGCTCAACCACGGCTTTGTCGACGACGACGAGAAGGTGCTCTGCTTCACCGACCATGAGATATTCGAGCGTTACCATAAATACACCGTGCGCGACCTGCGGGACGAGCATCAGGCCCTCACCCTGAAAGAGCTTTTCGAACTCAAGCCTGGCGACTACGTCACCCATATCGACTACGGCGTGGGCCGCTTCAGCGGGTTGGAGAAGATTACCACCAACGGGCATACGCAGGAGGTGATACGCCTCATATACAAGAACAACGACACCCTCTATATCAGCATCCACGGTCTGCACAAGATTAGCCGCTATGTGGGCAAGGAGGGCACCACGCCTACCCTCAACCGGCTGGGCAGCAACACCTGGCAGGTGCTGAAGCAGAAGACCAAGAAGCAGGTCAAGGACATCGCCAAGGACCTCATCGCCCTCTATGCCAAGCGTAAGGCTTCCAAGGGCTACGCCTTCAGTGCCGACAGCTACCTGCAGGAACAGCTCGAAGCCTCGTTCTTTTATGAAGACACCCCCGACCAGCTCAAGGCCACACAGGATGTGAAGCACGACATGGAGGACACCGCCCCCATGGACCGCCTGGTGTGCGGCGACGTGGGGTTCGGCAAGACCGAGGTGGCCATCCGTGCCGCCTTCAAGGCGGTGTGCGACTCGAAACAGGTGGCCGTCCTGGTGCCCAACACCATCCTCGCCTTCCAGCACTACAACACCTTCAAGGAACGCCTCAGCGGCCTGCCGGTGAATGTGGACTACCTCAACCGTTTCCGCACCACCAAGGAGAAGAACGAGATATACAGCAAGGTGGCGGAAGGCCGCATCGACATTCTCATCGGCACTCATGCCATCACCAACAAGAACCTCCACTTCAAAGACCTCGGCCTTCTTATCATCGACGAGGAGCAGAAGTTCGGGGTCAGTGCCAAAGAGAAGCTGCGCGAGATGAAGGTCAATGTCGACTGCCTCACGCTCACCGCCACCCCCATCCCGCGCACTTTGCAGTTCTCGCTTATGGGGGCACGCGACCTCAGCGTCATCCGCACCGCGCCACCCAACCGGCAGCCCATACAGACCGAGCTCTGCAACTTCGACGAAGAGGTGATACGCGATGCCATCCGTTTCGAGATGAGTCGCGGCGGCCAGACTTTCTTCATCAGCAACCGGGTGGAGAACCTGCCCGAGATGGCCGGACTGGTCAGCCGTCTGGTTCCCGACGCGCGGGTAGCCATGGCCCACGGTCAGATGGACGGCAAGCAGGTGGAAGCGACCATGATGCAGTTTCTCGAAGGCGAAGTGGATGTGCTGGTGTCTACCGCCATTGTGGAGAACGGATTAGATATACCCAATGCCAACACCATGATTATCAATAATGCGCAGAACTTCGGCCTGAGCGACCTCCATCAGATGCGCGGCCGTGTGGGCCGCAGCAACAAGAAGGCCTTCTGCTATATGCTCATACCTTCATATAGCATCCTTACCGAAGATGCGCAGAAGCGGCTCAAGGCTATCGAAGAGTTCAGTAGCATAGGCAGCGGCTTGAATATCGCCATGCGTGACCTCGACATCCGCGGAGCCGGCAACATCCTGGGTGCCGAGCAGAGCGGCTTTATCAGCGACATTGGCTACGACATGTACCACAAGATACTCAACGAAGCCATAGAAGAGCTGAAGGAGACCGACTTCAAGGAGCTCTTCCAGCAGGAGGCCGAGGAGAACAAGGAGTATGTACGCGATTGTGTCATCGAGACCGACCTCGAAGTACTCCTGCCCGACGACTATGTCACCAGCGTCAGCGAGCGACTGTTGCTATACAAAGAACTCAATGACCTCTCCACCGAGGAAGAACTCGACCGCTACCGCGAACGGCTCATCGACCGTTTCGGTCCCATTCCGCAACCCACCCAGGAACTTGTTAGGACCATCACAATGCGCCGCATGGCCAAAGAGTTCGGCATTGAAAAACTGGTACTCAAACAGAAGAAGATGGTCTGCCACTTCTCCTCAAATCAGGACAACCCCTTCTACCGCTCATCCAATTTCGCCAGGCTGATACGTTATGCTCAGAATCATCCGCAAGAAGTGCATCTTCGCGAAACACCCGACCGCCTAACCTTAGTCTTCGACAACGTTCCCAGCATTCAAAAGGCGATTGAGTGCGTCGGTTTGTTGATGGGCGAAGCGAATGCTTAGGAGCATGTTCGATAGAGTGTTGGAGAGGCAAACCCTCGTGTTCGTCTTTTGCCCGAAGTAAAAGTCTGTCGGTTAGCGTGCTGCGACTGTCGGGCAGGATGAGCGACAAAAAAAACGCGGCTGATGTAGTTTTTTTCAAAGTTATTACGTTCTTATAGGAGAAATGTAATGATGATTAATAGAGCAGGTCCTTTCGAAGAATTATTGCACCGTTATCGCGGTCTGCTGTTCACCCTCTGTAGCCGGTTTCGGCATAGGGGGTTGGATACAGAAGACCTTATGCAGGAGGCGATGATTGCCCTCTGGCGCAACCGCGAGCGGCTGCTGGCTCTCGAAAGTGTGCAACAGGCCGCATTAACTTGGAAGGTGGCGCGCAACGCGGTAATTGATGCCCTTCGCCGTATTGAAGATACCGACGCGTTGCCCGAATCATACGACGAGGTTGATGAAGACCGTAGTCTGATAAAAGAGTTACATGAACAGATTGACCGACTGGGCGAACCCGACCGCACGATTGTGCGCATGCAGCTAGAAGGCTATAGCTACGAGGAGATAGGCGAGCGGCTGGAGATGTCGGAAAAGAATGTGAGCGTAAGACTGGTGAGGGCGAAAGAAAAATTGAAAAAGATGATGGGGGTGAAGGATTGACCCATCCCTGACAAAAAGAAATATGGTTATGAACGAACAACGATTTGAGGAATTATGGGGCCTGGCAGAGGCCGAAGGCTATGCCACGAAGCTTGCTGCAGAATATCCCGCCTGGCGCAATAAGAAGCGTCGCACGATGGGCATGGTGGCGGGGTTGGCACTGGTGATTGCCGTGGCCACTCCTGCTATGATACCGAACAATACTATGGGTGAGGCTTATTATTCCAAAGTATACTGCAATCGCACTGGTACGACCGACCAACATTGGGTTGGCTTGGCAGACGAACTGCTTATTGGTTAGAATGATTTATTTTGAATGTATATGAAACGTCTATTACTGCTAGTCATACTGCTGCCGTCGGTGCTTGTCGTGGGGTGCCATCACAAGGTGGAACAGACACAGGAAGGTGCTCTCTACAAACGCTACGCTGCACGTACCGACATGACTGTGGCACAGGTGTGCGACTTCAAACTCTGCGACACCGTGTTCGTTGATGTGGTACTGCTGCAGGCCGACGATGAGGAGTCGTGGCAGCGAATGGTGGAAGAATTTGCCATCCGCGACACGGCGGGTGTCACCAGCTGGTTGGGCGACATAGAAAATCCTGCCCTCCGTGTGGAATGGAACGGGCAGCCGGTGGTGCGTGTTGCGGCGTCGCATGAGAAACGCTCCGTCGGGCTTTACCGTATCGACACCGAAACCCAGTATGATGCCCTGCTGGATTACCAGCTCAACAATCTCCATTAACAATGAAAAAAACAAGTACTAATATGAAGACTATCTCGAAGGTTTTTGCCACTTTGGCAGTTGTGTTATGCTTCGCCTCATGCGAGAAAAACAATATACCCGAAGAGTCGGGCCATGAGCGCGAAATATTTTATTCCGTATCTGAAATATCCGTCATGCCCAGTTTTTCGGGCACCACTACTCACCTTGCCACCGAGGCCGAATGGGATGCGCTGCTCGACCGTTTCTGCGACATGACGAGCAGCGGCGAGCAGGTGACATTCTGTAACACCCACCCGTCAGACGGTAACAAGGCCAAGGCAACAGGCTCGAATACTCCCAATACCATCTCCACCACAAATCGCAACGAGCTGAAGGCCTGGATGAAGGAAATGGAAAAAGCGGGCAAGACGGTCAACGTCACCTATAATAATGGCACATGGAACGGTAGAGCCTACGCATGCTTCAACCCGCAGACAGAAACAGTCGAGGACACGACCTGCACAGGCTCGTTTGTCTTTACAAGCATTCCCGTCATGGGCGAACCCGTATCGGGAATGGTGTGGGCATTGCGGACAAGCACCGGCGACACCCTTATCCTCACCATCCAGGGGATGATGCTGCTGAACGAAAACGACGACCTCGCGGCACTGCTTGACGGATATGAAGTGACGCTTAGTGGCACACTCAGCTCCCATACAGATATTAATGGTACCGTATTTTTCACCATAGAACTCAATACAATTGATGGTAATATAATAATAGAGGGCGATGCGCAATTTGAAAAAAAATCACACCTCATGTAGTTTTTTGTCCTCGAATTACGTTCTTATATGCGGAAAAAGTTTTGAAACAATTTAATCAACAAAAATCAGTAATAATCAAAAACATTTAAACAAATGAAGAAAAACATCTTTTTCGTCGCTGTCGCAGCATTCGTACTTTGCATGGTCTCTTGTAAGAAAGAAGAAATCGCCCCTATCAATCCTAACATCAATGGTGGCGAAGTGAACACCAACGCCCGTGTGAAGAGTACCTCCGACCTTCACAACACCGACTGGACTTGCAGCATGACTTTCAACCAGATTCTTTTCATACTCGGTGTTGACACCACTTGCATTCCTGAGCTCGATAGCGAGACCTATGACCTCGGTCTGAACTTCGACGGCACCCTCGCCCACTTCTCTTTCCCCGAGAATATCGAAGCCTATGGTTTGAACGCAGACGAAACCGCAATGACTCAAATATTCGGCCTCGATTACCAGTACTCCTATGATGGCACCACTCACACTGGTTACTTCATCGGCACCACCGAGGATGAGAATGGCAACGATGTTCCTACTCGGCTTCAGTTTGTCTACAACGACACCACCGATGTCATCACTTTCAATTTGGAACTGTACTACGTGTACTACGCTTGCGAGACTCCTGATGATGCCGACACCAACACCATCACCTTCCCCCTCAACTTCTTCCGCAACGAATAAATCGTATCGAACCATAAAAAAGCCCGCATTCGTGCGGGCTTTTTTCATTTCCCCATCTGCACGGTCTTCCCCATTTTGACGCTATATCCCGTGTTTCTTGTCCTGACATCGTTGAGTTTATAGAATCCACTAATGTTTGAAGCCGATATTGCTTACTTCAATCACACACCATGCCTTCGTCGTGTCTTCGCTTCCGAAGGCGGAGGAAGGATGAAGTCAGACACTGAGCATAGTCCCACTACCATTAAACAACCCGACTAAAGACTAGGGAAGAGGGAGTAAGAGCATATGGCTAAAGTCGGCTCGGTATGCTTGAGAATACATGCCTGATTTCACTTGTCAAACTTTAGTTCATAACATGGTATTTCGCAATGCTTTAATTGCTATATGATCCGTTAGCACCTCTCTTTTCGCTGAACAAAGAAACAATTTTTTTGGTGGGGACACAATAAAAAATACTTTTCTTTGTTATTGAGAACGATTATGCATCCGCCCCTTATGCGGGGTGCATGCAAGAAAACAAGATAATACGATACAAAATAGAAACATATTTAAAAGCTTTTTTATTATGAAGAAACTGTTTTTATTATGCGCCTTCGCCTTTTTGACGATGGGTGCGGTGAATGCACAGGAAAAGAAAGCAGACGAGGCCGACAACCAGCATGGCCCAAAGATTGTTTTTGCTGAAAGAGAACACAATTACGGTACCATCCAAAAGGGAGGCGACGGCAATTGCGCTTTCACTTTCACCAACACTGGCGACGAACCCCTGATTCTCTCCAGCGTGCGTGCCAGCTGTGGCTGCACGACCCCCAAGTGGACCCAGAAGCCCATCATGCCTGGCAAGACCGGCGAAGTGGGTGTGCGTTACAACACCAACAACCCTGGCGGCTTCACTAAGACAGTCACCATCACCTCCAACGCTGTCAACGAACCCCGCGTGGTTGTGAAAATTAAGGGCAATGTGGTGAACCCCAATTAAATTGAGAACTGAGAATTAAGAATTGAGAATTGGCTGACACAAACAGGCAGTTCTCAATTCTCATTCTTCGAATCTCAATTCATAAATCTCAATTCTCAAATCGCAATTTAAATTATGCCAAGTATTTCAAAGAAGGGTACCGAACTGCCGCAGTCGGCTATCCGTAAACTTGTTCCTTTTGCCGATGCTGCCAAGGAACGCGGAATCCATGTATACCACCTTAATATCGGACAGCCCGACATCGAGACTCCCAAGGGGGCCTTGAAGGCTTTGGCTGAGACTGCCCGCGAGCTTCCCGCAAGCCACGGTGTGCTGGAATACAGCCATTCGGCTGGCATACCCACCTACCGACGCGCTCTGTGTAACTACTATCACCGCCACGGTATCGATGTCACCCCCAACCAGATTATTGTCACTACTGGTGGCAGCGAGGCTCTTCAGATGGCCTTCACCGTCTGCCTCAACCCCGGCGACGAAATCATCATCCCTGAGCCTTATTACACCAACTACAACACCTTTGCCAAACTATGCGATGCCAAGATTGTCACCATTCCCAGTGACATCAAGACTGGTTTCGCGCTGCCTCCCATCGAGGACTTTGAGAAGGCTATCACCCCGCGCACCCGCGCCATCATGATTTGCAATCCCAACAACCCCACCGGTTACCTCTATACCCATGAGGAACTGCTGAAAGTGGCTGGTTTGGTGAAGAAATACGACCTCTACCTTTTTGCTGACGAGGTGTACCGCGAGTTCTGCTATGATGGTCACAAGCATTTCAGCGTCATGCAGCTCGAAGGTTTGGAGCGCAACACAATCCTGTTCGACTCTGTGTCAAAACGCTACAGTGCCTGTGGCGCCCGTGTAGGCTGCATGGTGACCCGCAACAGCGAGGTCTACGCCATTGCCATGCGCCTGGCACAGGCCCGTCTCTCGCCCCCCAGTTTCGGTCAGATTTTTGCTGAGGCTGCCGTCGACACTCCCCAGGAGTATTTCGACAAGGTACAGGCCGAGTATGTGGCTCGCCGCAACGTGGTGGTCGAGGGTATCAATAAGATTCCCGGCTGCTTCTGCCCTATGCCTAAGGGTGCGTTCTATACAGTCATCGACCTGCCGATTGACGACAGCGACAAGTTCTGTCAGTGGCTGCTCACCGACTTCTCCTACGAGGGTGCCACGGTGATGCTCGCCCCCGCCACCGGTTTCTATGTCGACCCAGAGCGTGGCCGTCATCAGGCTCGTATCACCTACTGTATCTGCATCGAGGACCTCAAGAAGGCCATGAAATGCCTCGAAGAGGCTCTGAAGGTCTACCCCGGAAGAATCTAGATATAACATACGGTAAAAACTAAAAGGTAAAAACTAAAAAGTTGTCACCATACCTTTTAGTTTTTACCTTTTAGCTTTTTTGCTCTGGTATAAAGTATGACTGTTCTTTGCCAAGTAATTTCAAGGCCGCGTCTCTTCGAGACGTTGAATAGTAGGGTGTTTTTCGGCCCCACACTGCGAAACCTAACGGTTTATCATATGGGACTATTGGAATTCAGCCTTTCCGAGGCTGTTGGAAAAGCGGTCTATTACCAAAACTAGAGCCTTATTATTTTTGACCCGATGAGAGAGATTCTGATAACAATGGGAAAAGGGACGGCCCTGCTGGTCGCGTTGGTGGCGGCCTATCTGCTGCTGGGCGTGGCGGCATGGCTGGTGCCCGATGCGCCGGTGCGTCGGCATGTGGAGCAGACCATCGCCTACGGCGACATGGGTGAGGACTATCCCAGGGCAATTGTCCGCGAACGTCTCTACGAAGGAGACCCCTATACGATGGATAACTTCACCGACGCCCTGATACTGAACCAAGCGGTGAGCCTACGCAGCGAGGGGTTGAAGGGCATACTACTGCTGCCCCGACACGACGAGGGCATGGTCCAGAGCGAAAGTCTGCGCCATCTGTTGGCAGGGGCCGAAGGGGGATGGACTTCCCATTATGCTCGTTATTGGCATGGTACCACCTTCGTGGCGCGTCTGCTGCTGGCCCTCACTTCTTATTCGGGCATCCGCTACATGTTCTACCTTTTCTCATCGCTGTTGCTGCTGTGGTGCTTGATGAGGCTGTGGCGTACAGTGGGCAAGCCCCAAGCACTGATACTGGCTTTCTCATTGCTGGCGGTGAATGTGTTTGTCATGCAGTTCTCGTTGCAGTTCGTGCCTGTGCTGCTGCTGGCTGTGGGCGGCATCTTGTGGCTCTCCTATCATCCGACCTGGGATTGTGGGTTGATGATGCTGGCTATAGGCTCGCTGACATCGTTTCTGGATCTCATCACAGTGCCTACCATCACCCTTGGTCTGCCGTTGGTGGTGTGGGTGGCCATGCATCATGAGGAGCGTGTGGGGAAACAACTTTGGACGCTCATTCGGCTGGGGCTGTGCTGGATGGCAGGCTATGCGCTCACTTGGCTTGCCAAATGGGGCATCGCCACCTTGTTCACCAGCGAGAACATCTTTGCCAACGCCTATGCGCAGAGCATATATTGGTCGGAAGGCGGCAGGTCGTTTATCAGCCAAGCCCTTACTGACAATCTGGCCATGCTGCATTGGCGGTGGATATTAGCGGCCTTTTTGGCCTTGCTGCTGGCTGCGGTGTGGCACCCCCGTCCACAGGGGTGGAAAGAGGCATTGTGCTACCTCCTGCTGGCGTTGATTCCCTTTGGCTATTATGTGGTCATGGCCCATCCGGCAGTGAATCATGCATGGTTCAACTATCGTGCGTTGGTGGTGGCTGTGGCTGCGCTGCTGATGGCCGTCGCCGCCATGGTGGACTGGCAGAAAACCTGCGGTGTCTTCAAGAAGTTATCAAAATCAAAGTGATATGGATAGGGCGGAACGACGAACCCAAGTAATACAGGCCTGCATCGCGCAGCAGGAGCATATCGCCGCTGTGGCCAAGCAGGAGATGGACTCGGCACAGCAGCAGAGCAACGACTATGGTGCCAATGTAGACCGCTACGACAGCTACCGCACCAAGATGATGCGCAGCCGCGACATGTATGCCCGCCAGTACAGCAATGCCCAGACGGGTGTGCGCTATCTGCAGGATTTGCAGAGGCTACAACCGTTTGACACCGTGGAACACGGTGCCTGTGTCGTCACCGACCGCCAGCGGTTCTTCCTTTCCATTGGTGCCGGAAAGTTCATGGTGGGTAGCGAGGTGTGGTTCGCCATCAGTGCCCAAACCCCTGTCTATATGGCTCTCAAAGGGTGTGAGGTGGGGGACACCATTGTCTTCAATGGTCAGAAGCAGACCGTGCTGGAGCTCTTCTAGCGTTTTTTAGAAAAGGGGTTGCCAGAGGAGATGTCGTATTGTGCTGCCGCCAGCAACATTTGGAAGCCAAGGATAAAGGGTAGCACAGCCACCATGATGGTGCCTGTTGGGGCGGGTAGGCCGATGCTGGCATAGTGTGCCCATTCACAGATGCCGAATATCAGGCCAAAAAGGAAACAGGGAAGCCCTGCCAGCAGGTAGAGCGAGCAGATATTGAAGTCGAAAACAAAGTAGCTCAGGTGCAGTCGCCGCAGCCATGCCGCAATCAGCTTGGGCGGGAATGAGAAAAGGGTCTTCCCGATGCTGAGGTTCGACTTCTCCGCACCATAAATGGCGGGCATCGGCACCTCGCTGATGCGTGCACCGGTGTAATGCATCTCAATCAGCATCGAGCTTTCAAAGAAAAAACGGTCGGCGACGCGGGCTAATACCATCTGCTGCAGGGTGGAGGTGCGGATGGCGAAGAATCCGTTGACAGGGTCGCTGATGTCCCAATAGCCCGAGGAGGCCTTCACCATGAAGCCTATGCCCATGTTGCCCATGCGGCGGATGGCGGGCATGTGTTGCAGCATTTGGCGGTCGAAGAGGCGGTTGCCCTTGGCAAAATCGGCATCGGCCAGGGCTTCCACCAGCGGTGCAATATAGGTGGGGTCCATCTGTCCGTCGCCGTCGAGCTTCACCACCACGTCGGCACCAGCCTCCATCGCCTTCCGAAAGGCACTCTTCATGGCGCCTCCCACACCGCAGTTCTTGTCATGATGCAGCGGGATGATGCGCGGGTCGGAGCTGGCAAGGGAATCCACCAGTGCGGGTGTCGCGTCGGGCGAGCCGTCGTCCACCAGCAGTATGGTGTCGATAAAGTCGGGTATTCCAGCAACCACCTGCTCCAGGTGCTGTGCCACCTTGTAGCAGGGAATGGCCACTGCGATATTGAAATTGTCGTACATGCTGGTTGGTTAAAGGGTTTCTTGGTTCAATGTGTTGGTGATCTCCTCTTTCAGCTCGCCCCAGCGGAGGAAGCGGTGGCCGCTGTGGTCCTTCCACACCACGCTGCCGTAGTTGGGGAACAGCGTCAGCAGCGGACGGTGGTCGCCCAGCAGTTCATCGTCGGTGCTGAGGGCGAAATGGAGCTGTGCTGTGCGGGGCTTCAGCTGTTGGAATACTTTATGGTCGAAGTCACGGTATTCCATCGTCCGTTGCTCTAGCAGGTCGGCAGCTGCGTTGTCGGTCCCCAGACGTTGCAGTGTGGCAAGGATGTCGCGCACCGGGTTGACGCACCACACCGCACGTTCAAAGAAAGAGGTGCAGCAAAGTGCAAAGTAGCCGCCGAGGCTGCTGCCCACGATGAGGTCGGGCTTCTTGTTGGTGATTATGGCGCGCAGTTGGGCAAACACGTCGTAGGGTGAAAGACTGTCGTAGTCGAATGTGGGGGCTACCAGCGGGGTGTCGGGGAACATGGCATGCAGCTCTTTGGCCTTGAAAGCCTCTCCCGTGGAACCGTAGCCGTGTATGTACATCAGGGTTTTCATCAAAGCACATAACGCTGCTTTCTTAAATTTATTGCCCCCTGCAATAAAAGAGCTTGCAATGCGTTTTTGAATGTGTGAATGTGTGAATGTGTTAGTCCTTGGCGCCTTTGGAAAGTAAATAGTAAAAACTAACGCTCTTATGCTATATCTGACTGATTTTTCAACAGCCTCGAAGAGGCTGAATTTCAATAACCCCATACAAGAAACCGATAGGTTTCGCAGTGTGGGGTCAGGGATAACCCTACTACTCAGCGTCCCGAAGATGAAGAAGAGCCTGTGGCTCTTCGATAACGTAGTAAAACGAAGTGGAGAAAAAAACGACATTGAGACAGTTTGGCAAAAATCAGTCATTTGTTATATTAGAGTAAAAACTAAAAAGTGTGATGCAGCGTCGAAGATTAACGAATTAACACATTAACGTTGTACAAGGTGAGAGCAGAGAGAGCTTGCTCGCTATGCCGAGCCAAACAACGTCACGAAGTAACGAATTAACGAATTCTATTAATGAATATGAACCGCAAACCCATCCTCATCCTCCTGGCCCTTCTGTTGCCATGCACCGCGCTAATGGCTCAGACCCAGCAGCAACGTCTTGAGAAACACCTCTATTACCTTGCCTCCGACTCCCTTCAGGGGCGCAGGGCCGGCACTGACGACGGCCGCAAGGCGGCCGCGTACATCGAAAACGAGTACCGTCAGATGGGGCTACAGCCCTTCGGCGGCACTTACCGCCACTATTTTCTCCACTCCTATTCCTCTATACAGGGGCGGTCCATCCTCATTAGTGCCGACTCGGTGGAGTATTACACCGAACATGAAAAAACCGTCTATTGCAACCTGGTCGGCATCATTGAAGGCTGCGACCCTGTGCTGAAGAACGAGTACATCGTCGTGGGCGGGCATTACGACCATCTGGGCGTGAAAAACGGCGAGGTGTACAATGGTGCGGATGACAATGCTTCGGGCACGGCATCCGTCACCGAGGTGGCGCGTCAGCTCCTCGCCCGCCGTGGCGACCTCAAACGCAGTGTCATCATCTGCGCCTTCGATGCCGAGGAACTGGGCCTCTTCGGCTCCCACGCCTTATCTGTGGAAATGCAGCAGCTGGGCATGATGATGAGCGTGAAGATGATGATGAGCGTCGACATGGTGGGCTGGCTCAAGCAGGGAAAACGCCTCAAGCTCACAGGCACAGGTACACTCAAAGACTGCGCCGACATGATAGGTGAGGCGGCAGCTCAGACTGGGCTGCCCGTCACCACCAGCCGTTTCGAGTCGTCGCCTTTCACCGCCACCGATACCGAACCCTTTGCCAGCAAAGGCGTGCCCACCCTGGCCGTCACCACAGGCCTCAAGTCGCCATACCACAAGCCAGGCGACGACCCTGAGCTCATCGACTACTCCGGCCTCTCACGTGTGACAGACTTCCTGACGGCCCTCACCCTCCGCATGGCCTCCGCCGAGCAGCCCATGGTGGCCACCGGCAGGGTGGCTGCCAAGCATCGCGACGCACGCCGACTGGTCGAGGTGGGCCCTGTTATCGGCTACAATACTGCCCGTGTCCATTTCCCAAAATCTGTATTGCAGTGCGACGCCGATTTAGGCTTCACAGGAGGGGTGAGCAGCCAGTGGAACCTCGGTGACTATTTCGGCCTTCGGCTGGATGCCCTCTACGAACTCTCCGAAGCCTGTTATCCCGACGAGCAGGACCTCTTTGGCCCGGGCATCAGCTACCGTCAGTACGCCTTGGTTGTACCCCTTCAGTTCCGTCTGCTGCTCGGAAACCCCTCCTTGAGCATCAACCTTGGTGTCGGCGGGTTCTACGGCTACCGGTTTTCCGGCATACTCTATGGCGATGACGGCGTGATTCGCACCTTCCCCGCCCAGCACCAGTACGGCATTGTCTGGAGTTTCGAGGAGCGGCTGGCCAACCTCTCCGTTGCCTTCACCTCCTACTACCAGCTGCAAGACCTCTTCGTCCCTGCTCCAAACTCCATTATCCCGGCGGCCAAGAAGTATGGCTTTGCCTTCACCATCGGCTTCTACCTCTAGGGATGGAGAATTGAGAATGGCTCTAGTTTGATAAAAGACTGATTTTTTAACAGCATCGAAGATGCTGAATTTCAATAACCCCACACAAGGAACGCAGTGTGGGGTCAACGAAAACCCTACTACTCAGCGTCCCGGAGGGACGCGACAATGGGAAAG
>JAFWOP010000114.1 GCA_017545365.1 Bacteroidales bacterium
TCTCTCTCTCTCTCAGGTACTCACCTACAGTAGCTCACACATTATTAAGATTCGCGGACACCCGCGCGTTAATATACGGCTTTTCTTGCTTTCCGGCAAGGGAAGCCTGCTTGTTTTTTGTCCCCGTCTTAACGTCAAAACAAATATCGAAGCACAATGATAAATATAATCACTTGCATACTCGCCGTGGCGGTGGCTCTACTGGCCGCCGTCTGCCTGAAGCTTTGTCACACCATCGATTTCAAGAACAAGGGACTGGTGAAGTTCATCGACGAGAACAGGGATTTGAAGAACGCCATCATGGAAATGGAGATTGAACTACAGCGTCAATGCGATCTTATCCGCGCCCTCAGGGAAAAGCTGGGCGACGACGGCGACGGCGACAAGCAGCAATGAACCGACAGTATTCACAATTTAAATCATTAACAAGTATGACAGAAAAAAGAAAGTATGAGAAACCTTCGATAGAGGTTTATGTGTTGAAACAGCAGCCGCAGATCCTGGCAGGCAGCAACGGGGACATCCCCAACAACGATCCGTACACACCAGACACAGATCCGTTCAACTTTTAACTAACCCCAGTGTATAACAACAAAAACGTAAAGACAATGAAGACAACGAAATTATTCTTTATGGCTGCACTGGCTCTGATGACTGCCGCATGCAGCAACGATGACAACGACTTCGCTCAGCAGCCCACTGAACAGGCCGCTAACGGCGAGATTACCATCACCGCTACTGTTTCATCCGATGAAGGTGCCACGACTCGCGCCCTCAGCATCGACGGAAGCAATATCGCCTCGACATGGGAAACGACCGACGAGTTTGCCATCCTGTTCAACGACGGCTCGAACAACGTGAAGCGCACAGCTACGGTACAGAGCATCAACGGTTCGAACGTCACCATCACATTCACCATCCCCGAATCGCTGGCCAGCAACACCGCCTGCACGATAGTCTATCCCGCATCGGCTGCCAACGCTGCCAACACGGGTGCTGACGTCGCAACCGCTCTGGCCACCCAGGACGGCACTATCGGGAATTGCCCGGAAGTCCGCGTGGGAACGGCTACTATCGACAAGGATAACCACAGTCTGAGCAGCGTTACAAAACTCGCTGCGCAGAACGCCATTTTCAAGTTCACATTGCAGGATCTCAGCGCTGCAGCCAAGAGCGCTACGGAGTTCAAGGTCAGCGACGGCTCTGGCAACGTGATGACCACCGTTACGTCTGGCTCTGCCTCTGGTGAATTGTATGTAGCTCTGCCCGTCATGGCTGCCGGAACCTACTGGTTCAACGCCACCATCGACAGCAAGCCCTACATTGCCAAGGCTACCACAGCAGCTGCAACCGTTGCAGGCAAGTACTACCAGACGACGGTGAAGATGGCAACCATTGGCGACGTGATCCTTGATAACGGAAAGTTTGCCGCACCATCATCTACAGGAACGAAAGTGGCCATGATAGCCTATGTGGGCAGCGAAACGGACGAGGCCGCTCCTTACAACCATGGCCTGGCCATCGCATTGGCTGACGAGGGCTCGATGAACTGGTCAACGGCTAAGAGTACCTGCGAGGGTAAGACTGCCATCACGGGAGCCAAGTGGTGCCTGCCCAGCCTGGATCAGTGGAAGCAGATGTTCAAAGCCAATGGTGGCAACGAAGGTAGTTACGCCGGCCTGAATGCAACTATCACCACCGCCGGAGGCTACGCCTTGCCGTGGGAGATGGCCGGCTACTGGTCGTCGTCGGAGTTCAAACTAGGCGTCTACGCCTACTACGTGTTCCTCGACGAAGGCGATGCCTACTTGGACGACTATGGCAGTGAGGACAGCGACAACAGCCACCAAGTTCGTGCCTGCCTCGCTTTTTAACCTATTTATCGATTTACCAATTTATCTATTTTAGCCGCGACAGCGGCTTTAGGATAATGACAAACTCACGGGAGGGCGGCCCCGAAAGCCACGGCGGACGGCTCCGCCCTCCCTCTCTCTTCAAACCCCGGGAACGGGCTGCTGACTGAAACAGGACTTCCACTGAAAAGGAAACGAAGCGGACATGCACAGGAACAAGTCTCACCATAAAAAGGGGCGCCCTCCGCCGGCTGGCGGTGCTGAGCGGAAGCAGGATAGACTCTGCACGCTCAGCGGTGCTACTGCGCGGACGCAAGGAATCTTCTGAGCCCTCAGCGATGCTACTGCGCGGACGCAAGGAATCCACTGAGACCTCAGCGGTGCTACTGCGCGATGACAAGGGGTCGTCTGAGACCTCAGCGGAGCTACTGCGTGGCAACAAGGGGTCCTCTGAGACCTCAGCGATGCTACTGCGCGGCGACAAGGGGTCGTCTGAGCGTCCAGCGGACAAAAACATGAGTAACAAACGTAATAAACAAGCAGAATTATGGCAAACAAGAATCTGACAACAAACTATCTGTCGCGTCTGTCGAACGCGAACCACGACGGTGTGTCGCAGCAGATTTGCGACCGCCTGAGAGACTTTGAGACCGAGAACCAGATGCTGATCCAGGCTGTCAACGGGGTGCATCAGGCTCGCCAGGCCGAGGACGCGGCGTTCAAGCGCTTCAGCGGCAAGGACTTTGCCAGCGACGACCTGAAGCGGGAGGACGCGCTGGAGGACAAGTACATGTCCACGGCGCTGGGCATACTGAACGGCCTGCTCTACCTGCCCGAGACGGAGCCCATCTATCGCAAGGCGCAACTGGCCCGGCAGGTGTTCCGCGACTTCAACTTCTCGACCAGCGACGGCTTCGAGGCCGAGGCGCGCAAGGTGCTCAACATGTCGCAGCAGTGGGCAGCCGCCACGGAGTATGAGCTCGTGGAGCTGGGCATCGAGGCGTGGGTGCAGAAGGCCGTGGTGCAGGCCAACAAGGTGCTGCAGCTGGTGGCCGTGCGCGTAGACCACGAGAGCGCGAATAAAGTAAATTAGATATGAGAGAGTAAAGCATCAATAGGTATTTTTGGGGGGATAACATCATGGGCCTTCTCGTCACTTATGCTGACGGGGAGTTTTTTTTCGTTATATAGAATGGGAATAGTCCCAAATAACGATCAAACTTTTATTTCAACAATGAACAGAAAGATTTTGTTCTGGCCGTTGGCGGCAATGCTGCTGACGGCGTGTGAGAATGGGCTCGATGAAACCGTAGATGGCGGTAATGTAGAGCAAGTGAAGAACTCCTTGTTGCAGGTGAGGACGCGAGGCGGTGGCACGGGCGACGAGGCCACGGTGGCGTACCCCTTGCAAATGTATGTGTTTCAAGGCGAGGAATGCCGAGCTGCACAGACCATCGGCGACGAGGGGCAGACGCTGAACATTCCGTTGACGGAAGGGACGTACTCGGTGTATGCCATCAGTGGGGCATCGGCTTCGGATTATGTGCTGCCTGATGCTTCGGATGCGTTGACAACATCGGCGATTGCGCTGCGAGAGGGACATGAGCATGGCGACCTTATGACAGCATCTGCGACGGTAACACTGATGGACGGCGAGGCAAACACCGTGACGCTGGGCATGGAACGGCGCACGATGTTGTTGCAGAGCGTGGTGATGAGGAAGATTCCTACGGCGGCTACGGCGGTTTCTGTGTTAATATCACCTCTGTGGCAGTCGCTCACAGTGGGCGGCAACTATGCAGGGACTGGCGGCTCGTATTCTTTGAGTCTGGAAAAGCAGAGCGACAGGAGAACATGGCAATCCACGGAAACTGCCTATCTGTTGCCGCCATCGTCTTCGCCAGCGAGTATTACCGTGCGCATCACCATGCCAAGCGGCACACGTAGCTACACCTATTCGACGAGCAACGAACTGGAGGCGGGCTACAGAATCAGTATCGAGGGAACGTACACCGAGGCGGTAGGCGTGACACTAAGCGGCACTATCACCGGGGCCGAATGGAAGGGCGAGCGTACCATCAGCTTTGACTTCGATGAAAGCGGATCATCGTCTTGCTCTACAGATGAAGGAAACGGGAATGAAGGAGGCAGCGGTGACGGTGACCTGCCTGCTGTCGGCACGCTCTATCAGGGCTGCTACGTTCTCGCCAACAATGGTACCACTGCCACGTTGCTCTCCCCTAACGAAGCGTCGATAGGCAAGTCATATACCACATATACCTACAACGAAGAGGGGCTGAACGAGGCCATCAGCAACTTGATTGCCGCTACTGCCGTGGATGGTATCAGCGGTTGGCGACTGCCCACGTTGGCAGAACTGAACGCCATCTATTCTGCCAGCGAAACGGCCAATGCGCTGTTCGAGGCCGACGGTGGCACGGTGCTCACCAATGCCCGCAGGTACTTCTATACCGATGCAGACGGCAACCTGCTCTATCGGATGCTCAGTTCGCCAGACACGTCCGGCGATGCCGACTTCCCTTCTGCAACATACGTGCGTCCTGTAACGATCATCACTAAAGAATAATGCCTTATGAAGAAGTATCTGTTTATCGCTCTTGCAATGCTCATAGCATCGTGTGAGAAGCCTATCCTCGACAGCGAGGATATTCCCAGTGAGGAAAATGCTAACGTCATCCTCCACATGACGCAGTTTGAGCAGACTGCCTTCACCCGTGCTGCAACTCTCCTCCCATCAAGGGGAGGGGCAGGGGTGAGGTCTGTAACCCGTGCCGCCACGGACATTACCGATCTCTGTACCCGCTTGAACATCGCCATCTTTGATTCAGACGGCACGAAGGTCAAGACTGTTGCGCAGAAGGACACGGACAGCGATTTCGGCACCGTAGCCCTGACGCTCACGGCTGGCACCTACCAACTTGTAGTCATCGCCCATTGCTGCGACGGATCGGCCACCATCACCTCGACCGAAAAAGTGACGTTCCCCAGCAACAAGGTGACCGACACCTTTTATTATTATGGCGACCTCGTGGTGACCGACAACCAGCAGTCCTACGACCTCACGCTGACCCGTGCTGTCGCTATGTTCCGAATGGTGCTGACCGATGAGGAAATCCCATCGAACGTCACCCGCCTGAAGTTCTACTACACTGGTGGCTCCTCGACCTTCAGCCCGTCGGCAGGCTACGGCTGCGTGAACTCGAAGCAGACCGAATACCGCACCGTCGCACCCGGCCTCACGGTCTTCGATATTTACACCCTTCCGCACACCGAAGAGGACGTGCTGACGAAACTTACCGTCACAGCCCTCGATGCGAACGACAACACCGTCAAGGAGCGCATCTTCGAGAACATCCCCGTCACCCGCAACCAGATCACCCGCTACACCGGCAGTTTTTTCGGTAATGGCGGCAGCGGCCAGTCCACCGACGGCACCTTCCGCCTGACCGCCGATGGTGATTGGGACAGCGTGAACGGCTACACATTCTAACAGTTCCAACCTGTCTATTAACTTTGAGAGCTGAGGCATTTGTCTTCGGCTCTCATTGTCTCAAGCACTCGATATATAGCCCTCATTTCCCTAAGTTCAAGATAGAAGTGCAATTTTCAGGTAGAGGCGAAGCCAAGACTAATACCTGAAAAACACCGAGGGGTTTGGGGGCGAGCAGCCCCCAAGAGAGGAGAGAGGGAGCTGATTTCAATCTGGCAATGCAAAAAACA
>JAFWOP010000039.1 GCA_017545365.1 Bacteroidales bacterium
CACCGGCGGTGAAGCCGCTCAGCACCACGGGATGGCTGCTGACGGTGTAGGTGGTGTCGAAGTCCGCGGTGTTCCACACACGGAGACTCCACATGGTCTCGTAGCCGAAGGGCACCCAGTCGAAGGTGGCATTGGTGTTGGTGATGTCGGTAACCGTCAGGCTGTCGGGAGGCAGGCAGGGCAGGCTGTCGGTGGTGACAGTGGTCAGCACCCAGTCGCTGTAGCCGAGGCTGTCGCCGGTGCAGTCGGTACGCACACGGAAGGTGTAGCTCGTGGCGGGCTGCAGGCCGTAGAAGGTGTGACTGTTGCCGACCACCGGGATGTCAGCGTTGGTGAAGCTGGGAGCAACACTCTCTTTGATGTTCACCTCATAGGCATTGGCATCGCCCGTCCAGGTGACGGTGGCACTCTCGTAGGTGTGAGAGACACCTGTGATGATAGGTTCATGACAAACAGGTGTCGAGCCGCAAGAGATGAACCGCAGGTCGCCGACATAGCTGGCTGTGGTGCCGCCCGATACTGTCGAGGGATCATATGCACTGCCATCTTGATAGAGGTAGCGGGTCTTGATACCCGTAGTGGTATGGGCGTTGAAGCTGGCACCACTGCTGTAGGAACCGTGGCGACGGTTGACAGCAACCAGGACGTTGCTGTGGCCGTCCCAGGTGAAGGTGGTGTCGAAGCCAACGATGTGCCACCCGCCATCGGAGTAGGACAGGTCGGCACCATTGGTCATCTGCACAAACTGATGGTTGGCATCGGGCATGATGAATCCAGAGGAGAGATCGCTCTCGGAGACATTGGCCAGATAGATATCCATATTAGTGTAGTAGCTGCCCTGGTTTCCATTGACGGGGTTGAACTCCATAGCTGAGATGGGGTCGGTCATGCCTGCCATCTGGGCGCTGTCGATGAGCGTCTGGACGTAGCTGTAGTTATAGAAGCTGTAGCCGATGGGGCCATAGCTGCTGGTGGTCGTGGACCACGAGGGATCGTAACCGAGGGCCGTGGCGGCATCTGCACACATCTCGGTCTGGAACTCGACACCGTCGCTGAAGAGGCTGCTGTCGGTTCCACAGAGCTTCTGCACCCAGGCGCGATAGGTGGTCTGCGGGTCGAGTCCGGTGAGTGTGACGCTGTTGGTGCTGGTGTTAACATAGACATTGGTGCTGGCCGGTGCGCCCGCCACACGGTAGGCGACACGGTAGTTGGCTGCCGCCGCGCCGTCCCAGTGGAGGGTGGCGGTAGTGTTGGTGACAGTCACTGTGTCGAGGTTGACCGGACGCGGGCAGGAGCTGTAGTCGATGTGGATGTTGTCGACGGCGGCCGGGCCACCGATGAACGGATGGTTTGCTGCGGTGTTCTGGTTGAACCAGAAGAAGGCGACACGCTTAACACCGTGGATGGTGTCGAACGAGGCGGTGTAGGTATTCCATGTGGTGTCGAGATAGGCCAGGGAGATACGGTACAGGTCGTTGACATTGCCCCACGGCGAGGTGATGGCAGTCGTGGAAGGTGTTGGTTGGACTGAGGCATCAACCAAGAATACCATCAGGGCATCGTAACGCCCGTCGGTGGAACCGCCCATCTTGGCACGGTAGGTGAGGGTGAAGCTGGAGTCGACAGTGCCAAAGTCCACATCGCGGAAGATGGCTGCATTGACCAACGAGGTGAAGCCTTCGTTGCCGTAGGTGAGGCCACCGTCGGGCGAGATGTACATGGCATAGTTACCCGAGTCAACCTCGGCGGTGCCGCGAGCCCAGTCGATGGTGGAATTGGTGCTGGTCTGCCATGCAGCCCATTCGGTGGAATCCTCGAAGGTGCAGGTGTAGGGTATGGTGGCTGGCAGCTGCAACGTGCTGAAGCGGCAGGGATAGTAGCAGCTGTAGAGGCTGGTATCGCCGTTGTCGCAGAGGCTGCGGACGAAGTACTCACCGTCGAACGAGGATGGGAGACCAGTGAGGGTGTAGGGGTTTGTGGTCGCAAGGACCGAAGTTCCCGTACCGCGCTGGAATCCGACGGGGCCGTACTCAATGACCCACTGGGTGGCAGTGCCCCGCTCGCGCCAATGGAGGTCGACGCTTGTCATTGTGGGGTTGGATGCCCGCAGAGAATCGGGACGTGAGCAGGTGGCAGAGGTGATGCGGTCGACCTGAATGTTGTCGATGTAGGGATAGCTGTAGTTGTCGTCGTTGCCAGTGCAGATGGCAATGTAGCGACCTGTGCCATGGTAGCTGGAGAGGTCGAACTCGTAAGGCTCGAATGTTGTGGTGGGAGCCGCATAGCCTACTTGGACGAATGTGTTGAAGTCGTTGGGGTCTTTCATCACACCGACCTTGACAGAGTGGGTGTACGACGTATTGCTACGCATAATCCAGAAGCTGAGGTTGAGCGAGTCGATGGGCGCATCAAACACGGGTAACACAAGGTAGGTGTGGGTGTTGTTGTAGCGGTAGAAGTACATCGACTTGGTGCCGGGATAGACGCTGTAGGAGGTGGTTACATAGGGATAAGTGCTACTATAGTCGGACACACCATACCAGCAAGCGGGCAGGGGTATGCCTGACGAGGAAGTCCAAGTCTCAAAGTCCTCAAAGAAGGGCAGCGGAGTGGGTGCACACGGGGTGTGGGCATTGATGTTGCGAGCCAGGTTGGTGTCGCTGCACAGCGAGATGACACGGATGTTGTAATCCATGTCGGCCGTCAGGCCCGTGAGAGTCATGGTGTCGGACGAGGTTGTACCCATACTAATCCATGTGCTGTCGCCGGCCGTCTTATACTCCACCCGCCACGAGGTCTCAGTATAGCCAGGATTCCAACGGAGGGCAATCACATCGTGGTCGATGCTGTCAACAATGACCGTGGGAGCTGCGCAGGTGCCCGGTTCGCTACAGCCATGGATGAAGAAGGTGATGGATGGACGATAAGTGGAGGTGCTGCTGCTGCCGCTAGAGTAGTTGTCGACCGTCCAGGGCGAGCTATCGCGATAGCGGTAGACTGTGCGCGTGACACCGCAGTCGGTGTTGTAGGCATAGAAGCCGGAGCTTGAGTGGCTGCTACCGCTGGGCTGGTTCATGAAGGTGGTAAGCACCAGGTTGCTCACGCCGTCCCAATAGAATGAGTTGTCGAAAGTGTAGTTCACCCACCCGGTGGTAGAACTCAGGTGCGTGGCGGGACCGTAGACGAGCATCGTGCCGTCAATCGGCACATACTCGCTGCTGCTGTTGAACGTACTACGCGAGTTGGTAGCAGTGAGGAAAATGGACAAGTCTTTGTTGTATGAGGCCGTAGAGCTGTAGCCAAGGGTGACTCCAATGATTTCGCCAGCCGAAATGCCTGCATCGGCCAGTTCCTGGGCGGTGTAGATACTTTGGCAGAACGAGTTGCCCCATGCCGAGGAGACAAACACACCCGTTTGGGTCGAAGTACCGTTGGAGAACATCCTTGTTACGGTAGAACTGGTGTCATACACGGCACACGGCAGTCCCACCGTGGTGAACATCACGCTGTCCCAAGGACCATGCTCACCGTCTTGGCAGATGGTACGCACTTTCAATGTATATTGCGACTCTGTAGTGAGGCCTGTGAAGAAGTTGGAGTAGCGAATGGTGCTGTCGTGGCTGACAATGTTGCCAATGCTGTCGTAGAGGATGTACTCAAATCCGGCAGGTTCGCCAAAGCGGGTACCCGAACGGTTCATCCACGACACGTTGGCAGCCTGGGTGCCGACAGTCTCGGGAGTGATGGAGACAATCTCAGAGCACTGTGGTGGCGGGATGCAGCGGGTGAACAGCTCGAAGCCGGGATAAACAACCGAACCGTCGGAGCTGAACGTGATGGTGATAGGACCTGAATCAGAGGTGAAGGGTCCGATGTTGACCACCTGTCCACCGGAGGGACTGCAACCATAGAAGAGCTGGCGACCGCTGGTGCCCACACCGTCATAGATGCCAAGATAGTCGCAGCAGCCTTCGCCTGTGTAGATTCCCTCGATGCGGATGGAGTTGGTGCTGTCCAGCGGATAAATCACCATCTGGCCGCTGCAGCTGTTGCTGTAGTTACCCTCAGGACCGCCGTTGTCGTAGAATGCCGCACCGCAAACATAGAAAGTATCGGTGCCGGAAGTCGACATGTTGTAGCTCAAACCATAGGCTCTGACGGGGACGATGGTCGAATAGAGCGAGTCGTTGCAGTAGTGCGACAGACGAAGCTCATAATTCACCAGAGGAGTGAGGCCTGTGAACAGATAGTTGTTGGTGCTGACGCCTGTGGCCTCGTTAATCCAACGAGTAGTACCGACTTCGCGATAGTCGAGGTCCCAAGTGTCCTCCATGTACGAGGCAAGCCACGAGAGTTCGACTCCGTTGGTGTCGTTACTGGAAATCCATGCCGACGAGGGTATGCAGCTCGCATATTCGAGGCATTCGCCTGTATAAAAATGGATGCTGGGACGCGACGAGCCGGTGCCGCCACTGCTGCCACCGGTGTAGTTGGTGGTGTTATAGGCCGTGCCGTCCTGATATCTGTAGGCATGGCGGGTGCCGCTGCCACTGGTATAGTAACCATTGAAACTCGACGATGAGTGCGACGCACCTGCAGGCTGGTTCATGAAGAAGGTGATGATGATGTTGCTCGAACCGTCCCATTCAAAAGCCTGGTCGAAGGAGTAGTGCTGCCATCCCGACGTGTTGAGCGGGTGCGGGGCTGGGCCGTAGACCAAAGTGTGGTTGGCCATGTTCTCCATGTCGGTGGAGGAGGAGAAGGTCTGTTTGCTGGTGTTGCTCATCATAATGGTGAACTCCTTGGCGTAGGAGCTGTTCGTCGAGAATCCGAGGTCGACACCGATAATCGGGCCGGCGGTAAGGCCGGCGGCAAGGAGTTCGGTGGCCGTGTAGATGTCCTGGCTCACCGTGTTGCCGTAGCCGGAATAGACCATGATGCCGCTAGTACCAGTGCTGGTGCTGTTACTAAAGATGATGGTATCCATCGTAGCACTGTCAAGCACCGCGCAGGGCAGTGTGAGAGTGGAGAAGTGGATGCTGTCCCAAGGGCTGTAGTCGGAGCCGCAGTCGGCGCGCACATAGGCAGTGTAGCCCTCGCCAGTGCTGAGGCCTGTGAAAATGTAGGAGTAGTCGTTGGTGTAGTATGTAGAGGGTGACACTGTTGTATCGTCAGGCACCAGTTCAATCTCGAAGCCAGAGGCTTCAACCGAGCCTCCACGGGTGCCCCAGCTGATGCTGCCACCGAGGTAGCTTACGTTGTCCACATTCATGTCATACACATTAGGACAAGGGGGTGCCACCTCGAGGGTGAACTCGTCCAGATATACATACCACGAAGAACTGGCACGCAGCGAACGGACTGCCACAAAGGCACCGTCGCCCGTATAGTTGAGGAACGAAACAAAACACTCAACCCAGTCGGCAGTATTTGATACGGAGAATGTGTCGACAGCCACGAAGGTGTTGATGTCGTTCGGGTCGGTCATGACACCAATCTCTAGCATGGGCGAGTAGCTGGTGGAGCTGGGCTTGGCCCAGAACATCATCTGCAGGTCGCTTATTTGAAAGATATTGAGGTCGACCCCAGGCAGCACCACATACTGGTAGTCGCCATAGGTGCCGGTGGTGGTGGTGTTGTACCAATAGAGTCCCTTGCTGCCGCCATTGTGGCTGTAGGACGAGCTGTTCGCCACATACGGATATCCGAAATACATCGTGGCGTTGTTCAAGCGGTGCCAGCAAGGCACGAAGGTCTCGCTCGTCGTGCTGCCCGTGGTCACCGACTCGAAGTTCTCGAAGAACGGCAGTGAGTCGATATAGTCGCAGAGCGTGGTGAAGTGCGTAAAGTTTTCAACAGAGATGTCGGCGGTGTCGCAGACAGGGGTGACATACACGTCATACGTCGTAGCAGACAGGAGGCCGCTGATTTCCAAGCTGTCCTCCGTGGCGGTAATGATGGTGCCGGTGCCGCGCACAAAGCCGTGTGTGCCGTACTCCACCGTCCAGGCCGTGGCAGTGCCTTCCTCATCCCAATAGACGGTGGCAGAGGATGTGGTGATGCCTCTGACCACGAGGTCCTGCACATGAGGGCAGTCGGGTATCAGTTCGAGGCGGATGTCGTCGACATGGGCATACCACGACGACGACGGACGGTTGGCACGGATGGCTACAAACTGGCCGTTGCCCGTGTAGTTCTCAAACGACGTGATATATTCGCCCCATGCAGTAGAGTTACCCACGTTCACCGTGGCCACGCTCTCGAAGGTGCTGATGTCGTTGGCAATGGACAGCACACCCACTTCAAACACCGGACTGTAGGAGGTGCTGGATGCTCGTGCCCAGAAAGTAAGCTGAAGAGTGTTGATGGGATAAAGTGCCGTGTCGGGAGCCGGAAGCACTATTACCTGATAGTCGCCGTAGGTGCCCGTGGTGGTAGTGTTGTACCAATAGAGGCCGCGAGCTCCGCTAGGGGTATGGTTATAAATAGTACTGCTGCTCACATAGGGGTAGCCGTAATATTGCGAACCATTGTTCAGGCGGAACCAGCAGTCGACAAAAGTCGAACTGGTGCTGCTGCCGGTGGACACACCCTCCGACGACTCAAAGCCCATCGTGATAGGCAGTGTGCTGACGGGGTTGCAATAGGTGCAGACTGTGGCGGTACGCCATTGGCTGGTGTCGTCAACATCGCAGATGCTAGCCACCGAAACGGTGTAGACGGTATTGGCAGTCAACGAGGTGAACGAGAATGCCGCAGTGTCGGTCACCACGCTGTCGGTAAGAATCGTGCTGCCCTGCATTAGGCGCACTCTCCACATGGTGGCGGAGTCGGCCTCCACCCATTCCACATCAACGCTGTTAGGGGTGACGCCGGTAACCGTTATCGCCTCGGGTTTCGGACAAGTAATCACAGGACGGGTGAACTGGTAGTACCGGCCTTCCGAAGGCCAGTTGCCAGAAGATATCGTTGTGGAGGTGCCACTGGTGAAATGCGTGGCTACATGGCTGGAACTAATGGTCCAGCCATCGGAGGAATTTACGCAAAGACCCTGCTGTCGAGATACGACCGGTGCAGTGGAAGGCGCCACGCCGTAGACAACCACCACATTACCGTTGTGATACAGGTGCACCTGCCATTTGTACAGGTACGAGCGGGTGGAGCTGGTATACGTGCCCATGCAGAACTCCACCACACCCACCGAGTCGCCGTTGGTGTCGGCCGTGTGCAGGTAACGCACATAGTGGCTGTTGTCGCAGTAGCCGTCGCACCCGAAGAAGTTAATCTTAGGGTTATTAACGTTAGCGTTCGAAGAACTGAACGGTGTCGAGTAGTTGCTCGTCCCCGTTACCGAGCTTCCGAGTTTGAGGTTGCCGTCGGAATTGACGGAAAACTGCGTGTAGGTATTCTCCCCAAACGGGAATGAGAACCCTAGATTGTGGACTGTGGACACACCATAGTCGCCTGCACCAGGGCTGATGAGCGAAGTGAGTGTGGTCGGAACCGTAATCCACTTCGAAGCATCAGTGCCAGTCGAGTACGTATAGTCGTCCAACGCCTGACCTTGTGTCACCCATGGGACGACCATCATCGCCACAATGAGCAACAGTCTTTGTAAATGTTTTTGCATGACAAATACGTTTTAGTTAATAATAAAGTTAATTTGAAAATGCTAACATATATTTGAAAACAACAGGTTACCTCTGTTTTCAACAATACTCTTCGCATTTTTCTAGCTGCAAAAATAGGAGTTTTTTTTGACTCAAACAAATTTTTAACTTTTTTTCCTATCTATAGATACTTGGATCTGCCCTCGCCATACAACAAAAAAAGGAGGATGTCATTGTTGATCATCCTCCTTTCCAGGATATTCTAGGAAAGCCTAGAATTGCCTAGGATTGCCTAGTAGTGCCTAGTACTCCTAGAATTTCACAATCAGCTTCTTGACCATGTTGACGTTCTCGCCGGTGATGCGCACGAAGTACGCGCCCTGGGCCAAACGTTCCACGTTCATCGTCTTCGTGCAGTCGCTGCTGCATTCCAGCAGCTCGCTGGCAACGGTGCGGCCGTTCATGTCAACC
>JAFWOP010000115.1 GCA_017545365.1 Bacteroidales bacterium
ATAATATGGTCGGCCAGCTTCTTCATCTCGCTTACAGAAAAACTGATAAGAATTTCGTCACCACTAATATACTCGTTCTCGAAAACCTTACCATTCTTCTCGGTATAATCACCTGTAAGTGCAATACCTTTACCATATTTGTCTTCTTCGATCTCCTTGATGGTATAAGGATTGCCATTGGAGTCCCATATCTTAAATGGCTTATTCAGGGTAATCCTTCCTTCATCGCCCAGCTGCTGGTGGAGAACGGAAATATAAGCCTTACCGGCAATTTTGATAGCAGTGTCGCTATCTACCTCTGTCAGGTCGTAGGCATCTCCCTCATCATCTCGAAGAAACGGCGGTGAGTCTCTGCCTGCTTGAAGCGCACGTTACAGTTGCCGTCGCGATTCTCCAGATAGACAATCAGCCCGCCGATGGTGAACACGCCAGGGCTGTAGCCGTCAAAGCCCTTGTAGGTCCGCTTGCTGTCATACTTGTCCGCCTCAAGGAACTGGTGGTCGAAATCAACGTCGTACGCTCCACCCTCCGTAAGCTGTCCCGTTGCCAGCAGCAACTTGATGAGCAGCTGGTTGAGTTTCTCCGCCGTATTGAAGTCATAGACGTTGCCGGTCTTTTCCGCTGTATACGATATGTTCTCCGTTGCCAGTTCCTCTATGCCACGCAGCACTGTGTCCGCGCTTGGGACACGGGTATGCGGACGCTCGGTAAGCACGTCCTTCAGATATAGGTTGAGGTCTTCCATGCAGTCGCCGCCGCAGCAGAACACGGAGAAGATGGCCCGTATAATCTCGCTATACTGATAACCTGTCAGCGTGCTACGAAGTCCCAGATGGGAGTCTATCACAGAGGACAGAATAGAGTCGAATTTGTCCAAAACGAAAAATATTCCGCCAAAAGCGGTTATTTTCTCAGATTTTTGTTGTACCTTTGCCATGTCATGGATGATTTTGCTTGTCTTGATTTGCAGCACTAAGGTAAGTGAAAAATCTGACATGGCAAAATCCTGAGCAACTTTTTGTTGCTCAGGTACTTATAAAGAAAGTTAAACTAAAGTGCTGCGGAATTTAGGTTACTAAAGTAAAAGTGGCTGAGGTGTGTAAATATAAGGATGAACCATATTCTGGCGATATTGTTATTCCAACTACCATTACATATGAAAATGTAGAGTATAACGTGAAGACTATTGGAACAAGTGCTTTTTATAATTGCACTGGTTTGACCTCAATCACCATTCCTTCGAGTGTGACGAGTATTAATGATTACTCTTTTCAGGAATGCTCTGCTCTCCCCTCCATCACCATCCCTTCGAGTGTGGAAACAATAGGCGAATTTGTTTTCGATGGGTGCACTGGCTTAACCTCCATCACTATTCCTTCTAACGTGACAAGCATAGGTGGTTATATTTTCCAAAATTGTACCAATCTAGCATCAGTTTATCTCCCCAATAGTTTGATTAGTGTCGGCCAATGGGCTTTCAAAAATTGCATTGCTCTGACCTCTATCACTATTCCATCAAGTGTGTCAAGTTTTGGCGATCATGCATTCAGTGGTTGCAGTAGTTTGACTTCAATCCAAATTCTTGAAGGCGTGACAAATATAGGCAATTATGGTTTCGAAAACTGTAGCAGCATTATATCCATAGAGATTCCTTCGAGCGTTGAAACAATCGGTGAGTATTCTTTTAAAGGCTGCGAAAATTTAACCTCTATAACAATTAATGAGGGTGTTAAAATCATTGAGAAGAGTGCTTTCAGTGATTGCGCGAATCTTACATCTATATCCATTCCTTCAAGTGTGACAACAATCGGCGATTTTGCTTTCTGTGAATGTAACGGCTTGACCACTATCACCATTCCTTCAAATGTATCAAACTTTGGTAGTTATGCTTTCTCAGGTTGCGATGGACTTACGTCTGTTGTTATTTCTGACGGAGTAAACGCCATAAGTTCTTCAGCTTTCAGCTACTGTAGTAACCTGATTTCTGTAACAATTCCTTCAAGTGTTACAAGTATCGGTGAACATGCATTCAATGGTTGTAACTCTTTGACTTCCATATTATTACCTGAGAATTTGCAATCACTTGGTAAGTATTCTTTTTTTGAATGTACCAGTCTGACCTCCATCGCTATTCCTTCAAGTGTAAATGTCATTGGGTCACATGCTTTTAAAGGTTGCACAGGCTTGGACTCTGTTATAATTCCCGAGGGGATAGGGATTATCGATGAATATGCTTTCAGTGGCTGCAGTAACCTGACCTCTATTACAATTCCTTCGAGTGTGGTGCGACTAGAACATTATGCTTTTAATGAATGCAGTGCACTGACCTCGGTTAAGAACCTTAGCGGCTTACAACATATGGGTATGGGAGTTTTCAAAAACTGTAACAGTCTGATTTCTATAGATATTCCTGATGGTGTAACGGATATTGGTAAATATGCATTTCAAGGCTGCAGCAGTCTTACCTCTATTACGATTCCTTCAAACATGTCGAGTATCAGTAGCAATATGTTCCAGGATTGCACAAGCCTTACTTCTATTATTATTCCTTCTAATGTAACTGTTATTTGGAGCTATTCTTTTTATAATTGTAAAGCTCTAAGAAATGTAACCATTGGTAGCAGTGTTCAGACAATCAGTAATAATGCTTTTGCTTCATGCGATAACCTTGAAAATGTATATTGCTATCCAAGCTCTGTTTATAAGACTGCAACAGATGCTTTTTCTGGTTCATATATTAATTATGCGACATTATATGTGCCAACTACTTCATTGGATTATTATAAAAAAACTGAACCATGGAGTGGTTTTGGGACAATAAAAACACTAACAAGTCAAGGAGATGTAGAGATTGATAATCTATGGTATAATCTTATTTCCTCATCTAATAATGCAGAGGTTATTCAATATAAAAATGACATTTATTATTCTGGAGATATCTCAATCCCTTCAACAATTGCATATGAGGGATTGGAGTATGATGTGTCCTCTATCAGTTCCAATGCATTCTCTAACTGCAGTGATTTAACCTCAATACTTATTCCAAATAGTGTAACATCTATCGGCGAAAACGCCTTTGATGGCTGTAGTAATTTAACCTATGTTTCCATTGGAAATAATGTTAATTCCATCGGTAAGAGTTCATTCCATGGTTGTAATGAGCTTTTGAATTTATATTGCTATGCGGAATCCGTACCTACGACAGAAAGTGATGCTTTTGATGGCTCGAATATCGAAAATGCTACACTTTATGTGCCTGCAGCATCATTGGATGCCTACAAAGCGGCTATACCTTGGAGTTTATTCAAGAAAATTGTTCCAATTGGTGAGGAACCACCTGTTATACAAAAATGCGCGACACCTACTATCACCTATGCCAATGGCAAGGTTCGTTTTGCTTGCGAGACAGAAGGTGTGGAATTTGTACCCACTGTGGCCTGTACGCCAAATCAGTTGCAGAATGGGAACGAGTTGGAAATAGGCGGCACCTTCACCGTGAGTGTGTATGCTGTGAAGGAAGGCTACGATAATTCCGATACGGCCACGATGAACGTCAACTTATCACAAATGGGCGACGTGAACGCAGACGGCGAGTTAAACGCTGCCGATATCACAGCTCTGGTAAACGCTATTCTTGGCAAATAGAAAGATATGTAAACTAACATTATTAAAGAATTTTAATGCATATTTATTATGAACGCCCTAAATAGAGAGCAATTGAGGGAGAATGTTGTCAAGTTTATTAATGAGCAGCCATTCGATAATTTTGATTTTAACTGGGTAGAAATAACCGATGGATTCGATATTAAGGCAATGACATATATTGTCTTTAATATTGAAGATGATACGGTTTTAGATCGTGTGATTGATTGTATAGAAAAAGCCTGGGACATTGCATATAATTATAATGACTCTATAATTTATAACGATTCTGGTTCGCCTAAATTCGATGGCACAGTATCATTTATTTATGAACTTAATAAAATTCGTAAATCAAGAAACACACTCAGAGCACTTAAACAATTTCATGATAATGAGACAAGCACTCCCTCCGCTTCTCCTTTTACAATTAGTGAGCATGATCTAAAAATTGAGGAAAACAATGATGTTTTAGAGAAACAGCTTCAACAGCAATCTACGGTGGACAATCAAAATGAAATCGACAAGCTTAGAGCTGAAATAGAAAGTTTGAATGGCGAAATTGAATACCTGAAAAATGAAACTGGCAAATTAACAGCCAAAGAAGCAGCTATATTAACTATCACAGCCTGCTATTATGGAGGTGGTTGGAAGAGCCGTGAAAATCTACAACCTTTACTTACCAATCTTTTCGGTGTACCCGAGGTTCATGCAAAGCGCAGGTTGCGCGAAGGAATTAAGAAGGGTGAACCCTTAGAAACACTTGCAAAATGCTTTGAAGATGTCTCACCCAAAATTGCTAGACTACTCCGTGAAATGCCCGAAACGTTAATAAATTATAAGAAGAAGAAAAGTCATATGTGACTTGGGCGTGACTTGTTTTTGGGGTCACATGTGACTTAATTTTTCGCAAAAATCATATACTTATTTTTTATACCTTTGCATCTGTAAATCAAGTGTTTACAGGTGTTTTTTTATTAATAGAGATAAAGTATATGAGCAAGAAACTGCAAAACAAGACCGCGACGCCTGAAGGTAAAGTAAGGTATGCGCACGTAGAGAATTTCCAAGGTGTCGTTTACAATGACTTCATGGGAGTTCCACTGAAGGTAACATTCTTGAATGATCGCTGGTGGGTGACCACGGAGGGCGAGCGGCTGCAGCCGTTGGCAGACTACTTCGATGGCGAAGACATTCATTTTAACTTCCTTTGCGAGGCTGGAGGTCGTGTAGATGCGCTGGCACTGGCTCGCGTATTAGGAAAGGCTCTTGAGGAACCAGAGGACAACGTGCTGCCGACGATGGCACGCAGAGTGATGTGTCTGAAACGTCTGGGCGTGGAACTGGACGTGGAGAGCGAAACATTGGAGTTAGATATCATGGTGTTCGGTCACGGAAAGAATTCTCTCCGCAAGGGAAACTATTCAGTGGCTTGTAGCGCAGCCTATGATCCGTTAGACGTCCTTTTCGACATCGACGGATTCAGCAACAAGCGCGATGCTAAAGAATATGCCAAGAACTATACGAAGTTCCTTTGTAGCTTGGGCATCAACGTAAAAGTGTTAAACTTCATCATAAAATGATTATGACAAAAGACAAAACCACTTACGTCAGCCGGCCGAAAGGGAAGCCGGAGACGTCGATGCGAGGAAAAATGAACGGGTGGAGTAACGGCTATTGCGAGTTTATTCCACAAGGTACGCGTGAGAACAACCGCCAGATGCTGAAGCAGATGGGCGACTCCAGTTTTTACAAGACGCAGGGCCGGAAGGAGTCGAGCTTTTCGCTCCACCTGAACGTGGACGGCTAGAGCGAAGACCCCGTGGCAGAGATGCACGAACAGTTTCTGCTTTTGACGGAAGGACAACGCAAGGAGAAGCCGGAACTGGCAAAGGGCATTGCAGGGCGCATGCTCTTCGACAATGGCAGCTCGCTGCAGGTGTGGCTCGACACGGAGAAGGGTGAGGTGACCATCCTTACTCGCCTGACATGCTCCCCGCAGATAGACCGCCAGCTATTGCAGGCGCAGAGTCAGATGAACGTCACCATCGGTCGCTATCGTTCGGAAATCATTAACGCTAATAATAAATAATATATGGAGAAATTTAGATTTTGTTATCAAGAGAATCAGTTCTACGGCGAGTGCCTGCCTTGCACCCCCACAGTGCTTAACCGCATTATCAATAGCACTGAAGTGGACAGACGCATCACTACTCGCCAGGGTGTTGAACAAGCCATCGACGAGGATTTGGATAAGGAACCGTTCCTGCGCGACAACGACTTCCACCAGTTCTGCTCACGTCAGACAGCCAAGCAGGGAGAAGACTTCGCTGCCTTGCACATCGACAAGAAGTTGCAACAATGGGCGAACTCTTTGAAGATGTGGCTACCGTGTTTCATCTTTGGCGTGGAAGGCTTTCAAGCCGTGCCCAAGACCGACAAGGACGGCAACCCCATATTCGACAAGGATGGAAACCCCGTGCTGTTCCGTCGACGCTTGCAGCAGAACATCCTGGCATTGTCGGGTTTGTTCATGTACGATGGCGACCACCTGCCCATCGACCCTCGCGAGGTGTATGAGCGCACCCGCAGAGAGAGCTTCCCTTGGGTGGTGCGACTGGCTCACAAGACCTCTTCGGGTCATGGCATCAGACTGGTGTGCGAGGCTCGCACAGACGTTGGCAACATTGCCGACAACCAGATTGAGCTGGCACGTGAACTCGGTCTGCTTGGAATGATAGGCACCACCGGCAAGCCCGTTGTCGACGACTCGTGCATCGATGCCTCACGCATCAGCTACGCACCGCGCAAGAAGGACATCTATTTCATCGACGAAGATCATTTATTCAACCCCATCAATATATAATCTATGGAACAAGGAAATCTTTTCAAAGAGGACTTCAACGCGAAGTTCCTCGGGGCGTATCAGCAAGGTCTGAGCGACCCCACCAACAAGAACCATCAATTCGACAGCGACACAAGCGAGAATGGCGGACGTAAGCCATCTCCTGCAACTGGGCTCGCTGCCACCGTGACACCAGCCACCACGGCCATGAACGCTTCTGTGGAGAACGCTGCGGAGGTGATGGCATTCGGCTACCCCGTCATCGACTTTGCCAACGCCCTGATGCCGAATGGTGCTCCCGTGGGAAGTCGTCATGCCTCGGCATTGAAGCTGGCGCAAGACCTCTTGATTATTTGCGACAGCAACCAGGAGGCGGTGCGCGGGCTGTTGCTGCAACTGCAGTGGGTGAAGGACGTCGTGGCTGAGCGCGGCATGAAGGAACTCGACGACATCATGGAAGCCGCCAAGAAACTCATGCACAAGCGTGAGAGCGAGAACCTGAATGCCCTGATGCCATCGCGCAACATGCGTCGTGCCATTGAGCAGGTGGCTGGCCGCAAGTACAGCCAGCTTGTCAGAGACGCGCAGAAACAGCTTGTGACAGCTATGGGCGACGAAGACAAGGACCAGACGGTCGCCCTGCTGGAACGCATAGGCCGCAAGCTGAAGAAGCTGCTCCCTCATTACCCGCTGCTGCAGCTGCTGTGCCATCGGCAGAAGCAGAAACACTACGTGGCAGCCATGCTGGTGGGCGGTGCCTTCCTCATGACGCTCATGACGCGTTGTTGGTACCGCTTTTGGCCGGCTCCCGGACGCCAGTGCCGCCTGAACAGCCTCGTGGCTCTCATTGGCCGCATGGGTAGTGGCAAGCACATTGCCGTAGACCTCTACAACATCCTCATGGAACCCGTGAAGATGGCCGACAAGGCGCAGGTGGATGCCTTGAACAACTGGAACACGGAGCGTGAGCAGAAGAGTGGCTCGAGCAAGAACAAGGTGCCACGCCCACAGGGCATCTATCGTTGCTTGCCTCCTGAGACCTCGGCAGCAGCCATTCGTGAGGCCGAGACAAACGCCCACGAAGAGGTGGATAGCAACGACTTCTTCCTGCATTGCAGCATTTTCGACTCAGAGTTGGACAACACCCTCCGCCAGCTGAAGAAGGGCTACATGGAGCAGCTCTTTACGCTCTGGCTAAAGTGTTTTCACAATGAGCCTCACGGCAGTTTCCTGAAGACGTCGTCGGCCCATGTGGGTGAATACTCCGTGCACTTCAACGGCGTCTATACGGGCACCGACGATGCCCTGAAGAAGCTGGGCACGGAAAGCAACTTCGTGAACGGCCTGCTGTCGCGCTTCACCATCATTCCCATGGGCGACTCGAACTTCGAGATGATGGAAGCCCACAAGTATGACGACAAGGACCGCCAGCGCGACAATGCCTTGCGCGACTGGGCCTACAAGCTCGATGCCACGAAAGGAGAGATTCCCTGTGAGAACATCAGCAACGCCCTGCACAAGTGGACCGAGCGTCGAATGGCCGATGCCAGGGAGAACGGCTCTCTCACCGAGGAAGACCTGCTGAAGCGTCCGTGCTGGCACGGCATCAACTTCGCCCTGCCGTTCATCGTGAGCCGTCATTGGGACCAGATGGTGCAAGACGAGGATGGTCGCTGGTCGTGTCCGGCAGACTTCAAGACCGACAAGACCGACATACAACTTGCCATTCTCATCGCCAAGGCGCAGCTGGCCTTCCAGGAACACTTCTTCATGAGCATCGGCGAGAAGTATTACGACGACCGTGAAGTGGAAAGAGCCTCGCGCGGACAACACCAGAAGAAGACGCTGTTGGCTTACCGTCGCCTGCCGAACCCATGCACCATTGACGACATCGACCGCGTTTATGGTTATAATGGTGTGAAAGGCAGCGTCTATAGCTGTCTGAAGCGTTTGCAGGATGACGGCCTGCTGCAGAAGATTCGCAGTGGAGCAGACAAGGGCAAATATCGCAAGGTAGAGTGAAAACTTGCAAACTTGCAACTTGCATGCGTTTTTTAGACAGCGCATCACAATGATTTAGATGTATAGGACAAAGGGAGGTCAGGCATACAGGAGTGCTTGGCCTTCTTTTTATTTACGCCCCCCTACCCTCTCTGAACCCATGGAATGTCGGCCTTTCTTCCCCATTTCATCGGCAATTAGAGGAAAATGTGGGGGGCGGTCAGACACGAAGGACAACCAGTGGAATACCCCGTTTCTCTTTCCACTTATTTGACAATCTGAAGACAATGCGGGTGAAATGTGCGGAATTGCCACTTGTAGTTTGCATTTTTTGAGTATTTTTTCCCGTAAGGTTGCGGTTATTCGATATTTTTTTGCTATCTTTGCAAACGAATTCACGGACGACACCTCCCGTGAGGGAACGTGGGAGTCCTTAGTAGCTAATTCAAATCTATAACGTTATAACAATTTTTTATGAACTACACTTTATTAATTACCGTTTTCCTGACGGCTGTTGTCTTGGTAGTAGCTGCTTATGTTATCGCCAAGCTCATCGGTCCGCGCTCGTACAATCCGGTAAAGGGTGAACCCTACGAAAGTGGCATACCGACCCGCGGCTCTTCGTGGCTGCCTGTGTCGGTGGGCTTCTATCTGTTTGCCATCCTGTTCCTGATGTTCGACATTGAGACCGTGTTCCTCTATCCCTGGGCAGTCGTCGTCAAGCAGTTCGGTCCGATGGCACTCGTCAGCATCGGCTTCTTCCTGCTGGTACTGGTATTTGGCCTTGCTTACGCATGGCGGAAAGGAGCACTGGAATGGAAGTAAGAAAACCGCACATCAAGAGTATTCCTTATGACGAGTTTAAGGATAACGCCTCGCTGGAGAAGATCGTGGACGAGCTTCATGAAGGAGGCGTGAACGTAGTAGTAGATTCGCTCGACCAGGTGATCAACTGGGGTCGTTCGAACTCCCTTTGGTCGCTCACCTTTGCCACGTCTTGCTGTGGTATCGAGTTCATGGCCTGTGGCTGTGCCCGTTACGACTTTGCCCGCTTTGGCTTCGAGGTGACGCGTAACTCTCCCCGCCAGGCCGACCTGATTATGTGTGCCGGTACCATCACCCACAAGATGGCCCCTGCCCTGAAGCGCCTGTACGACCAGATGGCCGAGCCGAAGTATGTGGTGGCCGTGGGTGGTTGTGCCATCAGCGGTGGCCCGTTCAAGTCGAGCTACCATGTGGTGAAGGGCATTGAGGAGATTGTGCCTGTCGACGTGTTCATCCCTGGCTGTCCGCCGCGCCCGGAGGCTATCCTCTATGGCATGATGCAGCTGCAGCGCAAGGTGAAGATTGAGAAGTTCTTCGGCGGTGCCAACCACAAGCAGACGAAGGAAGAGCGCGAGCTGGGTGTTTCGAATGAGGAGCTGACGTTCCGCGAGAAGCTTGGCGACCACAAGCGCGAGACCATCGTGGTGACCGACGTGCCTGAAGAGTTTGTTGAGAACATTAAAAAAGAACAGGAGGAGAACGCATGAAACTGGAATTTCTGACATTCAACTTTGATCAGTTTGCCGCTGAGATGGCAAATCTGAAAGACAAGAAGGGTTTCGACTACCTGGTGACCATCGTCGGCGAGGACTTCGGTGCTGAAGAGGGCCTGGGCTGCGTCTACATCTTGGAGAACACCCAGACACACGAGCGCTGCTCGGTGAAGATGCTGGCAAAGGTGGTGGACGGCGAGAGCGTCATCCCCTCGGTCATCAACCTCTGGCGCGTGGCTGACCTGCTGGAGCGTGAGGTGTTCGACTTCTACGGAATCCTCTTCCTCGGCCATCCCGACATGCGCCGCCTGTTCCTGCGCAACGACTTCAAGGGTCATCCTTTCCGCAAGGACTGGAAGGGCGACGACAAGTATTCGCTGGAAGAAGATGTGGAGCCCGACTTTGGCCTGCAATATGAAATAGACAAGAACGGACGTCTTGTCTGCAAGAAGAATCCTCTCTTCGAAGACGATGCCTACGTGGTGAACATCGGCCCGCAGCACCCTGCCACCCATGGTGTGCTCCGCCTGCAGACGGTGCTCGACGGTGAGACCGTGAAGCGCATCTATCCGCACCTGGGCTACATTCATCGTGGTATTGAGAAGATGTGGGAGTCGATGACCTACCCGCAGACGCTGGCCCTGACCGACCGTCTGAACTATCTCGGTGCCATGCAGCACCGTCATGCCCTGGTGGGTGTCATCGAGGAAGGCATGGGCATTGAGCTCACCGACCGCATCAAGTACATCCGTACCATCATGGACGAGTTGCAACGTCTGGACTCTCACCTGCTCTACACGTCGTGCTGCGCTCAGGACCTCGGTGCCCTGACGGCATTCCTCTATGGCATGCGCGACCGCGAGCACGTGCTCAACGTGATGGAGGAGACCACCGGCGGACGCCTCATCCAGAACTACTACCGCATCGGCGGCCTGCAGGCCGACATCGACCCGAACTTCGTGAAGAACGTGAAGGACCTGGTGAAGTATCTGCGCCCGATGATTCAGGAGTACATGGACGTGTTCGGCGACAACATCATCACCCACAACCGCTTCGAGAAGTGCGGACCGATGGGATTGGAAGACTGCATCAACTACGCTGTGACAGGTCCTGCCGGACGTGCTGCAGGCTGGAAGAACGATGTGCGCAAGAACCACCCCTACGACCTGTACGACCAGGTGCAGTGGGAGCAGTGCACACTGACAGGCTGCGACTCCATGGACCGCTACCTCGTGCACATCAACGAGATGTATCAGAGCCTGAACATCATCGAGCAGCTCATCGACAACATTCCCGAGGGCGACTTCTACGTGAAGCAGAAGCCCATCATCAAGGTGCCCGAGGGACAGTGGTTCTTCTCGGTGGAAGGTGTGGCTGGCGAGTTTGGTGTGTATCTCGACTCACGTGGCGACAAGAGCCCCTACCGCATGAAGATGCGCCCGATGGGCCTGTCGCTGGTGGGTGCCTTCGACGCGATGCTTCGCGGACAGAAGATTGCCGACCTCATCGCTACATGTGCTGCCATCGACGTGGTGATTCCAGATATTGACCGTTAGTATTAATTGATAATTGATAATTGAAAATTGAAAATATTATGTTTGATTTTTCAATAGTAACACAATGGTTCGACGGTCTTCTCCGAAACACACTGGGTCTCGGTGATTTCTGGGCGATCCTCATTGAGTGCGTGCTGGTGGGCGTCATCATCCTGACGGCCTATGCCCTGCTGGCTATCGTGCTGATATTCATGGAGCGCAAGGTCTGCGCATACTTCCAGTGCCGTCTGGGCCCGATGCGCGTAGGACCTTGGGGAATCTTCCAGGTGTTTGCCGACGTGGTGAAGATGCTCATCAAGGAGATTTTCTTCGTCGACAAGGCCGATAAGTTCCTCTATGCCGTAGCTCCGCTGCTCGTCATCATTGCCTCGGTGGGCACATTCTCGTTCCTGCCGTGGAACAAAGGTGCCGAGGTGCTCGACTTTAACGTAGGCGTGTTCCTCATCACCGCCATCTCGTCGATAGGCGTGCTGGGCGTGTTCCTGGCCGGTTGGGGCTCTAACAACAAGTATTCTGTCGTGTCGGCCATGCGTGCCGCTGTGCAGATGATTTCCTACGAGATGTCGCTCTGCCTCTGTCTCATCGCTGCCGTCGTCCTGATAGGCTCGATGCAGGTGAGCGACATTGTCAACTATCAGACAGGACCGTGGAACTGGCTCATCGTGAAGGGCCATATTCCAGCCATCATCGCCTTCGTGGTGTTCCTCATTGCCGGTAATGCAGAGGCCAACCGCGGCCCGTTCGACATGGCTGAGGCCGAGAGTGAGCTCACCGCCGGTCACCACACGGAGTACTCCGGTATGGGCTTCGGCTTCTTCTATCTGGCTGAGTTCCTGAACCTCTTCATCATTGCCGGTATTGCCACCACCGTCTTCCTCGGCGGCTGGGCTCCGCTGAACATCGGCATCGAGGCCTTCGACAAGGTGATGAACTACATTCCCGGTATCGTCTGGTTCCTGGGCAAGGCCTTTGCCGTGGTCTGGCTGCTGATGTGGGTGAAGTGGACGTTCCCGCGCCTGCGTATCGACCAGATCCTGAAGCTGGAGTGGAAATACTTGATGCCGCTGTCGCTCATCAACCTCGTGCTGATGACCGTCGTGGTAGCACTTGGTCTTTATATTAAATAAGGTATAGAAACAATGGAACAGAATAATTCATATTTTGGCGAGCTCGGGCATGCTATCAAGACGTTGGCCATCGGCATGAAGACCACCTGGAAGGAATTCTTCAAGGACTTCTTCACCAACAAGTCGACGGAGCAGTATCCCGAGAACCGCAAAACAACCCTGCACATCTCAAGCCGGCATCGCGGACGCTTGGTCTTCAAGCGCGATGAGAACGGTGCTTATAAGTGCACGGCTTGTACATTGTGCGAGAAAGCTTGCCCCAACGGCACCATCAAGATCACGGCCCACATGGCCGAAGATCCCGAGACGGGCAAGAAGAAGAAGGTGCTCGACGACTATCAGTACGACCTGGGCGACTGCATGTTCTGCCAGCTCTGTACGAACGCCTGCAACTTCGACGCTATTGAGTTTACCAACGACTTCGAGAATGCCACCTTCGAGCGCGACTCGCTGGTGCTGCACCTCGATAAGGAGGTCTACCAGGGAGGCTCGCTGCCCAACCTCATCGACGGCGGCGCACCCCTGACAATCGGTAAGTTTAACACCAAAACAAAGTAAAGGAATCCTATGGCAAGATTAGTAATGTTTTGCATTTTGGCCGTCATCATTCTGGGTTCGGCCATCATGTGCGTAACGACCAAGAGAATCATGAGAGCCGCCACGTTCCTGCTCTTTGTTCTCTTCGGCGTGGCAGGTATCTACTTCCTGCTCGACTACACGTTCCTGGGAGCCGCCCAGATCAGCATCTATGCCGGAGGTATCACGATGATGTATATCTTCGCCATCCAGCTCGTCTCCAAGCGCACCCTTCAGGGCATGGAGGAGCACGTCAAGGGAAGCCGCGTCCTCGTGGGTGCCCTGGCTGCTCTCATCGGCTTTGGAACCGTGATGATAGTATTTTTCAAGAACCAGTTGTTCGACCTCATGGCAACGATGAGCGAAGGTACCGAGGTGCCTATGGAGCAAATCGGACAGGCCATGGTAGGTGCCGACAAGTACG
>JAFWOP010000116.1 GCA_017545365.1 Bacteroidales bacterium
AAGACCATATCTTTTGTAGTACAAGACCATATCTTTTGTAGTACAAGACCATAGCTTTTGTAGTACAAAACCATAGCTTTTGTTGAACAAAACCAGTGCTTTTGTTGAACAAACCCGCTAACTTACTACCATTAGACTGGCTGTTTGGCTCCAAAAAGGCCACAACGGACACCTCGAACACCCTTTTTCGGGGTATTTCCCAACCGCGAAAAACAGCAGTTTTAAGCGAAATAGGGGCAAATAAGTGTTAAGTTTATGTAATTTTAAGTCACTTTCTGCACAAAAGAGGGGGATTTGTGCAGGGTTATGAAGCGCGATTCCTGCAAAAAACAGGCGGTTTGGGCAGTTTTTTGCGCTAGATGCTCATATTTTAGGAACACTTTTTTCTGCACTTTTTCTTTACATTTCGGCAATGAGTCTATATCGTCAATGGCAAGAACTCAGTGGACAGGAAGAACAAATGAACCTCGGAGAGTGTTGTGGCAGCAAGTGATAAGATTGTGGAAATCAGCGGGGACGGTTCTCCTTGATAGCTTATTCAAAAAATAGTGGAAGCCACAAAGGCTTCCACTTTTTTGTTTGTTATGCTTATTGCTGGAGCAGTTTCAGCTTTGCGTTGGGCGCCAGGGCGTTGCTCACCTTCTCCGTGTACTGACCGACCTTGGCGGTGGCTGTTGCTTTGATGTCGCGGCTGGAAGAACCTATCCTGAATGTATAGTCTCCTGCCTCGGTTAGCCACTGGCTGCCCTGCTCGTCGAATGAGGCCAACATACGGACGGGAATCTCCATCGTCAGCGTCTGGCTCTCGCCGGGCTGTAGCTCGCGGGTCTTGGCAAAGGCTTTCAGCTCTTGAGCGGGTTTTTGCAACTGGCCGTCAGGAGCGGTGACATAGACCTGAACCACCTCCTTGCCGCTGACATTGCCGGTGTTCTTGACGGTGATGGTAACGTCGACGTTATCGCCATTCACCTTGGCCTTCGGCTGGGAGAAATCGAAGGTGGTGTAGGAGAGACCGAAGCCGAAGGGATAGGACACCTCTTTCTGGAAGGTGTCGAAATAGCGGTAGCCCACAAAGATGTCCTCGTCGTGGTTCGTGTAGTCGTAGTTGGGCATCTCTCTGCCGCCTCCCCGCATTATCTGATAGCTGTAGAAGTCGACCATACCGGGGAAGTTATGTGTGGAGGGATGGTCGGTGGCGGCGAGGGGCCACGTCATGGTCAGACGGCCTGAGGGGTTCACCTTGCCCGTCAGGATGTCGGCCACCGAGTTGCCACCCTCCTCGCCGGGCTGCCATGCACAGACAATGGCGTCGGGATAGCTGTTCCACGAAGCCGTCTCGATGACCGAGCCGCTGTTGATGATGACGATGACGGGCTTGCCGGCGGCATGGAAAGCCTGGCAAACGTCGATGATGAGCTGACGCTCCTCAGGAATAATGTTGAACTCCGTCTCTAAGTCGCGGTCGATGCCCTCACCGGCTTGTCGGCCGATGGTGATGATGGCGGCATCGGCACCCCTTACCTCCTTGTTGATGGCGATGGTGTTCAGGGCAATCTCAGGATATTTCTGCGGACCCATGGCCTCAGTCTGAAACCACTTGGCGGGATGACGCTCGACCTGGAACTTCAGACGTGCATAGTCGATATACTTACGGTAGATGTCGGTCAGGGTCTCCGACGATTTGATACCCGCGTTCTTCAGGCCCTCCACCATATCAACCACGTAAGGCGTGTGCACACAGCCAGAGCCTACGCCGCCGGAAAGGAAGTTGTAGGAGTTCTCGCCGAAGAGGGCGACGGTTGCAACATTGACCATTGACCACTGACCATTGACCATTTTCTTGGTGTTCCAGGGGAGTGTGCCGTTGTTCTTCAGCAGCACGATGCCCTCGCAGGCCGTCTGCCGGGTGATGGCAGCGTGTGCCTTCAGGTCAGGCTTGTTGGTGGCGGGATAGTTGTTGAAGCTCGGCGTCTTCACGATGTACTCCAGCATGCGGCGCACGTTGCGGTCAACATCGGCCATCGAGAGCTTGCCGCTGTTCACGCCCTCAACGATTTCTTTCACCTGCGCCGGCTGACCGGGCTCCATCAGGTCGTTGCCAGCCTGCACTTCGGTGATGGTAGGCAACCCCTTGCGTATGCCAATCCAGTCAGTCATCACGATACCCTTGAATCCCCAGTCGTCGCGCAGGATGCTCGTCAGCAGGTCGCGGTTGCCCATGGAGAACTCTCCGTTGATTTTGTTGTACGATGCCATGATGGTCCACGGGTTGCTCTCGCGGACGGCAATCTCGAAGCCGCGAAGGTAGAGCTCGCGGAGGGCACGCTGGCTCACCCGCTCGTCAACGCTGGTGCGCTCGGTCTCCTGAGAGTTCACGGCGAAGTGCTTTGCCGACACGCCCGCCCCCTGGCTCTGCACACCATTGATGTAGGCGGCGGCAATCTTTCCTGTCAGGAACGGGTCTTCCGAGTAGTACTCAAAGTTTCGTCCGCAGAGAGGGTTACGGTGGAGGTTCATGCCCGGGCCGAGAATCACGTCGCAGCGGTACTCCTTGGTCTCGTTGCCGATGGCCTCGCCCACTTTCCCTACAAGCTCCGTGTTCCACGTCGATGCCAAGCAAGTGCCGATGGGGAATCCCGTGGCATAATAGGTCTGGGTGGTGCCCTTTCGCGTGGGGTCGATGCGCACGCCGGCGGGGCCGTCGGTCAGCACCGTTGCCGGAATGCCAAGGCGGGGGATGGCGGGCGACGTGCCGGCAGCACCGGCCACGAGGTCGGCCTCACCGCCGACAGCGGCCTGGTCGCCGAAGAAGTTGTTTGAACCGCCGACGAGCAGCTTGGCCTTCTCTTCCAGAGTCATGGCCTTCATTACCTCGTCGATGTTGTTTGCCGAAAGTTTAGGCTGTGCATTCATTGTCACCATGCAGATTGTTGCAGCAAGGGCTGTCAGGATTAGTTTTTTCATTTGTATTGATAATGTTAACTTTGGGTAAACGCTTTTCAAAGTACAAAGGTAGTAACATTTTCGGAGACAACAAAATAATATATTCCTTTTTCAGAATTATTTAAACCAGCATGCAGATAAATAGAATGAAGTGCTGGGAGTAGAGTCAAACTGTCCATTATTACGAATAGCATCGTAACCACCATCCGCATAAAAAACGATTTCTTCATTTATTTAATATTCATAAAGAAGGATGTGGAGCAGTTTCCACTCGCCGACGCCGATGCGGGCGTGACGGCCTTGATGGGTTTGGTCACCATTGTGACGTCGGAGGTATTGTATGGTGCCAGTAGAGTCCATTTCGACTTCATCAACAGAAAGAAGGCCGAGACGCTTTCCATTGAACATTGACCATTGAACATTGACCATTGCTCCGCCTGCTTCGGCGAAACCGTCCTCGCCTAACTGTTTCTGCTCAGTTTGTTGCTTCTCCGTAGGGGTTTTGAAGTCGATGACCACACCGCTACCTGCCAACAGATAATCAAACTTGCCGAGACGAATGAGCATAGCGCCACCCTCTGGCCAAGTAGAACCGTCAGTAGCACGAGGATCCCAAGGGAGTGTGAAGTAATGGCGGCAGGTCATTACCACGTCGTCATCGTTGATGATACGCTCACGGTCTTCTTGATCAAAGAGTAAACCCCATGACAATTTACGATTTAACGATTTACAATTTACAATTTGCTTGAGCAGCCCGTAGGCTTTTGTCACGGATTCTGTTTCCTTTGGGCTGGCTTGGTCGATAGCGAAGGGCGAGAAACCCAAAGCCTGATGCTCGCCGAAGGCATAGAGAGCACGTACACCACTGTTCTCGCAGCAACGGCTCTCTGGGATAAAGAGACGGTTCTTAATTGGACCTCCCTCCTGCGGACGCAAAGGCATCGCATACTGCGCACACCACGACTTGAAGCCAGTGTCGTAGATGTCAGGAGCAAGCAGGTCGATACTCGGTGCTCCCTCGTGCCAGAAGTCGATGAGATGCGCCAACGGCCCTGCCGAGGGATACTCGCCAGGCCGGCGCCCACGGCTGTTCATCGCGGCATTCACGTAGAGCGGCATGTCGTGGATTTCACGGGCAGCCTTGGCCAGATGCTCCACGTAGCGGGCATAGCTCAATGCCATGAACTTCTCATCAGCATACTCATCCGTACCGTAGCGCTCTGCCCAACGTTCTTGCTTGTATGTTTTCTCCGCCAACGGCGAATGGTCGCGTGCCGACTCCAGCATACCAATCTCGTTTTCTATCTGCATCATGATGACCACCTCACGCTGCGGGTCTTTCTCACGGATATGCCGCATGAGTGCTGAAAACGCTTTCAGGTCGGCCTGCAGCACATTGTCGCTGAAACACGAGGCAATCTCCATCTGCTTCCCCTCGGCAGTCATTGCTCGTGGGAACCGCTTCGTGTCCTGTTTGAACCACCCTGGCGCATAGCATGACATCGAGTTCTTCCACGCGCCAAACCAAAGGAACACCACGTGCAAATACTCCTGCCGCGCCACATCGATGGTACGGTCGATGAGTGTGAAGTCGAACTTCCCCTCTACAGGCTCCATCAATTCCCAATAGGCTGGCACAAGCACCGTGTTCAGTCCCAACGCCCGCATCCGAGGCATCACTTCGTCGATGTCCTCCACCGAAGTAGCAGCTGAGTTACTCAACTCACCGCCAAGGATGGGACACGGCAACATCGACAACCTATCATCTGCAATGGCACTTTGCATCATGACCAGTGCAATAAGAGAAAGAATCAGTCTTTTCATATATTATAGTTTGCAATCAGCGGACAAATATACAAATAAAATCCCAAAGCTTGTTGATTTTGCCTTGGGATTTAAGTTTTTTTGTTATCAATGTCCGTCTGGGCCTCCTTCGCCCGCTATTTCAAGAAGCACACGGGCGTAACGCCGACGGAGTACAGGGAGGGAAAATAATCAAAAGGGCTGCGCCAGCATTGTGACACAGCCCAATATATGATTGGAAGAGAATGAGAATTACATACTCTCCTTTAATATCTCCGTGATATCTTCCTTTGTAAGATTCAGATAGCCTGCGGGATAGACGACGGTGGTTTCGGTGATACCAGGAATCATCTCATTGGTGGCGCCAAGCTCACTGATGGTGAGGGGCAGACCAATCTCCAGCATCCAGTCCTTCAGGGCCTCCAGTCCAGCTTCGGCCAGTTCGCGTTCGCTCTTGCCCTCCGTCGGAATGTCCCAGACGTTGTGCGCAAAACGGGCAAACTTGGGCAGACCGTTTTCCATCGCCCTGCGATAGTAAGCCATCGATACCGATGCCAACGCATAGCCGTGAGGGGCGTGTGTCCAAGCGCCTACGCTGTGACCAATCATGTGTACCATCCAGTCCTCCTTCTTGCCCAGTCCGATGAGGGTGTTCAGCGCCCAGGTGGCCGTCCACATGATGTTTGAGCGGGCTTCGTAGTCTTGTGGATTCTTCACGGCGATGCGACTGCTATGAATCACCGAGCGCATCAGCCCCTCGGCGAGGTAGTCACTGGTGTTGTCATCGAAATCAGAGAAGTACTGCTCCATGATGTGGTTCATGATGTCGTAAATACCAGCCTTCATCTGATTCTCGGGCACGGTCATCGTGAACTTCGGGTTCAGGATGGAGAACTTCGGCATCAGGCGGCTATCAAACACGTGGCCTACCTTGAACGTATGCTCAGCATCGGTAATCACCGTACCGGCATTCATCTCCGAGCCTGTGCCTGCCATCGTCAGTACGCAGCCAACGGGTAACAGCTTCTGGTTGGCATCGGGCTGCTCCTGCTTCAGCCAGAACTTGTCCCAGTAGTCGCCCTCGTAATAGACGGATGCTGCCACAGCCTTCGAGTAGTCACACACGCTGCCGCCACCGAGGGCCAGAATCAGGTCTACCTCGTTCTTGCGGGCTATCTTCACGCCCTCGTTCAGTTTCTCCAGCGTGGGATTGGTCATCACGCCCGGATTCTCAACTATGGTCTTGCCAGCCTCCTTTAGGATAGCCACCACCTGGTCGTAGATACCGTTGCGTTTCACACTGCCACTGCCATAGTTGAGCAGCACCACTGGGCCGTAGCCCTTCAGTTCGTCTTTGAGAAAGTTCAAAGACTCATCACCAAAATACAGTTTTGTGGGATTGTAGTAAGAAAAGTTTCCTAACATATCTTAGACTTTTATTTCATGATTTTCTTTCCATGATTGATGTAAAATCCTTTGCGGAGGTGTGAGGTTGCAGGAACTCGTCTGCCGCTGAGGTCATAGACAGCATCTGTTTCAGATTGCAAATCGTACATCTGTAAATTGCCAGTCTCTTTGATGCCTGTCGTAACCTTCTCGCCCAGACGGAAAAGCTTCACTCCGTGACTGGGCACGGTGGTGCTGAGGATGCCTGTGGCGGCGCCAAGGTCCTCGTTAGCCCAGATGTCATAGACGGGAACAGACTCTGCGGCACTGTAGCCAAGCTGCGTGAGGTCGAAGTCGGATGCCTCGTTCTTGGTGACGTAGAAGATGAACTCCATCGTGGTGCCAGACGTGTTGGGATTGTCGCTGTCGCACGACGAGTCGTAGCCGCAGAGAGCGCGGAAGGTCGTCCACGAGTGTCCTGCGGGCAGGTCGTAGATGAGCGTGCACTGGGCGTTGAGTCCAAGGCCGGTGGTATATGACTGACCATCTACGCGCAACGTGCCGCCCTCTACGTTCTTGTTCACATGCAGGCTGCCCCATTCCGACTGGTAGCTGGTCTGCTTCAACGTGGTCAGCGAGGTCTCGTTACCCTCGGCATCGATGAGCACGGGGTTGATGAGGTCGGCACGGTCGTAGGCAAAGCCGTCGCCCCAGTTGCTCACCACGATCTTCAACTGCTCGGCGCCAGTCACGTCGGCCACCAGTGTCTTGCTCTTCGTGCCTGTGCGACTGATGAGCCCTGAGCGGGCAGCGGCATCGTCCTGCTCGTCGGCGAGCGGGTTCTGGGCGAACACCATGAAGCGGATGGTCGTCGTGGCTCCCTGCTGACCGATGCCAGAGTCATCGGCAGCGGCCATCGCCTTGAAGCGCACCACGTCCATATCGTCGGGAATCTGGAAGAAGATGGCGGCGTTGGCATCGGTAGAGAAGCCGCGGTCGTAGGTGACGCCCATCACTTTCATCTTGCCGCCGTTGTCCACGTTCTTGTTCTCATACACGCGGTTGAAGTAGGACTTGGTATATTGGCGGGTCTTGTAGGTGCCTGTGAGGGGAACCTCGGTGCCGTCGCGCAACACGAGCGTGGGATTGATCCAGTCGCCGTGGTCGTAGTTGTAGTTGTCCCCACCGTCATCAACCACCAATACGAGCGTCTTCTCACCCTCGGGCCACTCTATGTCCACATCCACAGCATGGCCGTCGGTGGTGTAGGCCACCACCTCGCTCTTGTAGAGAGCCTTGTTGCCAACCACCCAGCGGTTATTGTCGCGCTGGAAGAGCGCCAGATAGCGGGTGTCGCCGATGTGTGATGTCCATGCCACACGACCGTTATCCTCGTCATTAAACACCTGATGGGCCTCCTCGCCATATTTGTGCATCTGGTGATACTCCTCGTTGTTCAGGAGCGAGAGGGTGAAGGCATCGTTTTTCGTCATTTCGCCGCCAAAGAACAACGGCGAGTGGCAGATGCCCCAGAGCGTCATCATCGTCAGCTGCTCGTTCTGCGAGAGGTTCGTCCAACGGCCTGCGTCGGCGTTGGTATAGCCCGGATCACCGATGGTCATGGCAATCTGTCCCAGTGGCAGCATATCGCAGTCGGCATAGTTGCCCGGACGGGTGACAGTCTCCCAGGCATGAGCCTCGTTGAACACGGCATCCACGGCGCTCCAGTTGTCCCATAGGTCGTCCATCATGCGCCACATATTGGCATTGTCAAGACACTCCCCGGCATATTGGTACTGCGTCTTGCCGGGCGAGAGCGACAGTACGATGGGGCGTCCTGTCTGGTCGATGGCCTTGCGAATCATGTGAATCTCGTCGGTATAGAACGGACGTGAGAGGTCGTCAATCTTCAGAAAATCCACGCCCCACTCAGCATAGAGATCCATGATACTGTTATAATATGTCTGTCCTGCCTCGTTGTTGCGCACCAGCAGGTTGTCCTTCAGCCATGTGCAGGGCGAGGTGGTGCCGTTATAGACCTGACTCCAAGGCGTAGATTCGCTACCTTTCAGCTTGAAAGACGAACCCACCACGCTCTTGGGCACACCACGCATGATGTGGATGCCGAACTTCAGGCCCATGTCGTGAATCTTCTTGGCCAGAGCCTTGAATCCTTCGTTCTTGCCATCAACCATACACGACGGGAAGCGGGTGGGCGACGGCAGGTAGCGTCCATACTCATCAAGCACGTATTCCTGGTCGCCCCGCTGGTTGTAGTTGCCACCGCCCAAAGACGGATGGTTGCAGTACCAGCGGATGTCCACCACCACATACTCCCAGCCATATTTCACCAGGTCGTTATCCACCAGGTACTGCGCATTCTGCAGCACCTCTTTCTCTGTCACCGAAGAGTAGTAGCAGTCCCACGAGTTCCAGCCCATCGGCGGAGTCATCGCCCAAGTACGGAAAGTTGCAATCTCTTCATTGTTCTGTGCCTGCACCACACTCAGCGAGAGTAATGTAGCGATGATAGTTAGCGTTTGTTTCATCATTTTTTTGTTTTAATTGTGTTTGTTAACAGCCACCCCCCCAGCGGTGTAATCGTAGTTTTCTGCCCGCAAATATACAAATAAAATCCCAAAGCAGATTGATTTTGCCTTGGGATTTATATTTTATTTGGATATTTTGCTGTTAATCTATAATCATTCGGTGTCATACCCGTGCGCGACTTGAACAAGCGCGAGAAGTGCTGTGGGTATTCAAAGCCGAGTTGGTAGGCGATTTCGCTGACGGGTAGGCGGGTCTCAACGAGCAGCTGTTTGGAGCGCTCGATGACGGCATCCTGGATGTGACGCTGTGCGGTGGTGCCGCTCTCCTTGCTGATGAGGTCGCCAAAGTAGTTGGGCGAGAGGCAGACCTTGTCGGCAAAGTAAGCCACAGTGGGCAAACCATTTCGCTCTGGATGTCCGCTCTCGAAATACTCGCGAAGTTGCTGATGGAAGGCGGTGAGGATGTCGCTGAGGCGCCGCCGAGTCTCGAAACCTGTTTACAGGGCGCAAAGTTACGAAGAATTTTCGTAACTCGTGCCACCATCAGTAAAAATGGTAGGATATTCCGTGATTCGGGTAGCAATTAGGCCGGAAATGGCCGCAGCAGCGTTAATCTTTGTCACTTTTTCCGCGCGATTGCGGTTTATTTCAAATTATTTGTTTACCTTTGCGCCAGAAAAAAGCAATACCACTATGGGAAAGTATTTAGACCCGAGAGCCGACCTGACTTTCAAGAAGGTGTTCGGTGAGCACAAGCACCTCGTCATCAGTTTGCTTAACGCTCTTCTCCCCTTGAAGGATGACGAGCGCGTGGAGAGCATCGAGTACTGGCCTGCCGACCAGATTCCCGAGCGCACGGAGGCCGAGAAATACAGTATCGTGGACGTGTGCTGCAAGGACAACAAGCAGCGCGAATTCATTGTGGAGATGCAGATGACATGGACGGAATCGTTCAAGAAGCGTGTCTTGCTGAATGCCTCGAAGGCCTACGTGGCACAGACCAACAAAGGCATGAAATACAAGAACCTGCAGCCCGTCTATGCGCTGAACTTCGTCAATGCCGAGTTCATGAAGGACGTGGATGACTACTATCACTACTATCACCTCGTCCACGACAAGTACACCGACAAGGTGATTGACGGCCTGCACCTCATCTTTGTGGAACTGCCGAAGTTTAAGCCCCAGACCATCAGCGAGCGTAAAATGCAGGTGCTGTGGCTCCGCTTCCTCACCGAAATCAACGACAAGACGCAGGAGGCTCCCGCAGAGCTGTTGGAGAACGCCGAGGTGAGCGAAGCCCTCGAAATACTGGAGCGTGCTGCATTCACGGATGCCGAAATGCGAGCCTATGACAAGTTCTGGGATGAGGTCTCTTCGTTAAGAACCATCGAGGGTGACTGGGAGGATAAGTTAAAAGAAGCAGAGGCCAAGTTGAAGCAGAAAGATGTTGATTTTGCCCGCAAGCTGAAGGCCATGAACGTGATGACTACCGGGCAGATTGCCGAGGCCACCGGCCTCACCGCCGAGGAAATCGAGGGGCTGTAACATATAATAAGGTACAGACGGGAAAGAGATTCGGGAGGCCGATGCTGGCGATTCAGCGGCGGCCTCCCGAAGTTTTATTATCATAAATCTTTCAGTCTTCCCAAATTTTCTCCCAATAATCATGTCACCGAACCCGCCCCTTTCTTGCGTCCCGCTGGTAGCAAGCATCACCCTTCGGGATGCCGAGCGGAGGGGAGGGGTGGCCGTAAGGCCGGGGAGGGGTGTGAGGGGTCAGGGGTGGGGACTCTGTATCCTTAGTAGTCTTGCTCGTCGTCCCAGTCCTCTTCGTCCCAATCGTAGCCGCCGCGGCGGGTGCCTGCAGGCTTGTTGTCGGCGCCAGGGTTGATGACGTCAGGGCTTCCGCAAATCATCTGCATCTGCCGAATCTTCAACACATTAATGTTGGGCTTCAAATATGCTTTTCTCATAGTCGTGTCCTCCGTTTACTTGATGATGACCTTGCGACCGTTGACGATGTAGAGTCCGCTCTTCGTGGGCTGTGCCACACGGCGGCCCTGCAGGTCGTAGACCACATTATCAATTGTCAATTGTCCATTGTCAATTGCTTTGATGCCCGATGCCTCACTGCCCTCGCCGTCGAGGAAGTGCGCGGTGCGGGCGTAGGCCGTGCTGCCAAGCTTGCTCTCCACGCGCATGATCCATCGGTAGGCACCCACGGTCACCGAGCCGTCGTTGCCAAGGCTCAGGTCGCCGTCGATGTTCACATAGTAGAACGGGTCGCCGGCTGTGGCCGTCGTACCATCGTAGGTGCCATAGAGCGTGTAGGTGTCCTCCATCGTCTGCATGGTGGCCAGCACGCCGGTGTTCTTGGCCTTCAGCGTAGCGTTGGCGGTGGTGAAGTCGTAGTCCTCCACGACCTGCTTCGGCTTATAGACGTAAGGCATGTTGGCACGGAGCACTTCGTCGGCGCTCATCTTCTTCAGGAACACCCAGATGTCGTCGGTGGCGTTGGTCTGAGAATTCGGCGCGTTGGCAATCATGTTGATCTTATAGAAGTCGAACTTCACCAGGTCATCGTCGGTGATGGTGTAGTCGAAGGGCACGAACCAAGCCTGGTATTTGCCCACGCGACTCTCACCCAGCGACTTCTTGTAGGTGGCAGAGACGACATTTACGTCTGCTTTGAAGCTGTAGGTACCTGCATCGGTCAATGTGACAGCTTCAGTGGAAGATGGCATCAACGTGATGTAGAAGCTCTTCGAGCCTGAGTAGTCACCCGCGCCGGTGAGGATGAGCCTATATGTGCCCATCTTGTTGGGGCTGACGGGGAACGACGCCACAGTCTGTCCGTCCAGTGTGGCCGTGTAGTCGGTGCCAAATGCGAGGGACGTTTCGTTGTATTTCACGACTGGCGTTATTTCAACATCATTGTTCAGACTGTAGGATTCCTCTATGCCGCTGACGGTGCATACAGGCATTATGTACACCGCAGTGTTGCAAATGGTTGCTGCCTTGCAGATTTCGTTCTCGGGGATAGTGGCATAGACCTGCGTGCCCTGTGCCGTACCCATCGCCTCGGTGTAATAACAGGTGGAACCTTCTGCTGGGCTGCCACCACGCACGAAGGTAGCGCAACTGGTAGCAATGGCTACCTCGTTGTCTGCCGGTGCAATATTGGGATTGGGGGCATAGAGCGAATTGGTGATATTGAACGTTTTGTTGTCACCCCATCCGATGAAGCCGCCGCATAGGTCAGTACCAGAGCTGGTAAACATGCGACCGTCGTACACGCAGTTAGAGAAGTTTACATTGCCTTCTGGAAGGGCAATAAAGCCACCGTGCGTGCCGTCACCACCGACGCTGCTATGGATGACGGTGCTAACGTGGCAGTTAGTGATGTTCGTCGTTCCGTAATTATGAGCAATAAGTCCTGCGCCAAACTTCTTAGCAGTATAGATGTAGCCCTCCACCTTCAGGTTTTGGATGGTGGCACCATCGGTGTAGCGGAAAGGAGCGCAGTATTGCTCGTCGAAAGCGCTCTGGGCGGTACCATGTGTGAAGGTCAGCGTGTAGTCGCCGTCGCCGAGGAAGGTGCCCTTGAACTTATTGTCGCTTGTGCCCACCATCGTGGATGCGCTGATGTCGGCATCCAGCTTCACGAACTCACCGTTGTAGCTCGTGCCGTTGTTGACGTTATAGGCGAACGTTATCCATTGGTCATCATTGCTGATAAGGTAAGGATTGCCCTCGGTGCCAAGACCGCTTAGTGTAGACAATTCGAAGGGCACAATTTTCTTGCCGCTGATGGTGTTGATGGTGGCGAGCGTCTTCGTGCCGTCAAAGAGGAATATTTTTCCATCAGCAAAGGAAACATGATCTAAATTGAATGAGCTATTGAAAAAGTCAGTGAGCTTGGTCCAGCCAATTGTCAGCGAGCCACTGCTGCTTTCACCATTAACACCAGGGCCAATGCCGTATGCACGATTTCCGCCTATGGCAGTCACCTGACCACCATTGATGGTGATGTCGCAGCAAAAACCACGTTCACTATAGGCGGTAAGACTATAATGACCGCCACCGATGCCTGCGGCCCAATATCCACCTGTGGCGTTGACCACGCCACCGTTGATAATAATGGTGCCACCTTTTATGTTTTGAAAACTTCCACCGATGCCAGCTGAATAATATCCACCCGTGACGTTGATAGTACCTCCGTTGATGGTTAGCGTACCCACATCTTGGGCACCGATGCCCGACTTTTCTCGATCGCAGTTATCGATGGTCAGTGCGCCCGGGCCTTCAATGGTCAGGCTGTTTCCATTGCTCAGCTCGATGCCCTTGGGGGCGTGGAGCGTGGTGCCCTCGCCGAGGAAGAGGGTGACGTCACCGCTGATTTTGATGCGCGACGTGATTTCTAAATCCTGAAATACCCCATATTTCTCTGAAGCCAGCGTGGTCATTTCGCTGTTGATGGGATAATATTCATCTGAGCCTAACACCCTTATATTGCAGGTCTTTGTGCCCGTGTAGCTGCCGATGCCGGTGAAGGTGAGCGTGTAACTGCCAACCTCCTGCACGGTGGCAGGGCTGAAAGTGTAGGTGTAGTCGGTACCCTCCGTGAGCGCTGGGCCGTTGATGCTGCCGGCAGTTACGGAAGGTTCGATGGCGATGGCCGAGCCTGTGTACCTATAATATTCTTTTACATTGCTGACGATGAGAATTATGTAGTAAGTTTTGTTGTCAGCAGCCGTAATGGACTGGTAGACTCCATCGACGGGAGCGGTGGAACTGACCAGCGTGCCCTGTGAGCCTGCGCTGGTGGTCTTGTAGAGGCGATTCATCGTCAGTTCGCCGCCTTCCTTCACGAGGTCGAAATTACTGGTACTCTGCCCGTCGGCCATGATATAGAGGCAGTTGGTGACGCTTCTTTTGCCGCTGTCGCCCCAGCCGATGAATACACGTGTGCAGTTGCCGCCGCCCGTCATCAGGCCGCTGTACACGCAGTCGCTGATGCTGATGTCGCTGTCAACGGAGTGTCCCACGATGCCGCCGACGTACTCGCTGCCGCTGACGTTAGCTGATACTGTGCAGTTCTGGATGCTGTTGCCTGTACCTTTCGAGAAACCCACGAGGGCGGCAGCATGTCTCTGGCTAGAGGTAATAGTGCCTGCCACGTTCAGGTTCTTGATGGTGGCGCCACTGATCTGGCGGAATGGGGCAAGGCCCGAATTTCCATCGCTGACCAGTGACACCTGAATGGTTTTATTGTTGCCAAGGAAAGTGCCGCTGAAGGGCTTTGTATCGCTATCGCTTGTGCGGACACCCACGGGCAAGTCGATGTCGATATCTGCTTCCAGTTGCACATACTTGCCGCTGTAGCTGTTGCCGTTGTTGACGTTATAGGCGAACGCGTTCCACTCGTCTGCGCTGCTGATGAGGTAGGGGTTGCCCACTGTGCCGTCGCCGCTAAGGGTGGTATAAACGTCGAACGAGAGGCTCTTGGAGCCGACATAGCTGCCCTTGCCCGTGACGGTGAGCGTATAGCTGCCCGGTGTACTGATGTTGATAGGGAACGATGCCACATTGTTACCGTTCAGCGTAGCGGTGTAGTGGGTACCAAGCTCGAGGTTCGTTCCGCTACAATCTTTTACGACTGGCGAGATACCGGATGACAAAGGCAACTCATAATCAGGATTAACGTTGCTGATGGCGCCGAAGTAAAGATCGGGGGAAGTGCCCTTGAACTGGAACAAAGAGAAGTAATGACTATCGCCGCCATGGTTTTCATAAAATTCTAAACGAAAGTACTTATAGGCCGTCGTGTTGCCAGAAATGTTGAACTCGTACGGATGGCTATTCTCATTCCATGTAGGATTATCAGTCACACTGGCAAGTGTCGTCCACTCCGTATCAGACTCGTTCACCTTCGCCTTTACAGCCCAGCTTTTCGGGGTTTTGCCTGTGTTGTTTGCGCTATATGGCGCTGATGTAAAGATATAGCCTGTTGGAACAATATAGCCTGAACTATAGAACTCGACGTAGGCAGGATTACCTGGATATATATTTATCACCGTATTTGTATTGCCGTCCACAATATTTCCGTAAGGAGTGTTATAGTGACAAGAAGAAGCGGCTGTAGCGGTAAATCCCGTGAATATGCCGTTTTCGTACGTAGTCTCTGTAGCCCACGCCCCCTGCACAACTGCGCAGAGCAGGGCAATCATCAAAAATACTTTTTGTTTCATTTTTTATGTTTTTAAGTTAAAATTTATTGCGCACGTATGCCTTCGTCAGCGACAAGTTAGAATCATCATCGTCTGATGAACAGGCTGTAAACACACTTGCGCCGCAGATGAGGGTGTCGGCAAGCGCCCAATTCAAAATCTTTTTTGTTCTCATTTTGTTGTAAATTATTTGTAATTATAAGTTTGAGATATGCCTGCGGAAATATTTGTTGCGGGGGACAAAAAACAATCAGGCCTCCCTTGCGTATATGCAAGAAAAGCCGTAAATTGACGCGCCCGCGCGCTTCTTCAATCGCGCGTACCTTAGAGAATAATAGTGACTTATACTGATATAGGTAGACACATTTAGTATTAATTAAATGTTTATCTATTATGAGTAAAACTTATCAAAAGTACAGTGAAGAATTCAAATTGTCTGTTATTCGTGACTATTATTCTTCTGG
>JAFWOP010000117.1 GCA_017545365.1 Bacteroidales bacterium
GATTATTTCTTCACGAGGCGGACAGGAAAACTTCCCCTAATGTCTGTTACTTGCAAAGTTCCGTTATATAGAGAGAATTGCAGGCTCTTTACATCAGTGAGCTTGTAATAAACCCATCCATAGCCTATGGCATAGCTTAAGACTTCCTCAAAGCCAGTCACACCACCATAGATTAAGGCTGTTATTGGCTGAGCAAAGCCATTGTTGCTCAGTTTATCAATAATGCTCTGGGCATCATCTTTCGTTGGAACCCGCCAGCTTGCAGGGAAGTTGGCATATATATCATTCTCATCGTCAAATTTTTGAGATTTCACCGTAAATTTCTCTCCATTCACATCAATGTCATATTCCCTTAGAGGCTGACCACTGGTATTTCCGCTATGCCAGTTCTCCCTCATCCACACATTATTGAATATCTTCACGAGCGGATACTTCCAGTCGGTTGCCTCCAGATACTCGTCCCTCGGGTCTTCGGCCTTGAGGGCCGTGGTTCCCTCGGGCAGCTTGGGCAGTACGGATGCGCCGCGCAGATAGACGGTTGTGGCTGCTTCGTAGTCGAGCTCCTCGTATGCCTCCACGGCTACGTTGGTGCCGTACCACGACACGCGGGCGGGCTTGTGGCTCTTGCCGTCGCCGAGGTAGAAGCCCATGTTGTAGCGGGGCTTGTTGTTGACCACGGGATAGACCACGGTGACGCGCTTGTCGCGGTTGATGTTGGGGATGTACTCGTTGCACACCTGCCCTACCCACTGCCCGTCGAGGTAGATGTCCTTGATGAGCGTCTCGTTGTACTTGGCATTTTCGAAGGAGGGCACGGTGAACTCGGTGACGGTGCCGCACTTGTAGGTGGAGAAGTCGGCGGCCACTGAGCCGTCGGTCATGTACGACTTGAGGGCCTGATAGCGAGCCTCGCCGTCGAAGCCGGCATCCTCGACGGTAGCCTCTCGGTCTACGAGTTCATAGAGTGGCACAAGCGAGTTTTCGCTGAAGTTGACCAGGGCCATGTTGTCTTTCGTTACCGACTCCTTCCATGCCTCGTAGTTCTCGGCGGTGAATGTCTTCTCGGCACCCACTTTCGTAGCCAGTGCCTCGTCGCCTCCGAGCACGCTCAAGGTGAGGCTTATGGCCTTGGCGTTCTCCTTGTACGACTGCTTGAAGTGCTCGTCGACGGATGCCTCGGCCTTGACAACGCCGTCATAACTGGCCTTGGCGAATGCCTTCACGTCGTAGGCAGAGGTGATCTCGCTGGTGTTCACCTGCAGCGAGCGGCGCAGTCGTCCGCCCAGTCCGGCCTCCACGATGACGTGGGTGCCGAAGTCGCTGATGAGTCGCTGGAATCCCTCGCGCGTGTTGGGATAAAGATTGCGCATGCCGCGATTGGTCTTCACCTTCAGTCCGTTGATGGCGTTGTAGGCATCGTCGGTCATGTAGTCGAAGATGAGCGATTGTGCGCTCTTACTGAGCGAAGCGCGGCGTTTCTGCACGTCGAAGTAGGTGGAGGCATACTCGTAGGTGCTGCTCTCCGAGGTCTCCATGTCGAACGAGGCATTGGCCTCGCCCTTGAATCCGCCGTAGCTACCCTCCACGCCGGCCTTGACGGTGAGCTTGTTAGATACCTCGCTGATTGTGCTGCCGGTGACGGTGTAGTCGGAGAGTTCCACCTGCGCGGCGTTTACGTTCTCGACGCCGTCCTTTATCATGCGCTTGGTGTCGAAGACCTCGACCTTGACGGAGTTGGGACTGGCCCACTCGCCCGTGATGTCGTAGCTGTAGCCCACGGCGTAGATCTTGTTACTGGTCTCGATGATGTCAGCAGCGTTGCCGCCGTAGTCGCCCAGATATTTCTGCTCCACGGTGAGCGTCTTGTTCTCCGACTCATGGCCGGGGAAAACGATGTTGAGTGTACCGAGTTTGCGGTCTTCGAAGGTATTGTTCTCCACATAGACGGCGACGGTGGCGTTGCCCGTGCCGCTGCCGTTCTGCACGTGCAGGAATCGGTTCTGGCTCGTTACGGTCCACTGTCCCTCGGTCTTGATGTCGAAGGTAAACTCATGGGCACCGGCCTCCACCAGGATGTCGGCATCCGCTGTCTTCTCTGTGCCGCTGGGCAGCGTGACGTCGGCCACATATTTGGCATCGTCGCTGCTGCTGCAAGCCGCGAAGGTTACTACTGCGATGGCCAGGGCCATCAGACTTCTGAATGTTCTTTTCATTGTCGTTTACTTTAGATTGTTAGACATATTATTAACTATTTATACCTTATTTATTGTTATAGCGTATGAACTCGGCGGGGCCGGTGGTGAAGAGGTTGCCGTAGTGGTCGGCGTTCACTATCTTGGCGTGGGAGCCGAGGGTGTGCTGGGCGCAGTAGAGGAAGATGTCGCGGAAACTGCTCTGCGGATTGTCGGTGAGGCAGTTGACGAGGTTCAGCGAGAAGCGGTCGCACATCCAGATGCGGGCGTCGTTGTTCCAGTGGTCGGCCCACGACTGCTCGGCGGCACTGGCTCCCGACATGGCGAGCACGCCGGGGATTCCCTCGATGGCGCGGATGACGCGCTCGCCGTAGCAGGGCTCGGCGGCGATACAGAGCTTGCGGAACTGCATCTGGCTGGCGGTCTGGCGGAGCAACTCGGCGGTGAAGCCCTGGCCGGCGTGGGTGTCGCGCCAGACGAACTCGTCGGCTCCGCTCTGCGACTGGCTGCTGCCGTGGCCGCTCCAGAAGAAGAGCACGTTGTTGCCTGCGTCCTGGGGGAGGACGACGGGGAGGCGCGACGAGACGCGGCCCGCGAGGATGTCGGCGATGTCGCGTGCGGAGAGGTCGCGGCTGTCGTAGTCTACTACGGCTTTCGGCAGTTGGTCGGTGCCGCCGAGGAGGTCGGGACCGCCAGGGGCGTTGCGCACGGTGCCGGGCTGCGGGTTGCGGCTCTGCGCGGCCATCGTGGCATCGGTGATGAGGATGATGTGGTCGTCGTCGAATCCGCCGCGCCGCAGGGCCTGGTAGACGCTGAGCACGTCGGCCTGGTGGCGGTAGTTGATGAAGCCGTCGGAGCCCTGCACGAGCACGGCATACTGGTCGGTCAATGCGGGATATACGAAGTGGTGGTCGGTGCCGCCGCTGGCCTGCTGGCGGAAGTCGGCGTCGGCCTGCTGCTCGTTGTAAAGGTAGAGCCAGGCGGCGTTGGCGTCGGTGGTGCGCCCGCCGGTGGTGCCGAAGTACTGGCGGTGGACGATCTGGTCGTCGATGATCTGCCAGCGCACGTAGGTCGTGGTGGTGGCGGCGGTGTAGGTGTCGCGGTCGAAGGCGATCTCGCCGGAGGCGCCGATGAAGTGGAGCAACTGGCCGCGCTCCAGGGCGGAGAGGTAGATCTCCATGGCGGTGGCATCCCAGGCGGAGCCGCCCATGGGGGCAGCGGCAGAGCCGGAGGTGATGGCGATGATGGCCTGATTAAATGAAGAATGAAGAGTGAAGAGTGAAGAATCTGCTGCCGCCGTGGGGCGATGCTCGACGTAGCAGGCGGCGAAGGCGGCGAGCATGAGGGCATCGTAGAACTTGCACTCGGCGAAGGTGGGCAGTTGCGAGAAGCGCGTCTTGTAACTCAACTCGAAGCCCGTGCCGGGGTCGGCGTAGGGCGAGAAGCCTTCGGTGCCCTGCAGTATCTTCGTGCCGCGCGGGCCGAGGGCCGTCAGGGCATCCTCGCTCAAGCCCGAAAAGGCGAAGTAGGTCTGGTAGGAGGCGTTGAACAACTGCCAGAACTGGTCGTTGGCGGGGTCGTCGGGGTCGGTGCTGGGCAGCATGTCGGCCAGTTGGGGGTCGTCGAGCATCGCCTTGCGGTTGTCGCGCACCACGTCGTACATCTGCTGTGCGGTCTCTACGGCGCAGAAGATGGCAGAGCGGACAAACGGACTCTCGCGCATGACGGGCCGGTATTCGCCGAGCAGCGAGAGCAGGCCGGCGCTGGAGCCGAACTGCCGGTTACGCTGCAGCGTGATGCCTACCTCCTGGGCGTAGAAGGGTGCCCAGTAGTTGAACGTCATGCCGTAAGCATCGTCGGGTGTGAATACGCCACACGTCGCAGCGGTGAGTTCGTCGTCTTCGAGGATGTCCTTGTACTGATATTCATAGTACTTGCTCTCGGTGGCGAAGCCGCTCATGAGCAGTCCGGTGAAGTTGACGTCGGTCTCGGTGAGCGACCAGAGGAAGGGCGTGGTGTTCGTCTTCTGTCCGCTGGTGGTGACGGCATAGCGGCGGATGACGTCCTCGCTGGTGGCCGTGGGGGCTATGAGGGGTTTCTGTGTCTTCATGCAGGCAGGGGCGAACTCTGCCACGCCCTCGTTGGAGAAGGGGCCGATGACGGCGATGACGGTGCTGTCTGAGGCCAGGCGGGTGCTCAGTTCGGCGAGGTTGGCTGACAGTTCGTCGTACCACGCTATCTTGAGGTCGATGGCCAGCGTGTCGTGCATCTGCGCCTCGCGGAAGTTCTCCAGGAACCAGCTGGCGGTGCGCTCCAGACGGGCCTTCGTGGCAGCGTCGCCGATGGGTGCCACCACGGCCACGGTCTTCTCCACCCAGTGGCGGGCGGCGACGATCTCCGTGCGGTCGTCCTCCTGACGGCAAGAAGTGAATAGTGAACAGTGAATAGTGAATAGTGCTGCGCACAGCAACATCTTACATCTTACATCACACATCTTACTTCTCATATTCTGCCTCCTTTCTGATTGCTTCTTCGTGAATCTTCGCCCGCATCTCATCGGTGAGTTCGTAGCCGTCGGCGAAACTAATTATGCTGTACAGAAAACTGTTGTCTGGCGTGACTACCACGTCGGTGTATCCGTCGGCCAGGCCGAGCGACTGGTGCTTGGGCATGCCCTCTGGCGAGAGCCACTGCGAGATGCAGAGTGCCACGGCGCGGTCGATGTGCTTGACGCAGGAGAGCGAGCTCTGGGTTGAGTTGATGGCCACGTTGACACCGGCCAGGTCGTATCCGCCCATCATGTCGTTCAGATACTGGAAGGTGCGGGCAGCACCGCCGCAGACGGGCACGAGCATCTTGAAGTAGCCGGTCCACTGGCGGTCGTACATGACGTGTATGGCTGTGGTGTCGGCCACGGTGAAGCCTCCGGCCACATCGTCGGAGAGATATTCGGTGACGAGCGTCTTGCTGATGCCAAGCCGTTCGGGGTACTGGATGTAGTCGGCGTTGAAGCCATCCGTAAAACCGTCGACGGCTCCGCTGACCGACTCCACCTTGGGGTTGGCGGCCACAAGCAGCACCTGCGAGGCCAGGGACTGGGCCAGTCCGCCGGCCTCGTACATCGCACCGTAGTAGGGCAGGCAGAGCGTGGAGCCCTTGCCCGTGAGGGGCTCGGAGGTCTCGAGGTAGAGCAGGTCGGTGTAGGGGTTGGCGGCCAGTCGGTCGTTGTTCCGGCGCAGGTAGTCGTCGTAGCTGGCGGCGGCCACGATGAAGAGTCGTCGCACGGTGTCCTGTGCGGCGCTCATCTGCTCGAACAGCGTCTCAAGGTAAGCCAGCCCCTCCTCGCGGGTGGAGGGCGAGAGCTGCATGGTGCGCAGGCCGTGCTCCTTGGCGGCCTGCTCCACACTCTGGTAGATGAGGTCGTTGTAGTTGCCGTCGCCCACGGCATTGGGGTCGTAGATGACGGTGACGAGCGGCTTGGCCGACGGTGCATCGGC
>JAFWOP010000040.1 GCA_017545365.1 Bacteroidales bacterium
CGTACCCCTGTTCGACATTGCCGACGAGCCAGAAGTGGTGGACGGCCACACCTGCCTGAAGGTGCAGTATGAGAACGAAACCGAAGCCGCCACTATCAGCTCCACCGTATGGTTAGACACCACCTACCACATCCCCTTCCACTACAGCCTGAACGAGGAACTGCCATGGGGACTGCCCGTGCGGGAAGAGATGACCATGACGATGAAGGGCATGCAGTCCATGCGGATAGTAAACAGGCTGGTCTCAGTAACTGCCGGCAAAGTGGACGACACCTTTTTTGCCATCCCCGACGAGCAAGGGATGGTGAGCCTCAGCATGGGAGCCGACGGGCAACCAGTCATCAGTGGCGACACCACTGGTCTGATGCAGAAGCCCACCACCACGCTGGAGGAGGTAGACTCCATCGGGTTCCGCAGTGCCATCGCACACGGGAAAACCGTCTGCATGATGACAGCCACCTGGTGCGGTCCCTGCCGACTGATGTATCCCCGATTAGAGAACGTCAGCAAGCAGGTGGGCAACTCCTACCGTTTCATTAAAGTCGACATCGACAAGTGCCGTTCCATCGCCAAGGAGTACAACACCCTGACCATCCCCGTGGTCATCCTCTTCGAGAACGGGAAAGAGCTGCGCCGCATCACCTCGGCAGCATATAGCGAGGAGGACATCTTGAAGTTTGTCACAGAATAGTTATAATAATCATGGAACGTCGTAGAATCATAGGAATTGTATTGCTGGCACTGGCAGGGGTGGCCTGCTTGGTGTCGGTGGTATGGAACCTCATCAGAATGCCGGAAGGCGCAGATGCCCGAATCCGCATAGTAGTCTTTATGCTGGCGGAAGTGGCACTATTGGTCCCGTCGGTATGGGCTTTTACCCATCCCGACTCCAAGCCGCTATTGAAAGGGAAGGATCAGGCAACCACGCAGAGTCTCATCGACCCCGCAGGCTACCGCTACATTACGCTGGGCGTGGCAGCACTGACCTTAGTCTTAATAATCAACATCGAGGTTCTCAAAAACACAGGGTGGGACCCATTCGGAAGCTGGGCTTCCACTATTGCCATTCCTGCCTACTGTATTGTCGCGACAGTGGTGATGTTTTGGTCGATGTATAAGAGTATTCAGAAATAGGCATTATGGAGCAACGCAGAATCATCGGATATATCTTGCTGGCATTGGCCGCCGTCATCTGCCTGACATCGAATGTGTGGTTCATTATCAAGATGCCGATGGGAGGTGAGAAGGTATCGCACTTGATATTCAGGACACTGCCCGAGGTGATTGCATTGTTGGCAGTAGTGTATACCTTTGTCCGGTCGGGGAAGACCGTGAATCTGAAACTGGACATTCGTGAGCGTCGGTTGAAATTGGACGAGAGTCACGCCATCGACCCCTACGGCTACAGCTACATCATGCTGGGGGGCATGAGCGTGTGTATAATATTAATCTTTGCCGTTGACATCATGGATAAACTTGGTGTACCCCTGTTCGACAGGATTTCCGCTGGATGGTGTATCGTTGTATTGAGTGTCTTGACGGTTGCATTGGTGCTGTGGTTGTCAGTGAAAATAGAAATGGCTAAAAGGCGTGACAATAATAGTTAACCAACCATGAAAGAGAGAAACAAATCCATCTTCCGTATATTGCTTTTTGCCTCGGTGGGCATACTGCTGGCGCAGACGGTGCTGCTGGCGGTGCTGGGAAATGATAGGGAGATGCGCATCGTGCTGCCGCTGGTTTTCTTCTTTGTGGAATTGGCGACATGTGCCCTGATGGTCTTCTGCACCCTCAACCCGCAACACAATTACAACTATACCGTCGAAAGGGTTGATGGCCGGTGGCGTTGGGAGCGTATCAAATATGGGCCTGACCCCGAGGGGTTGCGATATGTGTCGGCGGGGGTATGCGTGCTGATGCTTGCCCTGCTTTTTGCGGTTATCTCTGCTGCCGTGTTGTGGCCAAACTTGGTGGCAGAAAGAGTGATTGTTGTCGCAGTGGTGGTTTTGCTGACTGTCTTCTGTATCACTTATTGTATCATAGAGAGTAAATTACGCAAAAAATTATGACTAGAAAACACTTCCTGGATAACATCCGCTGGACGACAGTGCTGCTGGTGTTGCTCTACCACGTGGTCTATTTCTACAACAACAAGGGAGTCTTCGGCGGCATTGGAGGCTGGGTGGATGACCCCAAGGCCCAGCCGCAGGATGTGGTGATGTATCTCCTCTATCCGTGGTTTATGATGCTGCTCTTCCTTGTGGCAGGCATCAGCAGCCGCTATGCCTTGCAGAAATCCTCTCGGGGACAATGGTTCAAGAAACGCACCCGCCAGCTGCTTGTGCCGTCAACGATAGGATTGTTTGTATTCCATTGGATGGTGGGCTATTTCAACACCCAAGTGGCAGGAATCGATGTGCTGTCCAATGTGCCGCAGCCGGTGAAGTTCTTCCTGTGGGGGGTCAGTGGCATAGGTCCGCTGTGGTTCATTCAGGAGCTTTGGGTGTTCTCCCTGCTGCTGATTATTATTATCGCTATTGAGCGCGACCGCCTGTACAATGCCGTCGGCCGTCTGCTGCAGGCTTCACGGGGGTGGTCCAGGCTTTGCCGTATGGCTCTCCTGCTGGTGGGCGGATTCCTCCTTATCTGGGCTGGGGCGCAAGGCTCTATACCTAACCCCGACCCCAATAGTGCCCAGGGTCTTTGGAACCTCTACCGTCCGGCAGCCTACTTGGTTCCCTTCTTGATGGGGTACTACCTCTTCTCGCGCGACAGTGTGCAGCGTTTCCTGTCGCAATATGCCGGCTGGCTGCTTGCCATGGCGGTGGTGGCAGGGGTGGCACTCACCTGTGCCACTTGGGGTGAGAACAACACTGCACCGCTCTACCTGATGCACTGGAGCACCAACCTCTTTGCCTGGCTGGCCATCCTTGCCATGCTGGCATGCTTCAAGGCATGGGCTGACAGCACCACACCCTTTGCCTCCTATATGACCCGCAGCAGCTACGGCATCTACATAGTCCACTACCTCGTCATCGCCGCACTCGGCTATATGCTCAAGCTCTACACCCCTCTGCCCCCCGTGGCAGACTACCTCATCCTCACAGTAGCTGTCTTCACCCTCTCCCCTGCCCTCCACGAGGTGCTGCGCCGCATTCCCTTCCTCCGCTGGGCAGTCTTAGGCATCAAAAAAAACAAAATAATCTGAAATCTCAGAATAATCAGAAAAAATAATACCATGGACGAAATCCTAAAAATCGAAGGCCTCAGCAAGACCTTCACCCTGTCGCGCAAGCAGCAACGTCTGGAGCGCACAAACCAACGCCGCAAGGTGGCGGTAGACAACCTGACCCTCACCGCCAATCGGGGCGAGATTTTCGGTCTCCTCGGCCCTAACGGTGCCGGCAAGACCACCACGCTGCGCATGCTGGCCACCCTCATCAAGCCCGACAAGGGCGACGCTTGGGTAGACGGAAGCAGTATTGTCAGCCAGCCCGAAGAGGTACGTGGCAAGATAGCTTTTCTCACCAGCGAACTGAAGTTGGAAGACTTCTTCACGCCCAACTATCTCTTCGACTTCTTCAGCGAACTGCACGGTGTAGACTCCTCCATCGCATCCGCCCGCAAGAAGGTGCTCTTCGACCGCTTTGGCATTGACAAGTTTGCCGAGGTGAAGGTGGCCAACCTCTCCACCGGCATGAAGCAGAAGGTGAGCATCGTCATCTCGCTGGTTCACGACCCGGACATCATCATCTTCGATGAACCCACCAATGGCCTCGACGTCATCACTGCCCGCACCGTGACCGACTACCTACAGGAACTCCGCTCCGAAGGCAAGACCATCATCCTCTCCACCCACATCTTCAGCCTGGTGGAACGCCTCTGCGACCGCGTGGGCATCATCATCGACGGCCGACTCTCGGCCTGTGGCACCCTTGAGGAGGTCTGCAACGGCCTCACTATCGAAGACCGATTCTTTGAACTATACAAAGCACAGAAAGGAGACGAAGAATGAAAAAGCACAACAACACCTGGACAATCATCCGCAAGGAATTTGCCCGTTTCTTTGGCGACCGCCAGCTGGTATTCACCACCGTCATCATGCCCGGTCTGCTCATCTATCTTATTTATAGCCTCATGGGTGTCGGCATACGAAATATGGAGACCCAGGGCGAGCAGGACGTGGTAATTATCCGCGTAGAGAATATGCCCCAAAGCGTGGCACCCTTCCTCGCCTCGCTCGACAGCAGCATCGTCCTCGTGCAGCAACCCGTCAGCCAAGCCGACATCGATGCCCTGCAGGACAAGGAAATCAACGCTATAGCGATGCGATTCCCTGCCGACTTCGACGCACTGGTGGCCGATTTCGACCCTATGGGCGGACAGCCTGCTCCCAACGTGGAGATTTACTACAACTCCCTCAACAACGCATCCGACCGTGTGTTCACCATCATAGAGACGTCTCTCAACGCCTATGAGGACGGCATGGCCAACCGTTTCGACATCAACCGTGCCGACGAGGAGGGGCAGACCTTCAACCAAGCCAGCGACGACCAAGTGCTGGGCGACATCCTCTCCAAGCTCCTGCCCATGCTCATCATCATGATGCTCTTCAGCGGTGTGATGGCCATAGCTCCCAGCAGCATCGCCGGCGAGAAAGAACGCGGCACCATTGCCACCCTCCTCGTCACCCCCATGCGACGCAACGAGCTGGCCATCGGCAAGATTGTCTCTCTCAGCTGCATCGCACTGCTCAGCGGCGTAAGCAGTTTCATCGGCATTGCGCTCTCGCTGCCCAATATGATACAAGCCGACAGCAACGGCATTGAAATCCCCCTCAACTACACCACCAGCGACTACACCGCCCTGCTGTTGGTCATCTTTGCCTCGGTACTGGTCATGGCCTCGGCCATCAGCCTGCTCTCCGCCCTGGCCAAGGACGTGAAGAATGCCGGCACCATGATTACCCCCTTCATGCTCATCATCATGCTGGCTGGTCTGCTGCCCATGTTCCAGACCGAGACCGTACACAGCCTCGTCAACTACTTCATCCCCTTCTACAACTCCATCCAAGTGATGGCCGATGTCTTCGCCCATTCGCTCAACTGGACCACCGTGCTTGTCACACTCGGCTCCAACATAGTCTATACCGCCATAGCCATCTGGGGTCTCACCCGCATGTTCAACAGCGAGAAAATCATGTTCTCAAGATAAAGCTTATCGATACAATAGATACAATAGATTAGGATAGAGATGAAAAACGTAAAACTTTATATCGCCATCGCCTTCGGCCTTGTCTGGGCCGCGGGCTTGGCCTTATATCTGTCGGGAGCCACAGTTGCATCCTTTTCGGGTGCTGCCACTTGGCTGGTTTCAATCTGCATGTTCATTCCTTTGGTGGCAACGCTCATCTGCCAAAAGACATCCAAAGAACCCCTGCTCCGCAACATCGGCATCAGTTGGAAAGTCAACCGCTGGTGGTTCGTCGGCTGGTTCACATTCCCCGTTATCGCGCTGCTCACGTTGCTGTTCACCAACTGGATTAGTGGCATCGACACTCACACCGAAGCCATGCTGACCCTCGGCCAGTCCATGCCCGTCGGTCCTGCGGGAGCTGCGGCCATTACCCTCCTTTCGGGCATGTTGGCAGGTGTCACCATCAATGCCCTCTTCGCCTTCGGCGAGGAAGTGGGCTGGCGGGGCTACCTCCTCAAGCAGTTCGAGGGCAAAAACTTCCTCACCTCTGCCATAGTCATCGGCATCATCTGGGGTTTGTGGCACGCGCCGCTCATCCTCCTCGGGCACAACTACCCGCAGCATCCCCAATGGGGCGTCCTCATGATGGTGGTGGTGTGCATACCCATGAGCTTCATCACCCAGTATTTCCGCGTCAAGAGCGGCTCCGTCATCGTGGCGGCTATCATGCACGGCACCTGCAACGCAGTGGCGGGCCTGACGACAATCTTTGTCAGCCTTGACCAATACAACGATCTCATTGACGGTGCCACCGGCCTTGCCGGCATCCTCGCCATGCTGGTGGTCGCCCTTTGCATCTTCCTCTTCGACCGCTACGTCACCCGCGACCGCATCTGCACCTCCCCCATCGCCCTGAAGCCGTCAACCAAGCCCCAAGCAGCAGACGACACAACTTCCGAATAGCAATTAGGCAATATAGAACCACTCGTTTAGGTAGGTTCTATTATGGGGACTTCTATAAATCACCTCGGAGAGGTGTGACCATTCATAACGTTGCTGCATCTCGGCAGGGCAAGCTTGCTCTACCGAGATGCAGCAACGTCTCAGAGAAACACCGTACAAGCAATGTACGATGTCGCGACCGAATGGGAGCAACATCGTATACCCGCGGTGTAGCGACCGAATGGGAGCAACATCGCATATTGTGCAGTGCGGTGATAGTCAAAACCTAATAAAACTGCGTCTCGTAGTGAAGCAAATCTGGTGAATTTGCGATAGTGGAGCAAAAGCAAAACGGAGACACACAACGACAATGAAAACGAATTAATAGAACCCACCATCAGTCATTTGTTACATTAGCGCGATTACAATAACAATAGGGTTATGTACATACCCCTTGGTGGGATGAATTGGAATTCCAAATCCATCCATATATAGGTGGGGGCTGTAAAATGCCTCGAGGAGGCAAACTCTCAATACCTCAACACTTATGGTGCGATGTATATCAAGTGAATAACATCGAAGACACGCGCTCTCAAATAAGAACTAACAGAACCCTGCTATATAGATTCGGACTTCTTTTTCTGACGGTATATACACAAGGCAATTGTAATTGCAAACTTAAATAGCCGTAAATACCGTAATACCATCGTATTATCGAAATAGCATATACCAAAATGCCCTTTTTCAATCCAATTCATGCGAAAACTCACGCCAACAAACTGTAGTGAAATTACTATTGGACACACCCTTCGACATAGTGGGTACGAAATAACCTCTAGGACGTATATATGTTTTACTGAATGTCGATTTCTATTTTACCCTATATCCATTTTTTTTCGTATCTTTGCAACATGAAACAGAGTAAAAATAGGATAAGTAATGGAACCATCTACAACCATCATCTCCCACATTCGGCAAACTGACATGAAAATTCAGTCGAATGAAGAACACCAACAAGGAGTTGCTGAGAGAGCAGAACGTTTCGCAGCTGAGTTCGGCATGGGTGATTATGGACGTGTACTGGGTTTGTTGCACGACAAGGGTAAAGAAAAGAATGCTTTCCAACAGCATATCATCAAAGAGAGTGGGAAAGACCCCTTCATCCGAGTTGAAGGAGACTATTGCCATGCATACGTTGGAGCATTGTTGGCTCGCAAACAGTATTCTGCTTTAGCATCGCTGCTTGCCTATCCTATCTTGGGACATCATGCTGGTTTGTACGACTATTCTGATTATAATAAGGTAATGGATGGAAAGTCTATTCCAACTGAAGTTGATCCTACTGAACAAGATATTCCCCTATCCTCTTTGAAACTGAAATCCATTAAACCATTTGAATGTAATCACATCATCCGTATGCTCTTCTCGTGTTTGGTGGATGCAGACCGTCTTGACACGGAAAAGTTTATGAATCCAGAGCAAGCCTCTCTGCGTGAGGGTAAGAAGACCCTTCAAGAACTTGCACCTTTATTGGAAAAGCATTTGGCAGACTTAAAAAGTAGTATTAGGGAGAAACACAAAGAAAACAATACGGTTAATATTGTTCGCAATCAGGTGCAAGAGGAATGTCGTAAAAAGGCGGTATGCGAGTCAGGTTTTTACAGCCTTACCGTTCCAACGGGAGGCGGAAAAACGCTTTCTTCACTCGTTTGGGCCATGAACCACGCTATACATCATGATAAAAAACGCATTGTATTCGCCATTCCTTACACAAGCATTATTGTCCAAACGGCACAAATACTTCGTGAGATTTTTGGAGCAGAGAATGTTTTGGAACATCATTCAAATGTATCGTATGAGTCTATTTGCGATAAAGATGACAAAGACGAGGACAAGATAGCCCAGCAGATGAAGCTTGCTACAGAGAACTGGGATTATCCAATTATAGTGACAACCAACGTACAACTGTTTGAGTCGATGTACTCCAACAAGCCCACCCCATGCAGGAAACTGCATAATCTTTGCAACAGCGTATTGATTCTTGATGAGGTGCAAACTCTGCCAACAGACTATCTACAACCCATTGTAAACGCATTGAAAACATACCAGCGACTGTTTGGATTATCTGTCTTATTCACTACAGCAAGCCAACCTGTATTAGAAGGGAAGCATCAAGGTACCATTCCGCGAATCACATTGGATGGCATAGATAAAGTTACAGAAATAATCCCCGATGGGCTTGACCTCCACAATAAGCTACGTCGTGTGAATTTGCATTTTGACGAACACCAAAGCTCATACGATGAGATTGCGGAAAGAATAGCTCAGTACGACCGCGTACTATGCATTGTAAATTCACGTCGTGCTGCAAAGGAAATATTTGACCGTCTTCCTGATGAAGAATACAAATATCACCTATCTCGACTTATGTGCCCTGTCCATGTAAGGAAAACGATTGCTGACATTATTGGAAAACTTAGGAGTCCCCAAAAGAAGATAAGGGTTATATCAACACAACTAATAGAAGCAGGTGTCGACATCGATTTCCCTTTTGTATTACGTCAAGAGATCGGGCTCGATTCTGTTTTACAAGCAGCCGGGCGATGCAATCGGGAAGGTGGTGATGCAAGAGGTGAAGTATATGTGTTTTCTTTGAATGAGGAAAAGGAATATCCTAATAGCTTTATGGAGAAGTCTAATAATGCGCGAAAACGCTTATCCAAAGACTTTGACTGGCTTTCTCCTGAAGCCATGACTGCATATTTCTTAAAGTTATATCAAGGATACACTGAAACCTTTGACAAAGTGGATATAAAAAAGAAGCTTGAAAGTCCTAGTTATTATCTTTTCAAAACTATAGGTGAGAAATTCAAACTAATTGATGATAAGACAAGAAGTGTTATTGTAAACTATGGTGATGCAGAAAGACTTGTTAATCAAGTGAAACAAGAAGGTGTTACTTATGAACTGATGAATGCATTAGGGCAATACACGGTAAATGTTAGCAGGAGCAACTTTGAATTATTGAAAGATGCTTTTGACAAAGGCGAAAGAATCCCAGAAGGATTATTCTTTTTGATGAACAAAGGACAGTACGATGACCGAACAGGTGTAATATTAAAAAACATGTATATAGAAGATGTTTATACAAAATAAGTATCAGCAAGATATGGAATATACAGACAAAGAATTTTGCTTAGAGGTGTGGGGACCGATGGCTTGTTTTACTCGCCCTGAACTGAAAGTAGAGCGAGTGAGTTACGATGTTATTACTCCATCTGCGGCACGCGCTATTTTTGAGGCTATTTTTTGGAAACCTGCCATTCATTGGCAGGTAACAAAGATAGAGGTTCTTAACCCTATCAAATGGGCATCAATCAGAAGGAATGAATTGAAATTTAACAAGCAGGAGTCCTTTTTCATAGAGGAGGAAAGGACACAACGTAATACGCTCTTGCTGGCAGATGTCCGTTATCGGATATACGCCTTATTAGAGTTTATTCCTATACGAAAACGGATTGATAGTAACGGGTTATATGAAAAATGGTACGACCAGCAAAAAGAAAACTATAAAGAATCTCTAAACCCAAAGATTGACGCCGAAGAGACTTCTTTACTCCGTAAGGACGAGAATCCAGCTAAGTATAATGCAATGTTTGAAAGAAGGGCTCGCATGGGGCAATGCTTCAAACAACCTTATTTCGGTACAAGGGAGTTTGCTGCTTCTTATAGATTTGTTGACCCAGACGAAGCTCCATTAGACCTGGATGAATGCCATTATATTGATAAAGGGGAAATCAACTTGGGAATAATGTTTTATGATTGGGATTTCTCACACATCTATAATCCAAAAAATCAAAGTGTTGATTACAAGAAGGCGATGCCTTTGTTTTATAGAGCAGTAATGAATAATGGTACAATAACAGTACCGCCCATAAATAGCCAGGAGATAATAATATGATACTAAGAGCTTTATATGATTATTATGATAGACTTAATGCTTGGCAAGAGGGTTTCCTTGCACCAATCGGCTTTGAAGACAGAGAAATAGGTTTCGTTATCGTTATTGATAGGAATGGCCTTTTTCTTGATATAGAAGATTCCAACAACCCTGAAGGCGGTGCTCAAGAATTTCGTGTGGTACAATACATTGAAAGAACGAATAATGCTTCTGAGGTGGCCTGTGTGTTTTGGGATTCTCCAGAATACGTTATCAATTTGTCAGGTAAAACAATAGCAGATGAACCGCAAGCTAAAACAAGGACATTTGCGGCTAAGGTGGATTCTTTCTGTAAGTTATACCCTAACAATGGAGAATTCAAGGCAGTGTCATTATTCTATCATAAGAAAGAATATCTGAATCCTAAACTCGTAGAATCTAAGGAATTCAAAAGAATCGTAAGTTCAGAAACGATTGTTAGAAATATGTCCTTCAAGGTTGAAGAACAAGACGACATTGTTGCAGCGCATGATGATTTATATGACTATGTAAAAAAACAATATGAAAGAAAACAATACGAACCTTCTGAGCGTAAGAATAGAGGTACTTGTTTCGTCACAGGTAAGACAAATATGCCCATGGCAAAAAATTCAAGCGTGGTTAAAATATTTGATAGTGCTGCTACGTCAAAACTGTTGTCTTACAATTTTAATAGTGCGAACTCTTATGGGAGAAAAGAGATAGGGAACTTTCCTATTTCCATAGAGGCTGATTCTAAAATTTACAATGCTTTTCGTTATCTGTTAAGACGAGGGTCTGAGAGTAAACAACTCTACGTCACTCTGGCTCACGCAAATGGAAAAAGACGAAAAAACAACACGCTTCTTGTGAACCGAACGATGCTCTTTTGGACATCATCCAATAGTATTGATTCTCAGAAAATAGAAGAGTTGGTATGGGATGCAATTGACAATAGAGACAACCCTGACCTCAAAACTGAGCAAGTTAAAAACTTATTCAATAATATTCTGAGCGGGGAGAATCCAAATGTTACTAAAGACAATTTCTATTTGCTTGGCTTAGCACCAAACAGATCCCGAATTGTCGTTGTTTATTGGAGAGAATGCACATTGAAAGAATTTGCAGAGAAACTGAAACAACATTTCTTTGACACTGAGGTGATAGACTATCGACATAAAGACAGAAGAGGTACGTTTTATCAAGGAATGTATTCTTTTTTGGGATCTGTAGTTAAGGATGGCAGAGTTTCTGACCTTCCTCCGAGGATAGTAGAAGCTCTGATGAAGAGTATTATACAGGGTACACCATACCCAGAGGCATTATACCAAGCATGCTTAAGCAGAATATTAGCCGAGAGGAAAGTTACAATTTCAAGAGCCGCTCTTTTAAAGGGCTACTTGAATCGTAAATATATGCAGTCAAATAATAACAACCAAATCATTACGCCCATGCTGAATAAAGAAGAAACAAACCAAGGTTATCTTTGCGGTCGCTTGTTCGCCGTATATGAATACGCCCAAGAGAGTAGTTTGAAAGCTGAAGGAGGAAAATCTACCCTAAGAGACAGATTTTTTAGTTCTGCATTAACACGTCCTCGAACAACTTTTATTGAATTATCAAAAATCTTGAATTATTACTACTCCAAAATTTCAAACCAGTCTCTTGTAAAGAAACTCAAGAATACTGAGTATGAAATTACGGAAAAGTTTGACTCAAACAGTTTTCCTCTTACACTCAATAAAGATGACCAAGGCCGATTTGTCATAGGGTATTACCACCAGAGAGGAGACTTTGAGTATAAACCACAAAATGAAAGTAATAGCAAAAAGAACATTGAAGTTGAAGAATAGTTAATCCCTTAAAATAACACAAAATGATTAGCAATAGAATTGATTTTATTTACATTTTTGATGTAAAGGATGGCAATCCCAATGGTGATCCAAATGCGGATAACATGCCCAGAATTGATGACGAAACTGGACAAGGGTTAGTAACTGATGTTTGCCTAAAACGCAAAGTGCGTAATTATGTGCTTTTCAAAAAGGAAATACAGGAAGGATTTGATATTTATATTAAAGAAAGAGCGGTTCTTGATTCCATTATCAATGATGTGTATAAAGAAAACAGCGTTAAGAATGCGGCAAAGGATGAAAAAAGGGGCGTCGCACAAAAAATTCTGTGCAAAAAGTATTATGACATTAGAACTTTTGGAGCTGCAATAACGACAACAGGTAAACAAGACCAGGTGAGAGGCCCTATACAGTTTACTTTTGCCCGCTCTGTTGACCAGATCCAGTCTAAGCAGAACACTATTACACGTATGGCAGCAACTAAGAAGGCTGAAAACAATTCTGACAATCTTGATGATGAAGTGAAACAGAAGGAAAGGACAATGGGCAATAAATTCATTGTTCCCTACGGTCTCTACGTATGCCACGGCTTCATTTCAGCCAACCTTGCCCAGCAAACAGGTTTCTCGGAAGAGGATTTGGAACTGTTCTGGGACGCTTTGAGAAACATGTTCGATGTGGATCGTTCTGCTGCTCGCGGTTTGATGAGTGCTCAGAAACTTATTGTGTTCCGTCATAACAGTGTGTTAGGCAATGCTCCAGCCGATAAATTATTCAAATTGGTAGAGGTGAGAAAGAAAAAAGACGATGCAATTCCCCGTTCTTTTGAAGATTACAATGTGACAAGCAAGGATGAAGTGGAGAAAAAGCTTACGGATTTACACCTAAACGAAAATATCACCGTTGAATATCTGATTTAACCATTTATGGCAGAGAGATATTTGATAAGAAATAGCACGGCCGAGTTCCTGATTTTCCAGGTAGAAAATAAGGAACAAGGGATTGAGGTGTTCTACCAGAACGAGAACTTGTGGTGCACGCAGAAAGCCTTGGCGTTATTGTTCGACTGCGACAGGAGCGTTATCACAAAGCATCTGGGCAACATCTTTACTTCGGGAGAGCTGAAGGAAGAGGCAGTATGTGCAAAATTTGCACATACTGCCTCTGATGGCAAGACTTATCAGACCCAGTTTTATAGTCTTGATGCCATCATTGCCGTTGGCTACCGCGTGAACTCAATGCGTGCCACCCAGTTCCGCCAATGGGCTACGGCTGTGCTGCGCCAGTTCTCCATACGTGGTTATGTGCTTGACAAGAAACGCATGGAAAATGGTTCATTTCTGGGAGAAGACTATTTCGAACACCTGCTGGCCGAGATACGCGAAATACGCCTCAGCGAGAGACGATTCTACCAGAAACTGACCGACATCTACGCCACATCCGTGGACTACAACCGCGATGCCCCAACCACGAGACTGTTCTTCAAGATGGTGCAGAACAAAATGCACTATGCCGTACACGGACAAACAGCGGCAGAACTAATCATGGCAAGAGCTGATGCTGACAAGGAACACATGGGGCTGACCTCATGGGAGAACGCTCCTGACGGGAAAATAGTCAAGACCGATGTCGCAATTGCCAAGAACTACCTAAAGCAGATGGAGTTGGAGGACATGGGACGCATCGTGACAGCTGTGCTGGAGTTTGCCGAAAGTCGTGCCAAGAAACATATCCCAATGACGATGGAGGACTGGGCCAAGCGCATCGATGCCTATCTGGCTAGCGACGAACGCCCGCTACTTGATAATCCAGGGAGTGTGAGCCATGACGAGGCTGTGCTTCATGCTGAGACTGAATTCGAGAAGTATCGCATCGTGCAAGACCGTCTGTTTCAAAGCGATTTCGACAGATACTTGGAAGCTTTGCCATTCGAAGGGGATAATTCTGACAAATCTGAATAGACCATGATGTACAACGATGACCAAATGCTTATGTTGTCTGGAATCCAGCACTATATGTTCTGTCCCCGGCAATGGGCGTTGATACACATAGAACAACAATGGGACGAGAACCGACTGACCGCCGAGGGACAACTGCTGCATCAAAACGTGGACAACCCTGCCTACAGGCAAAAGAATGGTAACGTTATCACTCTACGTTCAGTACATATTGCCTCACATACATTGGGTCTATATGGAATCACCGATGCCATCGAACTATTGCCGTCTGACGATGCCGCTGACGCTATCACACACCCTCATTATCCTGGATTCTGGAAGCCTTACCCCATTGAATATAAACGTGGCCATCGGAAGCCTGATGAACGGGATGAGGTACAACTGACAGCTCAAGTTATCTGTCTGGAAGAAATGTACGGTATCCATATACCTGAAGCCTCGCTCTACTATAACGAGACCCGGCACAGGGAAGCAGTACAGATAGACGAACCTCTCCGCCAACTCACTTATGAATTAAGCGAAGCCATGCACAAGACGTTTGAAGAAGGCTTCACTCCTAAGGCAGAGAAAAAACGAGAGTGCCGGAGCTGCTCACTCATAGACATCTGTGCGCCAGAACTGACAAAAAAGACATCTGTTGCATATTACCTAAAAAAAACATTGGATGAGGAAACTACTTAACACCCTATATGTCACCACACCTGAAGCCTATCTGTCCAAAGACGGATTGAATGTCGTAGTCTCTGTGGGCAAGGATGAACTATTCCGCATCCCCATCATGAATGTGGAAGGCATAGTGACATTTGGGTACATGGGGGCTAGTCCAGGACTAATGAAACTCTGTATGGACAACAATGTGTCCCTCTCCTTTATGACTCCTCATGGGCGCTTCATAGGTCGCGTCCAAGGAACCACACGGGGAAATGTTCTACTGCGGAAAAAACAATATGCCTTGTCTGAGGATGAGAATGTGGCACTACATTTAGCCAAACTCTTCATCACAGGAAAGGTGTTCAACACACGCAGCATCCTCCAGCGATATATCCGTGACAATGGGGCTGATGAGGAAGTGGCGAGTGTCATCAACCAATTAGACTGGCGGAGAAAACGCATCATGCAGACCGAGAACATGGACATCCTGCGCGGAGAGGAAGGACATGCAGCCAACACATATTTTGGTGTCTTCGACCATCTGATACTCCAGCAGAAAGAAGATTTCCCCTTCAACGGTCGCAGCCGCAGACCTCCCAAGGATGAGGTGAACGCCATGCTGTCCTTTGTCTACACACTCATTGCTAATGACGTCGCAGCTGCTTTGGAGTCGGTAGGCCTAGACCCTTACGTGGGCTTTATGCATACACTAAGGCCTGGACGGACGTCTTTGGCTTTAGACATGATGGAAGAGCTTAGGGCGTATCTTGGTGACAGGCTTATCCTATCGATGATAAACCGTAAGCAAGTCACAAAAAAGGACTTTATCCGCCAAGGCGATGAAAGTTTTGTAATGACCGATGGGTGCCGTAAGGAACTACTTACCACTTGGCAGAAAAGGAAAAAAGAGACAATAGAGCACCCCTACCTCAAAGAAAAAATCCCTATAGGATTGCTGCCTTGTACGCAAGCCATGCTTCTAGCCCGCTTTCTTCGTGAAGACATAGATGACTATCCTGTATTTTTAATGAGATGACATTATGCTGATACTTATCACATACGATGTAGACACAACAACCAAAGATGGCGAGAAACGGCTACGCAAGGTCGCCAAAGAATGTGTCAATTACGGACAACGTGTTCAAAACTCTGTCTTTGAATGCCTACTTACAGAAGCACAACTCGTAAGCCTAAAAGCCGTCTTGTCTTCAATCATTGACGACACCACCGACAGCATCCGATTATACTTCCTTGGTAATAAATGGCAACGAAAGATAGAGACACTCGGAAGAATTACATCCTATGATCCCACAGAAGCACTTATAATATGAATGCGAACCCTAAGCTATGCATATAATAGCACACTATCGCAATACCTCAATATCAATACTTTGTATTTCCAAATCCTCGTTTAACATCATAACATTAACCCCCATTTGTACATTCGCGAAAAAAATGATATACACCTATAGAACTCAATAAAATGTAAAGAAACAGTCGCCCCCCCTGCGGGGGCGTGGATTGAAACATGCCGATAGAGCAAGATACGGACACCAAGCAGCGGTCGCCCCCCCTGCGGGGGCGTGGATTGAAACGTCCCATGCGTTGTAGTCGGCAAGGGCGTCGTCGTCGCCCCCCCTGCGGGGGCGTGGATTGAAACATATAACCTAATATTAATCATTATGGACGAACAAACACGTCGCCCCCCCTGCGGGGGCGTGGATTGAAACCCTGATGGTGAATGTTTCGTCGCCATCGAAGTCGATGTCGCCCCCCCTGCGGGGGCGTGGATTGAAACAACGTCTGAATAGTGGTCTTATCGTCAATGTCGAGGTCGCCCCCCCTGCGGGGGCGTGGATTGAAACCTTTTTGTTGAACGAGGCAGAGTAGATGCCCGCCTGTCGCCCCCCCTGCGGGGGCGTGGATTGAAACTCTATCCAATTTGAAAGAAACTCTTTGGCAACTGCGGTGTCGCCCCCCCTGCGGGGGCGTGGATTGAAACAGCATAGAGGAGGTGACATTATAAGGAGAAACAGTCGCCCCCCCTGCGGGGGCGTGGATTGAAACACTGCACTAAGAAAGATATTAAAGACTTGTTGCAGTCGCCCCCCCTGCGGGGGCGTGGATTGAAACAATCAGTATCTTGACTATATCAAAAAGCCTCTTCGTCGCCCCCCCTGCGGGGGCGTGGATTGAAACAATCCAAGTCATCGGCCCTTGACATGCCCACCGACGGTCGCCCCCCCTGCGGGGGCGTGGATTGAAACTCGCAATAGTTGGGGAACATTCTCAATAAATGGTATGTCGCCCCCCCTGCGGGGGCGTGGATTGAAACATTATGCCGATGGTCAATACTACACAGCATCTACCGTCGCCCCCCCTGCGGGGGCGTGGATTGAAACAATCCCAACAGTGACAAGGTCGGTTGGCTTGGCAAGTCGCCCCCCCTGCGGGGGCGTGGATTGAAACATCCTACGCTTGCCACCCTTTCCGCTTGCCAAAGTCGCCCCCCTGCGGGGGCGTGGATTGAAACTCGTCGAACTTGACGGAGTCCTTAGCGGCTTTCCGTCGCCCCCCTGCGGGGCGTGAAACAAAACTCTTGGTGGTAATGATGATAGTTGAGCTAAAGGGTACTATGCTTTTTATTGCTCCCCCATGCTCCATTAGGATCGTGAACGCACGATACAAACAACTTTTATACAGATTATTAGCTCAATTTAGGCATCTAAATCTTAAAGTGAGCTTATGAGTTTCGGGGAAGAATGTTTGAAAAGGCGAAGGCGGGGAGAATGGGCTGCCAACGGAATGGGATTTCTTACGGGCGTGCCGCCCATATCCCTATACAATAAATGTCGGCATCCAGCGTTATTGCTATTATGAGACATACCAGACGAAATATCTTGCTGGCCCTGATTGCGCTTATGCTGCTGACCACTCTGGCGGCCTGTAGCAACAAAGGGGTGCGCATGCCCAAACACCGCAAACGCCGCCATTGCGACTGCCCCACCTTTACAGAAACATACACCTCATCTCCTTATAACACAAACAGCACATGTCTCCTGACGAATATAAGTCCATCCTAGCCAAATACCTGCCAACCGAGGCCGTCGACCCGGTGTACGACTTTTTCGACCGACACAAAATCTTCTTGCACATCACCCGCCAGCGTTATTCGAAGCTGGGCGACTACCGTTGGCCACAGCATGGCCGCAACTACCATGCCATCAGTGTCAACGGCAATCTGAACCCCTACCACTTCCTGCTGGTGCTGCTCCACGAGATGGCGCACTTCAACACCCATCAGGCCTACGGCACCAACGTCCAACCCCACGGCCACGAATGGCAGGAAGCTTACCGACAGCTGCTGCTCCAGTACCTGACGATATTCCCCAACGACTTGGCGGCGCTGATAAAGCGATACACTGCCCGCATCCCGCTCAGCCGCACGGTGGAAAAGCAGCTTGACGCACAAATCCGCCACTACGACCCCGACTACAGTCCCTCGGCCGACCTCACACTAGACCAGTTGCCCGTAGGCACCGATTTCCGCATCGTAGCCAAGCCATGGAAGCCTTTCCGCTCGCTGGAACGGCGGCGTACCCGATGGATGTGCCTCGGATTAGACGACAACAAGAAATACCTTGTGAGCGGCACTGCCGTCGTCGAAGTAATCAATCAATAATTGCGGCCTTGGAGCATCGGCACGAACTTGGCGTCGCCGCAGTCCTCCACCTGCCACTGGTCGGGGGTGCCGCCCAGCTTGGTGATACGGAGCATCCGCTGCTCCTCCCCCCCTACGGGTATCACCATGATGCCGCCTACCTTGAGCACGCGCATCAGCCCTTCGGGCACCTCGGGGGCGCCACAGGTGACCAAGATGCGGTCGAAGACCAGCTCCGTCCTTTCGGGAATACCATTGAAACTGTCACCCAAAAAACACTTGGCATGATAGTTGAGGCGTGCCAGCAGTTCTTTGGTCTTTTTGAATAACTGATACTGACGTTCCACAGTATACACGCGTGCCCCCATTTCACATAAGATGGCAGTCTGATAACCGCTACCTGTGCCTATCTCCAGCACCGTCATGAGCGGCTTCAGCGATAGAAGCTGGGTCTGCCATGCCACCGTATAGGGTTTCGAAATAGTCTGCCCGCAATCGATTTCCACCGCATGGTCTATGTCATAGATAAATGTGTCCAACAGCGTTTCGCTGATAAACCAATGGCGAGGCAGTTTTTCGACCACTTCTAACACCTTCTTGTCGGTGATGCCACGTTCGGCCAACTGTTTCGCCATCCGGCGGCGCCAGGCCTGATATTTAGGGGTGTCGGGCTGCATGTCAGTTCGTTCCTTTCCAGCCTTGGGCACGCAGCTCTATCGTGCTGTTTTGCGGTGTCACCATCACGGCAGGAGAGCCCTCCTCGGTGATGTGGCCGATGATGTGTATTTCTTTGCTCTCCTTCACCTTCTCGTAGTCCTTTTGGTCGATGGTGAAGAGCAGCTCGTAATCCTCGCCTCCATTGAGCGCGTTGCTGACGGGCAGCATATTCTGGCTCATCTCGGAGCAGACACGGGTGGTCTGGTAGTCGATGGGGAGCCGTTCCTCATACACCTGACAGCCGCACTTGCTCTGGCGGCAGATGTGCAGCAGTTCGCTGGCCAGGCCGTCGCTCACGTCAATCATCGAGGTTGGCACGATGTCCTTCTCAGCCAGGAACTTCACGATGTCGGCACGGGGCTCGGGCTTGAGATAGCGTTCCAGCACATAGTCGTAGCTGTCCAGGTCGGGTTTGAAGTCGGGGTTGGCTTGGAAGGTTACCTTTTCGCGTTCAAGCACCAACAGGCCGCTATAGGCACTACCCAGGTCGCCGCTCACGCAGATAAGGTCGTGCAGCTTGGCGCCACTTCGGTAGACGATTTTGTCGCTTTCTACTTCACCGATGGCTGTTACAGAGATAACCATGCCCAGACGGCTGGAAGAGGTGTCGCCTCCCACCAGGTCCACATCGTAGCGGTCGCAACAGAGGCGGATGCCGGCATACAATTCCTCCAGTGCTTCGACCGAGAAGCGGTTGCTCACCGCCACACCCACCAGCACCTGGCGCGGCACAGCGTTCATGGCGCACACGTCGCTGATGCCGATGGCTACAGCCTTATAACCCAGATGGCGCAAGGGCGTGTATGTCATGTCGAAGTGGATACCTTCCACCAGCATGTCGGTCGAGACGACCGTTTTTTTCTTTCCCGTGCCCAGCACAGCACAGTCGTCCCCGACGCCCTTCACCGTGCTCTTGTTCACATGGGGGAAGTCGTCCGTAAGACGCTCAATCAGCGCAAATTCTCCTAGGGTCTCCAGCTCCGTGCGGCCCTCTTGATATTCCAAATGCTCCATTGTTAAATAATTAAAACGTTTGCAAAAGTACACAATTTTTTCCACATCACCGACGTTATATAAAAAATCTTTTCAACAACTACCTATGTATTATTATGCCGCCAGCGATAGAAAGAGACACATTTTACATAGGAAAGAAATGACTAAAGATGCAAAAGAACGACTTAGAAACATACTGCAAGATGCTCACCGACAAATATGTCAGTCTTGAGAGGCAATACAACACCCTTAAGGAACGGCATATGGCCAGCGAGGCTCGTCATAAAAAGAAATACGACACCATGGAAAAAGAGTTCCAAAAGCAAATCGAGGCCAATCGAGCATTGAAGCGAACAAATGCAGACCTGAAAAAAGAAATCCAGCACACCGATGTGTACAAAGACCTCCTTCAAGAGGTCAAACACCTGAAATCGCGCATCAAGCATCTGGAAGAATCGCGCGACCGCCTGATTGGACAGCTTAATTTTTACAATAATAACAATACCCAATAATTCTATCCATTATGAAAAAAAGAATTCTTGCACTCATGACGATCGTAGCCCTTGTAATGTGCGGCTGCGAAAAAGACCCTAACGGATCCTCCAACAATCCGAATGGCAACACCGATGAGCCCGTCATCGACATCACCCCCTATCTGGGCAAATACATGATGACCCGCCATACCGAACTTTCCATCTCGGTACTCAACATGTTCACCTTCCCCCTGGACCGAGACTTGGACGTTGAGATTGTCACCATCAAGCAGGACCCCACTGTGGAACATGGCCTCATCATCAGCAACAACGATGCCCTCTATCTGCGCGGCGTGGTCGACACCAACGGCCTACACCTCCAAAATGACACCATCAACATTGTCATCGACACCACCATCGGCACCTTCCCCATCAACCTGGGTGTCAGCGTCAGCATGACCCACCCCATCATCCAACCGCCAGTGGACGGCAAGATGGAATGGACCAGCGTGGCCAGCGGCAGCGCCTCAACCACCATCTTAGGCATGCCTGTCTCCGCCACTATCACCGGCGACATGCGCTATAAGACCGTCGTCCGGAACTAATGCAAAGAAATTAGACACAGACAGAGCCGTCACCCGTCCGGTGGCGGCTTTTGTTTAGTGCGGGGGGCAATATTTTCGAGGAACTGGCGTTAATAACGGTGATTAGTTATCAATATGACAACAAGAAGGAAGAATATATCACTGGTTAACTTTCCCGAAGAGGAGCGCGTGGAAAAGAATTTCGGCATGAAGTTCTATAGTGAAACCTCTTACGAGAATCATATGGCTGTGTTGAGCCACTGGTTGCACAACCGCCACTGCGAAATTGGGAAAGAGGAGAAAATGGAGATAGTGCAAGCCATACGTGATTATTTGGAAAGAAGAGAGGTCCAACAAGGAATCAACCTTGACGAATTGAGTGATAGCGAATTGCTGAAAGTTGCTGAAGACCCGGCACAATACAGCCTCTTCACGGACTTCTACAATGTTCCTTTCCCTGCACCCGAAAATCCCCAACATGCTTTTATTGACCTTTTCGCAGGTATTGGTGGTATTCGTATCCCATTTGACGAAATGGGTTACGATTGCGTGTTCAGTAGCGAGTGGGACGCAAAAGCTTGTCAAACTTACTTTGCCAACTTTGGAACAGTCCCCTTTGGAGATATCACCAAGATTCCTGCTGAACGTATACCCAAACATGATGTGTTATTGGCCGGCTTTCCCTGCCAAGCATTTAGTATCATGGGCAAGATGCAGGGTTTTGCCGATACTCGTGGCACAATGTTCTTCGAAATTGAGCGTATTCTCAAACACCACCATACACCATATATACTACTTGAAAACGTAAAGCAGCTTGTCGGACATGATGGTGGTCGTACATTCAGAGTTATTCTTGAAAGACTAAACCAACTCGGTTACCATGTCAAATGGCAAATACTTAACGCCCTAGACTTTGGTTTACCTCAGAAACGCGAACGCGTTATTATTGTTGGTTTTCTCGACAAGGCTGACTGTGATGCATTCTCGTTTGATATTCCCCACATCCCATACAGCCTTGCTGATATCCTCGAACCCGATGAAAATGTCGACCCTTCATTATTCGCTTCCGACCATATCGTTACTAAGCGTCGCGAAAAAACTGTAGGGAAAAGCATTGTTTACCCCTCAATATGGCATGAGAACAAGGCAGGTGACATATCCGTACATGACTATTCATGTGCACTCCGTACAGGTGCGTCGTACAATTACCTGCTCGTAAACGGTGTACGCCGTCCCACTTCGCGCGAATTGCTTCGGCTGCAAGGGTTCCCTGAAAAATATAGAATTGCCGTATCACATCAGGACATCCGCCGGCAGACTGGCAACAGTGTGGCCGTGCCAATGATTCGTATGGTTGCGCAGAAGATAAACGAAATAATAGAAAGGAAAGAACCAAATGGAACATCCCAAGTTAAGAGATTCAAAACGATTGCTTACGCATGAGCCCTACCCTCTCAACGAAATTCCAGAGAAAATCATTATGCAAATAGGTAAGGCTCTAGTTTGATAAAAGACTGATTTTTTAACAGCATCGAAGATGCTGAATTTCAATAACCCCACACAAGGAACGCAGTGTGGGGTCAACGAAAACCCTACTACTCAGCGTCCCGGAGGGACGCGACAATGGGAAAG
>JAFWOP010000041.1 GCA_017545365.1 Bacteroidales bacterium
CGTGCGTGTAATAGTAGCTCAGAACTTCCAACTTGAACTCCGGGGTGTACATCCTCCGCGTCCATTTCTTTTTTGTGTTTTCCATTTCTTTTTTGCTTTTTTGCGCAAAAAAGTGTCAAGTTAATTCCGTTCAAGACAGGTAGGTTTATTCGTTTTGTGTCGCGTCCCTGTCGGGACGCTGACCTAGAGGCTGTCTTATCACGGCACTGCGAGGACTCTGTCCTCTTGTACCGTGTTATGCAAGGTCTCGTCCCTATCGGGACGGGATATGATGCTAGTATGACAGCCGATAGGGAGTCCCTAAGCTTAGAAAATGGTGACACAATAAAACTCGCTTGTTATCGTTATGTGGGGTATAGTTTAATAAGGCTAGCAATATGAAAAAATGGATTTTGGTTAGTGCGATGGTTTGCCTGTTCGTATTCTCGGCGCATGCCCAGCTGGGGTTGCCCACTACTAAGGTGAAGGATACGATGGACATCAGCAAGGTGTATTACAATGGGACGGAGCTGGATCGTGCCGACTGGCCGGACACTGTGCTCGTGGAGGATGCGCTGAATGTGTATATAGCCAACTATGTCTATACGAAAGGGAAGCAGAAAGAGGCGCATAAGAGCGGCCGCCATTACGACGCCACGTGCAACGGGAAGACCGTGCGACTTGTGGTGAAGCGGAGTGTGAGCGGGTTGGGGAAGTTGAGTTATTCGATTGGCGACTATGTGTTTTGGGTGAGAGAACGGAAAGGAAAATTGAGAGTTGAGGACTAAAAATAAAAAAGATATGGAACCAACGATTAGAATGAACGATCAGTTGAGCGATACATTGTTGTCTTTGAGAACGAAAGTTTCTGAATTGGCCGAGCAGTCAGAGGACGAGGAACTGTTGGCTGAGGTTGTTGCATTGTTCAGCGGAACGAAATTGCCATGTGCGTATACCCGCGAAGAGTTTAAGGCGGTACTTCAAGAGTCGGAGGCAGACTACGTTCAGGACCAATGCGTGGAACACGACCAGCTATTCGCACAATATGGGGTATAGTATCTTTTGGACACGACGGGCTTCCTCCGATATTGAGAGCATATATCGTTTCTATGAGGCGATAGCAGGAAAGACTGTTGCAAAGCGGCGTTTGCAACGCATTAAACAGGGGTTGTCTTGTTTGATGGCAATGCCGCATATTGGACCAATAGACAATGATTTCTCCCATACTCCGTGTTATTGATACTTGGTTGTGCTAGATTACAGGGTGTACTATTTCGTTGAGGAGCATGTGGTATATATTGCGGCGATATGGGACTGTCGGCGGATGGGGAAAGCATTTGATGAAAGAAATACAATAAAATAGAGTAAAGAAAATACTATGAAGGAGACTATTATCTGTTTTGCCGCAGTGCTGATGGGCTTTGCGGGGGTGGCACAGACCACCACGAACGAGAAAAAGGAAGATGGTTATAAGTTTACCATCGTCAAGGAACTGCCTGTGACGCCGGTGAAGAATCAGGCGAAGGCAGGCACCTGCTGGGATTATGCCGGGACGGCCTTTATAGAGGCGGAGCTGCTGCGTATGGGCAAGGGCGAGTATGACTTGAGCGAGATGTTTAACGCCTACAACGACTATTGTGACCGTGCCATGGCGTCGATACGCACACATGGCGACATTTCGTTCTCGCAGGGTGGTTGCTTTGGCGACCTGCTGCATGTGATGGAACGATATGGCTTGGTGCCCGAAGAACAGATGCGGCCTGGCGTGATGTATCGCGACAGCCTGTCGAACCACAGCGAACTGAGTGCGATGACCAACCCCATGGTGAAGGCCGCCGCAGGGAGTAGCAGTTTGCAAAGCGACTCGAGCTATCAGCTGCTGTGTATGAAGGCTATCCGTGCGGTGCACCAGGTGTATCTGGGGGTGCCGCCCGAGAGGTTTACCTATAAGGGCAAAAGCTACACGCCGCTGTCGTTCTACGAGTCGACAGGCTTGAAGGCAGACGACTACATACAGGTGACTGCTTTTCTGCACGAGCCGCTGTATAAGACCTTTGCCGTGGAGAGTCCCGACAACTGGCGGCACGACCTGTCGTATAACGTCACGCTGGACGAACTGATGGACATTACCGACTATGCTATTGCTCAGGGTTATCCCGTGGGTTGGGATGCCGACGTGAGCGAGCAGGGGTTCCGTCTGGGCAACAGGAAGGGTTTCTGTGTGCTGCCTGCCACCAGCGTGGACAATAACTTGGCCGGCAGCGATATGGCGCACTGGACAGGCATGACTGCCAAAGCCATACAAGATGAGGCCGCCGAGCATCCTACCCCCCAACGTTGGGTCACGCCCGAGGAACGGCAGTTGGGTTGGGACAACCACGAGACCAACGACGACCATCTGATGCTCATCTACGGCACTGCCAAAGACCAGATGGGCAACGAGTACTATCTGGTGAAGAACAGCTGGGGTCACTACAACGGCGACTTCAAGGGCATGTTCTTCTGTAGCAAGGCCTATTTCCGCTACAAGACCATCACCATCATGATACACAAAGATGCCCTCTCGAAAGAGATGAAGAAAAAGCTGGGGATAAAATAGGGTTTACTGGGCTCTGGTTTGATATAAGACTGATTTTTTACGGCCTCGAAGAGGCAAGCGTATATATTACCCGCTTCGCGAAATCCAGAAATCCTAGGGAAATCTACTTTTCTCCAAGATTTCTGGATTTCCGCCGTAGGTGGGGGGTGCATTTAGTACGCTCCCATGTCAAGTTAATACATCTTTAGGTAGGTCCACTCAATTCCGTAAGTGTGTCGCGTCCCTTCGGGACGTAGTTCTCAGATGTATGAGTGTCACGGCACTGCGCCTTCGGCTTGTACGGTGTTACTCATATCTCACCCCTTCGGGGTGATTAGTAGAGGTCCCCTATATACTATTGGTCTCGGCAAAGAAGGTGGGCTTTCTATGCCGAGACCAATTCGTTTTTTTGATAAGCTACTCTGATGACAGGTGGGGGTTCAGCTACCTTTTCTGCGGAAGCGGGTAGTGATGTCGGCGAAGGTGCCGTCGGGCTGGCGTTTGAGCATGTGCTGGTTGCAGAGGGACGACTGCAGGGGGCCTAGATGGGCGATGTAGGGGCCTACCTTGATGTAGTCGAACTGCTGTTTGTCGATGGAATGGGGTATGTATTGCCGCCCGCTGTACCAAGCCACCTTATAGCGGGGATAGCGTCGGTGGACGTATGCCGCCAAGTCGGCCACCTCGTGGGGTGCGGCGTCGCCACCCATAAAGCAGACACAGGTGATGCTATCGCCATGTTCGGCCATCAGGCAGTCGATGGCTCCGGCATCGAGCACCTGACCAGTGTCCGCCCACAGATAAGGGCTGTGGCATCCCGGACACCGGCAGGGGCAGCCCGTGATGTTGATGGCCAAGGAGGTCTCGTCGGGGACCTCTTGGAAGACGATGTCGGTATTGAGATACTTCAACATAAATGGATTTCTATTTATCAAGAATTAGAGAATTGTAGAATTTGTAAATTACATATTTTGAATTTGATAAGAATTAGAGACTCTAATTGCATGCAATTAATAGAAGTGGCCATAATGGAGAATGGAGAATTCTCAATTTTTTTCGTGGTAGTATCTGCGGTGGGCTTCCTCCTGTCGGCCTTGGGAGAAGTTGCTGATGCGTTTCAGGTAGCCGATGATGCGGGTCATGTAGTCCACATTCTTGCTGTGGCAGACAGGGCACTCTTTCAAGTAGCGTTTGTCGATGTGTCCGCAGTCGTTGCAGATGGTATTGGGCACATTAAAGGTGAAGTAGTTGCACCCTTCCGTCGCTGCCACCCGCAACAGCTGGCGGTACTGCTCCTTGGAGAGGTGCTCGTCGAGGTTGAGGTGCAGGGCGCTGCCTCCGGTGAGGTGCTGGATGTAGGGGGTGCCGTGCAGCTTGAACTTGTCTAGGATAGTGAGCGAGTCGTCCTCGACGATGTAGAAATAGCTGTTGTAGCAGTCGCGCGGCACGAAGTAGCCGTCCTCCTTGTCCCATTTGGCGTGTTTCACACCCACGTTCTCGGCAGGTATCATCTCGCAGTTGAACATCAGTTCGTTGCTGCGGTAGAGCTTGTTGTACTTCTCCACCACACCCAGCACCGATTGTACATACTCGCGGTACTGCTCATTGTCGTTGATGGGGATGCCGAGGAACTCGGCCCCCTCTACCAGTCCGTTGACCCCGATGGTGAGGTACTGGCGGCCTAGGTTGATATAGCCCGCGTCGAAGAGGGGGAGCATGCCGTGGCTTTGCAGCTCCTTAAGATTCTCGTTATATGCTATCTGCACCTTGTGGCAGAGGTCGACAATATCGGAGAGGTATTTGATGTAAGGGATGTTGTTGTTGACCGCATACTGGATGCAGCGGTTGAGGTTGACGGTGAGCACGCTCTTGGAGCCTGTCGACACACCCCCGGCACCGAGGGTGTAGCTGAACTCGTTGTCGGTAATCTCGTTGCGTAGGCGGCAGCAGCTGGAGAGCGAGTCGGCGTTGTCGCTCAGATAGGTGAAGAACGAATGCCCCTCGGCGTACATCTCGGCTGTGAAGTCGGCCCACTCCTGGTCGCGGCAGTCGCCGTTCTCGGTCAGCAGTGCCATGGTCTCCACCGGGAAGGTGAGCAGCGACTTGGTGCGCTCCTTGTTGAACCATTTCATGAACCGCTTCTGCAGCCACGAAAGGCCATCCCAGTCGGGCTTGCTGCCGTCGGGGAAGACGAAGTCGCCGAAGAGGCTCTCGAAATAGTAGCGGTCATAATAGGAAATGTTCCAAAACACCGCCTGGTAGTTGCGTGCGCCGGTGGGCTGGTTGAGCGTGTAGACTATCTGCTCGAAGCAGTCGGTAATCATCTTGTCGATGGTGCGCTGCTTGGTGGAGAGGTCCACCACCCGGTCGGGCTCGCGCCAGTAGTCCTTGCCGTACTCCAATGCGATGAAATGGTTGAGGTACATGAGGAACTCAGGCGTGGCGCAGGCTCCGCTGAGCATGCTGGAGACCATAAACACCATATTGACAAAGCCGCCGCAGAAGCTCTTGAGGTTGGTCGGAGCCTTAGAGTTGCCTCCGATGGAGGCGGTGCCATCGAGCAGCCAGGGGTACATGGTGATGCTGGCGCAATAGTTGGCCAGCGAGGTCTCGTCGTTCTTATAGATGAAGTGGTGCGTCAGCAAGTCGAGGTATTGCGTCGCCAGATCCTTGCCGTACATCTTCTTGATGCGGTCGGTGAGCAAGCGGCGGTTGAGGCGGATAAAGCCGGCCTTGGGCAGCTCGCCAATGAGGGTGGCGATGTTCTTGTGCTCCACGTTGGCGTTGGCATCGTATTTGCTGCCGGTGGCCGCATTTTCGGCCTTGCAGTATTCCACCAGGAAGTTCAGCTTCTCCATCGTCTCGCGGTCTTCGGTGTGTTTCTGGCGATAGAGCATGAACGACTTGGCCACGCGGTAGTGTCCCTCCTTCATCAAAGCCACTTCCACCTGGTTTTGGATGTCCTCAACGGTGATGCCGTCGTGGATGTCCAGGTGGGTGATGATTTTGTTAAGGGTGGATAGGTCTACCGGCTCCTCCACCGACTGGAATGCCTTGATGATGGCATTCATTATCTTGTCCAACGAAAAGCGCACCTGCTGGCCGTCGCGCTTGGTAATACTAAAGGGAACGAGATCCATGGGATTTGAGAATTGTTACAATAGAGCGTTAATGTTTTAAAGGTATGCGTGCCTTGTTAACTTTTCAACCTTTTCAGCGAAACCAACCATATGGACTTCTTGAAAAAAGGCGGCCGCTCGCTATTGCGACCGCCTTGCATTAAATATTGATAATGAGTGAGGGATTAATGCCGTATGATAAGTTTGCTGGTTTGGATGCCCTGGGGTGTGGTGATGCTGACGAAATAGACTCCGTCGGGGAGGGTTTCGATGCGAACCGATTGTCTGGCAGAAGTGAGCGTGTGGCGCTTCATCTCCTTACCAGTAGTGTTGTAGATGACAAGGGTACCCTGCTGCTGTCCGTCGGGCAACTCGCACCAGATGGCAGAGCTGGCGGGGTTGGGATAAAGCTTCAGCGCAGCAGCTTCCGCAGTGTTGATGTCAAGCGTATTGTTCAGTATGGCCACGCCGTCAAGGTCGAAACCCGCGCTGTAGGTGATTGTGGGGAAGGGGTCGTTGATGAGGTGGCCGAAGGCGTCGTAGGTGCCGTACTGCGGGTCGATGCTGCCCACCACGTCGATGACGCGCACGTGGGTGATATGGTTGATGTCGATGTCGGCGCTGTCGCGCAGCTCCTCAAGGTCGAACGGGGTACCGTAGCCTACGCGGTACTTGCCGGCGAGGTTGTTGATGAAGGTGGGGTCCACTCTGCCGTTGCCGTCAATCTGAGTGTGGGTCTGCGTCAGCGAGGTGGCGGGGAAACGCACAAAGCGCTCGCCGTCGGAGCTCACCTCCACCACGGCCAGTTCGAGGAAGAAGTCGTTGAACGAGTTTTCAAACACCGCAAAGTCGTAGCCGTCGCCGTTGGCGATGGGGGTGTCGAAGGTGAGGGTGGCGCTGCCGCCGTCACCCAGGCTCACCACGTCCATCGTGTTGGTGGTGGCGGGTCCTACGGCTTCAGCTTCGGTACCAAAGGTCACAGGTGCGGCATCGGGGTCGAGGAGGTTGCTCGAGCCGCGTTCCACGGTGCAAGCCGTGGCCCAGCCCTTGATGCGTGGGTCGTTGCAGGCTACAGCCGTGCAGCCCTCTGAACCCACAGCACCGCAGAAGGGTCCCACCTCGGGCTCTTCGGGGGCGCTGGCGGGATAGATGGTCTGAGGATAGGCGTAGGTGTACATCCAATAATCCCAGTCGCTGTTGTAGGTGCTGTCCACCAGTACGCCCGCCGTCGGGTCGGCCCAACGGCTGAAGTCGCCGTTGTTCAGCGGCTGGTACATCCCGGCCGACATGGCCCCGTTCAGCGAGTGCTCCCACCAGCTGTATGAGGCTTTGCGCAGCGTGTCGCCGTTCTCGATGAAGAGGATGTCGTCCACCCCCCAGTCGTTGGTGGTATAGGCAAAGCGGCTGTCGGCAGCGGCAATGTCGTTCATGGCATCCTGCACCGTGGCGTCCCCATTGAAACGGTAGCCCCATGCCAGCGCACTGTCCGGCCAGTTCACCACAAAGACAACCTCGTTCTCACCATCGCCCACCCAGTAGCGGATATCTTCTGCACCGATGGTGGCATCTGTCGGAGTAGGTGCGCTGACGGGATAGATTCTCTGCGGATAGGCATAGGTGTACATCCAGTAGTTCCAGTTGGTGTCGTAGGTGCTGTCCACCAGCACGCCCGCTGTCGGGTCGGCCCAGCGGCTGAAGTCGCCGTCGTTTATTTGTTGGTAGAGGCCTGCCGACATGGCACCGTTCAGCGAGTGCTCCCACCAGCTGAAGGCAGCCTTGCGCAGCGTGTCGCCGTTCTCGACGAAGAGGATGTCGTCGATGCCGTAGCTCCCCGTCACGAAGGTCAGGCGCGGATCGGCGGCGGCAATGTCGTTCATCACATTCTGCAGGTTGGTGCTGCGCGCGCTGAAACGGTAGCCCCAAGCCAGTGCCGTGTCGGGCCAGTTGATGACGAAGACGGTCTCAAAGGGTCCTTCGCCCACCCAGTAGGTTAGGTCTTCGGCCTCGATGGTGGCATCCTCTGGATTGGGGTCGCTGGCATAAATAAGGTTGGATACGCCCGTGAAATTGTAGTCGTCGCAGGTCGACTCCGAAATACGAAGCCATGTGCTAGTGAGGGTCGTCGAGCCGTATACGCCGTTGTAGTTATTGCAGTTCCAATACTGATAGGGTGTGAGGTGTACTCCTGTAGTGGGGTCGTTGTAGTCCAACGACTGTAGGTACGCTCCACTCATCGTGTAGGTGAATCTGCTGTCGTAAGTGGCAACGCTGTCGAGGGCATCAAGAAGGGTGATGCTCCCGTTCCAGTGCAAACCCCACACTACCACAGTCGGGGTATAGCTGGCATCCGTGGCGTCCCAGCCGATGGCAACAACGGTACTGTTGCTTCCGCTGCCGACCCAAAATTCAATGTCAGACGAGTTGATGGTGACTGACTTTGTTGCTGGCTGTGCCATCATGACGGTCGCAACAATCAGTCCCATTGTTAATGCTAGTAATTTCTTTACCATATTAGATTATTGTTTTTAGTTGTACATTACTTTACTCTTCCTAATATCGGTAAAGGCATAACGAGGAAAACTGGAAGGGATTGGACACACGCACTGACACTATCGTCAGTCATCGGGTGCTTTTTCCTCGAAAGCGTTACCGGTACGTCGAATTTGGCAGGTCTTCTGACTAGCTCCCCACAACCCTCAGCCTTCCCATGCGACTATGTCGTCGTACAGTGACTTTTTTTATCGGCAGTGGCTCTCCGCCGTAGAGGGCTGTGTCCATAAGAGTTCACAGCAGCGGGACTGTTCAGGATTTGCACCTGATTCCCTTTTAACACTCAACGAACATTCCATTACGCTATTACACGTGAAAAAGTCTGTCCTTCGGGTGACCAAATCGGTTGCAAAGATACAAACTTTTTTCGGTACGATGAGAAATATTATGAACAGAACCTCATATTTAACGTTTCTTTCAAAACCGAGGGCTTTATCAGGACTGTTGCAGGGGGGGCATCCGTGGCACAAAAGGGCAGCAATGCGGCAAACCAACATCTTGATCTCTTGTTTTTTTATATTTAGTTACATATATGTTTGTATTTCATTCAGCTCTGCTAAATCAATTGCTGGTGGCGAACAGATGAGCCATAGGGTAAGGAACGGCAGTGCCGCGTCTTCGTCGCGATACTGAGTATGGTGTAGGGTGAAGGAATAGTCCAGTGGACTATTCCGATAGCGAAGCGGAGAAACAACCCTCCGCGGTTGTCTTTTGCCAAAAGCAAAAGCCCGCCGATTCGAACACGGCGGGTCTAGTGCATATAGAAGCGACAAACGACATTTTCATTTTTCGATAAGCCGAATGCAGACAATCATGTTCGTATGCTGAGGCGAGAAAACGACGGCCAGCGAAGACACTAAGGCAATAATGATATGGATTCTTCGTTATCTGAAAAAAATAAGGCTCTAGTTTGATAAAAGACTGATTTTTTAACAGCATCGAAGATGCTGAATTTCAATAACCCCACACAAGGAACGCAGTGTGGGGTCAACGAAAACCCTACTACTCAGCGTCCCGGAGGGACGCGACAATGGGAAAG
>JAFWOP010000074.1 GCA_017545365.1 Bacteroidales bacterium
CTCAATTCTCAAATCTCAATTCTCAATTCCCTAGTGTCCGAAGTCCGTCAGGAACTTGATGCGCATCAGCCTGATTTCCTCGGGCGGGTAGTCTTCGTCGTCCTCAAACTCTTCGTAGGCTTCCTGTAGGTCGCCGCTCTCCGACTCGCGCCAGTAGTCCATCAGCACCTCCTGGTGCTCCGGCTCGATGTTCTCGTCGATATAATAGTCGATGTTCAGCTTGGTGCCCGACGAGATGATGCGCTCCATCTCGGTCATCAGTTCGTCCAAGGTCATCCCCTTGCCGCGGGCGATGTCGTCGAGCGACTTGCGGCGGTCGATGGCCTGGATGATGTATATCTTGTTCTCCGACTTGCGGGCGGCACTGTGCACCACGATGTCCTGCGGGCGTTCTATCTCGTTGTCTTCGACATACGACTTGATGAGGTCCACAAAAGGCTGCCCGTATTTCTGGGCCTTGGCTATCCCCACGCCCGTGCAGCGGCTCAGCTCCTCCACCGTGCAGGGGTACTGGATGGTCATGTCCTTGATGGAGCGGTCTTCGAAGATGACGTGCAGCGGCAGCCGCTCCCGCTGGGCGATAGACTTGAGCAGGCTCTTGAGCTGCGTGTAGAGGGCCTCGTCGCCAGCCGCGGCCGTCGCGCTGGTGGGCACCTCCTCGTCGTCCTCCTCGCGCGGGCCGCTGGTGTAGTCGTGGTCGCAGGTGACGTAGATGTCGTAGGGTTTCTTGATAAACTTGTGTCCGGCGGGGGTGAGCTTCAGCACACCGAACATCTCTATCTCCTTCGTCAGGAGGTGTTCGAACACCGCCTGGCGCAGCACCGCCTTCCAGAAGAGGGCGTCGTGGTCTGTGCCCTGCCCCCACTGCTCCAGCTCGTCCTGTCGGTACACCTTGGTGTTGCTGTTCTTGCGCCCCAGCATCACATCCACGATGTCCTTGGCCTTGAAGGCCTGCTTGGTGGCCAGCACCGTCTCCAGCGCATACTGCATCTCCTCCTTGGCGGGGACGCGCGGCTTGGGGTGCAGGCAGTTGTCGCAGCAGCCGCAGTTGGGCTGGTTATATTCCTCGCCGAAATAGCGCAGCAGGTTCAGCCGGCGGCAGGCCGACGACTCGGCATAGCTCACCACCTCCTGCACCAGCTGGTTGGCCATCTCCTGCTCGGTGATATTCTTGTCGGTAAAGAACTTGTAGAGCTTCTCCACGTCGTGCTCGGAGTAGAAGGCGATGCACTTGCCCTCGCCCCCGTCGCGTCCGGCGCGCCCGGTCTCCTGGTAGTAGCCCTCGAGGCTCTTGGGTATGTCGTAGTGGATGACGAAGCGCACGTCCGGCTTGTCGATGCCCATGCCGAAGGCTATGGTGGCCACGATTACGTCCACCTCCTCCATGAGGAACTTGTCCTGGTTCTCCGTCCTTATCTTGTTGTCCAGCCCCGCATGGTAGGGGAGGGCCTTGATGCCGTTGAGCTGCAGCATCTCCGCCAAATCTTCCACGCGCTTGCGCGTAAGACAATAGATGATGCCGCTCTTGCCCGCGTTGTCGCGGATGAAGCGGATAATCTCTTTGTGCAGCTCCAGGGTCTCCGAGGGCTTGTGCCGCACCTCGTAGTACAGGTTGGGGCGGTTGAACGAAGAGACAAACAGGTTGGCCTTCTCCATACGCAGGTTCTTGATGATGTCCTGCTGCACCTTGGGCGTGGCCGAGGCGGTGAGGGTCAGTATGGGGGCCTGGTTGTTGATAGTGTCGATGGCGTCGCGCAGCCGGCGGTATTCGGGCCTGAAGTCGTGGCCCCATTCCGAGATACAGTGCGCCTCGTCGATGGCAAAGAACGAGATGGGGAGCTGCTGCAGGAATTCGATGGTGTCCTCCTTGCTCAGCGTCTCGGGGGCCACATACAGGAGCTTCGTCCCCCCCTCCAGCAGGTCGTCCTTCACCTCCTTGGTCTGTGCCTTCGAAAGCGAGGAGTTCAGAAAATGGGCCACACACTCGCGCCCCGCCGTATAGCGGACCGCATCCACCTGGTTTTTCATCAGCGCTATCAGCGGCGACACCACGATGGCCGTCCCCTTGCAGATGATGGCCGGAAGTTGGTAACAAAGGGACTTCCCTCCCCCTGTCGGCATGATAACAAAGGTGTCGTGACCCTCCAAAAGGCTCTTTATAATCGCCTCTTGCTCACCTTTAAAATTATCAAAGCCAAATATTTCTTTTAACTTTGCCTGCAAATCTATCATAATTCAAAAAAAACATGTAATTTTGCAGTCCAAAGTTAGCAAAAATTCTCTAATTGACAAAAAAAAAGTGACATTGAAGACACAAGAAGAAATACAAAATATTGCTATTCAGGTTATTGAAGAAGAAAAAAAAGCTATCGGCAATCTGAAAAACAGGCTCAATAAATGCTTTTTCGAGGCCGTCGAAACCATTTTTTCGGCCTCCGGAAGAGTCATAATTACGGGTATTGGGAAGAGCGCAAACATCGCCTCGAAGATCGTTTCCACCTTCAACAGCACCGGCACTCCGGCCCTCTTCATGCATGCCGCCGACGCCATCCACGGCGACCTCGGCATGGTGCAGCAGGGCGACGTGGTCATGTGCCTCTCCAAAAGCGGCAACACACCCGAGATAAAGGTCCTCATCCCCCTCCTCCGCAGCTTCGGCAACAAGCTCATCGCCATGGTGGGCAACACCGACTCCTTCCTCGCCCACAACGCCGACATCGTCCTCGACACCACCGTGGAGCACGAGGCCTGCCCCAACAACCTCGCCCCCACCAGCAGCACCACCGCCCAGCTCGTCATGGGCGACGCCCTGGCCGTGGCCCTCATCGAATGCCGCAACTTCAGCGCCCGCGACTTCGCACGCTTCCACCCCGGCGGCTCCCTGGGCAAGCAGCTCTACATGCGCGTCTCCGACCTCTACAAGCAGAACGAGCGCCCCGCCATACCCCCCGCCGCCACCATCCGCCAAACCATCCTCGAGATGACCTCCAAACGCCTCGGCTGCGCCGTCGTCGTGGAACCCGACGGCGACGGGCAGCGCGTCCTCGGCATCGTCACCGACGGCGACCTCCGCCGCATGATGCGCGTCCACGAACACGTCGACGGCCTCACCGCCGCCGACATCATGGGCTCCCACCCCAAATGCATCCTCGACACCGACTATGCTGTCAACGCACTCCACCTCATGCGCAACAACAGCATCACGCAACTCGTCGTCGTCGGCTCCGACGGCCGCTACCTCGGCGTCCTCCACCTCCACGACATCCTCCGCGAAGGAATCATCTGAATACGTTAATGTGTTAATTCGTTAATTCGTTAATCAAGCATGCATACCACTATAACGAACTTCTACCAACTGCCTCGGAGAGGCAAACTCTCAATAACCCCGCACTTGCAGTGTGGGGTATATCAAACAACTGTATCTCAGCGTGTCGGAGACACGCGCTCTTAAAAACAAATTAATAGAACACACCATATGTTGTGCGCAGCCAATTCTCAATTCTCAATTCTCAATTCTTAATTTGTATATGCAGCTCAGAACCGAAAACGTAGTCAAGAAATACCGCTCCCGCACCGTCGTCAAAGAGGTGAGCGTCGACGTCAGGCAAGGCGAAATCGTAGGCCTCCTCGGCCCCAACGGCGCCGGCAAGACCACCACCTTCTACATGATTGTGGGCATCATCAAACCCTTCTCCGGCCGGGTCTTCCTCGACGACTTGGAAATCACCAAGATGCCCATGTACCGCCGTGCGCAGCTCGGCGTCGGCTACCTGGCACAGGAAGCCTCCGTCTTCCGCCAGATGACCGTCGAAGAAAACATCATGGCCATCCTCGAATTCCGCCACGACCTGGACAAAGAGCAGCGGCAGGCGAAGCTCGAATCCCTCATCACCGAATTCGGCCTCGAGAAAATACGCCGCAGCAAAGGCATCCAGCTCTCCGGCGGCGAACGCCGCCGCACCGAGATAGCACGCGCCTTGGCCAACGACCCCAAGTTCCTCCTCCTCGACGAACCCTTCGCCGGCGTCGACCCCATCGCCGTGCAGGACATTCAGGACATCGTCGCACACCTCAAGGACCGCAACATCGGCATCCTCATCACCGACCACAACGTCCACGAAACCCTCAGCATCACCGACCGCGCCTACCTCCTCTACGAAGGCCGCGTGCTGCACCACGGCACCCCCGAAGAGATGGCCAACGACCCCGACGTGCGCGAGAAATACCTCGGCCGCGACTTCGAGCTCCGCCGCGCCTCCGTCAAGTCCATCGTCTGACCCCGCCGCGCCCCCCTTGCGTCGTCCTGCCTTCGTCGTGCCTTCGTCGTGCCTTCGCTCTGCCGCCGCCCTTTCTAGGACAGATGAAAGAGCCTAGTAAGATTCATCTAGGACACCACACCCTATAACCATCTGGCAGTTGCCCTTAGTCCCTCCTATTCAAGGCGAAGCCGATAGGGTCGGGGGGCAAAAGGATATGGCACTCCCACTGACCCTTACGGTCGCCGTGAAGCATGTGGGGAAGATACTCGGCAGGCAGCTTGCCCTCGGTGGAGAGGGTGAGGATGGCCGTGCGCAGCTGCTCCATGTCATAGCCGCGACGCTCGCAAAGCTTCATCTGGCGTTTGAATTCGCCGGTAAACTTGATTGTGTACATGGCTATTTTTCCTCTAAACACTGCCTGAACAAATCATCCACGTTCTTCGCTTCATACACGCGCCCCTCGTCGAGGTCGCGCAGCGAAAGTTCATAGGCCGAGAGGAGTTCTTTTGCCTCTTGCTTTTTAGCATTTTTCATCAGCTTTTCGGCCAGCTACTGGCTGTCGTCGGCCGAAAGCGAAAGTCCCTGCAGGTATTGCCACAAGTGGCTTAACGAGCCATTGTATGTTGCCGTGTTCGCCATAATTCTATCGTATTATTTCAATTTGCAAAAATACTACTTTTTTCCCATTCCGCAAAATATTTTTCTTACAGAATATAAATTTTTTAGAGAGAAAAGTTTGTATTTGAGAAAAATGTTGTATTTTTGCACTTTCATATTATGATTCAATGTGCAGTACAAACAGGGCTCAAAGTAAGTAGTGGTGCGGAGAGTGGGCAGTTATCAGTGGGTGTCGTTGTACACGAAAATCATAGAAAGATGCGTCAAAAGAAGGCCTTTTGCCTACCATCTATAGCTAAACTTAAATAAAAAAATAATAAGATGAACGAGAACAAAAAAAACAATTACACCGCTCCCGCCGTGAAGGTAGTCGCCTTCCAGGTGGAGCAGGGCTTCGCCGGGTCAGACCCTGTTAGCGTCGGAGTCACGTCAGAGCAAATTACTGATCTACATCCAAACGTAGAACAAGGAACAGAAACCTTTTTTACCAGAACCCTTTGAATTCAGTAGCGTCTTTAGCAACTAAGAATCACAACAGAACTAAATGAGATTAATAGTAATGAAAAAGATATTTTTATTTTTTGCACTTTTGGCAGGTATTGCCGTGATGACCGGCTGCCAGAAAGACCAGGATGTCGTCACTCTTAAAGCCTTTATCGACCAGGACACCAAAGCGTATTTTGGTGGTACAGGTGAAAACACACCTTATTGGGATGGGAATGATGAGGTGTATATCAAAGGTCTAACTACCTTCCCCACTAATACTTTTGGTCTCACTAACCCATCTACCACCTTTGCAACAATCGAGGGTGTGCCTGCTAGTGATGTTTACTGCGCCATCTTCCCAGCCAGTGCCTTTCTAGAAATGGGCACCCCCAATGCCGGTACCGATGGAACTACAGCAAAGATCACCTTCAAACACGATCAGGTGTATAGTGAAGAGAACAACCGCCAACGGTTAGAGATGCCTATGGGAGCCGTCACAACGGATAATACTCTTATTTTCAAAAACCTTTGTGGCATCCTCAGGGTAAAAGTAGTCAATACCTCAGGCAATACTTTTAATGTGAAGAGAGTCTCCGTAATATCAGAAGATGGAACATTCATTGCTGGTGACGGTAATGTGACGCTTTACAAAAATGGCGATCCAGCCGTAAGTATGTCCTCACATCATACTTACACTGTCGATCAAGCCATACAACTACACGCTCCTAACTATAGTAGCATGGGAACCATTAATAATGGTCAATCTAAGACTTTTGACATTATCGTTCCACCATTCACCACCCAGGCTCTCACATTCGATGTGGAGTCCATAGAAACAGGAACTGGATTTGGATTTTTCTCACAGACAGTCGGCAGTACTATCTCAGTAGCTCGTAACGAGATTGCAGAAGTTACATTGACAATCAACCAGTTCGAGGCTAATAATCATGCATATCTTATAGACGGCCCGACCTTTAATAGCCGTATTAAGACACTCGATGGGATTGAAGGCGTCACATCGATCTGGTTCGGTAACCCAGCTGTCAATATGCCTACTACCCCTAATACTGAAGATCATGTATATGTTGTAAGACTAGATGCTAGTTATTCACCCAATCCTATATATGGCTATATAGATCCAACTGAACCTACTATATTGAAGGTTAACGCTAATATTCAAACTAATGATCCTGTGGAATTTTATTCCCATGCCGACTGTAGCGAAATGTTCGCAGACCTACCTAATATCATATCTATTCTATTTAATCTCCACAGATTTATAACTGAAGATGCGACTAACATGTCACGCATGTTTGCTGGATGTACTCACTTAAATAACGTTCCTCAGTTAGGAACTTTTGTCACTACCAATGTGGAGACAATGGCATACATGTTTGATGGATGTTCTGCACATGGTGACCTAGACCTCCGACACTTCAGCACGCAACATCTGGTAGATACTGGAATGGTAGGTATGTTTAGGGGTTGTTCTAGTATACAGAACTTATATTTGAATTACTTCACCACCGAACAAATAACCACCATGAAATATTTGTTTAAGGATTGTCATGCTATGCAAGCTCTCTATATTAATAGTTTTGATATGACTAATGTTACTGACAAGACTGACATGTTACTGGGCCTTGGTGCCGTTCATCCCTATTGGGGAGCCACGATTTATTGTAATTCGGATACCTGGAATGCCATAAGTACAGGAACAGGCCTTCCTACGAATGCAGTTCATGGAGAATAACAACGATTTTGTGTATAAGGATTATCAATCCGCAATAAATACCGGTCTCTCAAGGTGTTCTTTGAGAGGCCGGCTTGCTTATGGGGGAGGGCAGGGCGGCATACTGCGGGCGGAGTATTTTTATGATTGTCTTCAACAGCCCGCTATGCGGCCTGAAAGGCCAGAGAGCGCAAAGCCCAGGGCAACGCCCTGTGGATAGAGCGCGCGTAACCCTCGCCCTGAAAGGGCAAAAGCATGGCATTCGTTCAAGGCTTTTGCCCCTTCGGGGCGTTTTTACGAGAGGCCGTCACCCAGAGCGTTGCCCTGGGCTGTAGGCTCAATGCCTCTTCCGGGCGTATCGGTTGATTGCGGATAGTCATTTTATTTTTTGCGTTAATAACGTGTGGGGCAGGGGGTTGAGTGGGGCAGGAGAAGTTTTAACTTTTGGGTTTGGATTTTTTTTCGTAATTTTGAAAATCGGTCTTTTGCGGACCGATGGTTGTAAATAAATAGTAAACAAGTAATTATATTATCATTATGAAGATTTTAGTACTCAATTGTGGAAGTTCTTCAATCAAATATCAGTTGATTGACATGGCCAACAATGCCGAAGTGATGGCTAAGGGCCTTCTGGAGCGCATTGGACTGGAGATGGGTGAATTCACACACAAGTATCATGGCGAGAAACATTACGAGCAGCGTCCGATTCCGAACCACACCGAGGGTATCAAGATGGTGCTTGCCGCACTGGTGGACCCCAAAATCGGCGTTATCAAGGACATCAACGAGGTGGGAGCCGTCGGCAACCGCGTGGCCCATGGCGGCGAAATCTTTAAGGAGAGCGCCCTGGTGTCCGACAAGGTGATAGAGCAGATCAAGAGCCTGGAGCACCTGGCCCCGCTGCACACCCCCGGCAACCTGGCCGGTATCTACGCCATGCGCGAGGTGCTGCCCAATGTGCCGCAGGCTGTGGTGTTCGACACCGCCTTCCACTCCACCCTGCCCCCCAAGTCGTTCCTCTACGGCCTCCCCTACGACTTCTATAAGAAGTACGGCATCCGCCGCTACGGCTTCCACGGCACGAGCCACAAGTTCGTGGCCGAGAAGGCCGCCAAGATGATTGGCAAGGACTGGAACGACCTGAAGATTATCTCCTGCCACCTGGGCAGCGGCGCCTCCATTGCCGCCATCGACCACGGCAAGAGCTTCGACACCACCATGGGCATGACCGCCCTGGAAGGCCTGGTGATGGGCTCGCGCTGCGGCGATGTGGACCCCGGCGTGCTGCTCTACCTGATGGACCAGGGCATGACCTCGAAGGAGCTGACCAAGGTGCTCTACAAGCAGAGCGGCCTCATCGGCATCAGCGGCGACAAGCAGGACATGCGCGACATCCGCGCCGGCCGCGATGCGGGCGACGAGCGCTGCACCTACGCCTTCGACATGTTCGCCCAGCGTGTGAAACGCTACATCGGCGGCTATATGGCCGAGATGGGCGGCTGCGACCTGCTGCTCTTCACCGGCGGCATCGGCGAGAACGCCTGGTTCATGCGCCGTCCTATCCTGGAGGGCTTGGAATGCCTCGGCATCAAGGTGGATCTGGAACTCAACGACAAGGTGATGGGCGAGGACGTCATCCTCAGCACCCCCGACTCGAAGGTGGCCACCGTGGTGGTGACAACCGACGAGGAGTTTGTCATCGCCAGCGACACCTTCAAGCTGGTGAACGGCAAATAGCCCGGCAATTACTAGGGCTTTTATATAGGCCGCCCGCAGCTTGCTGCGGGCGTTTTTTTTCTAGGGGTTCCTAGGATAGCCTAGGATAGCCTAGGATAGCCTAGGATAGCCTAGGCATTCCTAGGCTATTCTATGGTTTATGTCGCGGGCGACATAAACGTTAAATAACTATAAAACAACTGCATTTTCTTTTTATTTCAGAAATTGTTTGTATCTTTGCATCGTGAACGATTTAAATTATTAACCTATTAAAACGTTATTATTATGGATTTTAAAATGACTTTACAGGTTTCACAGCTCATCGTTAATGAGCTTACTGAAGGTGCTTTTGTGCACAAGATGCAGGGCTTGCTCTTCAAGTCGCAGGGCTTTGAGAAGCTCGGTCAGAAGTATCTGGACCACTACACCGAAGAGATGGAGTGGGTGGAGAAGTACACCAACCGCATGCTCGACCTCGGCTGCGTGCCTCAGGTGAAGCTCAACAAGGAGTGCAAGCTCATCGAGGACGCCAAGGCTTACATCGAGGAGGACCTGCGCATCCAGCGCGAGGGCGTGGAGTCGCTTTACAAGATGATGCCCGGCCTCTGCGGCGACCCCACCACCTACGACATCACCAAGGCCTATCTGGCCGATGAGGAGGAGGACCTCTACTGGAGCGAGGAGCAGCTCGACATGATTGAGAAGATTGGCATGCAGAACTGGTTGATGAAACAGATGTAATCCGATGAAACAGATGATGAAACTGGCCTGGGTGCTGCTATTCGTTGTTGCGAGTATGGGTGCTATGGCGCAAAAACAAGATACCATGGAGAATATTTATAGTTATAAGGCTCTTGCCAGTAACGGCAAAGAGATAGACTTCAAAGAATTTGAAGGCAAAGTGCTGCTTATCGTCAACACCGCCAGCAAGTGCGGTTTCACCCCCCAGTTCGACGGGCTGGAGGCCTTGAACGAGAAGTACCGCGACCGCGGGCTTGTGGTCATCGGCTTCCCCTGCAACCAGTTTAAGGAGCAGGACCCCGGCACTGACAGCGAGATTGAGGGCTTCTGCCGTCTGAACTACGGCGTCACCTTCCAGATTATGAAGAAAATCGATGTCAACGGCGCCGAGGAGCACCCCATCTTCACCTGGCTCAAGGCACAGGCCCCTACCGAGGAGTATTCGGGTTTGAAGGCCAAAGCCACACAAGCCATGCTGAAGAAGCTCAGCGATTCGGCCCAGAAGGAGAGCGACATCCTGTGGAACTTCACCAAGTTCCTCATCTCGCGCGACGGGAGCCGTGTGGAGCGTTTCGCCCCCACCACGGAGCCGAAGGATATAGAGAAGGCTATCGAGTCGATGTTATGATGTATGACCAGTTGAAGCTGGATAACCAGCTGTGCTTTCGGCTGTACAGCCTATCGAGACTTATCACCCAGGCCTACCGCCCGCTGCTGGAGCCGCTGGGGCTGACCTATCCGCAATACCTGGTGATGCTGGTGTTGTGGGAGACCGACCACCAGACCGTCGGCGACATCGGCCGGAGGCTGAAGCTGGACACCAACACCCTCACGCCCATGCTGCAACGCATGGAGCGTGAGGGGCTGCTGGTGCGCACCCACGGCATCGTGGACGGGCGCCAGACGCTGGTGAGCCTCACCAAGAAAGGGCTCCAGCTGAAGGAGGCCGCCAAGGATGTGCCTACGTGCATGGCGCAGAATTGGAAAGGGGAGCCCTGGGGAACGGAGGATATCAAGCAGATGATGCAGCGGCTGGATTCGCTGATAGAAGGATTGAGCGACTAAAAAGGTAGAAGACTGTTGAATATGATTAATCTTAGCGACTATATGTCAGAGAGCATCCGCTCTATTGTCGGGCGGGTGTATTTGAATGTGCTCAGCAATCCGCGCGAGGCCGCTTTTGTGCTGCGAATGCAGCAGCGGTTCTCCAAATCGGAGAGGCGGCGTGCCGAGCTGAAGGAGAAGGAGGGGATAGATGTGCCTCCTTTCCTGATTGCCAGCATTGCCACGACCTGCAATCTGCACTGCAAGGGCTGCTATGCCCGCAAGAACGGCATCGCCTCGGATCTGGGGCACTCCAAACGGGCGACCCTGGCCCCGGAGCAGTGGCGCGACATCTTTGGCCAGGCGGCCGAGATGGGCGTCAATTTCGCCCTGCTGGCCGGTGGGGAGCCGCTGACGCGGCGCGACCTGCTGGAGAAGATTGCCGAGGTGAAGGATATGGTGTTCCCGATTTTCACCAACGGCACGATGATAGGCGAGCGGTATGTGGATTTCTTTCAGAAACACTTGAATATGATTCCCGTCATCAGCCTTGAGGGTGACGCTACGACGACCGATGCGCGACGGGGCAAGGGGGTGTATGAGCTGGCCGAGGCCGCTATGGGGCGGCTGAAGGAGGCCCGGCTGCTGTTCGGCACGAGCATCACGGTGACGACGGAGAACTACGAGCGGGTGACCTCGGAGGAGTATATCACGCAGCTGCACGACATGGGCTGCCGCATCATCTTCTATGTGGAGTATGTGCCGATAGAGAAGGGCACGGCTCATCTGGCCTTCGGCGACGAAGAGGTGATGAGGATGGAGCAGATACTGGAGGAGCGTCGTGAGACCACGGCGAAGGATTTGGTGCTGCTATCGTTCCCCGGCGACGAGAAGGCTGTGGGCGGCTGTCTGGCTGCGGGCCGCGGCTTCTTCCATATCAACAGCGACGGCTCGGCCGAACCCTGCCCGTTCTCACCTCACTCGGACAGCAACGTGGTGGAGATAGGGCTGAAGGAGGCGTTGAATTCACCGCTTTTCCGCCGCATCCGCGACGCACGGGCGTTGGGATGGGAGCATACAGGCGGCTGCACCCTCTTCGAACATGAGGAAGAGGTGGCCGCGATGGCAAGGCAATAGGGAGTTGAGAGGGGAGTGGTTATAATAGGGAGTTAAAGTGGAAGTTAAAGAGGGAGTTAAAGTGGACAAATGGAGTGTACGGGTTGTGCGGCAGCCAATTCTCAATTCTCAATGGCTCTAGTTTGATAAAAGACTGATTTTTTAACAGCATCGAAGATGCTGAATTTCAATAACCCCACACAAGGAACGCAGTGTGGGGTCAACGAAAACCCTACTACTCAGCGTCCCGGAGGGACGCGACAATGGGAAAG
>JAFWOP010000005.1 GCA_017545365.1 Bacteroidales bacterium
ACTTCGCCCTTGTGCGAAAATTCTCACTCAACATCCTCAAGCGCGACAAGGGCAAGGGCAGTCTCGTCACCAAGCGGCTCAAGGCTGGCTGGAGCATCGATTACCTCTTCTCTTTACTGGAAATTTGATGCGTTTGCCCTGATAGTTGCTCTGCCTTCCTGCTTAAAAATGGCGATTTTAATACTAGGACAGTATCGCAATGCTTTTCTTGCTTACCGCTTTCTATCTCTCGAAAGCGATTGCAAAAATACGAATATTATTTGAAATATCAGATAATAAAATATAATAAGGGGGTAATCTTCTGTAATTCAGATTGAAATATCAACAACATCTCACTGCGTACAGCGGAATGTTGGTCATCTGGTCTCGCTCTTTATAGGGCAGGAAGGAGTTCTGGAGGGCTTTCTGTTTAATAAAGAGGGTGTTTATAATTTCACCATCGGAATGACTTTGTCTAAAAACGCGCGAGTGGGCTGTAGTACCATGTCTAGGTCTTCCTTGGTAAAGTCAAACATGTCATTATAGTCGCCCTTGCTTCGCCAGCCAAGAAGTTTGGAATAGATGCGGAAGTCATCCGTGCTTATTTCTCCGGTACGTACTATGTGTTCGGAGAATGCACCTAAAACACCAGTATGGGATTTTGCGCCAATGTGCCGATTTAGTAAAACAGCTGAGGCAGCATAGAAGCAGGCATAATAAAGGCGATTGACGGCAGCATTCCATTGCTGGGCGTCATAAAGGATTCGGGCTGCGGTATAAGCCTCTTCCGCTTTCTCCAAACGGTAGCGGACAAAGGCGGTCATGTCTTCATCTAATGGATTCATAGGCGTATGGCATCTTGTTGTACACTTTTATAGAAGGGGGTGAAGTAGTGGTGGCGGTGCCAGTCTTCTTTCCCGTAGGCGAAAAGTTGTATGACCTCGCCTGTCTCTACAATAAGGTCGCACATGTGGTCGACAAAGCGGCTCTCTTCGGCAGTGGAGACAGTCTCCTGCGGGGTAAGCACAAGCACATCCCAGTCGGATTCTTCATTTGCTGTACCACGTGCGCGGGAGCCATAAAGCCATACTTCTGCTTGAGGGTCAACCTCAAGCACATTTTGCTTTATCCGTTGCATCATGGCTTTGTCTGTCATGGGTGAAGCGTTTTTTACAATGCAAAAATACGAATAATATTTGAAATATCAGATAATAAAATACAATGTAGGAGCAATTTGCTGTGATTCAGATTGAAGTATTGATATTATTCCATCCTTTTCAGCGCTACGTTGGTTATCAGGCCTTGCTCTTTATAGGGCAGGAAGGAGTTGTGGAGGGCTTTCTGTTCGGGGTGGTCGGCAAGGAGGCGGGAGAGGGGGGGCGGACATTGCAAACGCAAAAGATTACAGATGGGTCATTAGGGTTTATGGCAGATTAGTAACGATTAAAAAAATGGTGTAACGATAATTGAAAATTAAAGGATTAAGGAAGTCCGGTGGGCTTTTGTCAAGGGGACAATACATTTTGCAATAATGTTGTATACAGATGTATTGTCCATTTTAACTTCCACTGTTACTTCTCATTGTTATATGTTATTTTTTTTTCACTATCACTAAAGTTTTTTTTATCGTGATTTGAAAAAAAAGTGTATCTTTGCATTCGCAAACCACAAGGTGGATGGTCTGCAAACATATTATTAATATGCTTAAAATTAAACAAATACCCCATATGATGCCAAGTAGAGCGGATGCCCGCAAGACACCATTTTTCCATTTTCCTGCGTTTTTTGAGAACAAATATAAGGTTGTTTGGGAGTATTGCTGTATGTGCTAGTCTTTTTTATTAACCCAAATTCCTATATTTATTCATCAAAAAACAATCTAAATTATGCAGAAAGAAAGAAAAGAGTATCTAACCCCTACAATTGAGTTGCTGGAAGCCCGCGTGGAGAAAGGCTTCGCCGGATCGGGTTCAAATCAGAGTGCCCCGCTTCCTTTTTCTATGGAGGACCAACCATCATTGCCAGCGCTTGGTGATGAATGCGATGCTTTATATTCCTAGTAGGTCGCGGACGAGAATGAAGGCAGCAAAGATGCCGTAAGCGAGTTTGAGACCCGTACCAGTAAGGAAGCCCATGAAGGCTCCCCAAGCTGCGCGGAGGGCTTCACGGCTCTGTTTGCCGCTGAAGAGTTCGCCGACCAGGGCACCGACGAAGGGCCAAAAGATGACGCCCAGGAGTCCTTGAGGGCCGAAGGGAAGACCTATGATGCTGATGACAAGTCCAATGTTGCAGCCCCACACACCCGCTTTGCTACCCCCGTGTTTCTTGGTGCTGAGGGAGGGGACTATGTAGTCGAGGATGGTGATGATGACGGCGACGACGGCGGTGATGACGAGGAAGGTGGTGTTGTGGTCAGAGGCGGTGGTGAAGTATAGCACAAGGAGGGCTGCCCAGCTGAAAGGAGGGCCTGGGAGGCCGGGAATGATGGAACCGGCAATGCCGATGATGGCGAGGAGGATGGCGAGGATGATGAGGAAGGTGTTCATAAGGTATAACGGTCAATGGTTTCGAAGATGATGCTGTTGAGGATACGGTTGTCGTACATGAGGTGCTGCAGCCGTTCGAGGTTGGCTTTGTTGCGCGACTGGGGGATGTAGAGTTTCATGTATCCGTCGGGACCATACTTTTCTTTGAGGTGTTTTTGAACACGTAAACAGTGTGCCGCTTTGTCGTCTTTGGGGTAGTGTGCGATGCTGTATTGCACGGCGCGTTGGATGATGGTGTTAGGCTCGATGTCGCGGTCGGCATCGGCGACGATTTTGCCATAGAGTGTCTGGGGTTCGTAGCCGAGGGATGCACGGTGTTCCTTGGCGGCGATGGCCATGATTTGTATTTGGGAGGGGGTGAACCATTCGGGCAGACGTGGGTCCTGACGAATGATTTGTGCGGAGACGATGTGATGGCGGTCGCGGCCTTCGACGATGCCGGTGTCGTGGTAGGCGGCAATGGTGTATACCATGTTTTTGTCGAGTTGGGGGTAGTATTGAGCGAGTTCCATGCTTTGCGCTATGACGCGCTGGACGTGGGTGAGGTTGTGTGCGAGGTCGAATTGGTTGTAGCGGGGGAGTATGTTTTGTTCCACATAGGCTTTGAGGTCGGGGCGCACCATGGGGTAGGTCATCTTTTGGAAGGCGTTGCGGGGGGTGCCGTCGGACATGTGGACGATGCCGCAGTAGGTGTAGCCGAGTTTTTGTATGATGTGGAGCATGATGTGGTTGTCGGTGTGGGTGTCGACACGGATGGATGCTGTCTGCTGTTCGCTCCACTCGAAGACTTGGCGGGCGATGCCGTGGACGCCTGGGACACAGGCGAGGCGGTGGATGGTGCGGTAGGGGGTGGTGTCGTCCATCCAGCTGCCGTCGTAAATGGTGTCGTAGGTGGGTTCGGGTGTGTTGAGGAGGGTGAAGCTTCCGACGGGGATGCCATTGTCCTCAACTATGAAGTGGGCATGGTGGGCGATGTCGTCGAGGATGGTTTCGGGTTTGGGATAGTCGCCCCATTGCGAGGCGTTGCCATTGGCACGCATGATGGCGCGCGAATTGGCAATCATGTCCATGATGAGGGGCAAATCGTCGGGAATGGAGGGGCGTATCATGATAAGGTAAGAAGTAAGAACTATGAACTAAGAAGTTGGTGATGTCAACTTGAAATGTGTCAGACGTTGCTGCCGAACTGCATGAGGTAGGCTTTGATGAAGTTGTCGATTTTGCCGTCCATGACGCCGGTGACGTCGCCAGTCTGGTAGTTGGTGCGGTGGTCTTTGACGCGGCGGTCGTCCATGACGTAGCTGCGTATCTGGCTGCCCCACTCGATTTTTTTCTGGCTGGCCTTGATTTTGGCTTGTTCTTCCATGCGGTGCTTCATCTCGCGGTCGTAGAGTTGTGAGCGGAGGAGGCGGAGGGCGTTTTCTTTGTTCTTGGGCTGGTCGCGGGTTTCGGTGTTTTCGATGAGTATCTCTTCTTCTTCACCAGTATAGGGGTCTTTGTATTGGTAGCGGAGGCGGACGCCCGATTCGACCTTGTTGACGTTCTGGCCGCCTGCACCGCCGGAGCGGAAGGTGTCCCAGCTGAGGCGTGACTGGTCGACCACGACTTCGATGGTGTCGTCGACGAGGGGTGTGACGCTGACGGAGGCGAAGGAGGTCATGCGTTTGCCCTGTGCGTTGAAAGGGCTTACGCGGACGAGGCGGTGGACGCCGGTTTCGCTCTTGAGATAGCCGAAGGCGTAGTCGCCCTCAATCTGCATGGTGACGCTCTTGATGCCGGCACCTTCGCCGTCGAGACTGTTGGAGATGGCCACGCGGTAGTTGTGGGTTTCGGCATAGCGGATGTACATGCGCATGAGCATCTCGGCCCAGTCCTGTGCTTCAACACCACCGGCACCGGCATTGATGGAGAGGACGGCATCGAAGCGGTCGCTCTCGCCTTGGAGCATATTCTTGAGTTCCAAGGCTTCGACAAGTGGGAGGGTGATATTGATTTGTTCGATGACCTCCTCTTCGGTGGCATCGCCGCTGTCGAAGAACTCGCCGAGGACCTGTAGGTCGCCGCAGCTGTTGTCGACTTCGTTGAAGGCGTTGACCCAAGCTTTCTTGGCTTGGATGGATTTCATGACTTTCTGAGCCTCTTTGGGGTCGTTCCAAAAGTCGGGGTTTTCGGTCTTGACTTCTTCGTCGGCGATTTGGCTGATGAGGGATTCGATATTGAGGTAGCGTCGCAGGGCGTCGCGGCGGCTAAGAATGTCTTTGATGGATTCGGCGGTAGTCACTTTCTAAAGTAGGGATTATGAATTAAGAACTAAGGATGGTTGCAGGTGTGGGGGTTAGAAGAGGGGGTAGATTTCGGGGCAGCCGGGGGTGAAGTAGGCGGCGGTGAAGGCGATGAGGATGAGGACGAATTTGGTCCAGGAGAAGTTGTTGTGGTCGTGGTCGAAGAGGATGCTGACGGAGACGTGGAGAAGGATGCCCACGACGATGGCCATGATGAGGCTTTGTAGCATCTCGTTTTCGGGGATGAGGAAGAGGTTGCAGAGTGAGCCAAGGGGTGTCATGACGGCGAAGAGGGCGAGGAGTGCGAAGCTTTTCCAGAAGCCGTAGCGGTTGTGCATGAAGAGGCCGACGAGGACGAGGGCGATGGGTATGTTGTGGAGCACGATGCCGTAGAGGAGGCCCTGGTGGATGTCACCGTCGAGGTCGACCATGGGCATGCCTTCGAGGAAGGCGTGGATGCTGAGACCTATGAGGAGTCCGGTGACAGGATGGACGGAGGCGTTGTGGCAGTGGCCTTGGTGATGCTGATGTTCGTGATGGTGCGCTTCGGCTTCCTGCTCTTCTTCGCAGCAGGGGCAGTGGTTGTGGCCGTGTTCGGCACCTTTGGTGAGCTGCTCGAGGAGGAGCTGGATGATAAAGCCGACCATGACGGCGGCGGCAATCTTGAAGTGGAGGTGCGGGGTGACGAAACGGTAGGGGTCGTCGGCAAGGAAGATGTGGGGTACGAGGTTGATGAAGCAGGAGGCAAAGAGGAATGCCCCGCCAAAAACGGTGATGTAGTCCATCAGTTTTGGACTGACGTGACGGCGGCCGGGGATGAGGAAGGCCCACACGATGATGCCCACAATGATGAGGGCATAGGAGAGGATTATTGTTGTTGACATAGGTATACAAAAAAAGGGTAAGCTATTTATATCGCACCGCTACAACCAAACACCCTTGCTGTATTCCTACCCTGGGGGATTCAATGGGAGCTGGTCGTATAAGACTTACCCAATTGCAAAAGTACTACTTTTTTTGGAATTGAAAAGAAAAAAAGTGCCCTTTGCTCCATGAGTAAATGTAAATAACTGCAATATAGTGGTGTATACATGTTCGAAAAATTGAAGACACGAGCCTTATGGCATGACGGAAAGTGCCGTGGGGGAGGGCTGGGAGGGGATTTTGAGGGGTTTGGCAGCGGGTTGGATGCCAGTTTTAATGGATGTTGCGCTCGTTCAGTGCTTTGTGGAACTTTTGGGCGTTGCGCATGTGCTCGGCCGAGGTGGCTGCAAAGTTGTGGTGGCCGCTGAAATCCTCCTTGGCACAGAAGAATAGGTAGTCGGTCTTCTTGTTGTGGAGGACGGCGTCGATGGAGACGGCGGAGGGGATGCAGATGGGTCCGGGGGGCAGGCCGGGATTGCGGTAGGTGTTGTAAGGGCTTTCGACGGCGAGCATGGCACCTTTTATGCGGCGGATGGAGAAGTCGCCGATGGCGTATTTGACGGTGGGGTCGGCCTGAAGGGGCATGCCGATGCGGTAGCGATTGAGGTAGACCGAGGCAATGTCGTCTTTCTCATCGTTGCAGTTGGTCTCCTCTTCGACGATGGAGGCGAGGGTGATTACTTCGGTGCGGGAGAGACCGAGGGGCTGGAGCTGAGCGTCGCGGCTTTTCCAGAAAAGGTCGTATTCCTTGGCCATGCGGTCGACGAGCTTCCGGGGGGTGATGGTCCAGTAGAGTTCGTAGGTGTTGCGGGGGAAGAGGGAGATGATGGTTTGGGGGGTGAGGCCGTATTGGGCGCAGAAGTCGTCGTTGGTGAGGAGTGCCAGTAGGGTGTCGGGGTGGAACATCAGCTTGGAGCCCAGAAATTGACAGAGGTGGTCGAGGGTGCGGTGTTTGTTGATGGTGACGCGGAGTGGGTCCTGATTGCCAGAATAGAGCTTCATGACCAATGAGAACACCGACATGTCAGGTTTCAGGAGGTAGCTGCCGGGTTTGATATGGTTGGGGAGGCCGCGGAGGCGTGCGATGGTGCGGAAAGCGGTATGGGAATGTTGGATGCATTGGCGTGTGTTGAGTGAGTCGAGGAGGGCGTTGTAGTCGCAGCCGTCGGGGATATAGATGCGTGTGGGCTCGTTGACGGAGACGTGCTTATTCATGAGCGAGAAGCCTTCGACGACGGTGAGGACGAGGAGAAGGCAGAGGATAAGGAGAACGGGGAGCTTTTTTTTCAATGGGAGCTTTCTTTTCATGGTGGGTATTAGTTTAATATCAGTTGGTAACGGTGGGTGTCGATGAATTGGTCGGCGCGGACAACCCAGTCGCGAAGGGTGGCGCAGTGCTGGTAGCCAGCGTTTTGGAAGATGCGGATGCTGGGGCCGTTGTTGGCTGCAATGTCGGCATAGAGTTGGTGGAGTGAGGTGTTGAGGAGGCAGAACTGGGTGAGGGTCTGTATGATGATGGTGCCGAAGCCTTGGTGGCGGTATTCATTTGAGACGACGATGCCGACGGCGGCGCGTCGGTTGACGGGGTCGTAGTTGTAGAGTTCGACGCAACCCACAGGAGTGTCGGGCAGGTGGTCGGGGTAGGCGTAGAGTTTGAGTTCGCCAGAGGAGAGTGATTTACCGGGTAATGCTTTGAGCTGCATGGCGTGGAAAATGGGTTGGTTAGCTGATTTTGTCCCAGCGTGGGTAGTCGTTGTGATTGATAATATACTGACGGAGTGGGGCATGGTCGGGCAGCTGGAGGTCGGGGTCGAGTGAGAGGAGGTTGTGGACTTCGTCGCGGGTGACGCGCACGAGGGGTTCGTCGTCGACGATGTCGGCGAGTTTGAGGTCGAGCATGCCGCTCTGTTGGAGGCCTTGTAGGTCGCCGGGGCCGCGAAGGCGGAGGTCGGCTTCGGCGATGGCGAAGCCGTCGGTGGTGCTGCACATGGTCTGGATGCGCTGCTTGCTGTTGTGGCTGAGGTCGTCCTTGGTCATGAGGATGCAATAGGACTGGGTGCCGCCGCGGCCTACACGTCCGCGCAGCTGGTGGAGCTGGCTGAGGCCGAAACGTTCGGCATTCTCGATGACCATGACGGTGGCGTTAGGCACGTCGACGCCCACTTCGATGACGGTGGTGGAGACCATGATGTGTGTCTCACCTCGTTTGAAACGGTCCATCTCGTAGGCTTTGGCTTCGGCGGGCATCTGGCCGTGGACGATGCTGAGCTGGTATTCAGGCTGGGGGAAACTGCGGGAGATGCTTTCGTAGCCGTCCATGAGGTCTTTGAGGTCCATGCTCTCGCTCTCGTTGATGAGGGGGTAGACGACATAGACCTGGCGGCCTTTGGCAATCTCCTGTTTCATAAAATGGAAGAGGAGGAGCCGTTTGGCATCGGTGCCGTGGGTGGTGATGACGGGGCGGCGGCCGGGAGGGAGCTCGTCGATGACGGAGCAGTCGAGGTCGGCGTAGAGGGTCATGGCCAATGTGCGGGGAATGGGGGTTGCAGTCATCACAAGCACATGGGGCGGTATGCTGCTCTTGTTCCACAGTTTGGAACGCTGCTCAACACCGAAGCGGTGCTGTTCGTCAATAACCACATACCCCAACTGGGAGAACTGCACATCGGGTTCGATAAGGGCATGGGTGCCGATGAGGATGTCGATGCTGCCGTCGGCGAGGCGTTGCTTGATTTTCTTCTTTTGACTTGCCTTGAGTGAGCCGATGAGCAGTTCGACGGTGATGTTGAGCCCTGCCAGCATTTTTTGGAAGTTGGCAAAATGCTGGGTGGCGAGTATTTCGGTGGGAGCCATGAGGCATGCCTGGCAGCCGTTGTCGAGTGCGATGAGGATGGTGAGGAGTGCCACGAGGGTCTTGCCGCTTCCGACATCGCCTTGGAGCAGACGGTTCATCTGTCGGCCGCTGCGCATGTCGGCGCGTATTTCTTTAATCACTCTTTTCTGCGCACCGGTGAGAGGGAAGGGGAGGTTGTGGTTGTAGAAATCGTTGAAGTGGTCGCCCACTACGCCGAAGACGCGGCCGACGGAGTGGAGGTTGCGGGTGAGGCGGCTGTACTGGTATTCAAGCTGATGGTAGAAGAGTTCCTCGAATTTTTCACGGAAGATGGCCTGCTGCCAAATGTCCAAGGTGTCGGGGTAGTGCATATTGCGGAGCGCGCTGCCACGTCCCATGAGGTGGTATTTGGCGAGGATGGAGTTGGGCAGCGTTTCGGGCAGCTGCTGGGGGATAAGCGGCAGCAGGGTGGCAGTGAAGCGCGCGATGGCCTTGGTGTTGATGCCTCGGTTTTTGGCCTTCTCGGTGGTGCGATAGATGGGGAGGAAAGCATGGGCGGGGCCTTGGTCGTAGAGCGAGGATGCCTCGATGTCGGGGTGTGCCATCTGGAGGGTGCTTCCGAAGAGCGAGGGCTTGCCCATAACATTGTAGATAGTATTGGGACGCAGCATATCGTGAATCCATTTGAGCCCTTGGAACCACACGAGGGTCATGGTGCCGGTGCCGTCGGAGAAGGTGGCTTCGAGACGGGAGGTGCGACCGGAGGTGATGGTGTGGAGGTTGCCAATGCGGCCGCGGAAGACGAGGTAGGGCTCGTTGGGGTCGAAATGGTCGATGGTACTTACGCGGGAGCGGTCGACCATGCGGAAAGGGAAGTAGTGGAGGAGGTCGCCATAGGTAAGGATGTCGAATTCCTTGGCCAGGATGTCGGCTTTAGCGGGTCCCACCCCCTTGAGGTAGGAGACGTTGGTGTCGAGTATGGAGGTGGTTGTGGCGATGGGTCAGGTGTTTTGGTGGGCGAGGCGTTCCCGCTCCAAGGTGGAACTGATGTCTTGATGGTCGGTGTCGGAGAGGAGGATGATGGTGTCGATGGCGGGGTCGAGGGCGTTGTTCACCGCCGCCACAGTCTGCTCGTAGGCGAAGTCGTTGGCATTGCGGATGCCGCGGAGGATGAACTGAGCACCCAGTTGGTGGCAGAGGTCGACGGTCATGCATGAATAAGCAAGGGCCTCGATGCGGGGCTCGTCGGGGAAGCATTGGCGGATGCGCTGCAGACGTTCCTCGGTGCTGAACATGTAGTGCTTGTCGGTATTTACCCCAACGGCGATATAGAGCTTGTCGAAGAGCGACAAAGCTCGGCGCACAATGGCTTCATGACCGGAGGTGAAGGGATCGAAGGAACCTGGAAATACTGCTGTCTTCAATGCTGGATGTGTTTGTGGATAGGTGATTGAGAGGTGGTCTATCTGCGGTGTCCGCGGAGTGAATTGGATGGGCGAGCGTTGGACTCGCCGAACTGCCAGAGGAGGCGGAAGGTGAGGGACGAGCCATAGAAGTCGTTGGCGAAGGTCTTGCCAGCGAACTGGTAGTGCCAATCCTTTTTGATGGGGATGATGGAGTATTGGTAGCGGGCACTGAAATGCAGGTTGTTCCAGATACGGAAACGGAACTCGACAGTGGGGGCGAGGTCGTTTTTGAGAAACTGCATGTCGGAGGTGTCGGGGGTGAAGTAGTTGGGGTTAAAATAGACGGTGTCGTGGGGCTGGCGGATGAGGCGGCTGTAGACAATACCCACGCCTATCTGCATGCCCCCATAGGGGTCGCGGAAGTGGAGAACGAGGGGTATGTCGACATAATGGAGGTCGAGGTTGATATTATAGTAGTTGAGGTAGTTGTACTTCTTGTTGTAGATGCCGCGGCAAGAATAGTCGGTTTCGAGGGAGAGGAACCAGCGTTGGTTGTCGTCGAGGCGGGCAATGGCGCCGACACCGCCAGCCAGATTCCAATGGTTGAACCCTTTGAGTTCGTCGCCTTCAACCTGCGAGGCTACAGTACCCAAAGCGACATAGCCGTTGATGCGTTGGGCATGGAGTGGCATGATGGCTAGGAAGAATAGGGGCAGGAGGAGTGCGGAGGTGCGGTTCATGGTGGTCAGATGTTGAAGAGGTTCTTAAAAAGGATTTGTATGTCGGAGGAAATTTTATAGTTGCGGAGGTAGCGGAGGTGCAGCCGTTGCTTGAGTTCGGGGCTGAGGGTAGAGGCTCGGCGGGGCAGGGCATCTTCGGGGCCGAAGATGCCGGGGCGAGTGGTGTCGATAGTGGTGCCCACCCAGCTGTATTTGCCTATGAGGACCTGCCAGGAGTGGGTGAAGAAAAGATTCTTGCGGCGTTGGAAAGGAATGATGAGGGGGGAGATGATGATGAGCAGCAGGGCAGACAAGATGTCGAAGATGCGTTTGTTACGCTGGTTGAGCGGGTCGGCGATGGTGCGCAGTTCCTCGGTGTAGAGGTCTTCGGCCGAGTTGATGCTGTTGCTGCCGATGATGAAGTCGCTTTCGTTAGGCACAATTTTGTATTCCACGGTGTTGTGTCTGCCGGGCATCTGGCCTAGCTTGGTCATGAGGTCAATGATGTCCTGGATGGGGATGTCCTTGCTACAGAAGACCACCTCGTCGGCTTTGTAGACACGGATGGTGTCGTTGAGCTTGTTGGTGTCGGTGGCGGGGTCGAGTATGGCCTCCACCCGGATGCCGCCGAGGGATTCGTAGAGCTGGCTTACGCGGTGTGCCTCCTCATCACCGCCGATGATGACGCAAGAGCGAGTGTGCAGCGGACGAAGGTCGAAGCCACGGATACGGAACAGGCTGAGCAGGAGCCGGAGGCCTAGGGTGGAGAGGAGGGTCCAGGCACACCCCATGAGCAGCAGCACACGCGAATAGCGTTGGCTTTCGTCGAGGAGGGAATAAAAGACGAGGAGCAAGAGGGTGCCGACGACCATGCCGCGGATGATACGAATGGGGCGCACAGGGCGTTGATAACCGCCATAGAGCCAGCTGCACAGCATGAGGAAGAGGATGTAGAGGGGGATGATGAGGCAGGTGTAGACAGGAGGGTAGTAGTTGACGTTGGAGGCCCAGTAGGCGGCCCATATATGTTTGATGCCGAGGAAACCGCCGAAGGCGATGGCAAAGTCGGCCAGGGGCAGGGCTATGTGCTGGGCGATGCGTTTGAGCCAGGCAAGGGTGGCACGTGTCCAGATGGCGCAGTGGATGAGGAGGTTGAAGAGAGCGGCATTGCTGCCGGAGAAGTAGTGCCTGACAAAAATGGACATGGCATTGTAGAAAGTGTAGACATAATTCATGCTGCCATGTTTGGTGCATTCGCCCTTGTAGTGGATGATGCGGCTGGTCGGGAGGTAGTAGTTCTGAAAACCAGCCAGCTTGATACGCCACGAGAAGTCAATGTCCTCGCCGTACATGAAATAGGACTCGTCGAGAAACCCCACTTTTTCCAATGCGGTGCGGCTAATCATCAGGAAGGCACCGGGGAGGATGTCGATGGGGTTGGTTTCGTCGTCGTCGAGATGGCCCATGTAGTAAGCTGCAATGCGGCGGTTGTGGGGGAAGAGGCGTATGAGACCGCTGATTTTGAAGAATGAGGCAGCGGGGGTGGGAAATCCGCGCTTGCTCTCCTTCAGGAACTTGCCTTCGCCGTTAATCATCTTCACGGTAAGGCCCCCACAGTCGGGATGGGTCGCGTAGAAGGCGACACATTGACGGAAAGTGTTGAGTTCCACCACGGTGTCGGGGTTGAGCAGGAGGACGAGGTCGCCTGTGCATTGGCGCAAGGCCTGGTTGTTGGCCTTGGCAAACCCGAGGTTGTCGTTGTTGGCTATGAGGTGGACCTGTGGGAATTTTTCCCGCACCATCTCCACCGAGCCGTCCACCGAGGCATTGTCGACAACGAAAACCTCGAGCTGTAGTGGCTGATTGTTTGCAGGGTGAGTACTATCGCCCTCCTCCATTGTGAGGTCGGAACGGAACACCGATTCCAGACATTGTTCGAGGAAGTGCTTGACGTTGTAGTTGACTATGACGATGCTTAGTGTCACTCAGTCTTCTTTTTGCGTCCGCGGGTCTTTTTGCTTCCGGCATTGCTGATGATGGCGACGGCCTCATCGATGGACATCTCCAAGGGGTTGGCGGTCTTGGGCAGGCGGAAATTCTCGTTGCGGTAGGTGAGGTAGGGGCCGTAACGTCCGATGTTGGAGCTGACAACCTCGCCTTCGTAGATGCCGATTTCGTGGGGGTAGAGCTCGCGGAGGCGTTCCTTCTCGGCTTCGGCCACGCGTTTCACCTTGATGATTTCGATGCAGCGGTCCAAATCCACCTCGTAGGGGTCGTCGTTCTTAGAAAGGGAGTAGAACTTGTTGTCGAGGCGGACGTAGGGGCCGAATTTGCCGATGCTGACGATGACGTCGTTGCCCTCGAACTGGCCGACAGTGCGGGGAAGCTCGAAGAGCGCCAAAGCCTCTTCAAGGGTGATGGTCTCGATGCTTTGTCCTTTCTTCATGCTGGCGAACTTGGGTTTCTCGTCGTTGGAGGTGTCGCCGAGCTGGACGAGGGTGCCGTAGCGTCCGATTTTGGCATAGAGGTTCTTACCCGTCTTGGGGTCGACACCGATGAGGCGGTTGCCGGTGGTGCGGTGGCTTGTCTGCTGGGTCTGGCGGATATTCTTATGGAAGGGGACGTAGAACTTGTCGATGACTTTGCGCCACTCCTTCTTGCCCGCGGCGATGTCGTCGAAGTCCTTCTCAACGGTGGCGGTGAAGTTGTAGTCGATGATGTCGTTGAAGTGTTCGAGGAGGAAGGCGTTGACCACGCTTCCGATGTCGGTGGGGAATAGCTTGCCCTTCTCGGCACCAGCCTTCTCGATGCGGGTGCCGGGTGTTACTTTGTCGTCTTTCAGTGTGATGACGTTACATTCCACCTCTTTGGGTTCGCGGTCCTCTTTGATGACGTACTCGCGCTTGAGGATGGTGCTGATGGTGGGGGCATAGGTGGAAGGGCGGCCAATGCCGAGGTCTTCCAATTTCTTCACCAAGCTGGCCTCGGTGTAGCGGGGGGCGTGCTGGGTGTGGTGCTCCAATGCCTCTGCGACATCGAGGGTCAGCTGCATGCCTTCGACCACCTTGGGGAGGGTGTGGGAGGAGCTGGCATCCTCTTCGGACTCGTCGTCGGTGGACTCCATGTATACTTTTAGAAATCCGTCGAAGCGCACCTGTTCGCCTTGGCAGACGAACTTCTCCTCGTGGTCGCTGATGTTGATTTCCACGATGGTCTTCTCAATTTCGGCATCGGCCATCTGGGAGGCGATGGCACGCTTCCAAATCAGCTCGTAGAGGCGGCGTTGTGCGGTGTCGGCATTGATGGTGGTATTGCTCATATATGTGGGGCGGATGGCTTCGTGAGCTTCCTGAGCACCTTTAATCTTAGTCTGGTAGCGGCGGGTCTTGACATAGTTCTCACCATAGAGGTTGGTGATTTCGGTCTTGGCCATGCTCAATGCGAGTTCGCTGAGGTTGACGCTGTCGGTACGCATGTAGGTGATAAATCCGCTCTCGTAGAGCTGCTGTGCTATCTGCATGGTGCGGGCAACGGAGAATCCCAGTTTGCGGCTGGCCTCCTGCTGGAGGGTGGAGGTGGTGAAGGGGGGGGCGGGTGTGCGCTTGGCGGGTTTGGTGTCGATGGTTTGCACTTTGTAGTTGCAGCCGACGAGACTCTGCATGAAGTCGGTGGCCTCCTGCAGGGAGTCGAAGCGGCGGCTCAGCTCGGCCAGCACCTGCATCCTTCCGCTGGCAGGGTGGAATTGGGCGGTGACACGGTAGAAACTGTGGCTGACAAAGTTCTTGATTTCCTCTTCGCGCTCGACGATAAGCCTCACGGCAACGCTCTGCACACGTCCGGCACTGAGGGCGGGCTTGATTTTCGACCAAAGGATGGGGCTGATTTCATAACCCACAAGACGGTCGAGCACGCGGCGTGCCTGTTGGGCATCAACCAGGTCCATGTCGATGCCACGAGGGTTCTCGATGGCGTGGAGGATGGCGTTTTTGGTAATCTCGTTGAAGACGATGCGCTTGGTCTTTTCGGGATTGAGCTTCAGCGTTTCCTGAAGATGCCAAGCGATGGCCTCTCCTTCGCGGTCCTCATCAGATGCGAGCCAAACCATGTCGGCATCCTTCACGGCTTTCTTCAGTTCGGCAACCAGTTTGTGCTTCTCCTCGGTAATCTGATATTCGGGCTCATACTGATTCTCGATGTCGATACTCATATCTTTCTTTGCGAGGTCGCGGATATGGCCGTTGCTGGATTTTACCACATAGTCGGGACCAAGGAATTTTTCAATCGTTTTGGCCTTGGCAGGTGACTCAACTATAACTAGATTTTTCATATATTGTGTTTGATATTCCTTATTATATATTATTTATTGTAGCATAGAAAATTTTGCAAAGTAACACTTTTTTTTTGACATAGACAAAAAAATGCGGAATTTGTCGTAAAAATTAAGTCCCGTTGCCTGCTCTCAGAATGTTGAGCCTTGAAGCGACGTTACCAGGAGAGGCCTTGTTTCACCAGCCACGTCTGGGCGTCCTTGTTGCCAAGGCGTGCGGCTTTCTTGTATGCCGACTGCTGTTTGCGTTCGCCCTTCTTTTGTTTGCCGTAGAGTTCGGCGAGGTACATGTAGGTCTCGGGGTCGGTGGTGCAGATGTTGGTGGAACGGATGAAGCTTTGGATGGCCTTGTCGTATTGTCCCCAGTCGATATATGCTTTGCCTATATATTTGTATGCGGTGGCATCGTTGGGATTGATGTTGAGGGCGCGCTTGTGGAAGGCAATGGCCTGGTCGTAGTGGCCTTCGCCGCAGTAGAGGGTGCCGATGCGGTTGAGGGTGGGGGTGTGCAGACTGTCGTATTCGAGAATCTGCTTGTAGCATTCCAGTGCCTTGGGGTTGTCGCCACGCATGCGGTAGGCATAGGCCAGTGCGGTGAAGAGCCGTATGTTGCGCGGGTTGCGGCGGAGACCCTGTTTGAGCAGCTTGATGGCCATCTCCTGGCTGTTGCGCATGCAGTAGAGGGTACCGAGGTTGAAGTAGGCGTCGGCCAAGGTGCTGTCGAGTTGGATGGCTTTCTTGAAATGGCGCATGGCCTCGGTGTGGTTGCCTTTGCGGAACTGGATGTAGCCCATCACATTCTCGCCTCGGGCATATTTGGGGTTGCTGCGCAGGGCGCGGTTGGCCCAGGCGATGGCGCTCATGTGCTGGTCGCGCTCCGTCTCAACGTATGCCATCATGGTCTTGGCCAAAGCTGACGCGGTGTCCATCTCGATGGCCCGTTGGGCGCAATGGCTGGCACTGTCTAAGTCGTGCAACTGGATGAGGCAGAAGGCCTGGTGGGCGAGGGCCTCGGAGGTGTTGCTCTGGTTGAGCAGCAGGATGGCGTCGGAGAAATACTCCTTCTGTTCCAAAAGGATGCCCAGCAACTTCTGGGTTTCGCCGCTGGGGTCTCCCTCGGCGGTCTCCAAGGCGCGACGGTAATAGCGTTCGGCCAACTCGGGCAGACCTATCTTCTCGGCATTCAAACCTTTTTCCCTTAGCTGGGCGGCGGAGAGCGCACTCTCATCCTCCTGAGCCAAGGCAGTGGCAGCACAAAAGGCCAGCAACAGACAATATGTAAGTATCTTTTTCACCATAATTGCTACAATAACGCCCGATTGCAAAAAAAATTGCCCTTACCCCAAACTTCTGCCCCTAAATATAACCACTCACACTGCATCCACACCGCTGGGTATACCCTATCTATCTTTTTGATTTACAGTTGTTTTGTCTTTTGTTTCTCTTTTATTTGTCTTTATTCTGTTTATCAGAAAAAGAAGACACATAAAACGTAACGATTATCAGAAGGAAATAGGGTAGACAAGGCGTGGGCGGGTATAGACTGCTGTGGATGCGGTGAGCTACCGCTGTCGTGGGGTGTTTGGAATGGTTTTTGGCGGGTCTTTATAACAAAAAACGCCCCGATTGCGGGGCGTTAGTGTTGTTATTAATCCTAAAAATCAAAGAGATGGCGTTATATGACAAAAGATTTTTTATCTCTGATTTTCATTTGCAAAAGTACTAAGTTTTGCGGAGGTGGGAAGTAGCGATTGTCGGCGATTTTTAGGATTGGGATAGCTAATAGTAGGGATTTTGAGGTGTTGAGGGGTGTAGGTTGAGGGTTGAAAGATGTCGGCCGCGCCAATCTGCTTTCTACCCTCAACCTTCAATTGCTCAGACCATTTGCTCGATATTCCACACAAAGGCACGAACACCTACTTCCTCGTTGCGTTTGTCGAGTTTGCGGACGGCCAGGAGGACGGGCTCCACCTTCTCGTCGTCGACCACGGTGAGGATGGCGTTGTTCATTTCGGGCCAGGTGTGAGTGCCACGGTGGGGGTCGCCGTTGATGTGGCCGCGTCCCTGCACATTCTCCCAGAAGGTGAAGCCACGTATGTTGAGGGTGTCGAGCAGGTATTCCACACGTTCGGTGTTGGCTTGATTGAAGACTATTAGTATGCTTTTCATTGTGCTGTGGAGGTGTTATTAGAGTCTTCCTCTAAGTTGATGTTCATGAATACGAATTTCTTGCGGATTTTTTCCTGGCGTTCCATATCGCCACGGCGGTTTAGGGCACCGTAGAGTACGGGCACGACGAGGAGGGTGACGAAGGTGGAGACGGTGAGGCCGCCGATGACCACGAGACCCATGGTGGTCCACATCTCGGAGCCTTCGCTTCGTGAGGTGGCCATAGGTATCATGCCGAGGATGGTGGTGAAGGCGGTCATGAGCACAGGACGCAGACGGCTCTGTCCGCTGAGGGCGATGGCCTCGTAGAGGGGGATGCCGCGCTCGCGCATGAGGTTGATGTAGTCAACCAGCACAATGCCGTTCTTGACCACGATGCCGATAAGCAGCACCAGTCCCAGCATGCCAATCATGTCGAGGTTTTGTCCGGTGACGAGCATCATGAGGATGACGCCGGTGAGTGCGAATGGGATGGAGGAGATGATGATGGCGGGTTTGCCGAAGCTCTCGAACTGCGACGCCATGACGATGTAGACGAGCATGATGATGAGTGCGGCAAGGAGGCCCATGTCGCGTGAGGAGTCCTGCTGGTCTTTGTAGTTACCGGCGAGGTCGACATGTATGTCGGCGGGGATGCCCAAAGCGTCGATTTCTTTCTGGGTGTTCTGAGCCAGTTCCTGCAGCGAGGTCTTGTAGGGCATGACGGTGAGGGTGAGGTAGCGTTGGCGGTTCTTGCGCTCGATGGTGGGCGGGCACCAGTATTCCTCGATGGTGGCCAGTTCTTCCAGTTTGATGATGCGGCCCGTGGGCGTGGGGATGGAGAGCTGCTCGATGTCGGAGATGGAGGAGCGGTATTCTTCCTTGAGGCGGACGACGATGTTGTATTCTTCGCCGTCTTCTTTGAGGAATCCGGCGTTCATGCCGTTGACGCGGTTGCGGACGTAGAGAGCCACAGTGGAGCCGTTGAGGCCATGGAATGCCAGTTTCTCTTTGTCGAAGGTGATTTTCAGTTCGGCACGGTCTTCGTCGCGGCTGATTTTGGTGTCGCGAGCACCAGGTACATTGTCCATGATGCGTTGGCGCAGCTCGTTGGCATAGGCCGTGGTCTGGTTGAAGTCGTAACCGTAGATTTCAACGGAGAGGGAGTTGTTGCTGCCGCCGCCCATGCCGCCGCCTTGGTTGACCTGATAGGTGACCAGTTCGGGGTATTCGGCGAAGCATTGGCGCAACTGTTCCTGCATCTCGAAGATGGTCTTCTTTCGCTCGTACTTCTTGGTGCAGCGCACGGTCATGCTGATTTTGTTGTTGGTAGTGCTGTTGAAGAGGGCCGACATGCCGGCATCGTCGTTAGAGCCGGCGGAGGTGGAGACCACGATGACGTCGTCGCCGAGGATGCGATAGATGTCGTCTTCCATGCGGCGGGCGGTCTTGAGGGTTTCTTCGATGCGGGTGCCGCGTTGCAGCTCGGCGGTGATGCTCATGCGCCCGTTGTCCTGTTCCTTCATGAAGTCCATGCCGATGGCGCCGGTGATGATGGGGATGAGCGACACGATGAAGAGGGCGGCGAAGAAGAGGAGGGTGGCCAGTTTGTGGCGCAGGCACCAGCGGAGGAGGTTGGCGTAGGCGGCATCGACGGCGGCGAAGGCGCGGCCGAAGGTCTTTTCGTAGGTGAAGCGTTTGTTGGCGGCCTTTTGCTCAGCCTCTTCCTTGGCTTGGCGTGTGAGATAGAAGGGCTTTTCCTTCAGCATCTTGGACGAAAGCATGGGGATGAGGGTGATGGCGGCAGTGGTGGAGACGCACACCACGATGGTGACAATCCAGCCCAACTCTTTGAAGAAGATGCCCATCATGCCGGGCAGCATGGTGAGGGGGACGAACACGGCCACCAGCACCAGGGTGGTGGCGATGACGGAGGTCCACACCTCGTTGGTGGCGCAGATGGCGGCCTCACGCGGATTCTCGCCGCGCTCGATGTGTTTGGTGATATTCTCCAAGACCACAATGGCGTCGTCCACCACCATGCCGATGGCTACGGTGAGGGAGGCCAGGGAGATGATGTTGAGCGAGCTGTCGGCCAGAAGCAGGTAGATGAAGGAGGTGACCAGGGAGATGGGGATGGTGAGTGCGATGATGATGGTGCTGCGCCAGTTGCCCAGGAACACCAGCACCACGAGCACCACGAAGAGGAGTGCGTAGAAGATGCTTTCGGACAGGCCGTTGATGGCGTTGACGATTTCTTCGGAAGCGTCACGGATAAGCGTGGTCTGGATGTCGGGTGGCAGGGTCTTCTGTATCTTCTCCATTTCCGCCTTCACCTGGCGGGCGATGGCGACGGTGTTGGCGCCGGTTTGCTTGGAGATGATGAGGCGGGCACCGTCCTGACGGTTGATTTTCTCGTCGAGGGAGAGGTCTTTGATGGTGTCGCGCACGGTGGCGAGGTCACGCACGAAGACCTGCTTGCCGGTGGGGGTGAGTGCTACGGCGATGTTGCTGATTTCGGAGCTTTCGACATATTCGCCCTTGACACGCATCTGGTATTGTTCCTTACCCATTTTGACTGTGCCGGAGGCGAGGTCGAGATTGTTGGCACTGATGGCGTTGCCCACCTGCTCAAGGCTGATGCCGTAGGCATCGAGCTGCTTGGGGTCGAGGTCGATGTAGATGTAACGCTCGGGGGCACCGCTGACGGTGATGTTGCCGATGCCATCGACGCGGTTGAGCACGTTGACCACATTGTCCTCCAGGATTCGGTCGAGGCCCGAATAGCTCTCTTTGGCGGTGAAGCCATAGACGAGGATGGGCATGGCGCTGGAGTTGAGCTTCAGAATCATGGGGCGCGATACGCCGTCGGGCAGGTTGTCGTAGAGGAGGTCGACATAAGAACGGATGTCGTTCAGTGCTTCGTCGATGTCCGAACCCCACTCGAATTCGAGGGTGACGACAGAGATGTTGTCCTTGGAAGTGGAAGTGAGGTTTTTAAGACCGTCGACTGAGTTGAGCGAGTTCTCGATGATTTTGGTGATATTGGTCTCGATTTCGCTGGCGTTGGCACCGGCGTAGGTGGTCATCACGGTGACGTATGGGGGGTCCATTTCGGGCATCTGGTCGATGGGCAGCCGCGAAAGGGAGAAGAGCCCCAGCACTATCACGGCCACAAATATCAGGCCTGTAGTGATGGGCTTGCTGATTGCTGTTTTGTAAATTGCCATTGTAATCTAGGGGTTTTTTCTAGGGGGTTCTAGTATTTCTAGTATTGCTAGTATTGCTAGTATTTCTAGTACTTTTTAGTATTGCTAGTTGGGTTAGTTCTCTACTATTTCTAGCTTTGCACCATCGATGAGGCGGGCTTGGCCGGTGACTACCAGCTGGTCGCCTTCCTTAAGGTCGCCGGGGATGACGGGGATGATTTCAATGCGGTCGTCGAAACGCTGGCCCAGGGTGACGGCAACACGGTGGGCGGTGCCGTTCTGGTTGGTGAAGACGTAGCGGTCGTTGCTGCCGGTGAGCTTCAGCACGCTCTGGTAGGGCACCACGATGGCGTCGATCTGACCCAAAGAAAGAGAAGTCCGCACATACATGCCGGGGCGGATTTTCTCACCCGCATTGGGAATGTTCAGCTTGGCCTGGAAGGTGTGGCTGGAGGGGTCAATGGTGGGGTATACAATCTCGATGGTGGCGGGGAAGGTCTTGTCGGGATAAATGTCGCTGTAGACATCTACCTTCATGCCTTGCTTCACCAAGGGGAAATAGGTCTCGGGGATGTTGATGATGGCTTTCAGACGGCTGATTTGGGTCAGCGTGAGGATGGGTGCGCCAGTGTACATCTCGCCGTCCTCGTAGTTCTTGGCACTGATGACGCCCGCAAACTGGGCTTTGACGAAGGTGTTCTCGTTCTGGAAACGCTCTGTCTCCACCAGCTGGTCGTAGCCGGCCTTGGTTTGGTCATACACCTGTTCGCTCACGCTGCCCGAGGCTTTGAGGGCTGTGATGCGGTCCAGCTCGGTCTTGGTGCTGTTGAGGTTGATGCGGGTGGTGTTGAGCTGGGTTTGGTCCATGCGTACCAACATGCTCCCCTTTTGTACGCGGCTGCCGACTTCGACGTAGATGTGCTCGATGTGGCCGGTGATGCTGGGTGAGATGTTCATGGTTTCATAGCCTTCCAGGGTGGTGGACAGTTCGAGCTGCTTGGCTATGCGTTCGTTTTGCAGGGTTTGTACTTTTACTTTTTCTGCTTCTTTCTTAGTGGTAGTGGCTTGGCGTTCCTCTTTCTTGCCGCCACATGAGGCGAGGAGGATAACAGCCGTGAGCAGGAGTGTGTTTCTTACAATGCGGTTCATTATTGCTGATTTTTCTATTTTTATGCGTGTTTGTGTTTATTCTACGGCTCTGCCTAAGAGGTTTTCAAGAGCCACTTGAGCCTGCACTACGCTCATCACGGCCTGGATGTAGTTGCTCTGGGCGGTGATGATGTCGGTGCTGGCGTTGGTCACTTCCAGGTTGCTGGCATGGCCGTAGGTGTATTTTTCCGATACGTTTTTGAAGACGCGGCGGGTGACGTCGAGGTTCTCATGTTGGATTTGATAGTTCTCGATGGCGGATACCAGGTCGTAGCACAGCTGGTTGTATTGCACCTTGAGTCCGTCTTCGGCCTGTTGTTTGCTGTTGAGGGTCTCTTGGAGGTCGATTTTTGCGCTTTTCACCTTGGCTAAGCGAGTGCCGCTCTGGAACAGGGGCAGGCTGACGTTGGCACCTATCATGTTGGGCGGGGTCATGTTGAAGCCCGCATCCTTGCCGAAGTAGGTCTTGTCGCTGTATTGGTAGTAGGCCGAGAGGGTGGGGGTGAAGTCCATCCAGGCCATGGAGACCTGCTTGCGCGAGAGGTTCTCGGTTTGCTGTAGCAACTGGTAGTCGTAGTTGTCGTCCAGATGGAAGTTGCCCATGGTCAGTTTGGCGGCATAGTCGATGTCTAGCACCTGCTCCAACGGTGTGGTGAGTTCCAGGCGGCTGTTCACATCGGCACCCAGGAGCAGCACCATGGAGTTGTAGAGCAGCTTGAGCGAGCGTTGTGTGGAGTTGATGTTGCTGCGCATAGAGGCCACTTGCACTTTCAGCTTGTCGGCATTTATCTGTTCCGAAGCTCCGGCACGCACGCTGGCTTCGGTGGAGGCGAGGAGTTGCAGCATGTTCTGTAGGCTGGTGTCCAGCAGGCGCACGGTCTGCTCCATAATCAGGATGGAGGTGTAGGTGGTTTTGACGTTGGTGCGGGTGGTGTGTTCCGACTGGTTGCGGGAGATATTGGCCATGTCGATGGCTATGTTGTTCAGCATCGTCCCCACGATTTGTGCGCCGGTGAGGGCTATGGAGGCGGTGATGCTGAAGGTTCCGCTGGGGTTCATGGGGATGCTGGTGGCTGCGCTTGCGTCCGACGAGCTGCTCTCGGGAAAGGAGATGGGCATCGTCATGCCGCCTATCGTGATAGAGTCGGGCAGCATGGAACCCATAGAGCTTCTGCCGCCGAAGTTCATCTCATAGCCGCACATGTTTTGATAGTCGAATCCTGCCTTCACCTGGGGCAGCATGCTGGAAAGGGTCTGCCAGCGGGTGGCTTCGGCTTTCTGAATGTCCAAGGCGGCATTCTGCAAGGCGTAGTTGTGTGCTACGGCATAGTCCTGTGCTTCTTGAAGCGACAGCCGTAGTTTGGGGGCATCGGTCTCGTTTCCGCCTTTTTGTGCCACAGCCGTGAGGGCTGTCAGGGCCAGGATGAGTGATAGTGTCAGTTTTTTTAGTATCATTTGTTCTGTACTTTTATATTTTTTCTTGATTCATTAAGGATTCCATGATGCTTTTGAACTCCTTTTCCCGCTCCTCGTAGCGCGAGATGGTCTCGATGGACATCATTCCTCGGAGGAAGGTGAAGCAGATTTCGCTGATGTGGTTGCCATACTCGCTGCTGTTCATGGTGTCGATGTTATGGTTGTGCTGCACATAGTTGGTGATAAAATCCACTATCATGTCGATGTTCATGTTGGGACGGAGGTAGTGGTTGTCCTGCGCGTATTGCAACGCCTGGTTCAGTGTCTGGCGGAAAGAGGAGGTGTTGAGTTCGCGGAACTGCTCGTTTATCTCGGGGTAATAGCGTATGATTTCCTCTCGGAGATGCTTGTATTTGAAGTTGGACATGGCGTTCACCCGAACCATATACACCGCCATCAGCAGCGGCTCGTCCACGGTGCAGTAGGAGCGTTTGTGGAGGTTCGTAATCTCGTCGCGCACCAACATCATACACTCGAACAACAGCTCTTCTTTGTTGGCAAACGATTCGTAAAGGGTGCGCTTGGAGATGTGCATTGCCGAGGCAATGTCGTCCATTGTCACACCCCGCACTCCTCGACTATTGAACATCTGTAGTGCCGTTTCTACTATTTTCTTTTTATTCTCTTCTGTTGCCATGCTGTTGTGATACTTTGCATTATGAGGCATCTTGTGTGATGCAGGCCTCATTTTTCGCGTTGCAAAGATACATAGAAAACTTGGAAAACTGAAAGCGTTTCCCGAGTTTTGTTGTTAAAAAAGTATAACGATGATTCTAGAGGGTGGGGTCAGCATCCAGCTTGCTAGTAGAAAGGGGTACTGGGCAGAGGTTTATTTCTTCTTACGTTCGGGGATGGGCTGGATGCTGGTTTTTGCGACCTTGATGCGGGTGCCGGGAGCGATTTCAAGCACTGCCTGGGTGGCATCGGTGCTTACGATGGTGGCGTGCAGTCCGCCTGCGGTCATGATTCGGTCGCCAGTTTTCAGGCTGTCGCGATAGGCGGCTTCCTTCTTGGCCTGCTGGCTTTGGGGACGAATCATAAAGAAGTAGAATACGACCATCATAGCCGTAAACATGATGGCGGTTTTCCATCCGATAGAAATGTCGAGTAGTGTCATATTGGGCGATTTGTGTGTTTGTTAAACAATTTTTTCTTGTTGTTGTCGTTATATTTCAATCGTAATAACGCAGCTGATGGTAAAATATTGTGAACTCTTTTATTCTTTTCTAAAGATTGGCACTTTCACCATCGGGGGAGGCTATGCCATGATACCCCTGATGGAGCAGGAGCTTGTGGATAGGCGGCATTGGATGAGCCGCGACGAGTTTCTTGACCAGTTGGCCCTCTCACAATCCATGCCGGGAGTGCTGGCCGTCAATATGGCCACGGGGCTGGGCTATCGCCTCCGTGGGTTAAGGGGTGCCATCTCTGCCATTGCGGGCAACATCCTCATGCCCATCATTTTCATTCTTATCTTGGCCATCCTCTTCCGCCACTTTCGCGAGAACGTCATCGTAGAGCGGTTCTTTATGGGCGTGCGTCCCGCCGTGGTGGCCCTCATTGCCGCACCCGTCTTTCGGCTGGCGCAGTCGGCCAAAATCACATGGGCCACCTGCTGGATTCCCATCCTCTCGGCATTGCTCATCTGGCTGTTCGATGTCAGCCCTATACTCATCATTCTTGCCGCCGTTGCGCTCGGCTTTGCCTATGGCAGGATAAAAATGAAAAACAGGAATTAAAACCCATCCACACTCTCATGATTTTTCTGCAACTCTTTTGGACATTCCTCAAAATCGGACTCTTCACCTTTGGCGGTGGGTACGCGATGATAGCCCTTATACAGAGCGAGGTGACCGTGAACCATCCGTGGCTTACCTCACAGGAGTTCACCGACATTCTGGCCGTCAGCCAGATGACCCCCGGCCCTGTGGGTATCAATACCGCCACCTATACGGGTTATACAGCCGTCCTGAATGCCGGCTACGACACATGGCTTGCCGTGCTGGGTGCTTTGACGGCCTCCGCTGCCGTCATTCTTTTGCCTGTGGTGCTGATGGTGGTGGCGGTGGTATTTCTCAAGCGTATGCAGGGTAATAAGGATGTGGAGAATATCTTCCGCGTCCTCCGCATGACGGTCGTGGGGCTTATTGCAGCGGCCGCATTGCAGCTGCTTACTGTCGACAGTTTCGGACAACCCGCCCTCTCGCTCCAGTTCCTCCTCAGCGTCGGGCTCTTCGTTGCGGTCTTCATCTTGGCATTCAAGCGTGTGAGCCCCATTCTGCTCATCTTAGGAGCTGGGATAATAGGCATTATCGTCTATTCATTTGTCTGAAAGAAAACCCTGTGGGATACTGCACCGTTTCGTCTGTGTCCATCCGCTATGATTTGGTCTTCGCCTTGGCGGCTTTTCTGATGATGTCAAGCTGGTGCCAGAAGTCGGGGAAGGATTTGCTGACCTGGTCAGGGTCTTGGATGACGAGGTCGGGAAACCGCAAGGTGAGGATGCCGAAGGCCATGGCAATGCGGTGGTCGCCATGCGTGCCGACGGGCTGGGTGGGGTTGAGGACAGCTGGCTGCAGGCGTATCTCCGTGGCGCTATGGGTGATGACAGACCCCATCTTCTCCAGCTCTTCTTGAAGTGCGCTGATGCGGTCTGACTCTTTGAGCCTCAAATTTTTGATACCTCGCAGATGTGCGCGGATGCCCAAGGCGGCACAGGTCACCAGCACGGCGGGCAGCAGGTCGGGGCAGTCGATGAAGTTGTATTCGAAATGTTCGGGATGCTCGCCGGTGGCGGTGATGGCAATGGAACGTGTGTTGGTGCGATAGGGCGAGCGCAACTCTTGCGTGACGACCCCCAGCTGTCCGAAGATGTCTTTGACCACCCTGTCGCCCTGGCTCGATTGGGAATAGGAGAGGCCGGGCATGCGGATGCGCATCCCTGGCACCAGGCATGCGGCTGCGTATATGTATGAGGCCGAAGACCAGTCGGGTTCGATGTTGATGACCTGCTGGCGGTGTAGTATGTCGGACGGAAGGGCTTCCACGCGGTAGACGCGGCGGTTGGGGCTGACGGAGTTCTTGAGGCCTGCCTGTGTGAGCACCGCGCAGGTCATCTCGATATATGGGCGTGAGGCGGCACGGTCGGTAAGTGTGAGGGTGAGACCGTTGGGAAGGAGACATCCGATGAGCATCATGGCAGAGACATACTGGCTGCTCTCGCTGGGGTCAATCTCGGCCATCTTAAACTGCGGTGTGAAGCCGGTGATATCGACGGGCAGGTACCCCTCGGCCTCGGTGCAAACAATGTCGCACCCCATGTCGCGCAGACAACGGATGAGGGGTTCGATGGGTCTCTGTTTCAGCCGCTCGTCGCCGGTGAGGTGCCAGTGTCCGGGGGTGACAGCCAGGAGGGCGAGCATGAAACGTGCCACAGTGCCGGCATTGCGGCAGTAGAAACTGTCGGCTGTGCCGTGGCGCAGCTGTGCGAGCAGGGCGGCCATCAGCTGGGTGTCGTCCGAGTCGGATAGGTTGCGAATCATAAACGGCAGCCCCTTCTCAGAGTAGCCCCCCTTTGGTTGCCGACCGCCTTCGGTGCCGCCACCATTGGGACGCGACCCCAATATGTGGTTGAGCAGCAGCCAGCGGTTGCTGAGGCTTTTGGAGGCGGGGAGTTCGACGTGGAGGTCGTTGGTCTTCATATCTCTATGCCGTATTCTTTGATTTTGCGGTAGAGGGTACGCTCGGAGATGTGGAGGTCCTGAGCGGCGAGGGTGCGGCGGCCGGCATGACGCTCCAAGGCGGTGCGGATGGCCTTCTTCTCGCGCTCTTCCAGAGCGAGGGGCTCTTCGTCCACCACCTCGGCGTCCTGCAGGTTCTCTTCGGGCTCGTGGTTTGTGTCGTTGGGCAGTACGCGCACTGCGTTGTTGGCAGGGGTGGAGGGTGAGTCTATATAGGTGTAACCCTGATGGCCTACGGGAGTGTGATTGGTGAGGGGGACACCGTGGGCCAATTGGGCGACAGCCTGACGAAGGTCGTTGATTTCATTACGCATCTCGCTTATCATCTGTCCCATGGAGAGGGCTTTGAGCAGCAGCTCGCGGTCGGAGATGGCGGTGGTGCTGCCGCCCGTGTTACCGTTGAACAAGGCGGGCATCTTTTCTTCGGGGACGTAGCTGAGGTAGTTCTCAAGGATGGCACGGGTGATGGTGCGCTCCGATTCCACCACAGCAATCTGCTCGGTGACATTCTTCAGCTCGCGGATGTTGCCATACCAGGGGTAGTGCATCAGGTATTCGCGGGCATCCTCGGTGAGGAAGATGGGCGGCATGTGGTATTTCTCCGCCACATCGGACGAGAACTTACGAAACAGCAGCGGGATGTCGTCGCGCCGTTCGCGCAGGGGCGGTATGTAGATAGAGATTTGTTGCAGGCGGTAGTAGAGGTCTTCGCGGAAGCGGCCGTTGCGCACGGCGGCTACGAGGTCGACATTAGTGGCGGCAACCACGCGCACGTTGACCTTGATGGCGGTGGAGGAACCCACAGGGATGATTTCGCCGTTCTCCAGCACACGGAGTAGCTTGACCTGCATGGAGAGGGGCAGCTCGCCAATCTCGTCGAGGAAAATGGTGCCGCCGTCGGCCTCTTCGAAATAGCCCTTGCGGTTTTTATCTGCACCGGTGAAGGCCCCTTTGACATGGCCGAAGAGCTCGCTCTCGATGGTGCCTTCGGGAATGGCGCCGCAGTTGACAGACACCAGCCCGCGCCCTTGGCGCACATGTTTGCGGAGGCTGTTCTCGTGGATGATGCGGCTGAAGACGTCTTTGCCAACGCCGCTCTCGCCGGTGATAAGTATGCTGAGGTCGGTGGGCGCCACCTGCACGGCTTTGTTGAGGGCCAGAAGCAGTTTGGGGTCGTTGCCGATGATGCCGTAGCGTTGTTTGAGTGTTTGGAGGTCCATGATATAATGGTATAACTTCTATACTATCTGTTCAATCTATCGTATCTATTCTACCTACACCACCACCCGGTGGAGCTTCAGACAGATGGTTTGTTTCAAGGTGGTAAGCCGTTGGCTCTCCTGCATGAGGATGTTGGTGTCGTCCTCGTCCTTGCAAGCGCGGAGTTTGTAGCCGATGGCTTCCAGCTTTTGCTCAATCTTTTTCTGCTTGAAGGTGAGCAGGGCTTGTTCCAGGTCGGTGTCCAGATGACTTTCGAGGGAAGGCACGATGATGTGTTTCTTTTCGCGCCAGAGGTCGCTGATGGTGTGCGGGGTGACCATGAGGGTGAAGATGGCGTTGCGCACAGGAATGTCATTGAGGCCGGCAAAGAAGTTGGCATCGGGCAGGGGTTGATTGTTCTCAACTGACTGGCGGAAGTAGTCGAATATCTGCTGATAGATAGGGTTGTCGAAGGTTAGGTCGTTGTCGGTCAGCTCCTCCACGATGACGTTGGCCACCGGAATGTTCACCGTGAACTTGTTGTCCTCGTCGTCCAGCATCTCCTGCGGCACTTCCTTGTTGCCGTAGTTGAGCATCAGGCGTATCAGATGCTCCTCCTGCGCCTCGGCGGGATGTTGCGATGCGAGCAGCTGCTCAGGAGCCCTGAACGAGGGTGTGAGCAGGGTGGTCTCATAGTCGTCGGGACCCGGCTCCAGAGGTGGTGGCCCGTCGGGGGCGGGGACGGGCGGCGGCGGGGTCTGAGACTGCTGGCGCGCCTCCTCCTTGTGGGCCTTGATGATGTTGAGGTTGATGGTCTTGGCCAGCTCTTGTGCCAGCACCTGCTCCGGCATTTTCAGCAGCGAGGCAGTCTTCACCACATACTCCTGCCGCTCCATGATGTCGGGCACTAGGGCGATTGTGTTGATTATCTCCTTGAGGGCTTCAGACTTGCGGATGGGGTCGTTCTTCACGTCCTCCAGCAGCAGGTTGGTCTTAAACTCTACGAAGTTCTGCTCATGCTCCTTCAGATATTCCTGCAGCTGGGTGGAACCGTATTTTTGCGCATAGCTGTCGGGGTCCTCGCCGTCGGGGAAGAGGACCACACGCACCCGCATCCCTTCTTCGAACAGGAGGTTGACGGCCCGCAGGGCCGCTTTGATGCCGGCGCTGTCGCCATCGTAGAGGACGGTGACGTTGAGCGTGTAGCGCTTGATGAGGCGTATCTGCTCCACGGTGAGCGACGTGCCGCAGGAGGCTACGGTGTTGCAGACCCCCGACTGGTGCATCGACACCACGTCGACATTGCCCTCCACCAGGTAGCATTTGTCTTCCTTGCTGATGGCGTTGCGGGCCTGATAGAGGCCGTAGAGTGTGTGACTCTTGTCGTAGATGTCCGAGTCGGGCGAGTTGACATACTTGGCGGCCTGTTTCTCGCTGGAAAGCACACGTCCGCTGAAGCCTAGCACACGGCCCGAAATGCTGTAGATGGGGAACATGACGCGCCCGCGGAAGCGGTCGTAGCACTTGCCGTCCTCTTTAAAGATGGTGAGGCCGGTCTTCTCCAGCACCTCGTCGGAATAGCCGTTGCGGCGGGCATGGTCGGTGAAGTTGCGCCACTCGTCGAGGCAGTAGCCGAGGCCGAAGGTCTTGATTATCTCATCGCTCATGCCACGCTTATGGAAGTAGCTGAGCCCGATGGCGCGGCCCATCTCATCGTTATACAGTAGGTCGGCAAAGTATTTTTGGGCAAACTCGCTGACATGGAACAGGCCGTCGCGCTCGGACTGGCGTTCGAGCTGCTCGTCGGTCATGCGCTCTTCCTCGACGGTGATGTTGTATTTTTGGGCCAGGTAGCGCAGGGCTTCGGGGTAGGTGTAATGCTCATGCTCCATGAGGAAGCCCACGGCATTGCCCGATTTGCCGCAACCGAAGCATTTGAAAATGCCTTTGCTGGGCGACACATAGAAGGAGGGGGTCTTCTCGTTGTGGAACGGGCAGCAGCCGATGTGGTTCGCCCCACGCTTTTTCAGCGTGACAAACTCCCCGATTACCTCCTCTATATGAGTGGCATCCATAATGCGTTGTATGGTTTCCTTGTTGATCATTTCAATTTGCAAAGATACAAAAAATAACTGACATTTTGTCAGTTTTGTGCAGCATTATTCTTTATTGTGTTGGATGATAGGTTTTTCTAGTCGTATAGGAGGGCTTTCTTTTGCATGGCTTTGTTTTTTCGGACATGGGCGGTGAGGCCCTGTGGGGCAATGGTTGGTGGCCGATAGCTGACCCGCTACGCCTTTTCGACTGCTGATGGTTTACATAGCATCACGACTATGTTTGCTTTTCATTTTCTGTTAGAGAAATGAAACTGGAATGGAATAGAAGTGTATTTGAAACATAATAGGATTAAAGGGGTCAAGCTGGTCAGGACTAGGTAGGAAGGGGGAGGGCAAACGCATCAAAATTGGTTGTCAGGTATGCCGAAAGCTCATATACGATGTGCGGCAATGCGGCTCCGCCCCAGCCCAAAGGGCTGGAACAGATATAGCCTAAGGCAACGCCCTAGGAATCAGTCCCCATGCCCGACAGATGCAGCCTACGTGGCTGCATCATTACGCCCGTGCCAAAATCCGCTGCCAGCAGCCCTGTAGGCTGCTGGTCGCTGCCGTCGTTGTCACCGTATGGCGGTGCCATACGCTATATCTGTCTGTGCCTTTCAGGCACACTGAGACATCAAACCATGGAGCTTGATTAATTGCAACGTCCTTCTAGAACCCCAAGAATCGTAATATTTGATGCGTTTGTTCTGCTTGGGGGGGGAGGGCGGTTAGTCGCAGAGGACGTAGATGTCGTTGCGGGGGTTGATGTAGAGAACGGGCATCTGCTGGGCGTTGCGGATGGTGCGTTGCTCCTGCACGCCGGCCACCCATTCCAGCACGTCGAGGTCGCGTGTGTCGGTGGTGACGGAGATGAGTAGGCCGCAGCCTAGGGTGGCGGCAGTGTCGCACACCAGCGTTTCGGGGAAGAGGGCACGTCCGCTGACAGCCTGGGCTTGGTAGCTGATGCCCAGTCCCTTGAAAAATTTGTTCATAAACAGCACGTTGTTGTTCCATTTGGTGCGCAGACCTTCGTCGGAGTAGTCGAAATGGAGCATGGTGAGGCGGCTGTGGTTGAAGCGGCTGAAATAGCTGGCCCAGATGAGTTTTTCTTTGCTCTCCTTACGGAAGTCGATGCCGAAGGCTACATGCTGGTAGCTCTGTGGGTCGCGCAGGGGCTGCTGGACGGTGACATAGGCTATCTTGCAGGTGGCGAAGTTGCGCAGCACTTCGTGGGGGTGGGTGGGGGCGGAGCGGCGGGCGTGGGCGTTGACTCCGGCCACGGCTATGACCCCATTGAGCATGGTGGGGAGGGCGTTGACGACGTCGCGTGTTTTGCCTTTTAGCGCCACGTGTGCGGGACGCACTTCGGGGTGGGCGGCTTCGATTTTCAGCAGCTGGGCTGTGGCCTCGTCGATGCTGGGTCCCCCATAGCGTTTGTCTTCGACATAGAGGAGGATGAGCCCTTTGTTGAGCATTCGGGCAAGGAAGCAGGCGTGGCTGACTACCTCATGAGTCATCGTGAGGTCGGCAAGGCAGGCGATGACGAATTGGTCTTTCATCGGATGAGGGTTATGTCTCCTTTCAAGATGTTTTCTTGGTTGGCCTCGCACTTGACGTGGCAGGTGTAGGTGTAGACACCCGGCATGCAGAGGTTGCCGTTGTAGCGGCCGTCCCAGCAGCTGTGGATGTCGTGGGTTTCATATACTTTTTCGCCCCAGCGGGTGTAGATGGCCAAATAGAAGTCGAGTACGAAGGTGCCGTGGAAGCATAGGCGGTCGTTGACACCGTCGTTGTTGGGGGAGAATGCGTTGGGGATAAAGATATTGGGCCGGCCGCAATTGACATCGGTGCAGATGAGGCGCACCCGGCCTGTCCAAGTGCAGCCCATGGTGTCGGTGACGGTGACTTCGTAGATGGCGATGGAGTCGACCGGCGTGGCCAGGGGGTTGGGGCTGTTGGGGTGGTCGAGGGTGTAGCCGTTGGACCATTGATAGGTGGCGCCGGGCACTTCGGTGACATGTAGGCGCACGCTCTCGGTGAGGAAGAGGATGCTGTCGTCGGCCCAGGCACGCATGTGGTTGAGCGAGCTGTCGCGTCGTATTTCTTCGGTCACTTGATAGGGGCATCCGGCGGTGTCGGCTATATTGATGGTGTAGGTGCCTTCGCAGAGGCTGTCGACCAGGGTGTCGCCGACATGGTAGTTGGGGAGGTCGTAGCTCACTTTAATCCATCCGTCGCATTGGTCGGTGCAGAGGATGGGCTGTGACTCCACTTGGTATTGCATGGTGGGCGGGTCGGGTATGGTGAACTGGGTCTCCAGATTGCAGCTGTAGCTTGTGATGGTGAGGGTGTGGGTGCGGCCGTCGGCGCTGAGGCCGGTGAGTATGGAGTCGCCTTCGACGCCGTCCCAGAAATAGCGGGCGGAGTCGGCCACATTGGCGGGTATGACGGCTATGGCGCGTCCGTCGTTGCCGCCGGGGCATGTGGGGGGTATGATGATGAGGGTGTCGAGGAGGTAGATGTAGGTGACGTTGAAGGTGTCGGTTTCGTGACAGCCTTCGGGGGTGGTTATGTCAAGGATATATTGTCCTGTTTGCGGGGCATAGGGGTTGGCGACAGTGCTGTCGGACACGGGGTCGCCCGACCAGTGGTAGCTGCAGCCGAGGAAGGGGCGGGGACCAATCTGTCGGAGCATGTCGATGCAGGTGTTGAAGCTGTAGGTATGGGGGGCTTCGCTGTCGAGTATCCATAAGGGGTGTTCGATGGTGTCGGTGGTGCGGCAGCCATAAGCTTGGCTGGCAATGAGGCGGACGGTGTAGAGGCCTGGTGCGGTGTAGCTGTGCTGCGGGTTGCGGAGGTTGGAGGTGTCGCCGTCGCCGAAGTCCCAGTGGAAGGAGGTGCCCCGGCTGGTGTTGGAGAAGTTGACGACATAGGGGATGTCGCACCCCACAGCTGGCGGCTCGAATTCGGCCACGGGGAAGTCGTTGTGTATGTTGATGCGGAAGAGGGCATTGTTGCAGTTGTTGCTGAGGTTGTGGTTGGACCATGCTCCCGTAGTGGTGGGGAATCCGTCGTTGCGGTAGCAGCTGGCACATACGCTTTGATAGAGGGTGCCCATCTTGTCGAACCGGCTGGTGCCGCCGTCGACATGGTCGTAGCCCCCTCGTGGGTTGCTTTCGCCGTGCAGCTCGCCGAAGAAGGTGGCATAGTCGAGCTGCGAGGCGTCTTCGTTGATGGCGATGATGTAGAAGTCCATACCATCGGTGCTGTCCTGGATGGCGTCGGTTGTGACCTCCATGTTGTAGGTGCCTCCCTGGTTCCAGGTGATGCCGCCATTGCCGACAAAGTCGCGGCCCCAACCTGCGGCATAAACACGGTTGCAGATGTCGGCGGCAAAGGCGGTGGGTGAGAGGTTGGGACGGCCTTGGGGTGTGCCGAAGACGGTGGACCACACTCGTCCGCTGAGGTCGGGGAGTAGGCGGGCGACGAGCATGCCGCTGCCGGGCACGTTATAGGTGGCGTTGTATATCATGGTGCTGCCGGGGGCTTTGGTCTGGCCGTAGACGTAGACTTCGTTGTGCTTGCCGGTGCGAACGAAATAGATTTGGTCGTAAGCCGACGAGCCGTAGAAGGTGCTGGCCATGAGGCGGTCGCCGGAGTATGAGATTTTTGAGATGAAGCCGTCGGCCGAGCCGCCGCCATAGGTGGTCTGCAGGGCACCGGCGGTGGTGGGGAAGCCGGTGGCGGTGGTGCCTCCGCAGGCAATCACATTGTAGTCGGTGTCGACATCGATGGAGTAGACGGCGGTGGGTTGGGAGTTGCCGAGGTAGGTGGACCAGATGAGGGTGCGGAGGTTGTAGTCGATTTTGAAGACAATGCCGCTCTGGCGGGATGCTGTGCGAGGCTCGATGCAGCCTTCGGTGGTGGGGAAGTCGTAGGAGTTGGTGGTGCTGCCGACGTATATGTTGTTGAGGTCGTCGGTGATAAGCTCGCCACGGGCACCGTCGCCATAGTTGAAATAGAGCGAGTCGTTGCCGAGCATGATGGTGTTGGCCGTGCGGTTGAAGTACTGGAAATAGTTGAGACCGTCGTTTTGAGAGCCTCCGATGTAGGTGGATGCTTGGAGCTGGGTTCCGTCGCTGCTGAAACGGCTGATGAAGATGTCGCTGCCGTTGGGGAAGTTGATTTCGGATGTCCCTTCGTACTGGAGGCTGGTGCCTCCGTTGAAGGTGGTGTCGTAGGCATTGGGGGTGACGGGAAAGTCGTCGGAGCCTGTGGTGCCGAAGATGACCAGCTCGTTAAAGGTGTTGACATACAGGCTGTGGGGCATGTCGGCATAGCTTCCGCCCAGATAGGTGGCGTAGTGCCGTTGGGTGCCAGAGGAGTCGAACTTGAAGATGGCGATGTCGGCATTGCCGTTGTAGGTGCTGTCGTAGGCTCCGGTGGAGACAGGGTAGCCTATCTGGAACACCAATCCGGCGGTGTAGGTGTTTTTGTAAAAGTCGTAGGTGGCGGTGGTGCCCCAGTTGTCGGCGGTGGAGCCGGTGTAGGTGGAGAAATGGAGTGTGGGGTCGATGACAAGGGGCAGGGAGTGGTTGTATTCGTCGAGGACAAAGCTGACGGTTGTGCCGACGATACGGTAGCGGGCAGGTATTTGGTGGCGGCCGGTGTCGGTTTCTTGATAGGCGTAGGGCTCTAGTTCGACCAGATCGCCCACTGAGGTGCGGATGATGAGGTTGCCATTGCTGAGATAGAGTTTGTCGGCTCCTTCGTAGCGCATGGTGATGTCGGCGGCATTGGCTCCGGGTGCGACATAGAAGTTGGTCTTGAGGGCATGGGTTGCCGCCTGCACGTCGAGGTCGATGCCTGGGTATAGGCCGCTGTAGTAGATGGTGCCGTAGTGGGGCATGTGTGTCGCCCACCGGTCGGGGTCGTGACCATAGTAGTAGTTGTCGTATCCTCCCTCGCTGTCGATGTCACGTCCGGATACTTCCACATGAGGACTACTGCCTACAAAATGTACTTTGTAGGCGTGCATCTGGCACCCTAGCAGGTGGTGGAAATGATGAGGGTCGTGGGTCTCGGTAGGCTGTTCGCGCACGGCGATGGTGAGGCAGCCGCTTTCGGCGAAGAATGCCGCGTTGTGCATCTGGGCTTGAAAGAGGAAGGGTTCCGACCATTGCCCTTGGTTTTCGATGAAATGGATGCGGCCGCCGGTACCGAGGGTGTCGCGGTGGTGGGCAGACAAGGGTGTGATAGCCCAAATGATAAATAGCAGCAAGAGTGTGCCTTTGCGGGCACACTCTGCTGGTATCGAGAAAGCGATTGTTTTATTTGAGCACCTCGATGACACCATTGTGTTCGAAATTGCCTTTGTAGCCTTTGCCGGAGAAGCGGTAGAAGTAGGTGCCTGCCGGGGTGTTGGTCTTGGCAGGGTCCCAGAATTGGTCTTCCCTTTGGATGTTGACGGCGTGGAACACCCGCGAACCCCATTTGTCGTAGATGTCGAGCTGGTTGATGGGGTAGGCCAGGCCTTCGACTAGATTGCCGATGACGAAGCGGTCGTTGATGCCGTCGCCATTGGGAGTGAGTACGTTGGGGAATATGATGTTGTCGTTGATGAGCAGGATGGTGTTCTCAATGGTGTCGGCGCACTGTAGGAGTCTGCCGCTAGGAGCGAAGTTTTCGTAGCGGGCAATGAGCCGTACAATGTAGTTGCCGGAGACATCTTCGCCATCGCTGGCCGTCCATTCGAATGAGGTGTTGCTTTCGGTGGCGGTGTGGAACGAATAGGGGTTGTCCCTGTCGTACTGTATTTCCCAGAAATACTTGTTGTGGCCGTCGTCGGGGGTAGTGTTGTTGATGAGTGATACGGATGGGTGTAGGACTGTGGGGTAGACGGGGTCCCAAGAGAATTGAGCCTTGGGCGAGGGGTATACGGTGATGAGGTCGGTGTAGATGAGGGAGTCTTTACAACCCATGTCGCTTTCGACATAGTATTTGAAGTCGTAGGTGCCGGCGGCATAGGAGTGGCTAGGATTCTTGAGGGTGGAATAGGTGCCGTCGCCAAACACCCAGTGGTATTTGTGTCCGAAGTTGGTTGTGTTGACGATGTTGATGGTGAAGGGTTCGCATCCTTCGAGGGGGAAGACTCCGGGGTCGAAGGTGGGGACAGGCTGCGGGTTGACGGAGAGGACGATAGTGTCACGTGCAGGGCAGGAGACGTGCTTTCCGGGATTGTTCACTTCAACCACATAAGTCTTTTGTCCGTATTCGCCCGTGTGGGTGGTGATGGTTTGGGAGGTGTCGCCGAAAGGTTCCCAGGTGTAGCGGTAGTCAAAACGGTCGGAGAAGTGGTCACCAGCATTAAGCACGATGCTTTCGGCGCCGCAGAGCATGGTGTCGTTGCCTAGCTTGGGTCGTGGGGTGTGGACGGTACTGATGCGGGTCAGGGTGTCCCAGCGGCAGCCGAAATTGTCGTAGACCGACAGTACGATTTTGAAGGTGCCGCTTGTGTCGGGTGAGGAGATGAAGGCTGCGGTGGTGTCGTTGGCCTTTTTGTTGATGCGGAGGCCGCGGTAGAGGCCATTGTAGAAGTCGGTGGCGCGGTTGGTGTCGGGACGCCAGATGACAGAGTCGATGCCCACCTGATAGTCGCAGGAGCCAGAGCCGCCGGACAGGCCGCAGATGTCGAGCGACCAGCCGAAGACCCAGCCATTGTCACTGCCCCAGAAGTCACAGATGACCGCTTTCCACACACCGTTGAGGGGGCAGCCTATGAGGTCTGAGAAGTCGCTAGAGGGTGAGTAGTAGTCTAATTTTTCTTCATGATTACTCGGTTGGCGAGTGCGTATAGTATATGTACCTCCTCCGGGTTTGTTGTAGTAAGAGGGCATAGGGTTGAAGGTGATGGCATCGGTGATGGTATTGGGGGCAGTGGAGATGTACCATTGGCCGGATTGGAAGAACGAGGGTACGTCGGCGAGGTCGCCCGTGATGAGGGTGTACTTGCTGTTGCGCGACCAGCAGTAGTCGAGACCGATTCCGAAGGGATTTTGGAGTGAGTCGCATGCTGGAGACCCATCGTAGTCATACGCCCAACCTGTAAATGTGCCGCCGCCTGCTCCACCACCGTCAGGAGAATTTTCAGGAGCCAAAGGATCGCAAGTGGTACCACTACCGTATTTGCCGTATTTTAGAACAGCATAACCGGCTGTGGCGGATACATTATCATCATAGGAGGGGCATTCGATGGCCACGCGGTAGTCACCCATGAAGGAGTGTTCGTAGTTGATGCAGATGGAGCATATTTCAGCTGCTGACTTCACCTTCTGCCCTGAGGGGAATTCGCCAGAGAAGTCCACAGGAGTTCTGAAACACTTATCGACACCCGGGCAGTTAGGACCGTCAGGAATAAAGTTTCGTACAATGTTGAATTTGGACTTTTCGGTGACAAACTCGATTTTGCGCAGGGTGAGGGTGCCGTTCTGTCCTTCATAACCCACGTTAACCATCAACGAGTCGTTGTTGCATATCTCGCTTAGGTCGAAGATGGTCTTGATGGGGTTAGGTGAGACTCGCGCTTGTATTCTATCTGTGGTTGATTCGCATTTTAGTTCGTCGAATATGGTCAGCGACACATCGTAGCAGTTTGGTGTCTGGAACTCGCTGTATGCTACTGAGGTGGCACCTATGCCGGCATAGTCGTCAGCCTGGAGCTTCCATACGAACCTGCTGTTTGTGTCGGCAGGGAAATAGTGTCCTGTGTTGTTCGTGTATTCGCCGTGGCCGTGGAACCTGACATCTTGGCCGGCGCAGAGCAGTGCGGCGTGTATCATACCGAAGGTGTCGATGGATATGATGCTGTCAAAGATGGTGGTGTCGTAGGCTATGAAGGAGGTGTCGCGGGTGGTAAAGTTCACGGAGTCCGCATCCCAGATGGTGTCGGTGCGCGTTACTCGCGAGCTGTCAATTTCCACATAGAAGACGGTGTCAATATAATCGGGGACCCAAGTGAGGGTGCCATGACCGATGACTTGGCCTGTTACGCGGTCGAGGCGGTCGAATACCGAGTCGATGACTGCGTTGATACTTTCGCAGGGTTTTTTGCATTCGAGAATGACATGGAAGCCCTTGTAAGGCTGTAGGGCGGTGTCGCGTACGGTGGTGCGGAAACGGACGGTCATCTCACCGGTTGGATTAGAGGGGCTGACGAAGAATTTGATAGTACTTGGTTGGTGGCAGTTGTTAATTTTGGCCAGCACGGGTGAAGAGCTGTTGGGGCCGTCGTAGATATAGAGGGTGTCGTTGCAGCCGATGTCGATCCAGTCGATAGTCAAGCACAGAAAGTTTTTATTGATTAGGGAGTCGGCAGTGGTGTCGATGGTTGTGCAGGTGGAGGTGATGGTGACCCAGTAGTCGCGTCCGCCCGAGTAGGTGTTTCTTTCGCCGCCATCGTCGAAGATGCCAGTAGCATCACCGGCCAGGTAGTTGTTGCCGTGCGTGCTGTCATCCAGATTAAAGATGATTACGTTGTCGCTCTGAGCCATGACACCCATTGCTATGAATATTGCAAGAGCAAAAAGAACTATTTTTTTCATGGTGAATAATTTTTAGCGTTAATGGAATGTTCCTCAGTCTTTAAAGCGTTCAGGGAAATTGGTGCGTTCAAGGGCTTCGCCATAGTTGCGTACAGCCAAATATTGAGCTGTGTTGTTAGACCCCAGTCTGTAGTAGATGGTGACGTATGGGTGTGATACCTGGAAGTTCATGAAGTCGTACTCCCAGAAACTTAAGGTGTTGAGGTCGACAACAAAATCACGCGATACTTTTTTACCCGTGAGCCTGTTGGTCACCTCCCTAATGTTGTATACCGGGGCACCTTCAGGAACCTCGTCGACAAGATAAAATGTGTTCCGCGATACTTGGCAGAAGTACTCTTGTTTCTCAATCGGATAGGATTGAGGGTCCAGGCCGCGGATTGTCAGGTAGGGCCCGACGATAGCTTCGCAGTCCTGAGCCTTGGCAGGATTGAGAAGCCCTACCATAAAGATGATGGCTGTGATGATTAGAATTTTTTTCATGATGGTATCCTTTTTATTATTATTTCACTGGGGGGGGCAGATGCTTTTTTCTGTTACATTCTTTTCCTCTCACTATAATACTGTCAAAAGTGCCGAAATCGTCACCCCCTCAGAGTGTGTTTTAACTTTTTTTACGACTTTTTCTGTAGGCTTTTCACCAGAGCCATGAGATAACCCAGTACCAGGAATCCTCCAGGGGCTAGGATGAAGAGGAGCATGCCGTCGTTGCCGCCGATGAAGTTGTGACCAAAGAAGGAGCCCGCACCCAGCAGCTCGCGTACCAGACCGACCAGCGTCAGTGCCCAGGTAAAGCCCAAGCCCATGAAGAGGCCGTCAAGCAGCGAATGCCATACATTGTTCTTCGAGGCGAATGCTTCGGCACGTCCCAGGACGATGCAGTTGACGACGATGAGGGGGATAAAGAGGCCCAGGGTGGAGTAGAGGTCGGGCAGGTAGGCCTGCATGACCAGTTGCACGATGGTGACGAATGTGGCGATGACGACGATGAAGGCGGGAATACGCACTTTGTCGGGAATTACCGATTTCAAGAGCGATATGACGATGTTGGACATGGTGAGCACAAAGGCTGTGGCCAGCCCCATGCACATGCCGTTGATGGCCGAGGAGGTGGTGGCCAGGGTGGGGCACATGCCCAAGACAAGGACCCATGTGGGGTTTTCTTTGACAAGTCCGTTTTTGATTATGTCGACAGCTTTCATTGGTTGTTATCTCCTTTCTTGAATGTTGCGTAAGCGTTGTTGATAAGTTCGCAGAATGCACGTGAGGTGATGGTCGAGCCGCTGATGGCATCGATGTCGCCGCCATCTTTCTTGACCTTCAGGCCTTCGGAGGGGTTCTTGCCAATCACGTCGCCTTTGTTGCCTTGTTGGAACCATTCGCCGGCTTTGGCACCCAGGCCGGGGGTCTCCGCCGTTTCCAATATTTGGTAGCCGCTGATGCTTCCCTCGGCATCGAGGCCGACCATTGCTATCAGGTCGCCACCAAAGCCCTTGTTGCTCTTTGACTCGATGGCCATGCCCACCAGGTTGCCTTCGGTGTCGTAGGCCTTGGTGCAGGGCACCCCGTCGATGTCGCATTCTTCTAGTTTCTCAAAGGCGGGCAGCACGGCCTTGACGGCGGCTTCTTTTTTGGCCTTTTGGGCTTGTTCGATAGGAACGGCTGTGACGTTGCTGACAAAGGCCAGAGCGGCGGCGGCTACAACGGCTATGATGGTCAGCGACAGCAGCATATTGATTAATGTTGATTCTGCTTTTTTTGCCATGATAATATGTTTTTTTTCTTGGAGGTTTCTTTTTTTTGTCTAGGAAAGCCTAGGAATCCTAGGTTTCTCTAGAGGTTCCTAGTTTGTTAGGCGGCGAAGCGCACGGGTTTGCACCATCTGTTGATGAGCGGGGTGACCGCGTTCATGATGAGGATGGCGAAGCTTACGCCTTCGGGGTAGGCGCCCCAGTTGCGGATAATGATGGTCAGGAGGCCGCAGCCGAAACCGAATATCAGCTGTCCGCTCTTGGCCATGGGTGAGGTCACCATGTCGGTGGCCATGAAGCATGCGCCAAGCATGATGCCGCCGGTGAGGATGGTGGTGACGGGGTCGATATACTGTGCGGGGTTGCAGAGCCACAGGATGCCGCTGAAAACGAAGGCCGTTCCGATGAAGGCTACGGGAATGTGCCAGCTGATGACACGGCGGCAGAGCAGGTAGATGGCACCGATGAGGATGGCGATGGCGCTGACTTCGCCCAACGAGCCGCCCATGTGGCCGAGGAATATCTCGGTCAGCGAGGGGAGGTTGTTGGCTTCGATGACGCTCTGTATGGTGGCGCCGTCATGGGTGAGGCCTTCTTTGATGATGCCCAGAGGGGTGGCGCCGGTGGTGGTGTCAAGCGTCATGGGGAACCATTTGCCTACGGTGGGCCAGGTGGTCATCTGCACAGGGAATGAGATGAGCATGAACACACGGCCGACGAGGGCGGGGTTGAAGGGGTTTTTGCCCAATCCGCCGAAGGTCATTTTGCCTACGCCGATGGCAACAAGTGCACCGATGGCCACCAGCCATATCATGTCGGCGGTGGCGGGCACGTTGAATGCCAACAGGAGTCCAGTCACCACGGCAGAGCCGTCACAGACGGTTGAGGGCACTTTCAGGATGAACTTTTCTATAAGCCACTGGAACAGGCAGCAGCACGCTACCGACACGAGGCTGATGAGCAAAGCATTGAGGCCGAAGTAGGCGATGCCGCAGAGCAGCATGGGCACCAGGGCCAAATTGACACGCCACATGATTTTCTTTGTTGATTCGTCGCTGTGCACGTGGGGAGAACCGGATATATTCAGAAGATTCATATTATATATTATATTGATTCGTTAATTGGGTTAAGGACAGTAGGTGTTATTTCTTGGCGGCCATCATGGCGCGTACTTTGAATTTGCCGAGGCGTATCTCGTCGGTGAGGGGTTTGTTGGCGGGGCAGCTGAAGAAGCAGCAGCCACACTCTATGCAGTCGAGGATGTTGTGTTCCTGGGCCTCTTCGATGCGGTTGTTGTGGACCAGGGCTGAGAAGAGGTAAGGTTCAAGTCCCATTGGGCATGCACCGACGCATTTGCCGCAGCGGATGCAGTTGGTCTCCGGGGCGCGGCGGGCTTCAGCCTCGTCCATCACCAATACGCTGGCAGCTCCTTTGGTGGTGGGCGCATCGAGGTTGCTCACAGCCTTGCCCATCATGGTGCCGCCGCTGATGACTTTGCCAGTGGTGGCAGGCAGCTCGCCGATGGAGTGTTTGATGATGTCGTTGTAGGTGATGCCTATGCGCACTTGGTAGTTGTGCTGACTGGGCAGTTTCTTGCCTGTGACGGTGAGGATGTTCTCAATCAAGGGCTTGTTCTTCTGAACGGCCTCGTACACGGCGAATGAGGTGCCGATGTTGCTGACCACGCAGCCCACGTCGATAGGCAGCTTGCCACTGGGCACCTTGCGGCCCGTGATGGCGTTGATGAGCTGTTTCTCGGCGCCTTGGGGGTATTTGACTTTCATGGGCTCTACGATGATGCCCTCGAACGAGCGAGCCATCTCGGTCATCACGCGGATGGGCTCGGGCTTGTTGCTCTCGATGCCGATGTAGGCGTTGGGTACGCCCAATGCCTTGCGGAGAATGCTCACGCCGATGCAGATTTCCTCGGCGTGCTCCATCATCACGCGGTGGTCAGAGGTGAGGTAGGGCTCACATTCGGCAGCGTTTATGATGAGGTATTCGGCCTTCTTGCCTTCAGGCACACTATATTTGATATGTGCGGGGAAGGTGGCGCCACCAAGTCCCACGATGCCCATCTCCTTCAGCTTGGCGACAATTTCTTTGGGTTCAAGGTTGCATTCTCGTTTGATGTCGGGGGTGCGGTCGATGGTTTCCATCCATTCGTCGCCTTCTACATCAATATAAATGGCGGTTTTGGGAAGTCCCACCATGTCTTTACACATGTCGATTTTGTTCACCGTGCCACTTACGGGAGAATGAATGTTGGCACACATAAACGCCTGTGCTTCGGCGATGAGCTGACCCACTTTCACCTTGTCGCCTTTGGACACGATGGGTGTGGCGGGGGCTCCTAGGTGCTGGTTCATCAGTATGGCGACTTGTTTGGGCAGAGGCATCTGCTCGATAACACAGTTGCTGGATATTTTGTTTTCTTCGGGGTGGACACCACCCATTTTGAAAGTCTTCATTATATTCTTGATTTGTTATGACTGGCAATAAGTATGATAGGCAATCCGCGCGGTTAGTTCTGTTTGGCGGCAATGGGTTCGGGTGCAGATGTGGGAGCTGACTCGACTTTGGGGGCAGCAGCTGCCGCAGGGACTTCCTTCTTCGGGGGGAGGGGAGGGAAGTTGACGGCGTGGATGGCTCCTGTGGGGCATTCGGCAACACATTTGCGGCACATCTTGCAGAGGTTGAAGTCGATGTAGGCCAAGTTGCTCTCCACTTTGATGGCTCCGAAAGGACATGACTTCTCGCATTTGCCACAGCCGATACAGGCGGCAGTGCATGACTTGCGGGCGAGAGCACCTTTCTCTTTGTTGCGGCAGGCCACGTATACGCGGCGGTTCTTCGGACCCTTGTTGCGCAGCTCGATGATGCCGCGGGGGCAGGCTTTGGCACATGCGCCGCAGGCTGTGCATTTCTCTTCATCCACAACGGGGAGGCCTGTCACGGGGTCCATACGCAGTGCATCGAACTGGCAGGCTTTGGCGCAGTTGCCCAATCCGAGGCAGCCAAACATACAGCCGCTTTCGCCGGCATACACGCTGTTGGCAAAGGCACAGTCTTGCAGACCGTCGTAATTGTTCTTTGCGGTGGCGTTGGCACAAGTGCCGTTGCAGCGCACCACTGCCACTTGGGGTTCTGATGCTTCGGGAGTGCATCCCAGCAGGGTGGCCACCTTTTGGGCTACGGCTTCGCCACCGGCAGGACACTTCAGTCCTTCCATGTTCCCCTGTTTTACGAAGGCCTCGGCCATCGCACGGCAGCCGGCCATGCCGCAACCGCCACAGTTGGCTCCGGGCAGCACCTCGGCTATTTCATCAATCAGGGGGTCTTCGATAACTTTGAACTTTTGGGCAACAAAATACAGCACAATTGCAAAGATGACACCTATTGCGCCCAGCACCAATACTGCGGTCAAAATCATGTTGGTCATTGTTTTAGATATGTTTTTTGCGTTTTGTTCTCTTTATATTTACGAGGTGCAAATTTACACATTTTTTCTGATGTGGCAAACTTTAATATTTATTTTTCTTAATAAATAAATTAACAGGTTTTCAACACTTCTTCTTATCTGTTCAGTACCATTCTGTTACGAGAGCGTGTTCCCCTATGTCTTTTCTGTTGTTCGGAGCATCACCATTTTTCTATCTCGGCACCTACCGTCTTTTTTTTGATTGTAAGGGAGCTGTTATTTACTAGTTTACAGCTTTTATAATTGTGATATATATAGTCTTATGTGAAGAGCATCGTGTGAGGTTTACCATTTATTTACCACTAAGAATGAATCGATTCCCGCATTCCGCAACGTCATATTATTGGAAGTCGTATTTCGGCGACAGGCGTGTTTTAAGGACGAGGCCTTGAGGTGGCGAGGTGATGCCGTTGTAACATCGCTTTGGAGAGCGAAGGCACGGCGAAGGCATGACTTGGGAACAATAAGGCTCCGACAATCGTGGAGTAAGGTAGAAAACTACGGCTAAAGTAGTGAGAAATGGGTGGTGTTTTATTGGCTGAGACGATCTGTTTGCTCTTTTGGACTTGTTAGAATCGTTTTTACAAATATGTGAGTTACAACCCTTTGTTCCCGTCCTCGAATTGCGTTAATATTTTTTTGTTTTTTTTTTGCTCAAAAATGTTCGAAATTCAAAATAATTGCGTAATTTTGTATCGTCAAATAATATACAATAAACGATTATGAGCAAAGTACTTGTTGGATTTGATTTTTCTAAGGGCTCTGCATATGCAGTAGACTTGGCTATAGACATTGCCAATCGTATGAAGTTGGACCTTATGTTGGTGTATGTCAAGGATAAAGACCAGGATGAAGGTCCGATACGTGAAGAAATAGAAAGACGCAACGCCGGCGTGGCGCACCTCCTCCATGGGATAAAGATGGATTATGTAATCAGGGAGGGCAAGGTGTCACAGGAACTCTGTCAACAGGCCAAAGAAGATGATGCCCAGCTTATCGTTGTGGGGACCCACGGCATGTCGGGATTTGAGAAGAATTGGATTGGTCGCAACACCTACCGTACGATTGCCGAATCTGAAATCCCCGTGTTGGTTATCCGTGAGGATTTCAACTTCAACAAATCATTAGACCGTATCGTCGTCCCGCTGGACAGCACTGCCGACACCCGCCAGAAAGTGCCTTTCGCAGCAAAACTGGCTAAGATGTTTGGCTCGGAGCTTCACATCTTGGGGCTTTATACGACAGACAATACCACCATCAGGGGTATTGTTGATGGGTATGTGCGCATGGTCGACACTTATCTCACCAAGGCCGGGGTTAACCACATCACCAAGTGTGTGACTGTTCCCAAGAACCTTACTGTCACTACGTTGGAATATGCTGATGAGATAGATGCCGACATGGTCGTCATCATGACTGAGCAGGAAACCTCGCTGACGAGTTTCCTCCTGGGTACTTATGCCCAACAGATGCTCACGATGTCCCACCGTCCCATCTTAACAATCCGTCCCGAAGAGGTCAACGGCCTGGCCAAGTAACGACGGACAGAAAACATTGTGGCTATGCGTATTTTTGTTCTTGTGGTCCTTATATGCTTTCCTCTGTTGGTGAATGCTCAGGGGTATGGGTATGGTAGCAACAGAAGCCGTGGGCATATCGAGATTAAAGGCGATGTAGCGGTTACGCAGCTGGTACAGAAACATATCGAGCTAAACGAGAGGGTGCGCACCATACCAGGTTACCGCATACAGGTGGCCTCCCTTTCAGGCACCTCTTCTAAAAACAGGGCATTCGAGATGAAGGACCGTATCCGTGATGCCTACCCGGGAGTGGAGGCCTACGTGGTGTTCGATGAACCTAATTTCAAAGTGAAGGTGGGCGATTTCCGCACGAGGCTGGAAGCGTACGTCTTTCTGCAGCGTATCCGCCCCGACTTTCCTGGTACCATTATCAGGGACAATATCTTTCCAACCCAGATCAACTGGGATGAGATGGTTCCTGAGACAGAGGATGACATTTGACGAGGCCTAAAAGTGTCGGCAGTATGGCCGCGAGGAACTTCGTCTGACAGATATCTATGGTTTATGAAAAAACAGCTGATTATATTGCTCTTTTTGTCCCCACAGATACTTCTGGGCCAGTTCCTGTATGAGCACAGGGGAGTGCAATATGCCACTCATGGCACTGACTTCTGGTTCTGTATGCCCGCTGCACTTCATGATTTTACCGACTATAACGACCACCCCTGTCTCTACTTCATGGCTGAACATGACTGCTATGTCACGATAAGTAACCCTTTGATAGATTACTCCTATACGCACTTTGTACGGAGCTGTCATAGGATAACTAGCCGGCTTGACACCCTCAATTTGGTAGAGTTCAACTCGGGCTTCATAGAGTTTCTCGACAGGTTGGAGCCGGGCATTCCAAACGACCAGCAGCGGGCCGCTCAGCCGCAAGTCAAAGGGTTCCATATCACGAGTACGGATACCATCAGCGTTTTTTTGCTTGCCTATACACCGCCTATGCGTGCAAGTTCGGATGTGACCAACCTGTTGCCCACCGAGCTGCTGAGGGACGAGTATGTTGTTCAAGTATATCAGGGCAACCAAGGCATGTTCGAGGTGGTGGCGACGGAAGACAGCACGGTGGTGGACATTGTGCTGAGTGATGTTGACTGGATAGGGAGACCGAAAGACAGTGTGGTGACGGTGACTCTGAACCAAGGTATGATGTACAACGTCAAGGTAGGGGAGAAATGTGCCAAGTATCCTGAGTGTTGCAGCTCTAACCCGCCGGCTGGCTGTGGCGACACTGCCGAACTTGGGCCTCATTCATTTTCGGTTCCAACGTCGGGAAGCAGATTTAACCATGACTCGATGGCGGTAGACCTCAGCGGTACATATATCAAGGCACGTGACCACAAGCGGATAGCCGTCTTCCAAGGCAGTCAGTTGGGGCGAGTGGGAGAAGGGATGCCTAGAGGGACAGACCTGATGTACGAGCAGGCAATGCCAATACGCTATGCTGGGAAGGAGTTCCTTATTCCCAATTTGATGGCCTCGATGTACGACTATATCCAGTTCACCGGGCTTGTGGACAGCACCGATATAACAATAACGAATACAGCAGCAGCATCGCTGCCGACACGTACGCTGCATGTTGATGCAAGGGAGACGGATTGGTTCCTCATGGACACAACCGAAGGCCCGTTTTATGTTACCAGCACACAACCAGTCCTCACCACTGTCTTTTCAAGCAGTATGCATCACGAACGCAACTACCCTGCGGTTGATACTTCGGAACGCGGCGACCCCGCTATGTTGGCAGTCCGACCGGTGGAGTGGTGGCACAGTGGGCCTGTCAATGGGAGCCAGGTGTTCTGGGTGGATGAAAACAATAATGGCTATTCATACCATCAGTCCACCCACATCTTCACGCGAACTACCGACGTGAGGGGTATGTTCTACGACGGCTATGACTTATTCTCCTTGTTTCGACCTGTCGCCGGCACGCCATACAGTTATGCGTTGATTCGTTACGACTCAGATTTGGCGTACCGACGAGCGCACCGAATCGTGAACACCCTAGGAGGGACGTTTTGGGTGGTGTCTGATTCTGAGGAAATAAATACTCATACGCTCTTCTCTTACGCACCTCTGCAGAGGGGAAAGAACTATTTGATGGTGAATGATATCCCAGCAGACTCTTTTCCAAGTGACAGCGTCATGTGCCTGTACGATCCAATTCGGTTTCATGGTTGGGTGGAGCGTCCTGCGGACAGTATTATCTGGGATTTCGGGGACGGGCATGTGGAGAGGTATTTGTACGAGAATGGTCAGAATGTGACCCACTTGTATGCAGACACGGGTCGCTATGAAGTGCTCCGCATTATCCAGTACAAGGATGAGGCCTTGGACACTCAGTGGGGCTATGTGGGCTGCAAGAGTGCCTTTAGTCGCCCGCCTGACACAATGAGAGTGGAGGTCTGGTTGCACAACCACTATGACTCTACATTTTTTGATACGCTTTGTGAAGGTGATTACCTGTTCCGAGGTCGCGAGTTCTCCTTTACGGGCGAATACGAAGTTACGACCTATTGGACTCCTTCGGGGTGTGACACCCTCTGGCATATTAACCTAACAATCTGTCCGCATTGTATAGAATATAACGATACGGTTAGGGAGGACAGGCTGCCATGGAAATTTAATGGACTTTCTTTTAACGACGATATCAGATACTACCCGATTCATATCGATATCGGAGAAGAATGCGACAGCGTCATATTCTACAGTCTCTACGTCATACGCAAAGAAGATTTCCCCCCAGACGGCACTTTTGTGCTGGCACCCAACGTTATATCGCCCATGGGAAACAACGATGTCGACCGTAAGTTCCGTCTATTTTGTAGTAAGGATATTGAGAGGGCAGAGGTCGTGGTGTTTGACCGTATGGGGCGTAAGGTGGCAGAATTCGACGGTCTGACCGGCGAGTGGGACGGCACCTACAATGGCGTCCTCTGCCCCCAAGGTGCGTATGCCTATCGGGTGAAATTTATTGGTGGTTCGATACATAACTGGCAGGTGAAGAGCGGTACAGTAACCATTATCCGATAGAATTGGCCAAATACAAGAAAAGCCCCGACTGATGTCGAAGCTTCTTGAGTAGCGGGAATCAGACTTGAACTGATGACCTCCGGGTTATGAATCCAGCGCTCTAACCAGCTGAGCTATCCCGCCATTTTGGCCTTCTCTTCTTTTCGAAAGCGAGTGCAAAAGTACTAACTTTTCACGACATGGCAAAATTTTTTTGAAAATATTTTTTATCTATACTATAAATGAATTTTTTACGTTATAGTAATAACTGAAAAATAACTTGAGATGTCAGCAGAAAACAACAAATTATACAGCAATTTCGACTACGAATCGGCCCTGAGTGTGCAAGAGGGCGTGGAACAACCTCATCAAGTGAATAATAGCTATCTGGAAAAGGTAAAGGCGCGCAAGCGCGTCGAACCCACAGTGGAGGAGCTCGTCTCTGGTATCGAACATGGCGACAGAACCATGCTCAGCCGTGCCATCACATTGGTGGAGAGCTCTCTTCATGAGCACCAGCAACGTGCTCAGCAGATTATCGAACGCTGTCTTCCTTATTCTGGCAAGTCGGTCAGGTTGGGTATAACGGGTGTTCCTGGAGCAGGCAAGAGCACTATCATAGAGTCGTTGGGCAAGTTTCTCACATCCCATAACCACAAGGTGGCCGTGCTTGCTATCGACCCGAGCAGCGAACGCTCAAAAGGCAGCATCTTAGGCGATAAGACCCGCATGGAAGAGTTGTCGGTCGACCCCAATGCATTTATTCGTCCTTCCCCTTCGGCTGGCTCCTTGGGCGGCGTGGCTCGGAAAACACGCGAGATTATTGTGCTCTGTGAAGCTGCCGGGTTCGATGTGGTCATAGTGGAGACCGTTGGCGTGGGACAGTCTGAAGTGGCCGCCCATTCCATGGTGGACTTTTTCCTTCTGCTCCAATTGGCCAACACGGGCGACGAATTGCAGGGTATCAAGCGCGGTATCATGGAAATGGCTGATATGATAGCCATCAACAAGTGCGATATCGACCCGATTAAGGCGGAGCTGGCGGCCACTCAATATCGTAATGCCCTGCATCTGTTTCCAATGCCCGATTCGCAATGGACCGTAAAGGTGCAGCTCTGCTCAGCCTACACCCATCAGGGAGTTCAAGAGTTGTGGAATAACGTGATGGAGTATGTCGCATTCACCAAGGCAAACGGCTATTTCTATCATAAGCGACAGCAACAGAATCTCCGTATATTGAACGAAACCATCGAGAATGGTTTGCGTGACCGCTTCTTCAACGCTCCCGGCATGGAAGAACGCATCAACAAGGTGAGCAAGGAGATACTTGAGAACAAGATTTCCGCCTATGCTGCTGCCGACCAACTGCTGAACACGATGCAACTATAGCCTTTCGAGGGCAATAACGCAGGGTAGCCTATGCTGTATGTTCATATTCCCTATTGCCACCGTAAGTGCACCTACTGTGCCTTTTACTCCACGGTGACCAAGGGCGACAAGCAGGCTTACGTGGATGCGATTTGTGAGGAGTTGCGTAGGCGTTGTCACTGCATGCCGCATCCCTTGCGCACCGTCTATTTTGGGGGTGGTACTCCAACATTATTGGACATATCGCAGCTGGCGCAGATTGTGCAGACCATCAGCACCTACTTCGGTGTGAAGGAAATAGAGGAAGCGACTATCGAGGCCAACCCCGAAGATCTCACCCCCGCCTATCTTGAGGACCTGCACCATTTGGGGCTCTTCAACCGTATCAGCATTGGGGTGCAGTCTTTTCATGACGAGGATTTGACACTGCTGAACCGCCGTCATAATTCCCGTCAGGCGATGGATGCGTTGCACAATGTGATTGATGCTGGCTATAAAAATCTGAGCGTTGACCTTATCTACGGACTCCCCAATCAGACAGTCAAGGCTTGGGAAGACAATCTCTCGAGGCTCGAGCAGGTGCCGATTCAGCACCTCTCTGCCTATGCCCTCACTGTCGAGGAGGGCACTATTTTGCAAAGACAGATTACACAAGGACGGCTGGCGGTAGCCAGTGAGGATGAGTCGCTGTTGCACTATCAGGCCTTGCTGGAGTGGGTGTCAGCGCAGGGTTTCCACCAATATGAAGTGTCCAATTTCTGTCGCCCTGGATATCAAGCAGTGCATAACAGCCGCTATTGGGATCGTACCCCCTATCTGGGTGTAGGGGCAGCAGCCCACAGTTTCGATGGCTGCCGCCGCCGATGGAATGTGGCCGATGTCCAACGTTATATTGCCAGTGTTCAGGCTGGACCCATAGAACATGAGGAAGAAGAGCTGGGCCTGAAAGAAGCGTACAACGAGTATGTTATGACTGCCCTCAGGACTATGAAAGGAATAGACAAAAGCCTGATATTGCCTCCTTTTGCTGAACGTCTGAAAAAGGAGATTGCCCGTTTCGTGTCGGCAGGGCTGATACACGACACCCCTACTCATTACCAACCTACGGCAGAAGGTCTGCTCCATGCCGACGGCATAGCCGCGTCGCTCTTTCTTTGATGTCGTAATAAAAGGGACTTCTATAAATCACCTCGAAGAGGTGAGACTATTAATAACACGGTAAAAGCCGAAGGCGCAGTGTCGTGACACTCAGACATCAGAGAACTGTGTCCCGAAGGGACACGATAATGAAAACAAATAAAGAGACCTAAAGACTTTTACAAATCCGTGTTGGCTTCAACCACTCCTGCAATATCGCCACCGCAGTTGTCGTATTTTGCACCCGTGACGCTGCTCAGGCAATTGGGCCTTTGGTTCAGGCGCAGGTAGCCCAGGAGGGCGAAGATAATGGCCTCTTTGTAGTCGATGATGCTCTCGGCAGGGATGGTGATTTTGCAGCTGGGAATTTGGGCCTGTAGCCGTGCTATGAGGTATTTGTTTTTTGCCCCGCCCCCAGTGACCAGCATGGTCTGAAGCCCACGCCCTTTGATGGCTCCTGCCACTTGCCGCGCTATGTGCTCCACAGTGGTGGCGAGGAGGTCTCCCACGGCATATTCTTTGTGTTCAATGAGGGGTACGAAGTTGGCCACAAACCATTCTTTTCCCAACGATTTTGGGAGAGGGTGACGGTAATAGTCCAAGGCATCCATTTGCTCTAGAAGGCCGTTGACGATGTCTCCACGTCGGGCTAGTAGGCCGTTTTTGTCGTAGGGCTTGTTGATGAGTCGGGTCAGATGGTTCAGTGCCATATTGCAGGGGCATATATCGTAGGCTTCGCGTAGGTTGCCCTCGGTTTCATAGGATATATTGGCTATACCCCCAAGATTAAGACATGCGTCGTACTCGCCGAAAAGCAGTCGGTCGCCAATCGGTACGAGGGGCGCTCCCTGGCCGCCCAGTGCCACATCAAGGTTTCGGAAGTTGAACACCACCGGCAGGTGGGTCTCAGCTGCAATGGCGTCGCCATCACCTATTTGGGTGGTTAACCCCAGTTGGGGTTGGTGAAAAATGGTGTGGCCGTGGGAAGCAATAAGGTCAACCGGCCCAGGGTGCTCACTGCGGAATTGGTTGACACGTTGCCCGATGTAATGACCCAGCTCGACATTGACGAGGGCATACTCATAAGCTGTCGCTTGTTCGAGCGTGGAGAGCCAGTTGACCCATTCGTCACTGTAGGGATAGGTTTCGGCAGAGATGAGCTCGAAGCTATCGTCCTGTATGTTGCAATAGGCGATGTCGAGTCCGTCGAGTGAGGTGCCTGACATGATTCCGAGGATGTGCATGGTTTTCTTTCTTTAGGTTTGTAAATAGGGCTAATCATCAGTTGGAAGGAGTGATTGGGGAGTGGAAGGTAGGTAGAGGGGGATGTCTTCGACAAGGTCTTCGTTGAACAGTACGATTCCGGGTTTGTAGAGGTGGTTACTGTTGCAGAAATGAGTGGTGTCGACAAGGGGCAGTATTTTGTATCGATAAGGCCCAAGGGCGCTCATCTGGGCTTCAAACCAATCGTGGTTCAGATAGGTCTTGCGTAGCTGTTCGGCATCCTGAACCTCCACCAGCAGGTAGGAGATGCCCCGTTCTTTGAGCATGTCGAGGCATTTCTTCAGGTATTCCATCTGTTCGGGCAGGATGGTCAGTTTCTTGCGGGGATAGCGTTTCACCTCAAAGGCCTTGGATTTTACTTCCACATAACCTCCGGGTATGTAGATGGTGTTTTCCGTGATGCTGTCTTCGACGAAGTGGTCAAGACGGTGGCGTATCTTCTGATTATAAACGGAGTAGAGCCATGTGTTGATGGCTTTCATGTTCTTGCTTCCCCATGCCATCTTGGACATCTCGCATGTAAGGGGAGCGTTGGCCAACAAGTCAACCGTGCTCTCAATACCGTCCTGGTTCATGATATCGGGATGCACCTCGAAAATAACCGCATAGGGGGCGAGGCTGTCAAGGTACTCCTTGAGTAGGACATAGGTCTGTCGGGGTGTCTGGTTCGATGAGCCGAGGTTGAAACAGCTGTAGCCGTGGGCTTCGTAGAAACGGGTGTCGAAAGTGCGGTAACTATGTGACGAACCAAGAAAGAGGATGTCAACGTCGTGGTAGTTGCGTATGTCTTTGATGCGGCTGTTGAGGTGACCGGTATTGCCCATCTTAGTGATGCCGGTGCGTACCCATCCAAGGTCGCCCAATAGCCACAACAGGAGCAGATAGCTGACGAGTGCTATGGGCAGGAAAAAGGCGATTCGTTTCAGTAGCTTTTTCATGATGGATAAGTGCTAGAATTGGAAATAAATGAATGGCATCTCATTGGTGACCATATAGGCACTAATCATGAAGAGGATGAGGATGTAAAGACCCCAGCGGAGGATGCGGTTGTGTGGCAGGCGGGCAAATTCGTGCTCTTTGTCGCGGTTGCACCATTCCACCACTGTCATCAGCACCAAGGCTGCGGTGAGCAACCAGGCATCAAGCTGCGAGGTGATGGTGGCGGGCTGCCCGTCGAACAGGTTCCCGAACATGAGGCCGTAGTATTCAAAGGCCTCCTCGATGCTGTCGGAGCGGAATAGAATCCACCCCATAGTGGCAAGGAAGAAAGTGAGCAGCATCTGCCCCAATTCCTTGAATGATGGCAGCCTGCGGCCCGCTGCTACCACATCGGTGTACCTGCGGTTCTTGCCGAGGAGGATAAGGGGGAGGAAGAGAAGGGCGTGGAACGCACCCCATGCCACAAAGGTCCAGTTGGCCCCATGCCATAGACCGCTGACAAGGAAGATGACGAAGGTGTTGAGCACCACACGTCCTTTGGGTACGCGGCTGCCGCCGAGGGGGATATATATGTAGTCGCGGAACCAAGTGGTCAACGATATATGCCACCGCCTCCAGAATTCTGCAATATCGCGGCTAAAATATGGCACATTGAAGTTCCTGCGTAGTGTGATGCCGAACATCTTGGCACAACCGATGGCGATATCGCTGTAGCCCGAAAAGTCGCCATAGATTTGAATGGTGAACAATGCCGCGGCCAGCAGCAAGGAGGTGCTGCTGAACCGGTGGGGGTGTCCGTATATTTGGTCGACATATAGCGCGCAACTGTCGGCGATGACCATCTTCTTGAAAAAGCCCCAAAGCATCTGCCGCATCCCGTCGACGCACTGGCGGTAGTCGAAATGCCGTCCGTTTTCAAATTGGGGTAGGAGGCTGGTTGCCCTCTCTATGGGTCCGGCCACTAATTGGGGGAAGAAGCTCACATAAGCGAAAAAAGCGGCCATGTCGCGGGTGGGGGTGATGCTGCCTCGGTAAACATCGATGCTGTAGCTGAGGGCTTGGAAGGTGTAGAACGAGATGCCCACGGGCAATATCAGGTGGAGCAATATGCCGTCAGCCTTGCCGTCCAAGAACAAGTCGGCAAAAGACTGGGCGAAGAAGTCGTAATACTTGAACAGGCAGAGGATAAGCAGGTTGACGGTTATATTTGACCAAAGGATGGCCTTGGCCTTCGCTTTGGCATGAGAGTCGGCATCGTCCGTCGCCACCCTGGCCATACCTATTCCTGAAAGATAGCTGCAAAGGGTGGTGAAGGCTATCAGCAGCAGAAAACGCCAGTCCCACCAGCCGTAGAACAGGTAGGATGCGGCAATCACAAACACGTTCTGCCAGCGGGTTTGGCGGCGGAGCAACCAGTAAACGACAAACGTTATTGGCAGAAAGATAATGAATTCTATAGAGTTGAACAGCATATTCAGTTTGCAAAGATACAAAAAAAACTCGACTGACAAAGTGTAATGGCCAAAAAACACGCACCCCAAACCCTTGCCCGCCCCCTTTGTGGAGACCTCAGAGGTGATAAAAAGAGCATTATTTTTAGGCAGAATAGTGTTAATTAAAAAAAAATGCTTATCTTTGCAATTTGAAAGATGCGATAGGGTATATGTCTTTTTATATATAGAACAATATAATAATCAACATAGTACTATGAAGAAAATAATCAACACCCCCAATGCACCTGCTGCCATCGGACCTTACAGTCAGGCCGTTTTGGCTGGCAGCACCCTCTACATTTCTGGTCAGATCCCCATCAACCCTGCCACCAAGGAAGTGCCCGAAGGCATTACGGCTCAGACCGAGCAAGTGATGCAAAACATCAAGGCTATCCTCGACGAAGCCGGGTTCACCTTCCAGGACGTGGTCAAATCCACCTGCCTCCTGGCCGACATGGAGTATTTCAAACCCATGAACGAGGTGTACGCTAAATACTATAGCACCGATTGCCCCGCCCGTGCCGCCTTTGCCGTCAAAGGTCTGCCTATGGGTGTCCTCGTCGAGATTGAGACTATCGCAGTAAAATAATGTCTAACTAGTCCGACTAGTCTGACTAGTCTGACATAAAACCCAAAATACATGGATTTTAGCTTTGCCAAACAAGACACACTCTTCCTGCAGATGATTCGCGAATTTGCAGAGAAAGAGGTCAAACCCCTTGCCGCCGAAGTCGACGAGCAGGAACGCTTCCCCATGGAAACCGTGCAAAAAATGGCCAGGATGGGCCTCATGGGTATCCCCATCCCCACTCAGTACGGTGGTGCCGGCGGCACCAATATCATGTACGGCATGGCCGTGGAGGAACTCTCTAGAGTCTGCGCCACCACCGGCGTCATCCTTTCAGCCCATACCAGCCTCTGCTGCGCCCCCATCCTCGAGGCCGGCACCGAGGAACAGAAGATGAAGTATTTGCCCAAACTGGCTAGCGGCGAGTGGATTGGTGCATTCGGCCTCACCGAACCCAATGCTGGCACCGACGCCGCAGGTCAGCAGACCATGGCCGAGCTGGACGGCGAAGAATGGGTGCTCAACGGCAGCAAAATATTCATCACCAACGGCAGCTACGCCAATGTGTTCATCATCATTGCTATGACCGATAAGAGCCTCGGCACCAAAGGCATCAGTGCCTTCATCGTCGAGAAGTCCGACCCCGGATTCAGCGTAGGCAAAAAAGAGAAGAAAATGGGCATCCGCGGAAGTGCCACCACCGAACTCATCTTCGAAAACTGCCGCATCCCCAAGGACCGTCTGCTCGGCCAGATAGGCAAAGGCTTTGGCCTGGCCATGAAGACCCTCGACGGCGGTCGTATCGGCATCGCCGCTCAGGCACTGGGTATTGCACAGGGCGCCATGGACGAGACCGTCAAGTATACCAAGGAACGCAAACAGTTCGGCCGCAGCATCAGCCAGTTCCAGAACACCCAGTTCCAGATGGCCGACCTCGAAACCAAGGTGCAGGCCGCACGTCTGCTCGTGCGTCGTGCCCATTATAACAAGGACAACGGCCTTCCCTATAGCGCCGAGGCCGCTATGGCCAAGCTGTTCTGCGCCGAGACCGCAATGGAAGTGACCACCAAGGCCGTCCAGTTCCATGGCGGCTACGGCTACACCCGTGAATATCCCGTCGAACGCATGATGCGTGACGCCAAAATCACCGAAATCTATGAAGGCACCAGCGAAGTGCAACGCATGGTGATTGCCGGTAAATTGTTCAAATAGTATCAGACCAGTCCGACTAGTCTGACTAGTCCGACACAATAATAATAGAAAATGAAAATCGTTGTTTGCATAAAACAAGTGCCGGACACCACCGAGGTGAAAATTAATCCGCAGACCGGCACGCTAATCCGTGAGGGCGTTCCCAGCATCATGAACCCCGACGACAAAGGTGGTTTGGAATTCGCTCTTCAACTGAAAGATAAATATGGCGCACATGTGACCGTCATCACCATGGGCCTCCCCCAGGCCGAGGCTATCCTTCGCGAAGCACTCGCCATGGGTGTCGACCGTGCCATCCTGCTCACCGACCGCAAACTGGGCGGTGCCGACACCCTCGCCACCTCTAGTGCTATCGCAGGTGCTCTCCGCACGATGGACTACGACCTCATCATCACCGGCCGTCAGGCCATCGATGGCGACACCGCACAGGTGGGTCCCCAAATCGCCGAACACCTCGACCTCCCGCAGGTCTCTTATATGGAAGACCTCCAGTACGACGAGGCCACCAAGACCTTCACCGTCCGCAAGCAGATGGAGGACGGCTACCAAATCCTTCAGATGCAGGCCCCCTGCGTCGTCACCGCCCTCGCCAGTGCCGTGCAGCCCCGTTACATGACGGTCAACGGCATTGTCACCGCCTACGACAAAGAAGTCGAAGTATGGGGCGCCGACCGCATCAATGTCCCCGAAGACCGCATCGGCAAAGCCGGTTCCCCCACCTCTGTGTTCAAGTCGTTCCCCAAGCAGTTGAAACCTGCCGGCCAGACCTTTGAAGTGTCTCCCGAAGAGGCTGTGGAACTCATCGTCAACAAACTAAAAGAGAAACATATTATCTAATAGCCATGAATTTACAAGATTATAAAGACGTTTACGTATTTGCCGAGCAGCGCGACGGCAAAATCCAGAATGTAGCTCTTGAGCTGTTAGGTAAGGCTCGCGAGCTGGCCGACGCCAACAATGAGAAAGTCGTAGCCATCCTTTTGGGCAAAAACATCAAGGGCGAGGCCCAAACACTAGTGGAGCACGGTGCTGACAAAGTGCTGGTGGTCGACAACGACCTTCTGGCCAACTATCTGACCGAGCCTTACACCCAGGCCATCACCCAGATTATCCAAGAGCAGAAACCCAGCATCCTCCTCATCGGTGCCACCACCATCGGCCGTGACCTCGGCCCCCGTGTCTCCGCTCGTAACATCACCGGCCTCACCGCCGATGCCACCAAGTTGGAAATCAGCGACGACGAAGCCCACGAGTTCCGCATGACCCGTCCTGCTTTCGGCGGCAACCTGATGGCCACCATCCTCTGCAAAAACCACCGTCCGCAGATGTCTACCGTCCGTCCCGGCGTGATGCAGAAAATGGCTGCCGACCCCACCCGCAAGGGCGAGGTGGTCGACTATGCCGTCAAGTTCGACGAGGCGAAGATTGCCCGCGTGAAAATCCTGAAGACTGTCAAGGAAGAGAAGGTAATCACCGATATCAGCCAAGCCAAAGTGCTGGTCAGCGGTGGTCGTGGTGTCGGCAATAAGGAAGGCTTTGCAAAGCTCGAAGCTCTGGCAAAAGAGTTGGGTGGCGAGGTCTCCAGCAGCCGTGCCATGGTTGACGCCGGCATCATGGAGCAGAGCCGTCAGGTTGGACAAACCGGTAAAACCGTCCGCCCCAACCTCTATTTGGCCTGCGGCATCAGCGGTGCTATCCAGCACCTGGCCGGCATGGAAGAGAGCGACCTGATTATTGCCATCAATAAGGACAAGTTTGCTCCCATTTTCAGCGTTGCCGACCTAGGCATCGTAGGCGACCTTCACAAGATTGTCCCCATGCTCACTGAACGCTTAAAGAACATCTAATAAACGTTTTTTTCTTTTAACACAATAGGGGTCACACCTTTTCTAGACAAGTGGCCCCCTTGTTTTTTATATGCGTCTCACAATAGAAATCGCGCCATTTGGAAAACAACTTGCGATTGGCAATTCCTCCCTCAGGTTGCGCCTTCGCTCCTTTTGAATTCATTGTAAACTATTTCCAAGATTATTTTTAGAGTGCGCATTCTAAAATTGCCCTAGTTTTTTCTTTATTCTTGCTTGCAAAAACCGAAGGCGGGCCGAATGTGGTATGGGTGTCTTCCGATGGCCTTATGTCGGTTATTCCTTGCCATTTACAGGGTTGTCTTTAATCGTTTGTCAGTAGGTTGGAAATCATAATTATTTAGTTTATTGATACTTTTTTTTGCAGTAATAAAGTTTTTTTAGTATTTTTGCAAACGGTTTGTTTGTGATAGTATTATGGGGCATGTGCGGCTAACTGTTGATAATTAACGAGGTACAATATTATATAGAAATATTATTAATTAATTTATAAAAGTACAATGAGGGTCATTATTGCAAAGAATTACAATGACATGTCTGTATGGGCGGCAAATTTCGTCGCCAAGAGAATCTTAGATGCTAACCCTACACCCGAAAAGCCATTCGTCTTGGGCTGCCCTACCGGCAGTTCCCCCCTCGGCCTCTATCAGCATCTGGTTGAATTGAATAAAAAGGGTGTTATCAGTTTTCAAAACGTTGTGACCTTCAACATGGACGAGTATGTGGGTCTTGACGTAAACCATCCCGAGAGCTATCATAGTTTTATGTGGAACAACTTCTTCAACCACATTGATATTAAGAAGGAGAATGTCCACATCCTTGATGGCAATGCCCCCGACCTCGTGGCCGAGTGTGCCCATTATGAGGAGATGATAGCGCAGGCTGGTGGTATTGACCTGTTCATGGGTGGTATTGGTCCCGACGGTCACATCGCATTCAACGAACCGGGCAGCAGCCTGGCATCAAGGACCCGTATCAAAACCCTCACGACCAACACCATCGAGGCCAACAGCCGTTTCTTCAACGGCGATATGTCGCTGGTACCCAAACAGGCACTCACTGTTGGAGTGGGTACTGTGATGGCCGCCCGTGAGGTCCTGATTCTCTGCAATGGCACCAAGAAAGCCCGTGCCCTACATCACATGATTGAAGAGGGTGTCAGTCACATGTGGACTGCCAGCATGCTGCAGATGCACCAGCATGGCAATGTCGTTTGCGACGAGGAGGCCTGTGAGGAATTGAAGATTAGCACTTATAATTATTTTAAGGACAAACAGCGTCTGGAGGGTATCGTGGACCACTACCTCCATTTGTTTGATTAATAAAGTTTAGTTGGTATGTATGAAGTGGGGGGTCTGCAAACGACTCTCCATTTCATTTTTTGTTCCCATTCAGAGGTGCTCAGAGTGTTCTGGAAGGATATTTCTTGAGCCAGGTGAGTTGTTTTTTGGCATAGTGCCAGGTATTGAGGCGGATGGCATCGGTCACCTGCTGACGCTGTTCCCGGCTTAAAGGACGGGGGCTTTGTCCTTTTTCCCAAAGGGTGAAGAACTCCTTGTACCCTACAGTGTTGAGCGGCGTGAGGCGGCGTAGGGGGTAAAGTTTCTGGGCTTCCTCTTCTAATCCGCTGTCCATCATCATGTCCACCCTACGGTTGATGCGCTGGCGCAGTTCGTCGCGGCTGCGTTCGATGATGGTGGTCTCGATGGTGAAGGGCCGGGGCTTGTGGGGCTGGCGGATGAGCTGGCTGTAGGGCTTTCCTGCTGTCAGACAGACCTCTAAGGCACGTTGGATGCGCACGCCGTTGGCCAAGTCTACTTGGGCGTAGTAGTCGGGGTCGAGCTGCTTGAGCATCAGCCGCAGACTTTCCACCCCTTCGGTCCTTAGTTTCTGCTGTAGCTCGGCCCTTAGTTGGGGTGCGGGGTCGGGGAGAACCGAGATGCCGCGGCAGAGTGCTTCGATGTATAGCCCGCTGCCACCCACAGCGATGACGGTGTCGTGCCGTTGGAATAGGGTGTCCAGCTTCCTAAGGGCTTCCTGTTCGTAAGAGAAGACGTTGAAGGGCTCTTCTACCGAGCGGCAGGCAATGAAATGGTGTGGGGCGGCGGCCAGCTCTTCGGGCGAAGGACGGGCAACCCCTATGTCCAGCTCGGAATAGAACTGGCGCGAGTCGCACGACACAATCTCTGTCTTCAGCTCTTGGGCGAGCCTGATGGCGTGTGCGGTCTTGCCTGATGCCGTGGGGCCGAGTATGAGGATGAGTCTGCTGATGGCTGAAGTGATTGACGGTTATTGTTCGATGGGTTGGTAACCCAGTTCAGCTCCTTTGTCGAGCATCATCTGCCAGGCGGCCTCGCGCTCGTTGGGTATGATGCCGTCTAAGATGGCGTTCTTGATGGTGTCTTTGATGACTCCGATGTCGTAGCAGGGGGGGATGCCGAATGTCTTCATGATGTCTTCTCCGCTCACGGGCGGCTGGAAGTTGCGTATGCGGTCTTTTTCTTCCAGTTCGACCAGCTTTTGCCGTACGATTTGGAAGTTGTTCATATACCGGCGCACTTTCTCTTCGTTCTTGCTGGTGATGTCGGCCTCGCAAAGGGTCATCAGGTCTTCGATGTCGTCACCGGCATCGAAGAGGAGTCGACGTACGGCCGAGTCGGTCACCTCGTCTTCAGCCAGTATGATGGGGCGGAGGTGCAGAAGAACCAGCTTTTCGACATACTTCATCTTGTTGTCAAGCGGCAGCCTTAGGCGGGAGAATATCTTCTTCACCATCTTGCTGCCCTTCACTTCGTGGCCATGGAAGGTCCAGCCCAGTTTTTCGTCGTAGCGTTTCGTGGCAGGCTTGCCGATGTCGTGCAGCAGTGCTGCCCAGCGGAGCCAGAGGTTGTCGCTCTTGGCCGCCACATGGTCCAAGACGGTGAGGGTGTGGTAGAAGTTGTCCTTGTGTGCGCGCTGCCCCACCGTCTCCACGCCCTTGAGGGCGCTGAGTTCGGGGAAGATGATGCGCAGGAGTCCTGACTTTTCCAGCAGGCGGAAGCCCACCGACGGGGTAGGGGAGAGGATTATCTTGTTGAGCTCGGTGGTGATACGTTCGATGGAGACGATATGTATGCGCTCCACATTGCGTTGGATGGCGTCGAAGGTGGAGTTTTGGATATAGAAGCCCAGCTGCGATGCAAATCGGATGGCGCGCATCATGCGCAGCGGGTCGTCGCTGAAGGTGATGTCGGGGTCGAGAGGTGTGCGTATGATGCCGTTGTTCAGGTCTTGGATGCCGCCAAAGGGGTCAACCAGATTGCCATAGGTGTCGTGGTTCAGCGATACTGCCATGGCGTTGATGGTGAAGTCGCGGCGATTTTGGTCGTCCTCCAAGGTGCCGTTTTCCACAATGGGTTTCCGGCTGTCGCGCCTGTAGCTCTCCCTTCGGGCCCCCACAAACTCTATCTGCCAGTTGATGTCGTTGTGGTGATAGACAAAGGAGGCGGTGCCGAAGTTTTTGAATACCGTCACTTCGATGTTGGGATTGATGGAGCGGGCGGCAGCACGTGCCAGGTCGATGCCGTTCCCCACGCATACGATGTCGATGTCGGTGCAGTGGCGTTGCAGGAAGTAGTCGCGCACCACCCCCCCCACGGCATAGGCCTGCACGCCCATGGCATCGGCAGCGTCCCCCACAATCTTGTATATCGGGTTATCTAGTAGTATTGCCAATTCTGTGTTTTCTAGAGTTCTGTCTGCTGGAGTGTTGTCTGGGTCTATTTGCTGTAGTCGATGGTGTTGCTCAGCTCTCCTGTTTCATCGTAGAATTCCCATATGCCCACGCGCTTGCCTTGCTCGTAATTGCCTTGGTAATAAGGTATACCGTTTTCGCGGTAGACGATGTAGGGGCCGTCTTCCAAGCCGTTTACGAAGTTGGCTTCCACTTGGGGATGGCCGTTGGGGAAATAGAAGAACACCTTGCCGGAACGAGCCTCGTTTACCAGCCGTTCGGTGCTGCGGACGGTGTAGTTGCTGTAGAACTGAATCACGTCTTTGTTCTTTCCCGAGCAGAAGACCACAGTGCTGGGGGTGCCGAACATGCCCAGGTCGGTGACATACACCGAGTCGAGTTTCCCGTCATAATAGGCGCCGCCGTTGCGGTTATAGAAGGTCCAGTTGCTTCCAAAGTCGTGTTTCTTAGAGAAATCGGCTGTGGCAAAGAGCTGCCCGTTGTCGAAGTAGTAGTTCCAGGTGCCGTCGGGTTCTTCGGGCTTGCCGGAGAAGTGTTTCTCAAACTGTAATTGCCCGCTCTCGTAATACATGCGTTCGCCCACACGGGTGGGGTCGTTCTTGCTGCCTTTGAGCAGGAACACCAGCATGGGGTTGCCGTTGGGATAGTTCTGTATCACCTCTTCTCTCACATGGCTACAGGAGGCGAGGAGGGTGATGGCGAGGAGTATGATGGGTATCTTTTTCATTTTATTCTAGGGTTTTATTATTTGGCACGGAAATAAATAGACATCGGCACGCCGTGGAAGTCCCACAGCTCCCGCATACGGTTCTCGACAAAGCGGCGGTAGGGGTCGCGGATGTATTGCGGGAGGTTGCAGAAGAACACAAACTGGGGGTAGTGAGTGGGAAGCTGGGTGATATATTTGATTTTTACCCATTTGCCTTTGACCGATGGGGGCGGGTTCTGCTCCTTGACGATGGGCAGGAGCGTGTCGTTCAGCTCGCTGGTCGAGATGCGGCGGCTCCGAGCCTCATACACCTGCTTGGCGGTCTCAAGCACCTTGAAGATGCGCTGCTTGTTAAGCACGCTGGTAAAGATGATGGGCACATCGTCGAAGGGGGCTATGCGGCTGCGTATCAGGTCTTCGAACTTCTTGTGGGTGTGTGTGTCTTTTTCTATCAGGTCCCATTTGTTGACCACCACCACCACGCCCTTGTTGTTGCGCTGTATGAGCGAGAAGATGTTGAGGTCTTGCTGCTCAATGCCTTGGCTGGCGTCGAGCATAAGGATGCAGACATCGCTGTTCTCGATGGCGCGGATGCTCCGCATGACGGAGTAAAACTCCAGGTCTTCGTTCACCTTCGACTTCTTTCGCAGTCCGGCAGTGTCCACGAAGTTGAAGTCGAATCCGAACATGTTGTACCGTGTGTAGATGCTGTCGCGGGTCGTTCCGGCGATGGGGGTGACGATGTTGCGCTCCTCGCCGGTGATGAAGTTGATGAACGAGCTTTTCCCCACATTGGGGCGGCCCACCACGGCGATGCGGGGCAGCCCGTCCGAATCGTCGTCGTCGCCTTCGTCAAAGTCAGCCACCACGGCGTCCAGCAGGTCGCCGGTGCCGCTTCCGCTGACGCCAGCAATGGGGATGGGGTCGCCCAGCCCTAGCGCGTAGAATTCCGACAGTCCCTCCATCTCCTTGGGGTTGTCCACCTTGTTGGCTACCAGGAACACCTTCTTTTTGCATCGGCGGAGCAGGTCAGCCACATCTTCGTCCATGGGGGTCAGGCCTTCGCGCACATCCACAAGGAAAAGAATGACATCGGCCTCATCGATGGCCAGCTGCACCTGCTTGCGTATTTCTATTTCAAACTCGTCTTCCCCTCCGACGACATATCCGCCAGTGTCGATGATGGAGAAACGTTTGCCGTTCCAGTCCGACTTGCCGTATTGCCTGTCACGTGTCACTCCCGCCGTTTCGTCAACGATGGCCTTGCGGCTTTCTGTCAGGCGGTTGAAGAGGGTGGACTTGCCCACATTGGGGCGTCCGACGATGGCTACTATATTGCTCATGAGTTGGTTGTTTGTAGTTTGGGTAGTGATTAATCTTTGTCTTTTATCCCCACCATGTTAAGGCCGAACATGAAATGGGCGGAACGTATCTTGGTGGGGTTCATGTCGGAGAGGTATTCCAGTGCTGCAAAAAACTGCACCTTGCGTCCGGGACTGAACGTCAGCGCGCATCCGGGATTCAGCCAGGTGATGCTTTCGCCGTTGTAGGTGAAAGAGTTGACCGCCGACAGTTCCAGCCAGTTGAAGAGGTTCAAATGAGCCGAAAGGGTGTTGTTGCAGGCAAAATGGTTCGACCCCGAATGGTGGTTGTTCCACCAGCCGTTATACCATTGGCCTTGGAAAAGGTAGCCCGCCCGGAGCAGTTTGCCCAGCGATACTGAGGCACCAATATACATGCGGGTCGGTATGGAGTACCAGTAGTCATTCTCTTCCGTCACATAGTCTATCATAGCCATCAGGCTGTCCTTGAAGCGGCTGATGAACGTCGTGTCCACATTGCCACGGGTGATAAGGGTGCTGAGGTCTATGCCGCTGAACGAGATTGACACATCCTTTTGGCGCGGCACTATGGTGATGGGATTCTGTTTCCAATGCACGCCGGGGCCCAGGTCGACGATGCTCATGCTTATGTCGAAGATGTTGACTTTGAGCTTGGCACCAAGGTCGATGGTGAATCCCAGGTTCTTGGGGATGAAGTTCGAGAGGTTTTCTAGGTCGAAGGAGAATTGGCCATCCTCGCTCCTTGTGAGTTTGCCGAACCCGGCCGTGTGGATAAGGTAGTCCGAGGTCAGTTTCATCACGCTTACGTCTTCTGTTGTGCTCAGGTTCAACGACAGGTTGTCGAGCGATATGGCGGTGATACCGTCCAGCACGTTGATTCGCGCCCCTACCGTGAGTGGGAAAAGGGGCAGGCGGAAGGCTGCGCCCACCGAAGCATAGGCATACAGCTGGGTGTTGAGTATGTCGCTGGCTCCAAAGTCGATGGTTCTGTCGCCTGAGAGGTTGCCCAAGGTGATAAAGTCGAGGAATCCCATCGGCACAGTGAATGAACTGAAGGTCTTCAATCCCGCCGACGCAGTGAAGTGCAGGTAGTCTTTTACCGTGAAGCCAAACCCCAGCACGTTTACGTCCGTGTTGTGGTAGAAGTTGCAGCCACTCGTTCTGAGCTGGTCGAGCACGGTGTTGATGTTCAGCACGGTGACATCACGTTCGGGGTCGTACTGTAGGTGCAGGTCTTCGTACGACAGCGGCAGCGACAGCTGCACCCCGGTCTTGGCGGTGGTGACGTACCACCCTGAAGATTCGGGGAAGAGGGCGGGATTCAGGTAGTTCGACCACGGCGAGCGGATGGAGTGGTAAAACACGGCATTGTCGGTTATCTGTTGTCCTCGCAGTGGGGTCATGACGGCCGTTCCTAGGAACAGTACTGCGATTGAAAGGATGTGGAAATACTGTTTCATAGGGTCTTAGTTGTTTAAGAATGGAATATGGGGGAGTTCTACAGGCAGGGTGAAGTCGGCATGGGGCGACAGTACCACGTAGGTCCTGATGTCCAGCCGGTCATCCTTGCGAATGGCCACATAGTCCCTGCCTGCTTTGTTGCCCGAGCGGGCGCTGTTGAGGTTGATGTCGTATATCATCCTGCGGCATCTGCCCAGCTGTTTGAGCTTGTTGAGGGTGAGTTGCAGCTTGAACTGCGACGAGGTGGTGCCGTTCGATATGTAGGTGTTAGGGTGTCCAGGCATTGGCATCACCGGCGAGGAATACATCTCATAATCCCCTTGGAAAAGGGTGCTGAGTATGGGGGTGTTGTATTCGTCAAGGAACGTGACGTCGAAACGGAGCCCTATCGGGAGGCCATTGTTTACCACAAAGGCCAGGAAGCAGCTCTCATCGTTGAGACACACCGTGTAATGCTCGCCCGTGAGGGTGTCGTTCTCGATGTTGCTGAGTTGTTCCTCCAGGTTGGAGAGGTCGAGGTCGACGGTGTCCACGTAGGAGATGTTGTTGCTGTAGAAACTCAGCGGCAGCTCAAGGCGTGCCTGTATGTCCGCCACGATGCTGTCCACGCCCAGCGATTCCATGTTCTCTTGGAATGTCGAATTGGGGAGCATCTGGTCGAAGGGCATGGACAGGCACATCCTCACCGTATAGTCCACGCTGATGGGTTTGTGCTCCACCACGTCGCGGAAGTCGTACTGGTCGAAGATGGGTATGTGCCGCGAATGCAGCAGCTCGGTGACGCTCACCTCCTCGGTCGAGATAAGCATCGGGAGCAATTTGCTGTAGCCGTCCATGCAGTTGATTACGATAACCAGCGAGTCGAACGTGAGGTTCACCCCTGCATCCACAGAAGCTTCGAACGCACTGTTGACAAACCCCTGTACGTCGGCATCCACCGTGATGAGGAATTCGTTTACGTTAAACGAGTTGGTGTCGAAATATTGCAGCTTCTCGAAGATGTCGAATCTCTGGGTGCCCTCGATGACCGAGTAGCTGTAGATGGTGTCGAACACCCCCTTGCTCCTGTCCGCATGCCGTTTATCCGGCTCGTTGGTCCAAGAGAGCACAGCATGGTTGGTGTAGTCGTAACGGAATGAGACAACATCGTCCTCTCTGATGTATACGGTGATGTCCTGGTTGGTGTCGAGCATGCCAACAATGGTCCCAATGTCTGCCGACATCTTGGCCAAGGGGAAACCGTAGACTGGGTCAAACTCCCCCTGTATCTCCAAGGGATGTCTCAGCTCGGAGAAATAGTCTTTGCTGCAAGAGGCAAAGAGCAAGGGCAGCACAAGTAACAAGGTGGTAATGCGGTGTTTCATAAGCTGGATAATATAATTATTAAAAATGCAAAGATACAAAAAAAATACGTATTATCATGATTATATTCTCGCCATTGATACATATTGCTGATTTTCACTAGCCTCGGCGAGTGTGTGAATGCTTTTTTGAACGTGTGAAAGTGTTGATGATTGAATGGCTGGCGCGGCCATCACGCTCAAGCAATCAAACAATCTAAAGTGCCTCATCCGATTTCTCTGGAAGCTCCAGCCCCCCGCCGAGGTATGGCACTCCGCTGTCGCCGAGGGCTGGCTTGGAGTCAACCACGTTGACGGTCACATCTGTGAAACCGATGCGGCGGAACAGCTCCGCAATCTTTTCTTTGCCGTTCACTTCAGCGTCCTGCATGATGCCGTCGGCCTTGGCATGGTTCAGTATCATCACACGCGCCAGGTTCTTGTAGGTCGTCACCAGCTCGTGGTCCCAGTGGCCGTCTTCATGGAAGGTCTCGAAATCCGAAGGGTTGGTAATCACGTCCAGCACGATAGGGCAGGGAATACTGACCACGATAGAGGTGTCGGAGGTCACCTGTGTCGTGAGGGTCGAAAGGTTGAACCCCACCCTTACGGTCCCCTTCGCTATGATGGCCAGGTCTTCGTGCTTCATGAATTTCTTACGTGTCGTCGACACCACCATTTCCTCGTGGTAGCTGGCGGTGCAGAACTCCTTTATCTTCCTCACCTCCACCACAGTCTGTGTGATGGTGCGCATGATTTTCTTATGCTTTGCTCGGTGTTGCAAAGAATAGATGCCCACACCCACTAGCACCACTGCTGCCAAGATGATGAGGGTGCGTGCCAGCTGGTTGAAGTTCTTAAACAGTAGCCCTACCGCCTCGATGATGTTGCCTTTCTTTTTCTGGGGTTCGTCCTGTCCGCCCTCCTTATTAGGCTGTGGTTCATCGTTTCCAATCGTCTTGGTATGAGGGTCTTCAGATTCAGTTTGCTCTTGGTCGTCCTCGAAAGGTTTTTCTTGCACTGGTGTCTCTTCCGCCACCTTTATCTCGGGCTCCGTGTAAGGGGCTTTCCCGCCCATGATGATGTCGTTGTTCTCTTCCATGGCTATGAGTTATTTGGCTTCGAACGCAATTTTAATATCGGTGAATCCGCTTCCCCGAAGCAGTATCTCAAAGAATTCGCTGGCGTTGGTCTCGGCATCGGCGATGATGCTGGATAGCAGGGCCTCATCGGTTCTAATCGACTCTTCGCCAGCCCGCAGTATCTCGTCATACTCCTTCTGGCTGTATTCCGACCGTAGGGCCGACACCTTCGAATATTCCAGCTTGATGTCGTTAGGCTTGATATTCAAGGCCACAATTTCGGGTTTTGGCAGAGTCAGCTTGATGCTGTTGCCTTTCACCTTCACATCATCGTCGGTCATTTTGTCCAGGTCGATGCCTGCCTTCACCTTGGCCTTCACCGAGAAAAGCACCTTCCTGTCGCCGAAGAACTTCCAAGTCTCGTCGCTGTTTCGGATAATCTGCCTCACGGTATATTCCACCGTTCCCAGATCCGCTTTCCTAATCTTATACTTCACGTCCCGCTCCTCCTGCTTGCAAGCTGTCAGACAGAGCAGCAGTGCCGTCAGTATCAGAATGATAACGTTCTTTTTCATATCTTTGAATGATTACCTCCCATTTAGTTATTTTTTATTATAACGTGTAAAATGTAAATATATTGTGTACCCATCCCAGATTAGTCATTTCCGACTTCGGCAAGACTGCACCAAGGCTAATTGAGAAATGCGCGCTCACCCTTCGAGGTGATTCATAGAAGTCCCCCATAAAAAGGAAACACGATTATTTGAAAAAAAAGTGTATTTTTGCAGCATGAATATAGCCGTATGCTATGCTCAAGTTATAGTGCCAAACGGCTGATTCTGTCATGTTAAACCCCTAAAATCATCACACAATGAAAAAGTACATTTGCGACATCTGCCACTACGAGTACGACCCTGCCAAAGGCGACCCCGACAACGGCATCGCCCCCGGCACCGCCTTCGAAGACCTCCCCGCCGACTGGGTGTGCCCCCTCTGCGGCGTAGGTAAGGAAGACTTCAGCCCTGCCGAATAGCAGCAGCGGAGAATGAGGGTTGGGTCTTGAACGACATCCTTATGCGTCAGCCAATGCCCAACCCTCAATCCTCAAATTGCCATGTATTTGCACATCGACTGCAACTCCTTCTTTGCCTCCTGCGAAGTGGCTACACGCCCTGGTCTCGAAGGAAAACCCGTGGTGGTGGCCAACGACAACGAGGCGGGGGGCGGCATCATCTTGGCTCTCACGCCCGAAGCCAAGGCCTTGGGACTCAAGCGGGGTATACCCCTCTTTCAGGTGCGGGGTCTCCTCCGGCTGAACAACGTGGTCATCTGCCCTGTCGACCACAAGAAGTACCGCCGCATATCGCGTCAAATCATGGATGCGGTGAGGCAGCAGGACATAGTGCTTGACTTTGTGCAGTATTCTGTCGACGAGTTCTTTGGCTCGCTCCCCATTGAGGATCCCGATGAGGTGCGCCGATATGTGCGTCAGGTGATGGAGATGATAATCTCAACCACCCATATACCAGTCAGCTGCGGCTGCTCGCAGAGCTACACCCTCGCCAAAGTGGCCACCCATTACGCCAAACACTACAAAGGCTACCACGGCATCTGCGTCCTCACCCCCGAAAACCGCCGCAAGGCGCTCTCCATGCTCGATATTGCCGACGTATGGGGCATCGGCCGCAAAAACCAGAAGAAGCTTATCGAACAAGGCATACGCACGGCGCAGGACTTTGCCGACTGCGACGAGCATCTGGTGCAGAGCCTCTTTTCCGTAGCCGGAATGCGTACCTGGCAGGAACTGAGAGGCATCCCCTGCATCGACCTCAACCGCCCTGAACGCCAGCGCAGCATCATGCAGAGCCGCACCTTTGCCTACATGACCGACAACCTGGAAGACCTGCGGCAGTCAGTGCGCACCTTCGCCTCCTCCTGTGCCTTTAAACTGCGCGAGCAGCACAGCGTCTGCCGCACAGTGCAGGTGTTTCTCTCCACCAACCGCCACCGCGACGACCTGCCCCAATATCGCAACAGCGCAGCCGTCCGTCTCCCCTCACCGACCTCTGACACCTCTGCCCTGACAAAGGCCGCCTCGACGGCACTGGATGAAGTCTACCGCAAAGGCTTCCTCTACAAACAAGCGGGTGTGGTGCTTCACGACATCAGCGACGAAGAAGGCATGCAGCTCGACCTCTTCAGCGCGCCCGAAGACGAACGCCGCCGCCGACTGATGCGGGTGGCCGACTCCCTCAACAAGAAATTCGGCAACGACACCATAACCCTCGGCGGCAACAGAATTGAGGATTGAGAATGTTCCCTCCGCCCATCCTCCGCCTTCGGAAGCGAAGGCACGACGAAGGCATGGTGGATGAGTGAGGTGTTTGTTGTCGTCCGTCTGATACAGTTATACCGAAAAAGGCAAAAAACAGGGTGCCGCTTTTTAGAAAAAAAGTGGCACATGATGACAATAACAATTACAAAAAGGTTATGCCATACCTCCCTCTGGAGAAATGTGCCAATCAATCATGTCACCTTTTTGAAGAAAAATGACTCGCCGGATTTTAGTATGTAACAATCTTCGTTATACGGGCATGAGCAAACTCTTACATACGCCCCCTCAATCAGGCTGTCTAAAGCCTTATCATGCTGAACGCCAGAATACAAACATGGCCCGTTGCTCTTTTTATTTGCTATATGGAAAAAACTTCGTACTTTTGCAAATGGTAACGCCACGACAAGAACCGTGCATCGTTGCCGACATAATGGCCCACGAGAGCGGTGGACCGACGAAAATTGAATATTAACAGCATTACTATTATTTCGCGTCATTACCGAAAAACCCGGCAAAGATTTTCTGGAGATAAGACACCGAACAATAATAGTGAGGTTTCCGTGCAAACGGAGGCTTTCCAGTCAATGTAGTATGCTCACACCTTGTGTGGGTTTCTTAGACTGGAAGAAGGTCTCCTTGCCGGGTTGCCTTGGTACGCGATAAGAAACTCACGCTTTTTTTATCGTCACCGCCAATTGATAGCAATGCATAACACGCTATCTACAATGGCAGGAAACCGAAGCCTCAACGCCGCCATAAAGGCCAAACAGGATGAGTTCTACACTCAGCTAGACGATATAGCCAATGAACTGAAACACTACCGTGACCACTTCCGCGACAAGGTAGTGCTGTGCAACTGCGACGACCCCTACGAGAGCAACTTCTTCAAATACTTTGCCCTCAACTTCAACGCCCTCGGATTGAAGAAACTCATCGCCACCTGCTTCGACGGCTCGCCTGTGATGGGCAATGAGTTATTGTTGCAATTCGACGACCCCGAATCCGAACCCCACAAAATAGCCTACAAGGTGGAAATCACCGAAGTGGATGACTACAACGGTGACGGTGCCATCAACCTCACCGATGTTGCCTATTTGTTACAGAACGACAAAAACGTGCTATCACGATTGAGAAAAGGTCATGGGGACTTTCGCAGTGCGGAATGTGTGGAACTGTTGAAACAGGCGGACATTGTCTGCACCAACCCGCCTTTCTCACTATTCCGAGAATATGTGGCACAACTGATGATGTACGAAAAGAAATTCTTAATCATTGGTCAACAAAACGCTATACATTACAAGGATATTTTTATTAGAATAAAAGAGAATAGATTATGGCTAGGTTATAAGTTCGGCGATATGAGTTTTCAAGTACCCGACTATTTTGAACCAAAGGCAACAAGATACTGGCAAGACGAAACCGGTCAAAAATGGCGAAGCATGGGAAATATTTGCTGGTTCACCAATCTTGATATATCCAAACGGCATGAAATGCTTGACCTTTGGAAACACTATACCCCAGAGGAATACCCCACATACGACAATTATCCAGCCATCAATGTAAATAGAACTTCCGATATTCCATGCGACTATGACGGTATAATGGGTGTTCCTATCACCTTTATGGACAAGTACAACCCCGACCAATTTGAAATTATAGACACAAGCACCATTGCCATGCCTAAAGGAGCACCTTATATTGCTGGAAAAAGAATTTATGAACGCATATTAATCCGCAGAAAACAATGAAGATAGAATTAACCACAGTCACTATTGGCGAGTTGGTGGAGGGCTATGCCGACAATTCCGCCACCGAGGAGGGCATCGTAGGCTACGGCGGCCGCCTCAACATCCGTCCCAAGTACCAACGTGAGTTTGTTTATGACAGCAAAAAGCGTAACGCCGTAATGGATACGGTATGGAAAGGTTTCCCCCTCAACGTGATGTACTGGGTGCGCAACGAGGAGGGCAACTTCGAGTTGCTTGACGGGCAGCAGCGCACTATCAGCATCTGCCAGTTTGTGTGGGGCGAATATCTTATGAGCCTTGACGACAAGTTGACCAATTTTGAGGGGCTTTCTGCCGAAGGGAAGCAGCGCATATTAGGCTATCCGCTGCAGATATACATTTGCGAGGGGACTCCCGACGAGCAGATTTCTTGGTTTCAAGTGATTAATATCGCAGGGGACAAACTCACCGACCAAGAAATGCGCAACGCCATCTACAACGGCCCGTGGACTACGCAAGCCAAACGCCGTTTCAGCAAGACTGGCTGCGTGGCATACCAACTGGGCAGCAACTATATGAGCGGCAGCCCTATCCGACAGGCTTATTTGGAAACGGTACTGAAATGGATTAGCCGTGGCAACATCAACGAATATATGGTAGCACACCGTTTCGACGAGAATTGCGATGAACTGTGGCAGTATTTCCAAGATGTCATCCATTGGGTGCAGACCCACTTTACCGAGAGACGCAAGGAAATGAAAGATGTGCAGTGGGGTGAGATGTACAACCTGCACCGTGACGACCCCTTTAGCGAGAGCGACCTGCGCGAGCGAGTACGGACACTAATGAAAGACAGCGACGTGAAGAGCAAGAGCGGCATCTACTGGTATGTGATGGACGGCGACGAGCGGCATTTGGACATCCGCGCCTTTGACGACAACACGAAGCGGGAGGTCTATGAGCGGCAGCTGGGGGTGTGCCCTATCTGCGGACAGCATTTCGACATCGGGCAGATGGAGGCCGACCATATCATGCCTTGGTGCCAGGGCGGGCGCACGGTGGCGGAGAACTGCCAGATGCTGTGCCGCAAGTGCAACCGCCAAAAGAGCGGAAAGTGAAGAGAATGTCGCCAGCATGATTTGTCCAACTCTTCTCATGATCGCGCCTCGAAGAGAAGCGGACCAGTATGATATAGTAATCAGTCATTTGTGGCAATAGGCAGTCTTTTTTCAACTCCTTCTGTGGAGGAATCAAATATTTTGTGTACCTTTGCAATTCGAATATTGTGACTTACCGAGTGAATAATGATATGCGTAACCCTATGAGAAACATTGTTATACTGGCGTTCGCCGTATTGTTGGGACTCAGCGTCCAAGCCCAGCAGACCTTCACTTTTGCCAAACGCGACACCATGGAATTGAAGATGGATGTCTACCAACCCAAGCAGCCGAGGGCCGACCACGCCTGTGTACTCTATGTCTTCGGCGGCGGCTTTGTGTCGGGTGCCAGGAATGAGAAGTACTCTGTCAAGTGCTGCCAGATGCTGGCCGACAGGGGCTTTGTGGCTGTGGCCATCGACTACAGGCTCTACCTCAAGCATGCCCCCAAGGTGCCGCTGCTGAAGATGTACACCCTCTTCGACACTGCCATCCGTTATGCCGTGGAGGACTGCTCCGATGCCGTCGCCTACCTCTGGGACCATGCCGGGGAGCTGAAGATAGACCCCTCCAAGATTGTGCTCACCGGCAGCAGTGCAGGTGCCATCACCGTCTTGCAGACCGACTACAGCCGTGTCAACCACTTGGCCCCTGCCTCCCACCTGCCCGCAGGTTTCGTGCCCGCCGCCGTGATACCCTATGCCGGTGGCATCATGTGTCCCAACAAGGACTTCAAGTATGCCTCGCAACCTGCGCCAACATGCATGTTCCATGGCACTTCCGACAAGATTGTCAACTACCGTCGCTTCCGTGGCTCGCTCGGCACCTCGCTCTTCGGAACAAAGAGCGTGGCGAAACTTTTTGCTAAAAACAACTACAACTACTGGGTCATGCGTTTCAAAGACCGCGGACACGAGATAGCCATCGCCCTGCCTCCCACCATCGACGAATTCTGCGCCTTCGTAGATGCCGCCCTCTCAGGCCGTGTCATGCAGTACGACGCCACTTGCACCGACAAGGCCGTGCCACAGACAGAATGGTCGAACATGACTGTATTTGACCTGTATCTGAAAAAACAATGAACATGACAAGAACCACCTTCTTGCTGCTTGCCGTAGTGTACTCTGTCACTGCCTGCACACAGGAAGCTTTGCCTCAAATGTCAAAAGACTCGACCTTTGTGACTATCATGGTAGACGGCAAGCGAATGACTGTTCCCCTGCAGAGCAGAAGTGAGAGCGGGTTGTTCTATTTCACCGACAAGCCCTTCGTGCAAAACGACACCATCTTCCTCTATCGCGAATACTCATACTATCAGTGCGATACATGCAGCAGCTATCAGATTGACTCCTCGTCGTACTATGTACGCCCCAAGTCATGGAAAGGCTACCTCCAGCATCTGCTCAGTTATACTTACTGGATGCAAGGAGCTGAAGGCACAGACGAGTATTATGACGAGGCATACAAGTATCTGCGCAAGAAATGCCCTTTGCTTCATCACCAACAGTTAGGCACGATGCCGTGGATGTGGTATCCGGTGGTCAGCCATCGTGGCAAATACTATATCAGCATCGACAACCTCAACGCCATCGAGCTGACCGACAGCATTGTTGTCTATCACGATATGGAAATATCCTTGTCGGCATTGCTCGATTTCAAGGATGAGGGCAAAGGCCGTTACTGCTGGCTGGAACAAAATGAATATTCCGAAGGCATCGATACCGTCACCCTGCGTCCTGCCAAGTCTGTCAAAGGTCTATATATCATGACTACAGTGCATAAGGAACTAGGCATCACAGTACATCAGCTCGTCACTCCCGAACGCGACATCCACCACTTTGACTTCATCGACTGGCGCAGCTCCGACCACATCCCCGACGGCCTAGAGTACGATGCTGTCGATTTCGAGAGCCTCTGACAACAATCCCCGCTGACGCAGCGACTCCACATACCTCTTCTTATAAGGGAATGGCGCGTCGGCATCGGTGGTGCCGCCATAGAATCGGAAGCAGACGTGGGGCGAGAATGGGACGGTGTTGTGGCTCTCGAGCTGCTGCTGCACCTCTTCGGGCGTGTAGTGCCGAAGCGACACTTCGAACCAATAGGTGGCGAAGCCTTTGGTAAGATAGTCAAAGAGGGCAAGCTTAGTAGGCTTGTAGATAGTCAGCTTGTTGCAATGGAGCTGCTTTAGAATGTCGGCAACACTATCTTTTAAACACACCCCGCCACTCTCGTGGCACACCTCAAACATGGGAACCGCTGCCGCACAAAGGGTGCTGTCCTCAATGAAATAGGGGTGCCCCAACCAGTTGTTGGCCGAGTCGATGCGCGAAAGGGTAATCTCGTCCGACGACGTGACCACCAGCCGGGTGCTGTCGGGCATCAGGTCGTAAAGCTGATTGGCGAGAGGGAGCATGACGGCCTCGTTGTCGACATAGTGCTCTTCCATCTTGGCGGGCACACGCGAACTGCCCGGCGGCAGCAGATAGAACACCACGATGACGAACAGCACCATTGCCGCTGACCATATCGCTATGCGACGCCCTGCCCGCTGGCGGAGGTGGAACAGGGAATAGGTGAAGCAAACCACCCCCGTTGGCACCGTCACGAACAGAAGGATGGACGACAACCAAAGAATCACGAAGATGTCGACCTGACAGAACAGATACTCTACTGCCATAAGCAGCAGCAACAGGCTGTTGATAGCGCAGATGCCATAACTCAACGGCGGAATCCAGCTAGGAATCTTTTTTCCCGACATACACCGACAATTAGCTTAGTCCTTCATCCCTCATTAAAACATGTACCCCATCTTGATGTAGAGGTTGCTGAACTTGGCGTTGTCCTGCTTGTCGAGGGCGGTGGCCCAGTCAACGCTGAGGACAAAGTTGTCGTTCATTGCCACCTTGAGGCCGCAGCCAGCTGAGAGGTGGGGGGCATAGAGACGACTCTCGTCATAGAGGTCTTCGGGATTAACCGAACTCAGTGGAGCCTGCATCGGGTCAGACATGACACGCTCGTAGGGCTGCACCACCATGCCGGCATCCATGAAGGGGTTTAGGCCGATGTAGAAATTCTCTTTACCAATCTTGAAATGAGCCACCTGCACGCGAAACTCTACATTGGCGAAAGCTACGCCGCGGGCAAGGATGCGGTTGCGCATGATGCCGCGGATTGAGTTGGCACCGCCCAATCCCTCATAGATGACGCGCTGCATATAAAGCTGGTTGAGGTAGGTGTTGAGGTAGAACGGGCTGTCGCCTGCCACGTTGAGCTGGGTGCCGAGGCGGTAGGCGAAAGTGAGGCGGTTCGTGATGATGGGCAGATAGTGACGCCAGGCGGCGTTGAACATGAGGTCGTTGTAGTCAGACATGTCGCCCAATCCGGCATAATAGGTGAGAAAGGCGTCGGCATGGATACCACGACGGGGGTTTTGCTGACGGTCGCGGGTGTCAAAGGTGAGGCCGCCATGCAGATAGGGGTGGAAACCACCGTTGGCTTCGGCAGGTGCGATGTAGCCCAACGCCACATACTGGTCGTAGAGCGTGGTAGCACCTTCGGGCAGCTTGTTCTCCTCCTTGGCGGTGTATTTGTTCAGACGTGCCACATCGACGGTGCCCACATTGTAATGAAGCAGGCCGAGGCCTACATTCCAATACCAGGGCTTGGCGATTGTGCCTTGAAGGTCGGCACTGAAGCGGAAAAGGTCGCGCTTGAACTTATAGTAGGCACGGGTTTGATACTGAGGGCTTGACGGGTCGGAATAATCGGGTGTGTAAAAGGCCTCATAACCGTTGAAGCCGTAGAAGTCGCACATCTGGTCGGGCATATAGGTGAGGTCGACGCTGAGGCGGTGGTTGGGAATGAGGTACTTGGAATCGTACGATAGCCGGAAGAGGCCGTAGCGCTTAGTCGTATAGGCGGCCTCGGCATAGAAGGAGTGGTAGTAGTCGGGATACACAGCCCCATCGCCAAAGTAATAGATGTTGGTGAGTGCCCCGTACTGGAAACCGAGGTCGGCATCGTATGCCACGCTGGGCAGCACGCCGAACGTCCAGCCCTTGCGCACATTGGCACTGTCCTGCGCCTGCGCCGAGACGGCTGACGAAACTAAAAGGGAAAAGCTAAAAACTAAAAGGGCTAATGACTTCTTCATGATAAAAGCATTAAGGGTTATGATTTCTTGAATAACTTCTTGCGGAAGATGAATAAAGCGAATGCCACGAATGCCACGGCGAGTATGCCCAGCGTGATGAGGCAGCTCGTCATGCTCTGCGGTCCGAAGCCCATGAGCAGCAGCACCGGGAATCCGAAGGCAATGGCGGGGATGGTCTGCAGCACCAGGTTGTTGGCGGCGGGAGTCTCGAACTTGGGGTCAATCTCGCGCAGCAGGATCATGCCGTTGCTGGCGGTGCCGGTGAGCATGCCGAACATAGAGAAGAAACCCTCATACTCGTACTCGGGGTAGAGATGCTTGGCACAAATCTTGACATAAATGAAGGTGACCAGCGCACCAAAGGTGCAGACGAGCAGCAGGGGCATCCAGATGCCGCGCAGATTGTTGAAGTCGATGGCAGCCGTGCCGGCAACAATCATAAAGTCGAAGCAGGTGCCTGCGATGCGGTCGAGGGTGTAGTTGTTGATATATTCGCGTTCCATCCAATGGTGCTTGCGCAGACGGTTGATGACCACCTTCACCAGCACACCCAGCAGGGTGCCCCAGAGGAAGTTGAAGCCCCACACCATGGGTTTCAGTGTCTTCGTGCCGAAATCGCCCAGGTTGAGGTTCTCCACGCCGTACATCAGCAGGAACACCAGGAAGTAGACCAGCAGCACCAGGCTTATCTGAACCGTGAGCTTGTCAATCGACTCGGCATGCGGTATCTCGTTCTCCGACTCGTAGTCCTCGAGGGTGTACACCTCGCGGTAGTCTTCCGAGCGCTTCTTCAGCAGTCCTTTGCGGCGCAGCACGTTCATATATACCACGCCCACCAAGCTTCCCACTATGAAGCCCGTGGCGGCAATGCTCAAGCCGAAATCGGCACCGTGGAAGGAGATGCCCTGACCCGCAGCCCAATTGCTGTAGGTTACGCCAAAATTCAACGCCTGTCCGGGTCCCTGCCCGTACCCCATCGGAAGCAGCAGACCCGAGGCATAGAAGAATTCGCGGTTGTTCCACAATAGGAACAGCGGAATAGTAATCAGCAAGCCCACAAAGCCTTGTATGATGTAGCTGCTGGCCGTCACAGCACCCGTCTCCACCACTTTCATAGTGGTCGTGGAGCTCTTTATCTTCTTATTCTTCAGTGCCATGGCCACAAAGCCGAGACCCAAGGCATGATAAGTGATAATCTCCATCGAAGGCTTGTTCACCAGCTCGGCAAAAAAGCCGAAGGGCTTCAAACATAAGATTAGCAATCCAGCCAGCAACGCCGACGGCAACAGGCTGCGTTTCAGCAGCGGCACATTACAGCGGATAAGATTGGCCAAAAGCAGGGCGATGACGATGATAAAAAACTGTATCAGCCATCCCCAAGCGGACAAAGAGGCAAAAGAGGTCATAATGTAAAATATTAAATCAGTTTTATTTATATGCTATACAATGGTGCTCACACACAAAACTTACGCCTCCAAACGAACTGCAAAAATACGTTTTTTTTCTGAATCAATTACTAATTTAAAGAATTTTATGTTCATACCATGCGCCAACACCCACCCAATCATCAGCAAGTCAACACCAAGATGCCCGTTTCACCTCCATTCTGTTTCGATTTTGTGTCAGTTTTGTCTCGGTCCTATTTCTCACATAGAGACAAACAGGAAACATAAAACTATGCACAGCGGGTGCATTTCGCAAGTAAGGGACGGCAGGGGTGTCAATGTGGTGTTAATAAAAAGGGCGGGAGCTGTTGCGCCCGCCCTAAAGGTTTATCGCTTCACATTGGCCTCTAAGGCCTGGCGTATTAGTTTCTTATGCTCTAAGAGGCGCACCTCCAGTTCGTCACTCTTCTCTGGAATATACGACTCGGGGCGTGTCACCTGCCCTAAGCTGATTTGGGGTTTGGAGATATTGCCTTTGACATCCACGGCCAGTCGGGCGGGAAGGGGGCATTTGAGCAGTTCGATGTGGTAGTTGCAGTTGTTGTTGAGGTTGTGCTGCCCGTCGACGTACAGCCTATAGTTGTGCAGGTTGAGCAGGAACGGGTAGATTCTTATCTCCTTGCGGAACACCTGCGCCTCGACACTGATGCTGTCGATGCCCAAGTTGTTGTCCTTTTCGCGCCAGTTTTTGAACTGCAGGAGTCGGCCGATGGTGGCCAGGTTGGCGTTGTCCAGCACCACCAGGTCCTTGCCGTCGATGGCCGCGGCGCCGAGCAGGGTGCTCATCTTGGGCTTGTAGAAAGCGTCGAGGTTGCAGTCGAAGGCCAGGTGGAAGTTGGCCTTGCCCTTGAACGATGCGAGCATTGGCACGAGGGTGTCGATGGCGGGTATCATATCCAGCAGCTCCTCGATGTCGATGTCGAGCAGGTGGAAGTCAAGTCCGGTGAAGAGGTGGTTGACACGCGGCGAGCGGTAGATGCCGGTGAGCTGCATGCGGGCGGCTTTGCAGGTGAAACCGACCTGCTCCAGCACCGCGGTGCCGTCGTTGACTGTCACTGAGCCGCCGAGGTCTACCAGGTCGTTGCCGAATGCCACACAACGAGCGATGTGGGTGTTGAGCTTCACGTTCACGTCTTTGGGCACGATGAAGGGGTTGGCGGTCTTAGGCACATTGTCCTCCTGCCGCTGCTGCTCGAGGGTGTCCTTGTCGCTGCCCATGCCGCTGAGGATGCCCATCAGCTGGTCGATGTCGGCATACTGCGAGCCGAAATCCAGCGTGCCGTGGAGCATGGCTTTGTGGTCGAGCCAGTCCTCAACGTCGTACACCTTGCCCGCGAGGTGGTAGTCCGACACACCCCATAGGATGTCGGCGCGCGAGATATTGCACACCTCAGGCTTGTAGTTGAACTCAAAGTTGGTCATACGTACTGCCTCTGACATATTGTTCATTGCCAAAACGCCACGCAAGATGTCGATGTCCACATCGGGGTTCCACTGCTTGAGCACATTGTTCTGGTTCTTATCATTGCGTACGCTGCCTTTCAGTTTCAGAGTGTCGGAGTATACAATCATCGAATCCAGCTCGGCCGAGACCTTGCTGAACTTGATATTGAAGGCGGCGGCCAGGTTCTGCTTCTTGTCGAGTATGTTCGGGAGGCCCACTTGGATGTCGGGGTCGGAGACATGAGCGTTTAAGCCATTCTGTGCCATCTCCACATTCAGCTGGCCGCCTGTGATATGTGCACCAATCAGTTCATGCACTTTGGCTTTTGCCTTGCCCCCTGCTTTGGGCAGTGATACAGCCAGCTTGAGGCTTGGCGAGGTGGCATGAATGCTGTCGTAATGCACATCCAGTTTACTGAAATCCAAAGTGCCATTGGCCTGAATCTTTTCTAAGTTAAGCTTTTTGAGCGACTCAAGCCAGCTTTTCACATGCAGGTTTATCTTCGACGAGCCTTCAAGCTTAATAGGCATAGTATCAGGCAAAAATGTTTGCAAATCGGGCAGGTTGAGGTTGCCCTTGATGCGGGCATCCAGCAACAAATCCTCATATTTATCCACAGTGCCTTCAACGGCCAGGTTGCTTTTTTTTGTCTTAGCTGTGAAACTGCGGATTGTTATTGTCGAGGGCATCACCACATAACCTTCGGCAGTGGAAAGACAGAGTTTTACACCCAAGTCGGCATTGATGTCCTTCACGGGCATAGGCAGCATCTTAGGTGCTGAGAATGAGCCTTTCTTCAGTGTCACGTCGGCATTAATCATAGGCAAACGGCCTTCAGCCACCACGCCCTCAGCGGTTCCTTTGATGCCTAACCGCGCATCCACATCCATTCCTTTCAGGCTCTGTGTGACAAACGGGGGCAGCACGGCAAGCAGTTCGCCCACCTGCCAGTCGTCAATAGCATACTTCATATCCACCTGCATGGGTCGGTTGTCCTTGGCCAGAGCTACGTCGCCCGCGAGGTCTATCTTATAGTCGAGCAGGCTCAGGGCGGCATTGTCCTGCAGGGTGATGCGTTTGTCGTCCAGGTTTGCGAGGAAGGGTATGCTAAGCGTGAGCACATCGTGTCTCGATGCCAGCATGGCGTCGGTGACGAAGGCTTTGTCGCCCATATTCACTTGTCCTTTAGGCAGCGACAGTTTCAGCTTGCCTTTTAGGTTGTCCGTGGTTCCGTCGGCGGCAAGGGTCACCGTGGGTTTCTCCACCAAGTCGGCATAGATGTTGGGGTTGCCGAGGGTGTCGCGCATGTCGACCAGTAGGTGGTCGGCCTTGAGCGACAAGTCGGCGGCTATCTGTTTCTCTACCCATGAGCCATTCACTTTCAGGTTCAGATTCTCGGCACGTGCCAGCATTCGTTGTTGCAGGTTGCAGTACTGGGCCGTCAGGTTGTTCACCACAATTTTTTCCAGCTGTATGTCTGGCAGTTCCGCGGCGGTGGTGTCTTCGGGTTCTTCTGTCTCCCCTTTGGCGAAGATGTCGAGGTTGTTCCAGCCGTCGGGGGCTGTATAGAGGTTTGCCGTGGCGTCGTCCAGCCTCAGCTGCCTCACGATGATGGAGCGGTCTTTGAGGAATGCTTTTAAGTCCAACCCCACCGTCAGCGAACGGACATGGGCCAGGGTGTCGTTCTGCTGCGCACTGGCCGCCAGCGCGTTGTCGGTAGGCAGCTCGTAGGGGTTGACCAGCACTACGTTCTCCACCTCCACCCCTACATTGGGCCATGTCTTGAAAAGCGACAAATCGACTTTCTCGAAGTGGTTCTCGCACAGGATATGTTCATCGGCAAGTTTGTTGACGATGGCTGTCAGCCGCGAGGGGCTGAAGAGCAGCCAGCAGACCACCACTACCGCTATCACTATCAGCCCTAGGAGCGACCCTAGGGAGATGAGCGCTATCTTCCAACCTTTTTTCATGATACTTTTTTGATGAAGGTTTGTTTGTTGCCGTAGAGGTCTTTCCAGACGAAGAGGGTGTCGGTTTGCTTGGTGATGGTGTAGTCATAGTAGGCGTGCTGTCCCATCTCGCCATAGAGGTCTATCTGCAGCATGTCCTTGTTGGTGGACCAGTTGAACTTGGTGCCTTCTCCTTCGTGGACATCCTCCGACTCGTCCCATGTCTCGCCAGTGTGGTCGCTGTCGTAGCGCCAAAACACCTGGCTGTTGGTTTCTTCCTGCCATTTGCCCACCAACAGGGTCTCGTCAATATCCAACGGTTCTATCTTCTCGGTGCAACCGACGAATAGCAGGGGGACACAGGTGATGAGTAAGGCAGCAATTGCTTTTCTGATTTTCATCTGTCTAAAATATAAACGTTGCGATAGGTTCTGCCATGTCCGCTATAGTCGAGGCCGTAGCCGACGATGAAGTCGTTGGGTATCGACTTGCCCACATAGTCAATCTTGAAATTCTTCTGGAAGTTGCCGGGTTTGAAGAAGAAGGTGCAGATGGATATGCTGGCAGGTTCGCGTTTCTTCAACTCGTTAATCATAAACTCCATGGAGATGCCGCTGTCTACGATGTCCTCGACGATAATCACGTCGCGGCCGGTGCATCTGTCGGGGAATCCCATCACCTTGGTTACCTCGCCGGTCGACTCCAAGCCCTCGTAGGAGGTGTAGCGCACAAACGACACCTGCGCGTCGAATTCCAGTGCGCGCGTCAGGTCAGCTACAAACAGATAGCTGCCCGTCAGTACCGGACAGAGAATGGGGTCTTTGCCTTTGAAATCGCGCGACAGCTCGCTGCCCAGGCGCTTCACCGTTGCCTGAATCTCTGCCTCGGGCATATACAGGCGGAAGGTCTTGTCTAATACTTGTATCTTTTCCATAGTGATGATGTTTATATAGGGGGTTGAAATATCGTCTGGTATTATCTCTGACAGCAACAGGTTAGTCATCGGCGCGCTCGGCGTTGTCGAGCACGAGGCGGAAGCCATAGAAGCTGTAGCCGAAGTCGGGCAGGTACCAGCTGCGCTCAAACACGCTGCACCCCCATGTGGGGCTGTTGAAGCAGCCGCCGCGCAGGATGCGGTTTTCCCCATGTTTGGGGCCTTGGGGGCAGTTCTGGGCCTGTGCCGTGTAGGCATCCATCCAGTCGCTGCACCATTCCATCACGTTGCCCCCCATGTCGTAAAGACCCAGCTCGTTGGGCTTCAGACGGCCCACGGGATGGCTGTGGCCGCCGCTGTTGGTGCCAAACCAGCACACTTCCCACGGCTGGCTCTGGCTGCCGGGGTAGATGCTGTTGTGGCCGCGGTTGCCGCCGCGTGCCGCAAACTCCCATTCTGCCTCTGTAGGCAGGCGGAAACGGTAGCCCGTAATCTGGCTTAGGCGGGCGATGAATATCTGCACATCGTTCCACGACACCTGCTCCACGGGCAGGCTGTCGTTGCCCACCCATTTTGACGGGTTTTCGCCCATCACCGCCACCCATAGGGCCTGGGTGACTTCGTATTTGCCTATGTAGAAGCCGTTCACCGTCACCTTGTGGGTGGGCAGCTCGTCGGCATAGGTGTGTTTCTCGCCCCGCGGATGGGTGCATCCCATGGTGAAGCTGCCGCCCTCAACGGGCATCATGCGGAACACGAGGCTGTCCACATACACCATCAGTGAGCCGTCGTCTTCCTCCACCAGGAAGGAGAGGGCCGACGGTTCGATGCCGCGGATTTCGGGGAGGTTGACAGCGGTGATGGTAAGTCCCTGCCCCGGCTTGACGGCCTTCCCCACCGCGCCCTGTAGGCCTTGGAGGGGTTCGGTGTAACGTCCTCCGTCCACAGCAACGCGCACACAGATGTCGGCCTGACGGTCTAGTGCATAGGTGATGGTCAGCGTGTCGTTCTGTAGCACAAAGGCTATGTCGTGCACAACCTGCGCCTGCAGGGCTGCGCAGCAGAGCATCAGACATACTATGGTGGCAATCCTCTTCATGGGACTATTCAGTGGCTAGGCGAGGTGGGCGTCGCTCCAAGCCTCGGGGTTCTTGCGCCAGTTGGTGAGCGACTCCAGGTCGGCAGCACGGATATATTCTTCTTTGCATGCCACCTCGATGAGGGTGTCGTAATTGGTGAGTGTGTGCAGCTCCACTTGGGCGTCGGCGAAGTTCTTGGCCGCCACTTCTAGGCCATAGGTGAAGATGGCCACCATGCCCTTTACGTTGCATCCCTTCTCGCGGAGGGCGTTGACGGCGATGAGGCTGCTCTTGCCGGTGGACACTAGGTCTTCGATAACCACCACCGACTGGCCTTCGTGGATTTCGCCCTCAATCTGGTTGGTCAGACCGTGCGATTTGGCTTCCGAACGCACATACACAAATGGCAGTCCCAGTTCCTGTGCCACCAAGGCACCCTGGGCTATGCCGCCAGTGGCCACGCCGGCGATGGCGTCAATCCCACACCATGTATTATTAATCACCTCTACGAAACTCTGACGTATGAAAGTGCGGATTTCGGGATAGGAAAGAGTGATTCGGTTGTCGCAATAAATTGGAGATTTGCGACCCGAAGCCCATGTGAAAGGTTGTTCGTTATTCAGCTTTATAGCTTTGACTTGCAGTAAGAAAGTGGCCATTTGTAAGGCCATATTGTTAGTTGTTTTCATACGGCAAAGATACACTTTTTTTTCGTAATGGAAAAATATTTTTATGCACAACTCGTTATCCAAAGCGTATGAAGCAGCTTACGATCTCCTATCTCGACCATTTTCTGACTCTGTGCGACCCTTCTGGCCGGACCGCCTTAGCCGTGTCCCACGGGTGGCAGGAGATGGAAGACTCATCGCTCGACGAGTGCTTCGGCCAGCTGCTGGCGGGGCGCCATGTATGGGTATGGTGTTATCATGGTTTCAGACACTTGCTGCAATACCTCAAGGAGCATTACCGCTTCGTCAAAGCAGCAGGCGGAGTGGTAGAGGCGCCCGACGGCGACCGTCTGGTCATCCTGCGCGAAGGTCGCTACGACCTGCCTAAGGGAATGGTGGAGCGGGGCGAGTCGCTCCTTGCCGCGGCCCTCCGTGAGGTAGGCGAAGAAACCGGCCTGCAGAATGTGGCAGCAGAGCGGTTGCTGCTGAAGACCTACCACATATACGACAAATACGGCGGATGGCATCTCAAGCAAACCAGCTGGTTCGCTATGCGCACCCCCGAAAAGGAAGCCACCACCCCCCAACTCGAAGAAGGCATCACCCAAGCCCTTTGGCTGGCCCAGGACGAATGCTTCCAACGCCTCACCCACTCCTTCGCTTCCCTCCGACTGGTTGCCGCCAAACTCTAGCCTCTAACCCTTAATATCTAACCCCATTGAACCTCTACAACATAGCCCTCACCCTCGTCTCCGGCCTTGGTCCCAAGACCATCCGTCAGCTGTTCAAACTCGTGAACAACGCCGAAGAGCTCTTCTCTATGTCCCACACCCAACTCTCTGAGCTCTTCACCCGCCACCATAGCATCATTCAGGCTATTGAGAGCAAGACCACTATGCACGCTGCCGAGAAAATTGCTGGCGAAACGGAGAGATACGGCATCGAGCCTCTTTTCTTCACCGACCCCGCCTATCCCCAAAGGCTGAACCGCGATGGGTGCGAGGACAATCCTGTCCTCCTCTTCCGTCTCGGCAAGTGCGACCTCAACCCCCGATACAGCGTCGCCATTGTCGGCTCACGCAAGGCCACCGACTACGGCCGCACCACCGCGAGCCGACTGGTAAAAGACCTATCCGCCATCAACACACTCATAGTAAGTGGCTTGGCCTATGGCATCGACACCGTCGCCCATGCTGCCTCCGTCAGCTGCCAAACCCCTACCGTGGCGGTCCTCGGACACGGCCTTGACATCATCTACCCCAGCCAGAACCGCAACCTGGCCAAGCAAATCCTCGAATCTGGCGGCTCCCTGCTCACCGAGTACCCCCTGCATACCGAAATCAAAGCCACCAACTTCCCCGCCCGCAACCGCATCATTGCCGCCCTCTCCGACGCTACCGTTGTGGTGGAAGCTGCCGAGCGGGGCGGAGCCCTCATCACAGCCAATATCGCCAGCAGCTACAACAAGGAGGTGTTTGCCGTCCCCGGTCGCCTCAGCGATGTCACCTCCCAAGGATGCAACAACCTTATTGCCAACAATAAAGCCGTTATGATCCGCAACGCTGGCGACATCTTCTTCCAGATGGGGTGGGAAGCCCCATTCGACCAACATCAGCACAAAGCACAGCAACAGAGCCTCTTCGAAGCCCTTGACTCTAACCAGCAGGTCATCGTTGACCTCCTTGAGAAAAACAGCGAGATGACTTTGGACGAAATTGAGAAGCAATCCGACATGTCATTACCCAAAATTGCCTCCGCCATGATAGAATTAGAACTGAAAAATATTGTTCGATGCCTTCCGGGAAAGATGTACAAGTTGTCATAGAATTAGCCACTTAAGGATTGTTAATATTTTTTTTGTGTTAAAAATTTCTTCAATTGCAAATAAAATCGTAATTTCGCACTTTGATTTAATTGTGCATAGAGCCTTTTTTTTGTAATCAAAAAATACTACATACATGAAACAAACTGTAAAAGGAAAAATCTCCCAAATTATCGGCGCTGTTGTCGATGTCACATTTGAAGATGGCATAAGCCTGCCCGACATTTACGATGCCCTCCAAGTTGTACGCCCCGATGGCACAGAAGTCATTCTCGAATGCCAGCAAGACATCGGCGAGAACACTATGCGCACCATCGCCATGGATAGCACCGACGGTTTGCAGCGCGGCACCGAGGTCACCGTCTTGGGCGGCCCCATATCCATGCCCGTGAGCGAGAACATCAACGGCCGTCTGTTCAACGTTATCGGCAAGGCCATCGACGGCATGCCTGACCCCGAACATGAAAAACGCTACGGCATCCATCGCGAACCTCCCAAGTTCGAGAACCTCGCCACCAGTCAGGAGGTCCTTTTCACCGGCATTAAGGTCATCGACCTCATCCAGCCCTTCCTCAAGGGCGGTAAAATCGGTCTCTTCGGCGGAGCCGGTGTCGGTAAGACAGTGCTTATCCAAGAGCTTATCAACAATATCGCTAAGAAATACTCCGGCATGTCGGTGTTCACCGGCGTCGGCGAGCGTACCCGTGAGGGCAACGACCTGCTTCGCGAGATGATTGAGGCTGGCGTTATCAACTACGGCCCCGAATTTGGCAAGAGTATGGAAGAGGGCAGCTGGGACCTCAGCAAGGTCGACCCACAAGCCGTCAAAGACTCCAAATGCACCATGGTGTTTGGTCAGATGAACGAGACCCCTGGTGCCCGTGCCCGTGTCGCCCTTTCAGGCCTCACCCTCGCCGAGTATTTCCGTGATGGCGACGAGAAGACCGGCGGACGCGACATCCTCCTTTTCATCGACAACATCTTCCGTTTCACTCAGGCTGGCTCCGAGGTTTCTGCATTGCTTGGCCGTATGCCCTCCGCTGTCGGCTATCAGCCCACCCTCGCCACCGAGATGGGTATGATGCAGGAACGTATCACCTCCACCAAGCGCGGTTCCATCACATCCGTCCAGGCCGTCTACGTGCCTGCCGACGACTTGACCGACCCCGCTCCCGCCACCACCTTCGCTCACTTGGATGCCCAAACCGTGTTGAGCCGTAAGATTTCCGAGCTCGGCATCTATCCCGCCGTCGACCCCCTCGACTCCACATCCCGTATCCTCTCGCCCGACATTGTTGGCGAAGAACACTACAACACGGCTCAGAAAGTCAAGCAGATGCTCCAGCGCTACAACGAGCTGCAGGATATTATCGCCATCCTCGGTATGGAGGAACTCGGCGAAGCCGACAAGCTTGTCGTCTCCCGTGCCCGCCGCGTCCAGCGCTTCCTCTCTCAGCCTTTCCATGTCGCTGAAGCCTTCACCGGCCTCCCCGGCAAATTCGTTAATATCGAAGACACCATCAAGGGCTTCAACATGATTCTCAACGGCGATGTCGACTACCTGCCCGAACAGGCCTTCCTGCTTGTCGGTACTATCGAAGAAGCCATCGAGAAGGGCGAAAAGATTTTGGACGAGACCAAATAATCGGGGGCCTGCTCTATGAAAGTTAAAATCACAAAGCCTGACTCCACCCTTTACGAAGGCGAAGCCAAATTGCTGCAACTGCCTGGCACTGGCGGACTCTTTGAAATACTCCAGAACCATGCGCCTATCATTTCGTCCCTCACGAAAGGTGTCCTCCGACTTGTCACTACCGACGACGAAACCAAGACATTCGAGATTCGTGGCGGCGTGGTCAAAGGTCAGAAGAACGATATTCTAATATTGGTACAATGAAGACCATTCTACAAAACACAATACTTGACAATAAGGCCGTTGACATCACCATTGACAACGGCCTTATTGCTAGTGTGCAAGAGCCAACAGCACATAAGGAGCATGACGAAGCAGAAGTCATCGACGGCTCCGGCCTAGCCGTCTTTCCCGGACTGTGCAACATGCACTCCCATGCCCCGATGACCCTCTTCCGTGGACTAGGCGATGACCAACCGCTTGACGTGTGGCTCAATAAATACATCTGGCCAGCCGAACAGAAACTTACCGACGAGCTGGTCTATGAGGGTACCCTCCAAGCCTGTCGCGAGATGCTGGCGAGCGGCACTACCGCTTTCAACGACATGTATTTCCGCCTCCCCGCAATGGCACAAGCCGTGAAAGACAGCGGCATACGTGCCATGCTGGGTTACAACATCTTCGGCGACGGTGACGAAGTCATGAACGTCAGAAAGGAAATTGAGCAAGCCCAATCCGATTCCCCCAACCCGCGCTTTACCATCGCGCCACACTCTGTCTATACCGTGAGCGACAAAGGGTTGCGCCGCTGTGCCGAGGCCTGCGAGGAACTACATGTGCCCATGCACATCCACATGAGCGAAACACTTAAAGAGGTTAACGACTGTCTGCGCGACCACGGCTGCCGCCCTTGGGAATACCTCGACCGCTTGGGCATCCTCGACAAGCTGGGTCCCAACATTATAGCTGCCCATACCCTGCACCTCTCCGACAACGAAATCAAGCTTATCGGCGACCATCATATCACTTGTGTCCATTGCCCCAACTCCAACCTCAAGCTCGGCAGCGGCTACCGTTTCCTCCTGCTTGAACTGATTGAAGCCGGTGCTCAAGTGGCTCTCGGCACCGACGGCTCCGCCTCCAGCAACAACCTCGATATGATAGAGGTGATGAAGACCGCCTCCCTCCTTCAAAAAGGTTGGCGCGGCGACCCTACCGCAGTCCCTGCCGAACAGATTCTCTCCCTCGCCACCCTGGGACACACCATTGCACCCGGTCAGCCAGCCTGCCTCTTTCTTGTAAAGCTCAACAGTCCCGCCTCTACATCCATACTATCAGACAGCCATACAATCTCTAACCTGATTTACGCCACCCATGGCGAAAGCGTCGTCCTCACCATGGTCGATGGCAAGGTGGTATATAACTCGGAGAAGAAAGCATGAGGCGAATACTCATTATTGCATGGTGGAGCCTAGGCGTTCTCCTCTTTGCCAGCTGCCATATCCCCGACAACAGCGACAAGCAGATATTCCGCTACAACGAGTCGGCCGGTATTGCCACCCTTGACCCGGCCTTTGCCAAAGACCAGGCTATCATCTGGGGCTGCACTCAGCTCTATAATGGCCTCATCCGCCTTGACGAACGTCTCGAACCGCAACCCTGCATCGCCAAAGCGTGGAGCATAAGCCCCGACAACAGAACATACATCTTTACTCTACGTAATGATGTCTATTTTCATAAGAACGAGCTCTTTGCTACCCCTGATTCCACCCGAGCGGTTACTGCCGCCGACTTCCTCTACAGCTTCAACCGCATCCTTGACCCTGACGTGGCATCGCCCGGACGGTGGATTTTCGACGAGGTAGACCATTTCGAGGCCCCCGATGACACCACCTTCGTCGTCCGTCTCAAACAGCCTTTCAGCCCCTTTCTTAGCATCCTCGGCATGGCCTACTGCTCCGTGGTGCCACACGAAGTAGTGGAGCATTATGGCACCGACTTCCGCCAGCACCCCTGTGGCACCGGACCCTTCTTCATGCAGTTGTGGAAAGAAAACGTCAAGCTGGTTATGCGCCGCAACCCGCTTTATTTCGAATGCGATAGCCTCGGCCATGCTCTTCCCTACCTCGATGCTGTAGCCGTCACATTCATCGTTGACAAGCAGACTACCTTTCTGGAATTTGTCAAAGGCAACCTCGACTTCATGAACTCTCTTGATGCTTCTTACAAAGATGAACTTCTGACCCGCACGGGGCAACTGAAAGAGAAATATGCCAGTCGCATCGATATGGTCAGCACCCCCTTCCTCAACACCGAGTACCTCGGATTCCGCATGGAAAACCCTGCAAGCCCGCTGCATGACCGCCGCATCCGTCAGGCCATCAACTATGGCTTCGACCGTGTCAAGATGATGAAATACCTCCGTAACGGCATCGGGCAGCCCGGCACCGGTGGCATGGTGCCCTGCGGCCTCCCAGGCTTCGACACCGTAGGCGACTATGGCTACGACTACGACCCCCAGAAAGCCCTGGCCCTACTGGCCGAAGCTGGCCACCCCCAAGGCAATGGACTACCTGTCCTCACCCTCAGCACCACCAGCAGCTACCTCGACCTCTGCAAATACATTCAGCAGCAGCTGGGACTCCTCGGTATTGACATCAAGGTCGACGTCAATCCCCCTGCTGCACTGCGTGAGCAGATAGCGCAAGGCAAGAGTGGTTGGTTCCGAGGCAGCTGGATAGCCGACTACCCCGATGCTGAGAACTACCTCTCGCTCTTTTACAGCGGCAACCGCTGTCCTGCCGGAGCCAACTACACCCGTTACAACAACCCCCAGTACGACAAGCTCTATAAGCTCTCTAAAGGTACCGCCGACCCCGACCGCCGCATCGCCCTCTACCGCCAGATGGACCAGCTCATCATGCGCGACGCCCCTGTTACCGTCCTCTATTACGACCAGGTCCTCCATTTCACCCACCGCAACGTCCACGGCCTCCGCAGCAATGCCATGAACGCCCTAGACCTCAGATTTGTTACAATAGAGAAAGGCTGATTCGCTATGGGGTGTGTGGGCCCTGTTCCTCCCTCTCCCTCTTTCTTAAGAGGACTTCTATAAATCATCCCAGAGCGGTGTGACCATTAATAACACCGTACAAGCCGTAAGGCGTAGTGCGGTGATAACCAATAAGTAACTAAACTGCGTCTCGTAGAGACGCGACATCGAGGAAAGTGAGCAAAAATCAATTAGAGCGAAGGTGTAATGAAGGCTTGAATGATTAGCAAGAAAAAGTTGTGCCAAGGGCAATATTTTTTCGGAAGGTTCGTTAAATAAACGAAAAGGAAATAGTAATTCTCAATCTTTTTCAATGTATCAACATATCAACAACAATAAACTTAGGGATATGAGTCATTCAATCAAATTGTTCAGCGTAGCTTTGTTAGTGCTTCTTGCCAGTGCTGCCAGTGCTCAAACCAATATCACCATCCATGGCGAGGTGGTGAACGGGGCGGGCAAGGAGGTGTTTCTGTATCGCTATAGTGACATGCTGACGCGGAGTGAGGTGGCAGTGGATCAGACCGTTATCGGTGGCAATCGTACTTTTGAGCTCAAGGCCTATGCCAATTACCCCACCATGATGATGTTGCAAATTGAGAACTATAGCCAGTCGTTCTTCGTGGAGCCAGGGCGCGACTACGAGGTGTATGTACCTCGTTTCGACTGGGATGTGAATGAGAAGCGCAATGTATATCTGGCACCTGAGGTGCTGCCGTTGGAGTTTGTCAATATGCCAGCCGATGAGTTAAACGGTATGATATCGAACTTCGAGGCCGTGGTGGCAGACTATATTGATGCCCACAGGATTTATTTTGATGCCCGTTTCCGCCCGCAGAAACGGTATTTCGACAGCTTGGTGTTGGAAGTGGCGAAGAAAGCCCCCGACACGAAGAACGAATTCTTTAACCGTTACAAACGTTATCAGCTGGCCAGCATGAAGTACAGCTTCCATTTCGACACCCGCCGCCAGATGTTCAACAAATATATCAAAGACCAGCCCATCCTGTATTACGACGACAACTACATGTCGTTCTTCACCACCCTGTTTGCCAATTGTCTTTCGAAGGGTACGAACAAGATACCTGCCTGGCAGATGGGCTATTGGGTCAATACGCTTAACCTCAACGTGTTCTTGGATTCGATAGGCACGGACAGTCTGCTGCGAAACGAGCAGGTGAGGGAACTGGTGGCTTTGGAAGCCCTACAGGAGGCTTTTTACCAGAACCGTTACTACGAGGGTGACAAAGTGGTGAGGATGATAGAGATGCTGGGGGCGCAGAGCAAATTCCCTGAGCATAAAGAATTGGCCCACAGGCTTGCCGCGAGCCTGAGAAGTAAGGAGGAAGGTTCGGAAGTACCAGTCTTTGCATTGCCCGATGTGGACAAGAAAATCGTCACCTTGGAGAGCATGAAGGGCAAGTGGGTGTACCTGGCCTTCGTGAGGGTGGGGGACCCTAATTGCATTGCTGAGATAGAGACTATGGCTCATTTCAAAGACAGTGTCTATGCCAAGAACAAGAATGTGGAATTTGTAACCATCTGCTGCGACCGCGAGTTTCAGAAGATGTACCATTTCTTGAAGAACACCAAGAAGGGGCCAAAGTACAATTGGACGTGGCTTCACTTCAACGGCAACTACAAGTTGCTGGAACACTATCAGGTGGTGTCCTACCCCTATTTCATACTTATCAACCCCGAAGGTCAGCTGCAATATACCGTCACCCCGTCGCCCGCCACGGGCTTCCTGATGCACGGCCCGTGGCAGCCTAAGCCGCAGCAGCCCACTGACGACCAGCCTTTCTTCCTAAGATACTGAGGTGTTAGAGACGAGGGGTGATTAGCTTAGGGCAGACGCTGGGGTCTGGCTTAACGTGGTTAGTGGTAGAAGTCATTGCAGCCATTGGAGTACTCTTAACAATGAAGTGTTAAAAAAAGAGGGGGAAGACGGATGCTTATTAGATTATTTATTAGTATTTTTACGACTTGAAATAAGAAGTTATAATTGTATGCAACGAGTTAAGATTCTAATAGTTATTGCTGCAATAACATGGGTCGTGCCCCCTGTTTTTGCACAAAAGTCATCGTCGGATGAGTCGATACGCCAAATCTATCGCCAAGCTGTAGACCTTTACCAGAAGGAAAAATATGCGTCGGCACAGAATTTGTTTGACAAACTCACGGTTGAAGCACTAGCTTATGATGAGCAGATAGCCACCGAGTCGCGTTACTTTGGTGCAGTCTGTGCCGAGAAGTTGAACAACAACGATGCCGACTTCCGCCTGACGGAGTTCCTTCGCCTTTATCCTCAGAGCACCCATTGCAATATGGCCAATTTTTATTTGGGCAACTACCACTATGCGGCCGGCGACTATGAAAAGGCACTGAAATACTACAAGAAGGTGCAGTCGCGCGAAGTGGAGTATGGGCATCGTAGCGAGTACAACTTCAAGGTGGGCTACTGCTATTTCAACGACGAGGACTATAACGAGGCCAAGAAGTTTTTCTCGCAGGAAATCAACGGCAAGTCAAAATACACCAGTGCTGCCCTTTATTACTACGCCCATCTGCAATATATGGATGGCAAGTATGACCTGGCGCTGCGCAACTTCCAGAAGTTGCAGTCAGACCACCGCTTTGCCAAGATTGTACCCTCGTATATTGCCCGCATCTATTACTATCTGGGCAAGGACGACGAGTTGCTACAGTTGGCCCCGACCCTTCTGCTGGAAGAGGATGTGTTCAAGAAGAACGAGATACGGCAGATGGTGGCTGAGGTATACTTCAACCGTGGCGAGTACAAGAATGCCCTTGACTATTACTCCGCCTCCATGCGCAACCACGACACCGATGAGGGTGTCGACCCCGCACAGGCGATGGCCGGAGGCGGACAGCGCAAAGGCAAGAAGAGCAACACGGCGGCTCTGGTGGCCTCTTGCACTCCGCAGGACAGCTACTACCAGATAGGCTACTGCCACTATATGCTCCACCAGTACGATTCGGCTCAGTACTACCTCTCGAAGAAGACGGTGTGTGTGGACAGCGTGGCGCAGCATGCCCTCTATGTCTTGGGCGATGTGGACATTCGCCTTGGCCGTAAGAACGAGGCCCGCAGCATGTTCCTTCAGGCTTCGAAGATGGACTTCGACCCTAAGATAAAGGAAGATGCCTTGTTCAACTATGCCAAACTCTCATACGAACTCAACGCCAACCCTTATAACGAGTCGATACGTTCCTTCGAGGACTACCTGCAGAAATACCCCCGCACCTCCCACAAGGCCGAGGTGCAGGAAATACTTACCTCGCTTTATTTCAGCACCCGCAATTACAAAGATGCCCTCACACTGATTGAGAAGATACAAGACCGCTCACCAGTAATGAATCAGGCCTATCAGCGCATCGTCATCAACCGCGGTATCGAGGTGTTCAACACGGGCAACATGAAGGCTGCCGCCACCTACTTCCAGAAGGCTGCCAAAATCAACGCCCTGCCCAAATACACAACCGATGCCTATTACCTCTATGCCGAGGCTCGCTACCGTCTGGGCGACTTGGACGCTGCTGCCAAGACCTTGGACCGTTTTATGGTGAGTAGCAATGCTACCACCTCGCCCTACTACCGTCAGGCTCTTTACACCCACGGCTATATCTCCATGAAGAGGAACAATATAGCAGATGCGTCCGACGACTTCAAGATTTTCCAGCGGCTGGCCGATGCCACCATCGACAAGCATCAGGTGAACGATGTCAACAACCGCTTGGGCGACTGCTGCTATCTGGAGAGCAAGTATAACGATGCCATCAAATACTACGACCGCGTGATTGAGGCCAACGATGCCGATGCCGACTACGCCACTTATCAGAAGGCTTTGTCATACGGGGCCATGAGCAAATATCACGAGAAACTGACCTATCTGAATCAGATTTTCGAGCGTTTCAGCGAGTCGCCTCTGGCTCCCAAGGCACTCTTCGAGGTGGGCAACACCTACCTCGTTTGCGACAACAACGACATGGCGCTTTTGTATTTCAATAATTTCCGCAATAAATACCCGCAGAACACCCTCGTCAAGACCGCCTTGCTGAACATGGGTCTCATATACTATAATACCGACCAGAACAACGAGGCATTAGCCGTCTTCGACCAGCTGCTCACCAATTATGCCGGTACCGACGAGGCGCGCGACGCCCTCAGCACGGTCAAGAATATCTATGTCAGCCAGAACCGTGTGGACGAGTACTTCAGCTATGTGAAGCGTACCACCAAGACCAATGTTTCGACCGTGGAGCAGGACAGCACCCTCTATATGTCGGCTGAGAACCAGTATATGAATGGCGACTGCGAAAGTTCGGTGAAGAGCTTCGAGCGGTACTTGGAGAAATTCCCTGAAGGACTCTTCCACCTACAGGCCCACTACTATGCTGCCGACTGCCTTTTCCGCAATGGGCAGAACGAGCAGGCTCTGCCCCATTATGAGGCTGTGGCCGCCGCAGGCCGCAACAGCTACACCGAGCGTTCTCTCCACAATGCCGCCAATATTGCCTACAACCTCAACAACTTCACCAAGGCTCTCGACCTCTATGGCCAGTTGGTGGAGGTGGCCGAAGGCGACAACAGCCGCATGGCGGGCCGCGTGGGATATCTGCGCAGCTGGGTGCGCCTGGGACAGCCCGACAGCATCCGCGCCGCAGCCAATGCCTTGCTGAGCGAATACAAGATTACCAGCGAGCTGCGCGACGAAGCCCGTATCTGCATCGCCCGCACCTATTATGAGACCGGCCACAACTACCGTCAGGCCGACAGCGTGTACAGCCTCTTGAAGAACTCCACCAACGGCGACTACAGCGGCGAAGCTTCCTACCGTATAGCCGAGAGCCTCTTCCTACAGCAGGAGTATGACGAGGCCGAGCATGCCATTGAAGCCATCACCGCCGACCCCGCCAACGACTACTACCTCGCCAAGTCGTTCATCCTTTGGGCCGACATATTCCACGCCCGTGGCAACAACCTGCAGGCCAAGCAGACGTTGCAGAGCATCATCGACAATTACGACGGCGACGACCTGGTGCAGCTGGCTTTGCAGAAACGCAATGCTATCCTTGAAGAGGAGAACCCCGTACAGGCACCCGAAGAAGAGGAAATCGTCATAGAACTGGAGAATTGATTGTTGAATACTGATAAATGAATGATATGAATAAGTCAGCCAAAATACTAGTCGCACTTGTCGCCATGATGGCCATCGCCCCTATGGGCAGAAGCCAGAGCGACAGTAATGTATATAATGAACGCGTGGTTGTCACCAGCCGTTACAAGCCAGTGGTTGAAGAAACGCAAAAAATCAATGTGGCTCCCACCATCACGGACACCGTGGCCACCATGCCCAAGTCGTTCACCTACGACATCTCCACACGTCGTCTCACCTCGCTCTATGAGCCTTCGCGCATCAAGGCCGCCCGCATCATCGGCGAGCCTGCCACCAAGCTTTACAACAACTATTTGAAGCTCGGATTTGGCAATTACCTCTCGCCCTTGGCCGAGGTTTACTTTAACTCACTGCGCAGCATCGACCGGACCTATGGCATCCGTGCCACCCACCGCTCGTCGTGGGGCACCATCGGCAAGCAGGATGAGGAGAAGCCCTCTTCGTCGTACTATGGTCAGGCACCCTTCTCGCTGACCGATGTGACGCTCTTTGGCAAACTTATCACCAAGAGCCACCACCAGCTCAGTGCCGACCTGGGCTATCAGAACGACTTCAACCGCTATTACGGCTTCGACGACAGCACGCTGTTCAGTGTGACCAACCTCATCCGCGACTCCATCGAAAAATCCCAATACAAGGCTGTCTACAACACCGCCTCGCTCAACCTTGGCATCAAGACACTGAACACCGATGTCAACGCCCTCGGCTATGAGGCCAATATAAATCTGACCGACCTCTTTGCCAGCTACAGCCAGAACGAGTTCAACATCAACTTCGATGGGAATATGCACTACGGCTTCACCATCGCGCAGAAGCACAAGGCCATAGCCTATCTCCACCTTACCTATAACGGCTTTATCAACAATTTCGCCCCGACCGAGCTGCCTCTGCAGCACGACAGCACGTTGGCGGCGCAGCTGCTCATCCGCGACGAAATATCGGGTGCCTCCGTACTTGACACCCATTTCTACTTGGGACTATATAAGGCTAACCCCTATATCGACTTCATCTTCTCCGGCTTCCAGATTCATGCCGGTGCCGTGGTGATGCTCGACGGCTTCAACCATCCGGGGAGCGGCAAGGTGCATGTCTATCCCGATGCCACGGTGAGCAAGTCGTTCTTTAACGACCTCATCAATGCCACCCTTGTGGCGCAGGGCAATATGGATGCCAACAGCTGGAATCATATCCGTACCGTCAACCCCTATATCACACCCAACAGCCCTGTCCGCGCCACCAGCCATCTCGATTTTGCAGCCAAGGTGCGTCTCAACCTCAGCAAGAAAATCGACTTGAATGTCTATGGCGTGTACAGCAACCTCAACGACGACCTCTCCTTTGTGCTGGACGAACGCTACAGGCTGCACAATGTCTTCACTCCTGTCTACGACAGCCTCACCCGCATCAAGGTGGGCGGCAGCTTCGTCTTCCTCAACGACGAGATGCTGCGCCTCGAGGCTAAGGGCAACTACTATATATACAAGAATAAGAAGACCCGCATGTTTGGCAATCAGCGTGTGGAATACCCGCTTTACTATCGTCCCAACTTCGATGCTGCCCTGTGCGCCACCGTCAATTATCACGACAAGGTCATCGGTCGCTTGGAATTCCAGTTGCTTGGCCGCACCCCTTACTCCACAGTCACAGCTGCCGATGGCACCGACAGCACGCTCTATCTGCCCCTTCGCTACGGCTTGAACATGGAGGTGGAGTACCGCCACAACAAGGCTCTCAGCTTTTTCATCAAAGCCGACAACCTGCTCTTCCAGCGCTATTTCTATTGGGAGAACTACCCCAGCTACCGCGGCCTCTTCCTGCTGGGTCTTACCTACACCATCCCCAATTGATAATTTGTCAGGCTAGTGGTGCTATGCTAACAGGGATTCCTAGTATCACTAGCATTACTAGACTTACTGGATAACCTATCACCCACTATGACCTACCAACAAACCCTCGAGTACCTCTTCAATTCCCTGCCCATGTATCACCGCATCGGGCAGGCGGCGTATAAGGCCGACATCACCAATACGGTGCAGCTCATGCAGCATCTCGGCAACCCCGAACGCAAGTTCCGCAGCATCCACGTGGCGGGTACCAACGGCAAAGGCTCTGTCTCCCATATGCTTGCCTCGGTTCTCATGCAGGCGGGCTACAAGGTGGGACTCTACACGTCGCCTCACTTGGTGGACTTTCGCGAGCGCATCCGCATCAATGGGCAAATGATACCCCAGCAGCGTGTCACTGACTTCGTCGAGCAGCATCGCGACTTTATGCAGTCTTTGCAGCTCAGTTTCTTCGAGATGACTGTGGGGTTAGCATTCGACCACTTCGCTGCGGAGCAGGTCGATGTGGCAGTGGTGGAAGTGGGCATGGGAGGAAGGCTCGACAGCACCAACGTCATCACCCCCGACCTCTGTGTCATCACCAACATAGGCTTCGACCACACTCAGTTTCTTGGCGACACGTTGCCCAAGATAGCCGCTGAAAAGGCAGGCATCATCAAACCGCACATCCCCGTCGTGATAGGGGAGACCCATCCCGAAACCAAGCCAGTCTTTGAGCAGCGGGCAGCCGAGCTCCAAGTCCCCGTATACTTTGCTGATGACAGCTATCGCATCATCCCGATTGCCAAACAACCCTTATCTCAGAACGGCGAGCTCTGTTTCCCTACGTTGGAATTCAAAGTTGCGACCACTCATTCTCAATCCTCAATCCTCAATTCACAATTCACTTGTCCCCTCACAGGCAGCTACCAGCTGAAGAACTTGGCCACCCTCTTCCAAGCATTAGAGCTTCTGCATACAGTAGGCTACACCATTACCGAGCAGCACATCCACGACGGCATCGCCCGCGTAATGGAGGACACCGGACTTCATGGCCGATGGGAGAAGATAGACGAGCAGCCGCTCACCATCTGTGAGACAGCCCACAATGCCGACGGCATCAGTGCCATGCTGCAGAAGCTGTCCGAAATACCCTACCGCCATCTGCATCTCATCTATGGCTGTGTCAACGACAAGGACTTCCACAAGATACTGCGCATGCTTCCACAAGAGCGCACCACCTACTATTACACCCAGCCCAGCGTCCCCCGTGCCCTGCCCGTCGGGCAGCTGGTCGAAGCAGCCCAAAAGCTAGGCATGTCCGGCAAGGCCTTCCCCCGCGTAAGCGAGGCCATCGCCGCCGCCCGCCATGCCGCCGACCCCAGCCACGACCTCGTGCTTGTCACAGGCAGCATCTTCCTCGTCGCCGACGCGGTTGCATACTATCCATCCAGGATGGTGACGCGCCCGTGGTGATAAGTCTAATGTGACAGACTGCTGGGCAATGGGATGGGGACGAAGGTCTACTACAGAGGGCTTCAGTAGGACGGTTAATACAATAATCCAAACATCCAAAGGGGTATGATATTCAGATAAGGATAGAGTGTATCATCTTTTACTACGTAGGCATCCTTGAGGTTCGCCACTTGTTTTCTGGTCTTGTTTTTCCCGCCAACCTCAAAAGTGTGTCTATCAACAATGAAATCGGCAACAGGTGAAGCGGAAACGCGGTGTCCAATTGCCACTTGCGAAAAGAAGAATGTCTCACGTATAGTACCCTTGTCTGGCTCGTTATCGCATAAAGAATAGCAGAGGTTGGTGTTGTTTAAATATACTTTCTCCACTTTAGTAAATCTATCCAGGATGTCGTCGTCCTCACGTAGTAGCCGTAGCAGTCCGGCCCTTTCCAGATAGTACATGACCTCAGCCACCATTGTGCGGTCCATCTCAAGTGTCCGCCCCAAGTTGGAGTAGTTTGGCTTGAATGGTGTACTCTGAGCCAATACGTACATCAGTTTCTTCAATTTCCGGACAGTGGGTAATGCAATTTTTACTTGATTGGGAATGTCTACCTCTAAAGTCTGCGATACAACGGCGTCTAGTCGTTGCTGGTATCCAGGCTCTCCAAAAAATGGATAGTTGCCAGTCTTTAAATAATCGCTGAACAATTGCAATGGGTGTTCCATCTCAGGGATGCCCTGAATTTTGCCTGATAAAACTACGTCTATTGCCTTTGGCTGTATGTTTGTTCCCTGTGAGAAATTGACATACTCCCTAAACGACATGGGTTCAAGTCGATATACTAAGGCACGACGGCTCAAGTCAACCTCCAGGCCTCTGATAATGTCAATCATAGATGACCCCGATAGGGTTATTTTTAAAGTCGGGTAGGTGTCATGAATCTCTTTTACCTCGCGTGACCATCCAGGATATTTGTGTACCTCGTCAATATAAAGATGTTGACCTCCATGATGGTAGAAGTACTCTGCCAACTCCAGTAAGGTAGTAGATGTAAAATAAGGGTGGTCAGATGTGACATATAAAGAGGTGTCCTCTTCATTATTGATAAGAATATGCTGTAACATCATCGTGGTTTTGCCCACACCTCGGCAACCGAGTATCATATTGAGATTGTTTTGCCACGGTATTTTGTCATGTAGATAGCGGACAAAATCGGTCTTAATCAATCCAAGCCGTTGATAATAAGCGTCTATCAGTTTTTTCATGTTTTTTGTTCCCTCATTTGAATGTTGCAAAAATACTAAAAATCTTTGAAATAACAAAAAAAGTGAGCATTTTTGTGGATTGTATTCTGCAATTTTTTGACAAAAGCGTTGGATGTAATCCACATTTTTCTTATTGTTTTGCAGATTGTGGGCCGCAGTTTTGCCTGTCCGATGGCTGTGGGTGGAAGAAATAGGGCGCGTCACCATCCATGATGGTGACGCGCCCTTAGTGATAAGTCTAATAGAACAGGCTACTGGGCCAGCGGGGCGGAGCCGAGGGCCTGCAGCAGCTGGATGATTGCAGTGGCAGTGCCGATGCTGTTGGTGATGGTGGCGGCGTTGACGTTCAGCCCCGTCAGGGTGTTCATCTTGTCGATGATGGTGCCCACGTTGGCCGAAGTGATGAGGCCGGCGCCGGCGGCCACCATGCCGGAGGCAAAGGCTTTCTTATAGTTGGGGTCAGCCTGGTTGTTGCGGAAGTTGGTGTAGGCCGTGGCCAGGTTGAGGGCGGCGGTGAGGTCGTTTGGGTTGCCGAGGTTGATGGTGCCGGTGCTCTTGTATGAATTGTAGAGCGACACCAAGGCGCGGGCCGAGGCCTTTCCGCTGTCTTTGGCGGCCGTGCTGGAGGCGGTGTTGGCTGTTCCGAAGGAGGATGAACTACATGATGCAAGTGCCAGGGTGGCGAAACACATCATAATGATACTGAATTTCTTCATGGTATTTTAATGTTAAGTTGTATTGTTCTTTTCAAGCTGCAAAGATACATTTTTTTTTGCATATCGAAAAAAAATCGTATATTTGCAAACCAATTTTTGAAAGAAATTATAGTTAAATACCTGTTATTAAAATCTTATGAATAATACACTTTTCACTTTCCCAAAGCCTGAGAACGAACCCGTCCTTGGCTACAAACCCGGCAGTGCCGAACGTAAGGAAATCCGCAAAGCCCTTGACGAACTGTACAATACGGTGACCGACATCCCTGCCATCATCGGTGGCAAGGAGGTTCGCACCGCTGAAACTGGCACCATCGTGATGCCCACCGAGAACCACCACGTGCTGGCCAAGTACTACAAGGTGGGCGAGAAAGAAGTCCAGATGGCTATCGATGCAGCCATGAAGGCCCGTGAGGAATGGTCCAACATGCCGTGGATCGACCGCGCCAGTGTGATGCTCAAAATCGCCACCCTCATCAGTGGCAAATACCGTTGGCTGATTAACGCCGCCACCATGCTGGGGCAGGGCAAGACCACCATGCAGGCCGAAATCGACTCCGCTTGCGAGCTCGTCGACTTCCTCCGCTACAATGCCTACTATGCCTCGCAAATCTACAGCGACCAGCCCTGCAGCGACAAGGGCACGCTCAACTATGTGACCTATCGTCCTATGGAAGGCTTTGTGTTCGCCATCACCCCCTTCAACTTCACCTCCATCGCCAGCAACCTCTGCCTCTCGCCCGTGCTGATGGGCAACGTGTGCATCTGGAAGCCCAGCACCACCGCCATGCTCTCCAACTACCTGCTGATGAAAATCTACAAAGAGGCTGGTCTGCCCGACGGCGTGGTCAACTTCCTCCCTGGCAGCGGCTCGCTCATCGGCAAGGTGGCTTTTGCCGACAAGAACCTCTGCGGCGTCCACTTCACCGGCTCCACCGGCACCTTCAACAGCTTCTGGAAGTCCATCGGCGACAATATTGCCAACTACCGCACCTATCCCAAGATTGTGGGTGAGACCGGCGGTAAGGACTTCATCTTCGCCCACAAGTCGGCCGCTGCCGACCAAGTGGCAACAGCCATCGTCCGTGGCGCCTTCGAGTTCCAAGGGCAGAAATGCTCGGCTGCCAGCCGTGCCTACATCCCTGCAAGCCTCTGGCCCGAGGTCAAACGCCTCGTGGGTGAGATGCTGGCCGAAATCAAGGTGGGCGATGTCCGCGACTTCAGCTGCTTCGTGAACGCCGTAATCGACGAAGCCTCCTTCGACAACTGCATGCGCTACATCGAGCATGCCAAGCAGAGCCCCGATGCAGAAATTGTCTTCGGCGGCACCGGCGACAAGAGCCAGGGGTGGTTCGTCCAGCCCACGGTCATCCTGGCCAAAGACCCCAAGTACAAATCCATGTGCGAAGAAATCTTCGGACCCATCATCACCGTCTACGTGTACGAAGATGACAAATACGAGGAGACCCTCCACCTCTGCGACGAGACCTCGCCCTATGCACTCACTGGCGCCATCTTCGCCAGCTGCCGCAAGGCCCTGCACACCGGTGCCGAAATTCTAAAATACGCAGCGGGCAACATCTATTACAACGACAAGCCCACCGGGGCCGTCGTCGGCCAGCAGCCCTTCGGCGGCGCACGCGCCAGCGGCACCAACGACAAGGCCGGTTCCTACCTCAACCTCATCCGTTGGACCAGCCCCCAGGCCATCAAAGAGACCTTCGACCCAGCCCACGACTACAAGTATCCCTTCATCAGCAACGCTGAATAATCACTTATCCACAGGCGCAGCAGTCCATGCTGCGCCTGTCTTATCTTTCATGAAGAAACACCTTTTATTCATTGTCGCCCTGTTTGCCTTCGTGGTTGCGGCAAAGGCACAAGAAGTGGCTCCGACCGAACCCAAATCCGAGAGAACAAGGCATTGGAACATCGGGCTGGTCATCGGAACTGACCGCAACTACCACATCGCCGACATGTCGTACATGATCGAGTACAGCTACTCCAAGTACGCCCCCGGCCGCAGCTTCGGACTCCAGCTGGGATATACGCCTGTGAAATGGCTCACGATACGTGTGGACGGGGTGCTGACCGACAAGAACGTCTATCGCAGCCATGTGATTACCCAATCCAACCTCTCCTTGCCCGACACTACCCTCAGCAGCTACTTCAACCTTCCGATAATGTTGCAGCTGAATGTGGGTCGGCTGGTGCAGCTCCATGTCTTTGGCGGCGGCTATGTGGGCTACCTCATGGCTCGTGGCAGAGTAGGGCTCACCCAGGGAATGGACTATATCTACTATTATTCCGAGATGGTCGACCTCGAATCCCCCGAATCCATCAGACGCGACAATCGGGATGATGCCGGTTTCGTCTATGGCGCAGGGGTGAGCACCGTGATTGTGAAAAGGTTCGAAATAGGACTGGAAGCTCGCTGGTACTACGGCGTGCTGGACACCCAGAAGGATTATATGGCTCATCTCAACCCGCACTACAACACCACTTTCGTCATGCAAGGAGGGTTGAGCTACAGATTCTGATAGTCTAATTGTAAATCATTGATATGAACAATATGGTTAAGATACCTTCTTTCCGCCAGCTCCTTTGTCTTGCCCTCGTCGTTATGGTGGGCCTCACCTCATGCCGTAAGGATTCGGAGTTTGAAGACATGGTGAACCCCAACAACCGAGTCTGCAAGACCTATCTGCAACAGTTTAAGACCGTGTGGGACGGCATGAGCCAGGGCTATGTCTTTTGGGGACGCGACACCGTGGACTGGGATGCCCGCTACGAGAAATACAAACCCATCTTCGAGGCCTTCGATGCCCGCCCGGCAAGCCAGCCGGTCACCCAGGCCGAATACCAGCAGGCTTATGAAGGCTTGTTCGAAGGTCTGCTCGACCACCATCTCTTTGGCAAGTTCTGTGTGCCCAGAGGCAAATTCGAAGCCATCGTCAACCCGGGGCAGAACGATTATGTGCATGACACTTGGGCCGGATATGAGCGTTCCGTCCAACTGCAGGTGCTGAAGAGCCGTCCCGACCTGGTGCCCGGCTCCTATTGTGCCTACGACCCCGAGGATTATGGCAGTTTCGAAATCCCCGGCACCTACTTCGCACTGCTGAAGGTGGCCCCGGGCAAGATGATAGCCTATTTCCGCTTCACCAACTTCTATTTGAACAACATATATTATTACCACGACGCTTTGCAGCGGGGAGAATCGGTTCAGGCTCCCTTGAAGAAATTCTACGGCTCACGCTACTGGGAGGGCATTTCCGACCTTACGGGTTATGCCAATAACGACTCCGTCGTCGGCCTCATCCTCGACCTCCGTGGCAACGGCGGAGGCAGCACCTCCGACCTGGTGCCCTTTATCGGCTCGCTGTCTCAGTCCTCTACCCAGGTGGGCTACACGCGTGTGAAGGACGGCTTTGGCCGTCTCGACTACAGTCCTTGGTCGGAGTACACCATCGACTGCCCGGGAAAGCATCTGAAAGAGCCGAAACCCATCGTGGTGCTGTCCGACATCAACTCGGTCAGCTGTGCCGAACTGGCCACCCTGCTGATTAAGAACCTGCCCAACGGCACTTTCATCGGCGAACGCACCTACGGCGCCGTGGGCGCCCTGCTGCCCCATTCCGATGTGAGCCACGACCTCTTCTACAGCGGTTGCTTTGGCGATTACGACTATTTCCAGTACGACAAAGATATCTATCGTTACAAAGATATCTTCGGCTATTATGTCTACACCAGCACCTACCACATGGTCGACAAAGACTTTAACGACATCGAGGGCATCGGCGTGCCTCCCGACATAGAGGTGAAATACGACATGCACGGCCTGATGTACAACCACATCGACAATCAGATGGATGCCGCCGTGGACTTCATCAAAGGTGCAATACAGTAGCCTCCCTTACCCTAGGGGTTAGCCACCGCTCCCCTTTCGCCATTTCTTGTCTGAATATCAGATGAAAATAAGCTCATTTTAGGGCGTTAAGTCCTAAAAGGAGCTTATATTTATTCTATTTTTATCCCAAAAGAAGCGACAGCAGGGCGGAGAGGGTGGCTGCTTGTTCTAATGCTCTATATTGTTGGCGGTTATTGCTGGTGGAGGCGGGCGAAAAGGAACTGGATGGCTTCGGTGTTGCGGGGCACCTGAAGGTCAATCAGCCCGCTCTCGATGCCGATGACGTGCCCTTTTTTCACCGCCTTCAGGCGGTTGTAAGGGGTTGTGTTGCAGAAGGTGGCGCTGTCTTCGCGGCGGATGACGATGTAGTCGGGGTCCTGGGTCATGAGGCTTTCCAGGCTGTAGCTCCATCCGCTGACGTCTTCGGCTATGTTGCGGCCTCCGGCCATCTTGATGATGTCGTTGATGAAGGAGTCGCCTCCGGCGGTGAAATTGCCTGAGGGGCCGAAGCCGACCACGTAGTAGACCGATTTGGGCTGGGCGTTGGTCTGCAGGTCGAGGTCGGCGAGCTGGGCGCGCAATAGTGCGTTCAGGCTGTCGGCTGCGGTGGTGCGGCCTATCAGTTTGCCTATTTTGCTGATGTTGTCGTACAGCCCGTCGTATCGTTTCTGCTCGATGACGCAGACGGTGGGGACACCCATCTTGCCCATTTGGACGGTGCTTTTCTTGGGTATCATGGAGCCGCTGATGACCAAGTCGGGGCTGAGGGACATGATTTTTTCGATATTCAGGTTGCTGATGCCGCCTATGCTTTCCACGTCGGCCACTTCGGGCGGGTAGGAGCAGAAGTCGGTGCGTCCCACCAGCAGATGGCTGCCGCCCAGGGCATAGATGATTTCGGTGACGGCGGGCGAGGTGCTTACGATGCGGGAGGGGTGGAGGGGGATGTCCACGGTGGTGCCGTAGTCGTCGGTGTAGGTGACGGTCTGCTGCTCGCCCTTGACCGAGGCCGAGGGGTTGTTGCAGCCAATCATCACTAGGGCCGCAAGCATTGCTGCGACTAAATGGGTCAGTCTCATACTACTTACATTTTAAGAACAACCATAATCATGCGTCTTCCATGCCACCGCAGAGGTGCATCACGTCGCCGGTGCAGTAGCTGCCCAGCTCGGAGGCGTAGTAAAGGCAGGCGTTGGCTACTTCGAGGGGTGTGCCGGGGCGGCGCATGGGAATGCGGGTCTGCCAATAGGTTTTGAGCTGTTCGGGTATTTCGCCCGTCATTTCGGTGGCTATGAATCCGGGGGCCACGACGTTTATGCGGATGTTGCGCGCACCAAACTCTTTGACGGCGGTCTTGGTGAATCCGATGATGCCTGCTTTGGCGGCGGCATAGTTGGCTTGGTTGATGTTGCCGCCGATGCCCACGACGGAGCTGATGTTGACAATGCTGCCAAACCCTTGTTTCCACATGGCGGGCTGTACGGACTTGGTCATGCAGAACACGCTCTTCAGGTCGTTGGCCATCACATTGTCCCATTGGGCTTCGGTCATGCGTTTGATGGCGGCGTCGTCGGTGATGCCGGCGTTGTTGATGAGTATGTCCAGATGGCCGAAGTCTTCCAGCACTTGGGCTACAAACTGCTGGCAGCAGTCCAGATGGGCCACGTCGACGGCATATCCTTTGGTCTTGACGCCGAGATCGGCCAGTTCTTTTTCGACGGCAATCATGTTTTCGTTGCGGCTGCGGCCGCAGAAGGCTATGTTGCAGCCTTCTTCGGCGAAGCGGTGTGCAATGGCACGTCCGATGCCGCGGGTGGCGCCGGTGATGATGGCTACTTTGTCTTTGAGTAACATGGTGTGTTGTCTGTTGGGGTTGGGTTATTTATAAAGAGCAGTCGCTTTGCGGGCGGCTGCTCTTTGTGTTGATTGTGGGGAAGGGTTGATAGCCTTTCCCGCTTGTTGCTTGCTATTGGGTTAGAGCAGGGTGGCCAGTTTGGCGGCGAGGTCGCCCACGCGGGTGCTGTAGCCCTTTTCGTTGTCGTACCAGCTGACAACCTTCACGAAGTTGCCATCCATGACCTGGGTGAGCAGGCTGTCGAAGATGGAGCTGTGGGTGTTGTCGATGATGTCGACGCTTACGATAGGCTCGTCAACATACTGGAGGACACCTTTCATGGGGCCTTCGGCGGCTTCCTTGATGGCGGCGTTGATTTCCTCTTTGGTGACGTTGCAGGCCATTTCGGCGGTCAGGTCGACGACGGAGCCGTCGGGGGTGGGGACGCGCATGGCGAAGCCGTCCAGTTTGCCCTTCATTTCAGGGATGACCAGGCCGACGGCCTTGGCGGCGCCGCTGGAGGTGGGGATGATGGAGATGGCGGCAGCACGGGCACGGCGGAGGTCGCTGTGGGGCTGGTCGAGGATTTTCTGGTCGTTGGTGTAGCTGTGGATGGTGTTCATGAGGCCGCGTTTGATGCCGAATTTGTCGTTCAGCACTTTGGCCACGGGGGCCAGGCAGTTGGTGGTGCAGCTGGCATTGCTGACGAGTTGCATGTCTTTGGTAAGCACATTGTCGTTGACACCCATGACGACGGTGGCGTCCACATCGTCGGCCTTGCTGGCGGGAACGGTGAGGATGACCTTTTTGGCACCGGCGTTGATGTGCTTCATCATCTGCTCTCTCTTCTTGAAGAGGCCGGTGGATTCGATAACGATGTCAACACCCAGTTCGCCCCAGGGGAGGTTCTGCGGGTCGCGCTCGGCGTAGATTTTTACTTTCTTACCATTGACCACGATGCAGTCACCCTCGGCGTGCACTTCACCCTCGAAGTTGTCGTGGATGGAGTCGTATTTGAAGAGGTAGGCCAGGGTGTCGGCGCTTGTGAGGTCATTGATGGCTACGATGTCCAACTCGGGGTGGTCAAGCATAGCACGGAAGGACATACGTCCAATTCGGCCGAAACCGTTAATAGCAACTTTTGCCATAGTATTGTATTTTAGGTGTTTATGTATGTTTTGTGTAACTTTTTTGTTTTACAAATATACATTTTTTTTTTCGTTTCAATAAATAAATGTAATTTTGTATTTAAATTATTTTGGTCAGGATTGTGTATCGAACTGAATGATAGGTGCATGATGGCTGGCTATAAATTTAAGCAATGCCTATTAGAAAGAAAAAGATAACTAACCCCAACATACGGCCTCACCGCCTTCTCAAACCGTGGGCCACGCTTTCTGTTGGTGGCAAAATATGGCGTGTGGTATGGGTGGCTTTGAGTGTCCTTTGGGTGGGCACTTTTTTCCAGGTGTTGCTGTATAAGTTTGTGGAGCCGCCGTTCACGCCCCACATGTTTGCGTGCTACAATGAGCAGCGTAAAGACCCCAGCCTTCCTGTGCAATACTACAGGATTTGTGTCCCTATTGAGGATATTTCGCCCAATTTGTTGAAAGCTGCCATTTTGGGCGAAGATGGGCGTTTCTTATATCACCATGGGTTCTCTTTTAAAGAGCTGAGAAAGGCTTATTTGCAGAATGAGAGGGAGGGCCATGTTGTTCGCGGGGGTAGCGGCATCAGCCAGCAGGTGGCCAAAAACTGTTTCCTACCTTTCAAGAGGACCCTCATCCGCAAGTTGGTGGAGGCCCACTACACCTTCCTTATAGAGAAGCTGTGGGGGAAAGAGCGCATCTTGGAGTGCTATCTCAATGTGGTGGAGTTTGGCAATGGCATCTATGGTTGCGAGGCGGCCAGCCGTTATTATTACAACCACTCGGTCAAGAACCTCACCCGAGAGGAGGCGGTTCGGTTGGTTGCCATGCTTCCGAATCCGAAGAAGAGGAACCCCTATTGCCATATGGAGAAGTACGAAGGTAAGGTGCAATGGGTATCGAAGAGGTTCGAGAGGCTGAACCCCAATGTGTGGGATGGATACAATTCGACTTACTTGGAGCGGGAGACGACATACGTTAACCGTGGCTTGTTCTATTTTGTCGGATGGGTGGCGGTGCATGAGTTGAAGAAGCTAAGGCCGCATCATGATAATCAAGATTTAGAGGATATTACTAGTTATGACGAGAAAGAAGAAGACAGCAAAAAAGAGCCGTCGCAAAGCGACAGGGCGCAGACGATGGAAGCAGCTCAGTTTTCCGCGCAAGGTGTGGCGGGTGCTGTGGGTGAGTGTGCTGGCCCTGTGGGGCTTCACCATTTTCCAGGTGTTGTTTTGTGCGGTATTTAACCCACCCCTGACCCCGCTGATGGTCAAGCGTTTTTTTCAGCAGACAAAGGACGAGTCTCGACCTGTGCGCTTCGAGCGTGACTATGTGCCGCTGAGCGAGATATCCGAGAACCTGGTCAATGCCGTCGTGGTGTCGGAGGACGGGCTGTATATGTACCACCACGGTTTTGATATCCGTCAGATGAAGATGGCTTATGTTGAAAGCAAGAAGGGGCGGCGTGAGCGTGGAGGCAGCACTATCAGCCAGCAGACTGCCAAGAATTGTTTCCTGCCCCATAAGCACAGCATGGTTCGCAAGGCGGCGGAGGCATACTATACCTCTCTTATAGAGCTGGTCTGGGGTAAGAAGCGCATTATGGAGTGCTACCTCAATATCATCGAGTTCGGTGACGGCATCTATGGCTGCGAAGCAGCCAGCCAGCATTATTTCGGGCACTCGGCCAGCCAGCTGACCAAGCGCGAGGCGGCCCTATTGGCAGTGTGTTTGCCCACCCCGCTGAAGAGTAATCCCGGACGCCCGTCGCGCTACCTCAGCAATCAGGCCTCTATCGTGCAGGGCCGAATGCGTATGTACGGGCGCATCAATCTCGACGCCAAGCGCGAAGACCTCAACCCAACCTACGTGAAGATGATGGAGGAGGAGAACCTGTGGGACTTCGCATGGTGGGTGATTACCGATGGAGAGAATCTTCATAAAGCAAAGAAAAAAAAGTAAGTGCCAAGATGCCTTTGTCTGTCACCTTACACCTTTCAGTTTGAAAATTATGGACTGGCCGAGATATATCCGAGATTTTGAGGCATACCTGCGGTTGGAACGCAACCTGTCGGACAATTCGGTGCAGGCCTATCTGCGTGATGTGGAGCATCTGCGCCGCTATGTGGAGCCTTTGGGTATCGAGCCGCAGGAGGTGACGGCGGCAGAGATTCAAGGCCTTCTGAAAGAGCTCAACGAGGTGGGCATCGCCGTCACCACCCAGTGCCGCATCATATCGGGATTGCGCACCTTTTATAAGATGCTTGTCATCGACGATGTGCTGGAGGAGAATCCCGCCGCCTTGATAGAGATGCCCAGCCGTCCGATGCATCTGCCCGACGTGCTTACCGACGAAGATATAACGGCCATGCAGCGCACTTTCGACCGCAGCCTCCCTGGGCCGGCGCGCAACTACGTGATGGTGGAGGTGCTGTATGGCTGCGGCCTCCGGGTTTCGGAGTTGGTGAATCTCAAGCTTTCCAACATCTATTTCGAAGAGGAGATGCTGCAGGTGGTGGGCAAGGGCAACAAGGAGCGGTGGGTACCAATCAACGGCCGTGCGCTGGCCCTGCTGCGGGATTATATCTTCACGCTCCGCAGCCAGCTCACGCCCCAGCCGGGCGAGGAGAAGTACGTCTTTCTCAATCTTCGCGGCCACCATCTTTCCCGCATTGCCGTCTTCCAGTTTATAAAGGAGGCTGTAGACAAGGCTGGTCTGCACAAAAATGTCTCGCCCCACAGCCTGCGCCACAGTTTCGCCACGGAGCTGGTGCAGAACGGTGCCGACCTCCGCGCCGTGCAGGAGATGCTGGGGCACGAGAGCCTCTCCACCACAGAGATTTACACCCACCTTACGCGCCAATATCTGCGCGACACCATCAGCACCTACCACCCGCATTATAAGAAGTAAGAACTAAGAAGTAAGCGTTTATGTCGTTTCTCACGTTTATGATAGGCCCAGCCGTGGGCGCAGTGATTGGCGGACTCACCAACAAGGTGGCCATACACATGCTTTTCCGGCCTTATCAGGCCAAATATATAGGGCGGGTGCATATACCGCTCACTCCGGGCATCATACCCAAGGAGAAGCCCCGGCTGGCTGCCGCCATCGGCACCACGGTAAGCGATAACCTGCTCAGCAGCGAGATACTCTCGGCCACCCTCCTTTCGGACGACATCTATGCCAAGCTTTCGTCGGCGGTCGACAGCCTTCAGGCACGTCTGACGGCTGAGGAGGCAACGCTGGAGTCATTCCTGCTTCGGTATGTGGCTCCCGAAGAGCTTCAGCGCATGACCACACGTGTGCAGGACGATGTGGCGGAAGCGGCATACCTTAGGCTGGCCGACAAGGCAGTAGGGCAGAAGGTGGCGGCAATGGCTGTGGAGCAGGTGGTCACTCGGTTGTCCGAGGGATTTCTGGGAGGTCTCAAGGCCAGTATCGTGGAGCTGTTGCGCGACTCGATTGAACAGAAGTTAGCCGACCTGATAAACGACATGCTGCGTCAAAACTCCCGCCAGATGGTGGCGGACTTGCTCCGCACTGAGACTGACCATGCGATGCAGAAGCCCGTGAAGGAACTCTTTGCAGGACGTGAGGAGCTGTTTGCCCAGCTCAAATCGGTAGTGTTGAAGGCTTATGGCTCGCTGGTGAAAAGCAGCCTGCCACGGATGCTGGAATCACTCAACATACGCCGTATCATCGAGAACCGGATTAACGAGATGGATATGGAGGAGACCGAGCGGCTCATTGTTTCCATCATGGACAAGGAGCTGAAGGCGTTGGTGTGGTTCGGTGTGCTGCTGGGATTTGTTATGGGCTTTGTGACTAATTTGGTATGAACAAATAATATACAATCATGGAAAAGGAACTATATCTTGCAGGCGGCTGCTTTTGGGGTGCCGAGCATTTTCTGAAACAAATCGAAGGGGTTACCTTCACCGAGGTGGGTTTTGCCAACGGCAACACGCCCAACCCCACATACAAGGAGGTCTATACCGACACTACCGGCTATGCCGAGACGGTGCATCTGCGTTACGACCCGCTGCAGGTCAGCCTGCGCTTTCTGCTGGAGATGTATTTTAAGGCCATCGACCCCACCAGCCTGAACCAGCAGGGGGAGGACCGGGGCACACGCTACCGCACAGGCATCTACTATAGTGACCCCGACGACCTTCCCATGATACGTTATGTTATGGGGGAGGAGGCAAAGAAATATGGATTGCCCCTGCAGGTCGAGGTGCTGCCGTTGTCGAACTTCTATAGGGCTGAGGACTATCATCAGGACTACCTCGTCAACAACCCCGACGGCTATTGCCATCTGCCCGTCGAACTCTTCGCCTACGCCCGCAACAACAAAGACACCGCCACGGTGGAGAAGTGCGACCGCTACCGTCTTTTGGCAAAGCAGGTCAGTTCGCTTGCGGAGGACGAGACCGACGCCATAGCCCTTATGGCCAACACCGCCGCATTGCTGCATGAGACCTTCGGTTTCTGGTGGACGGGTTTTTACCGGGTGGCGGAAGACCAATTGGTGTTGGGGCCATTCCAAGGTCCGGTGGCTTGTATGCGCATCGCATACGGCAAAGGCGTTTGCGGCACGGCATGGCAGGGGCGGCGCACGCTTGTCGTTCCTGATGTAGAGGCGTTTCCCGGCCATATTGCCTGTAGTGCCGCCTCACGTAGCGAGATTGTCGTACCGATGTTTGTGGGGGACATGGTTGTTGCCGTGCTCGACATCGACAGCCAGCACCATGCCACCTTCGACGACTGCGACCGCCACTTTCTCGAACAGATAGTTTCTGTGATGAAACACAACGGCTAGAGTCTTTGTCGTCTTTCCCCTAGGAAAGGTTTTCATATCTCCGATATGGGACGTGTCGGAGTACTGCTGCTGCTTCGCCAGCGAGGTGCCCCCATCTGCTTGCCTCTGGTGAGGTACTGACCTACCATAAGCCCTATTGGCCGATTTGGGTCAATTATTGTTAATTTTGTAAGGGGGTTGCTTTTTTAGAAAAATGTTTGTATATTTGCAAAAGAATGTGATTATGAAAGCTATAGTTTATAAGATTGTATTACAGTTGATTGTGATAGTTCTTGTTGTTATCGGGGTGGGAGCAAAGGCCCAATACCCATATAATTTTTCATTTGCGGGGATTCCGTTGGACTCCAAAACGATTGTCCGCAATTACGATGACCAGCGGGCGGTGGTCTATTATGAGGAGGGCGGTAGAGGATACGTCTCTCTGGTGGATGTTGTTGTCAATCATGCAATAACAGTGCCATTGGACAATGACATATCTATGAACGATATGTGTATTGTGGATGATTCGGTCTTTTTATGCGGACAAGAGTTAGCATCAAATGGGTCTTTTGGCTGCATTGCCACTATGAACCTCAATAATTTCTATACTGGTTCTGTTCTTGTGTCCTATTTCGAACCATCATATTGGATGTCGTTGAATCTGAAGCGTATCGTGAGTTTTAAATATAGTGTTAGCGGTAATATTTATAAAAGGTTTGTCCTCGTTGGAGATATTAGTTATCCCTGTGACGGTATGCCACCTTTTCCTAGTATTATGTTTAATGCTGGTATTATTCATGAAGTCTACTATACTGATAGCAATAGCCACTCAACCTGTAGTGTGAGTACGGTCTTTGAGGTAGGCTATCCTTTCCCATACCTGCCTGTGTATGATAATATTATCCGTTTTATAAACCCTGTTGTACATTCCGAAGTCATCCACGACGTGGTGGTGACAGACAATTATGTGGCGTTTGTTGGGGTTAGCATGGGGGCTACCAATGCTATTACTCTCCATGTCTGCAACAAGAGACGATATACATTATATACTAATAGTCCCTCTGTTATTAGCGACTTTGATAACTATTATTCCTATTCGCTCGGTACTACCAGCGGATCGCCTTTCTACCATGCCTGTGCTTTGGACGGAGATATGATTGCGATTGCCACACGGGAGGAGACCTCTCCTGGTTCGAACAAAATCACGGTAAGGACATTTGACTTGTCAACACATACAATGACACATGCTCAGGATCTACGGTGCAACACAGTTCCAGAGTTGAGAGATATGGCCTATATTCCCGACAAGCAACGGATAGTGCTGCTTTTTCATGACTATTTTCGTCTGACGGGCAGCTATAGCGATGTGTTTTGTACGATAGACCCATATAACGTCAGTTCCAGCTATACACAGCCAGGAATGGCAGAAGACGTGTTTCATTCAAAGTATGGTTCGTTGGATGTAATGAAGAGTTCTTATCTTATTTCGACAGGGGGCAAATATGGATTTGTGTCAGATGTGGCTAATTATAGTCCTACGGGCACTTGTTATAAGGTGGAGGACTACTATATATATGGGGCAGATTGTATAAATGCAGTTCCCAGTTATTTTGATTACGACCTGTATGATCCTTCTCCAACAGAATGGCAGACGGTTGTAACACCTGTTGAATATGGAATTTCCTCCCAATGTATGGATTATTAAAATGTTCATTATGAAGAATCTAAAGCAAATGGCATTGTTGGCGGCATTGCTTATTATGTCGTGGCAGGCGGCGGCGCAGCGGCCTGTGATTACAATTGATAACCCAGAGTATCTGTTTCTCCCCATGCAAGATTCTGTGTGGATAAAATGGGTCCCTGAGGCGTATGGGTTTGGTGGTGGAACAAGATTCTTTGGTGATGCCTATCGTCCGCACCATGGTGTATGGGTGTATGGGGTGGCAATGGCTACTATTGATATGGAGAGGTACCCCTACTACTGGGTGTACATGCTGCAGGACCGCCTAGTGGACAGTGCCAACCATTGTTATGAACTGGATACGGTGGCATCTGAGTTGTTCTGCTTTATGAACCAGCCCCCGGTGTCGTATGCCGATTTCAGATTTGTCTCGACATTCGGTGTATACGACACATTTGTTATTCCGTGCTATGAGTACTATTTCAGAGATCCCGTGTGGGTTCCGGATGATACCCGCTTCTATGTCGGGGTGAGCCATTCGCCATTAAACGCTTTATGCAGACCGTTTTTGCTTCACAAAACACCTACTTTTACTTGTCATAAGAGAGGTTATTTAAGCCAGGATCCGTATTGCGTTAAGACCTGGGACGGATTAGACAGCGTATGGGGCCTACACATGGGTGCAGTACTAGGCAATAGGATTGACTGGACTTGCGACAAATGCTATGCCATTCCTAATCAAGGAGGTGTTTATAATAAATATCATGCGTGGGGGTTCTTTCCTATAGTGCGACCGCCGAAAGACAGCGCACAGATATTCCCGCCACATGTGCATCCCCTGAAGGCGGAGGCCGTGGAAAACTTCCGTCTGACGGGGCTGGACTCGGTGCATGCCACGTTCAGCTGGGACACTTTCCCGCCGAGCGACTGGGGCTCGGTGGGGGTGAACGTGGTTGCCTACGAGGTGAACTGGGCCCCCTACACAGAGGAGTACTCGGAGATGGACACGCTGATGGCGACCGACGGGAGCTGCACCCTCTTTATGGATTTCGACACGACGGTGATGTACAAGGCGCGCTGCCGCGGGCTGAGCTACCACGCATGCGACATACATCGCAGCGCGTTGGTGGCTGGGGACTGGAGCGAGGAGGTGCTGTTCCACACGGGGATAGGGGAGCCGGACACGGTGCTGCTGGACAGGATGTGCCGCCGCGTGGACGGGCTGCGTTATGAAGGGCTGTATGGGGGGTATGCCAAGTTCGCATGGGAGCGTTGTGAGTGGCAGACGAGGTTCGAAGTGGAGTACGCGCCCAAGGGGAGCAGCAGCTGGCGGAGCGTGGCGACGACGTCGATGACGAGTTATGTGCTGCTGCAGGATTTGGACCCCAGCAGGCACTACTGGATGCGGGTGCGTGCGCTGTGCGACCATCACTGCCACATCCACGACACGCTGCTGATGGGCGCGTGGAGCGACACGTTGGAGTTCTGCCTGACGCCGGAGGGGGTGGACGAAGCCGTTCAGGCGGTGGCGCAGGGCCTTTTCAGCATGGCCCCCAACCCCGCACGGGGCGTGGTGACGGTGAACCCGACGGCCGGGGAGGGAGAGTATCCGGCAGTGCTGACGGTGAACGATGCCAAGGGCAACGAGGTGATGCGCCGCACCCTCGCGGACGGCAGCCCGCAGACGCTGGACCTGGGCAAGCTGCCATCTGGCAGTTACCTGGTCACGTTCACGACGCGCAGCCGTAGGACAGAGACCCAGCGGCTGGTGCTGGAATGATGCGACGCCATGTCGTTTCCTTTTGCGTCCCTTTCAAAAAGGAGAGGTTGTGTGTAATGACTACTAAAAAGTTTGTTTCTTCAACGCTCTAGTATAAAGTATGACTGATTTTTTCCAACCTTTCCCATTGTCGCGTCCCTCCGGGACGCTGAGTAGTAGGGTTTTCGTTGACCCCACACTGCGTTCCTTGTGTGGGGTTATTGAAATTCAGCATCTTCGATGC
>JAFWOP010000042.1 GCA_017545365.1 Bacteroidales bacterium
GCGCTGACGGGGAGGTGGTGCTTGGGCTTGAGGGGGATGTTCTCCTTGGCGTAGGCAGCGGGTTTGCCGTCGGGGGCGGTGTAGATGCGGAACATGGAGAAGTCGCAGGTGTGGCGGGGCCATGACCAGTTGTCGGTGTCGCCGCCGAACTTACCCATCGACGAGGGAGGAGCGCCCACGAGGCGGACATCCTTGTAGATGATGTGGACGAAGAGGAAGAACTGGTTGCCGTTGAACATGGGCTTGACGGTAGCGTCATAGTCGGTGCCGGCAGTGGCTTCCTGGGCGATGCGTTGGCTGACGTTGCGGATGGCTTTGGCACGGTCGGCCTCGCTCATGTCGTCGCTGAGGCATTCCAACACACGGCCGGTGACATCCTCCATGCGGACAAGGATGGAGGCGGTGAGGCCGGGGTTGGGGAGTTCCTGAGCCATGTTGTAGGCCCAGAAGCCGTCGCGCAGGTAGTCGTGCTCCACGGTGGAATGTTCCTGCAGCTTGCCATAGCCGCAGTGGTGGTTGGTGGAGATGAGGCCTTTGTTGGAGATAATTTCGCCGGTGCAGAAATGCCAGAAGGGGCGTCCTTCGTTGCCGAGGCCTACGATGGCATCCTTGATGCAGTTTTGGTTGATGGAATAGATGTCTTCAGGCGAGAGTTTGAAGCCGGCCTTCTGCATGTCGGCATAGTTCTTGCCAATGAGTGAGAGGAGCCACATGCCCTCGTCGGCGCGGCTGGCGGCCGGGGCCAGGACCAGCAGGGCCAGGGTCAAGGAAAGGATGATTTTTTTCATGCTGTTATTATTATGTTACTATTTTTATAATGCAAAATTGAAAATGCAAAAGTACGACTTTTTTTTTAATTATTGCATTTTTGTCTTACCGAGGCTTCTTTTTTTTGTGTTAAAAAAGTAAACATCAGTGCATGTTATTAAAAAAAGATGTATATTTGCATTATAATTCTAATGCTTAATATTATGAAAAAGGTCTGTATTTTGTTTGTTTCCTGCACATTATAGTTTGGGTAGGATGGATTAATTATTCAACTATAGAGGGTCTGGTGAGGCCATCGCGCCCATCTGTCATTAATAAAAGAAAGGAGCTAAAGATGAAAAAGTTTTTTATTGTACTGGTTTCTGTGATGTTGCTAGGCAGCATGAATGCAAATGGACAGCGGCCGATAGGGGACACGATACCTGTCGGGAGTGGCGACTATTTATACCATAATTATCATACTAGCGGTAGTTATCGTGCCTTTCTTTTACCATATGGAAGAGCGATTGGTGGTGACTTAAATTACTATTTGGATTTATATTACTACATATATATAATGAATTTGAGGGATTTTGTGTTCTATCCAAACGGACAATGGTCCGATATTTATGAATTTTATCAGGCTTATCCTGATATAGGAATGTTGGGTGGGCGTCATATTACGGGATAGGAGTTTGCCTGTAATGATGACCTTATGGTGAGGGGTCTGGCTGTATGCCCCACCATCTTTACCGATGTGCCGCATTTGGTTCATATTCCTGCTCCTTATGTAAATACTTTGTCACAAGTGGTGGACACTACAATGGCAGGCCGGGAAACTGAATATGTGCAGTTGTATACCATTGAAGGCGGGCTGCCACAGCTCCAAGCCGAAGGGGCATGGCGGTGGGAAGACGCACACAGGTATATGTACTTCCCCCACCATATGGATGACTCGCTAAGGCCTATCACTGTGCCACTGTATGAAACACTGTTTGATTCGAGCATCTTGATTTCGGGCAAGAACTTTATGCTTGCGGGCACTCATAACAATAATGGCGTTGCATTGTCCGTGACTACATCTGAGAGCTTGGCCTGTTGGGAACACTATCCCACCGCATACAGCATTAGTTTCGTAGGCGTTTGTATGGGTCCTAATCAATCTGTATGGTGGTGTCGGTATGACACTCTGTCATGGATGCTGCCGTACTCTCGGATGGAGGCGCAAGAAGCCTTGGCCATCAACATCTTCCCGATATTGGACACGCTGTTCAATACTCCTTGTGCGGCGGTGACGGGCTTGCAGACGGTGGAGGTGGACTCGCTGTGGGCCACGCTGATGTGGAGCGCGGACGCGCGGCAGCACGAGTGGGAGGTGGCCTACCGTCCGGCGGACGACAGCCTCGGCAGCGACTCGGTGCTGACCGTCTCGGTGCCGACAGTGACGCTCACGGGCCTGACACCCGGCACGGCGTACAGTGTGCGGGTGCGCGGGCTGTGCGACATCACGAACTACAGCCCCTGGAGCGACACGCTGCAATTCACCACCACGTTCACCCCGCCCGATACGACACCCGACACCCTGCCCTGGATACACCCATGGATACCCCCCCACACGCTGGGCATTGGCAACCTGGACCGCTACACCCGCATCATGCCCAACCCCGCCCACGACATGGTGAGCGTGCTTTCCTCCTACCAGCTGAGGTCGGTGGTAGTGTACGACCTGTCGGGCCGCCAGCTGCTGATGGAGCCCGCCGACGGCATGACCGCCACGGTGAACGTCGCCGCCCTGCCCCGCGGCACCTACATCCTGGCCATCCACACCCTACAGGGCATCGCCACCAAGCGGCTGGTAGTGGAGTGAGTGAAGAAAAGAGAAATGCAGGAACAGGAACCAGTTATTATTAATAGTTAATAGTTTTTTCTTTCCTCCCGTGAGAGCCGTCCTTAACAGGGACGGCTTTAGTTTTTTTTCTCCCTTTTTTAACAAAGGGTGGTGAATTGGAGGGGCAGTTTTCAACATTAGGCGGTGGAATAGTTGCCTTTTTTCCTTCAAAAATGAAACCTTTTTTCGCTTTTTGCGTATAAGAAACTATCAAAAAATGGTAGTTAATAACTTTTTTTGGAAGAAAATGGCAATTATTGGAAAAATAGTCGTATCTTTACACTCTGAAAAATAGTATATATAAATGGCGTTAATACTTGGCACAGAATACTGTAAGATTGATTCGAACGGTCGATTCAAGTTCCCAATTGCTTTGAAAAGGCAGTTGGAGACGGAAGATTGCCGTTTTGTAATCCGTCAAGGGTTCACCGCCGAGTGTTTGGAGCTATGGACGTATTCCAGTTTTCAAGAGGAGGTAGAGAGTCTTCAAAAGAAGTTGAACCCCTACAGCATCCAGGACAACCAAATCATGCGGCAGATGACGCGTGCCAACATCGTGGAGATGGACAGCAACGACCGTCTGATGGTGCCGCCAGAGCGGAAGTCGGTGATAGGGGACGCCAAGGAGATAGTGCTGCAGAGCACCGGTAAGTGCATCGAAATCTGGGAACGTTCGGCCTATGACAAGATGAACAACGAGATTGTCGACTTTGCGTCGATAGTCGATAAAAGACTGGGGGAACTGCATGGACTACCATCTGTCGGTGATGCTGAATGAATGCATCGAGGGATTGAACATCCGTACTGAGGGTACGTATGTGGATGCCACCTTTGGAGGGGGCGGTCACTCGCGTGCTGTCCTTTCGCATTTGGGTGACGGTGGCCGTCTGCTGGCTTTTGACCAGGATGCCGACGCGCAGGCCAATGCGATTGACGACCCCCGTTTTACTTTGCTGCATGAGAATTTCCGCTACATGAAGAGCTTCCTGCGCCTGCATGGGGTTCGCAGTGTGGATGGGATATTGGCCGATTTGGGTGTGTCGTCGCATCAGTTTGATGTGGCAGAGCGCGGCTTTTCGACCCGGCTGGAAGGGGAGTTGGACTTGAGAATGGATCGTCGACAGGAGCTGACGGCCAAGGATATTGTCAATAGTGCCGATGTGGAGGAACTGACGCGTCTGCTGCGCCTCTACGGCGAACTGCCCAACGCCTACCAGATGGCTAAAGCCATTGTGGCGGCTCGCGCCTTGAAGGCAATTGAGACCACGTTTGATTTGTGTGAGGCCGTCAGCCGTCATCTGCCCAGGGGTATGGAAAACAGGTATCTTGCCATGCTCTTCCAGGCGTTGCGCATTGAGGTGAACGGCGAGCTGGAGGCACTGAAGGCGATGTTGCAGCAGGCCGTGGAGCTGTTGAATCCCGGTGGGCGGCTGGTGGTGATGTCGTATCACTCGTTGGAGGACAGGCTGGTGAAGAATTTCTTTAAGACCGGCAACTTCGAAGGCGAGCTGAAGAAGGATTTTTATGGCAACCCACTGGTACCGCTGAAGCTGGTGACCCGTAAGGCGGTGACGGCTGGCGAGGAGGAGTTGCAGCGTAATCCCCGGTCGCGTAGTGCCAAACTGCGTGTGGCCGAAAAGAAGTAACAACTAAGCCCTGAGAAGTAAATGGAACAACCGAAAGATAAGAAGAAAGTCAGATGGCTGCCGCGTATATTGGGTGGCGACGTGCTTCAGAGCAAGGCAGTGCTGAAGCAGATACCGGTGATATTGCTGGGGTGCTTTTATGCCCTGGTGCTGGTGTATAACCGCTATCAGGTAGAAGATTTGACCAAGGAAAAGATTGTCGCGCAGGAACGCATCAACTACTTGAGGGAATGCCGTATCGAGTTGCAGAAGCATTATCAAGAGTCGATAAAGCTGTCGCACATTGCCGAGTTGTTAGACAGCACGGGCGTGGGCATCACTGCGGGACCGCCGTATGAGATTTGAAGTAAGAACAGCGAATTGATAATATAATTATTAATATTTAATCCTTTTCAGCCTTGAAAGAACAAAACAAGCCTCTGTTTACCCGAATGTTGGTACTGTATCTGCTGCTGGTGGTGGTGGGTGGCGGTGCCATGGTAGGCGCTTTGATAAAGACCCAGGTGGTGGAAGGTGATATGTGGCGCGAGAAGGCCTTAAAGCGTGAGTGGATTCAACGTGAGGAAACAGCTCGGAGGGGTACCATCTTCTCGTCGGACGGCAAGGTGCTCGCCACGTCGGTGCCGGTGGCAGACCTGTGCCTGGATTTGGGTCGTTGGGAAAAGAAGGACAGCAAGGGTGCCGTGGTGAAAAAGGATGGGAAAGTGGTGATGGAAAGCTGTGTGACGAACGATTCGAGCTTTTTGGCCAACCTGATGACGGTGTGTGAAATACTACATGAGCAGTTTCCCCATAAGTCAGTCCAGTATTATTATAACCGTGTGATAAATGAGTACAATGAAAAGTCGCCTAGCAGATGTCTTTATCTGGAGCGCAGGGTGCCTTACTCGCAGTGGGCTAAGATTCGCTCTCTGAAGGGTTGGGAGAACTGTGTGGTGAAGAAGACTGCCGAGGGGGGTGTGTGCAGTTATGTGCGTGCTCATATTTATGGTAACCTGGGCGAGAATGTGATAGGCCTGCATTATAGGACTGAGGCCAAGGAGGGCTACACGGGACTGGAAGGCTACTACGACAGTGTGTTGAGAGGCCAGGACGGCCTTTACCGCTGCCGCCGCCTGACCCGCGGCATCTGGCTGCCTACGGACGAGGAAGACTCAACCCTGCTGCGCCGCCGTGTGGACGGCAAGAGCATTGTCGCCACCATCGACACCCGTTATCAGGACATTGCCGAGAGCGCGCTGCGTGCCACCATGAACCAATATGGTGGGAAACGGGGTTGCGCCATCCTGATGGAGGTGAAGTCGGGTTATGTGCTGGCTTGTGCCAACCTTACGCGCGACACGGCGGGCCGACTGTCAGAGAATCTGTGGAGCAATGTGGCCTGTAGCGACCACTACGAACCCGGCTCCACCTTCAAGACTGTGGCTATGACGGCGATGTTGAACGACAAGCGTATTGCCTTGGACACGTCCAAACGAGTGAGGATAGGGGGTAAGAAAAGGTATAGCAGCAAGAGTGGCGAAATCACCCACCATGGCGACGCGCACGACACTTCCAATCTTGCGGGAGTGCTGGCTAATTCGTCGAATATAGGTATGTGCGAGCTGGCCTGGGAGTATTACCGCGACCGTCGTGGCGACTTTAAGCAGGGGTTGGAGGCTATTTTCCCCTTCGGGCTGATGAATCCCGATGTGGATGTGATAGAGACTCCTACCAGGATAGTGCCTTTGAATTCGGACCGCGACTTTCTGAATTTGAGCTATGGCTATTCGACTATGGTGACCCCGTTGCAGTTGGTGACGTTCTACAACGCCATAGCCGGAGGCGGCAGGATGGTAAAACCGCTTTTCTGTCGCGAGATACTGGTCGGCAGCCGTCGCCGAGAGGTGAAGCCGGTGGTGCTGAACGAGAGTATCTGTAGCGAGGAGGTGGCCAAGCAGATGCGTGAAATGCTGCTGGGCGTGGTAGAACAAGGCACTGGCAAACTGATATACAACACGGTGTACGGCATTGCTGGTAAGACGGGTACAACCGAGAAGGTGAGCGACAGGAGTGTGAAGAATTCTTCGTTCGTGGGTTTCTTCCCTGCGGATGCTCCGCGCTACACCTGTCTGGTGCTGGTGGAGCAGACCAGTAGGGCAGGTGCCGTTGTGGCCGCGCCAGTGTTCAAGCGGATTGCCGACTGCGTGGTGGCCTTTGACCACGAATTGGGCAGCATCAGGCTGCAGGATTCGGCCCGCGTGTTGCGTCCGGTGCTTGCCAAAGGCAGCAGCAAGCAACTGGAGGGTGTGCACCGTCTGTTGGGTCTGCCGTTTGCTGTCAACGACACTGCTCGGGCTACGGGGTGGATCCGTTATGATGAGGAGTGCGACGGTTATGTGAACTACCGGTTGCCCGAAGGAGTGGTGCCCGACTGCAAGGGCATGACGGCTCGCGATGCAATGCGGCTGTTGCGCAGCATGGGCCTGAAGGTCCGTTTCAGCGGGCAGGGCAAGGTGGTGAGCCAGACACCGAAGGCTCGCACCCAGGCGGTGAAAGGGATGACGGTGACGTTGGAATTGAAGTAAGCAGTAAAGATTAATAAGTATTAAATGCTTAATTAAGAGATATGAAACTGTCGGATATAATAGCGGGACTGGAGATACAGCGACTGGGCAACATGAACCCGGAGGTGTCAGAAATCTGTTTTGACTCGCGCAAGGTGAAAGCGGGGTGCTGCTTTGTAGCACAAGTGGGCACCCAGGTGGACGGGCATAAGTATATCAAAGATGCTGTGGCAAAAGGGGCTGCGGCAGTGGTGTGCGAACATTTGCCCGAACAGATGGACGACCATGTGGCATACGTCGTGGTTGAGAACAGCGACGTGGCCCTGGGGGTGATGGCCGACAATTTCTTTGGTCACCCCTCGCGCCAGCTGAAGTTGGTGGGCATCACGGGCACCAATGGCAAGACCACCACGGTAACCTTGCTGCATAGGATGTTCCGTCAGATGGGTTTCCATGTGGGCTTGCTGTCGACTATCGTCAACAAGATTGACGACCGTGAGGTGCCGTCGACCCATACCACCCCCGACGCGGTGGAGCTGAATACCCTTCTCCGACAGATGGTAGATGCTGGCTGCCAATATGCCTTTATGGAGGTGAGCAGCCACTCCGTGGTGCAACACCGTATTGAGGGACTCACGTTTGCAGGTGGCATATTCAGCAACATAACACATGACCATCTGGACTTCCACAAGACGATGGCCAACTACATAGCGGCTAAGAAGATGTTCTTCGACAGTCTCCCGGCCGAGGCTTTCGCACTGACCAACTGCGACGACCGCAATGGGATGGTGATGGTTCAGAATACCCGTGCCAAAGTGAAAACCTACAGCCTTCAGCAGTCGGCGGACTTCTTCTGTCGCGTGATTGAGGACACGTTCATGGGGCTTCAGCTCGAGCTTAATGGGAAGAGCGTGTGGACCCGCCTCGTGGGACGCTTCAATGCATATAACCTGACTGCCATTTACGCTGCCGCGGTCCTCTGCGGCGTCGACGAGGATGAGGCGTTGAGGCAGCTGAGTACCCTGAGTGCCGCCGAGGGCCGTTTCCAATATGTGTCGGGCCGTGGCATCTTCGCCATCGTGGATTATGCCCACACCCCCGACGCGTTGGAGAATGTGCTGACTACCATCAACGACATCCGCCGCTCCAGCCAGTCGCTGATTACTGTGGTGGGCTGCGGTGGCGACCGTGACAAGACCAAACGCCCCGAGATGGCGCAGATAGCCTGCCGCCTGAGCGACCGGCTTATCCTCACATCCGACAATCCCCGTACCGAGGACCCCGAACGGATACTGGACGATATGGAGGCCGGCCTTAGCTCCGAAGAGTTGGGCACGGTGCTGCGCATCACCGACCGCCGTTCCGCTATACGCACGGCGGTGATGATGGCCAAAGAGGGCGACATAGTGCTGGTGGCTGGTAAGGGGCATGAGAAGTATCAAGATGTCATGGGGGTGAAACATCACTTTGACGATGTGGAGGAGCTGGAGAAACTATTATTGAATGTGTAAATGCCTGAATGCTTGAATCCTTTTTGACTAACGAATTAACGAACTAACGAATTAATAAGATGCTATACTACCTATTTGATTGGCTTGACAAAACTATCGATTTCCCTGGTGCTGGCGTGTTCCAGTACATCTCCTTTCGTGCGTCGATGGCAGCCATCGTGTCGCTGCTCATCATGCTTTTTTGCGGACGCCCTTTCATACGTTTCATCCGTCGCAAGTCGATAGGCGAGACAGTACGCAACCTGGGTCTGGAAGGTCAGAAAGAGAAGGAGGGGACTCCCACCATGGGCGGCTTGCTAATACTGGCTGCCATCATCGTACCCACGTTGCTGTTTGCCAAGTTGGATAATGTGTATGTGGTTACCATGCTGGTGACTACGGTGTGGCTTGGGCTGATAGGCTTTGTGGACGACTATATCAAGGTGTTCAAAAAGGATAAGAAAGGTATGCCGGGACGCTTCAAGGTGTTCGGGCAGGTGATGCTGGGCCTGGGTGTGGGACTGCTGCTGTCATTCCATCCCGACATCTCTTCCACCAAGACCACCATTCCCTTTGTCAAAGGCAACGAGTTTGACTATGCCTGGCTTATCAGCTGGATGGGTGACTGGACGCAGAACTGGGTGTGGGTGGTGTATGTGCTGGTTGCCATCTTTGTGGTTACGGCGGTTTCCAACGCCTCCAATCTTACCGACGGCATCGACGGCCTGGCCACCAGTACCGCCTCCATTATCGGTGGTGCCTTGGCCATATTGGCATGGCTCTCGGGCAACATCATCATGGCCAACTATTTGAACATAGTCTATCTGACCAATATTGGCGAGCTGACAGTCTTTATCACCGCCTTCGTGGGTGCCACCTTGGGCTTCCTGTGGTTCAATACCTACCCGGCGGAGGTGTTCATGGGCGACACGGGGTCGCTGGCCTTGGGCGGCATCATTGCAGTCTTTGCACTGCTTATCCGCAAGGAGCTGATACTGCCTATCCTGTGCGGAATATATGTGATTGAGGACTTCTCGGTCATCTGCCAGACATGGGGCTGCAAGCTCTATAGGCGTCGCCATCATCTTCCCTTGTCGGAGCAGGTGCCGGTGGAGTGCCGACCATTCCTGATGACCCCCATTCACCATCATTACCAAAAGAAGGGCATTCCAGAACCCAAGATAGTCCAGCGTTTTGCCATCATCGGCATCCTGCTGGCCATCGTGAGCATCGTGACACTGAAACTGAGATAATCGAAACTAAGAGCATCATTTTTAATCCTTAACTAAGCAACATGAGCATCGAAATATTAGCAAAACAAGGACGTGACCGTGTGTATGGTGGGTTGGCCGCCATCGATTCCAGCAAGTTGCGCCAGATGCGCGACAATGCGCTGCGCTCCTGCTTTACCCGCTTGGACGAAGTGAGCTACCGCATGGAGTTTGTGGCCCGCATCCATGGGCTGGAGTTTATCAACGATGCGGCAGCCCGCAGTGTGAATGCCACTTGGTACGCGTTGGAGCGATTGGAGGGCGGCATCGTCTGGATAGCTTTTGGCGGCGATGACGAGACCGACTATGAGCGTCTGCAAACCCCCGTTCTGCGCAAAGTCCGTATGCTGATATGCGTCGGCAACAACAACCAAAACCTGCATAAGGCCTTCGACCGCTGTGTCCCCATTGTCCGCGATGTGGAGACTATTGGCGAGGCGGTGCATGTGGCGTGCTATAGTGGCTTTGAGAACGTGAAGGTGCTGTTCTCCCCAGCCACCCGTCGCGGTCTCTCCGACGAGAGCGCCGGTCGCATCTTCAGCCATGAGGTGAACGAACTGTAAAATACAATAAGAAGCCAATGAAACGCAAACTCAACATATTGTCTGGCGATACCGCGCTGTGGGTCATCTTCTTCCTCCTCAGCGGTATATCGCTTATAGCGGTTTACAGCTCCATCGGCTTGTCGGCCATCACCGAGCATCATGCCACCCCTATGGCGGTATTCTTCAAGCATTTGGAGGTGGTGCTCTTCACATACGTGGTCATCATTGCGGTTTCACATTTCAACTACCGTATCTTTGCCAAAGCATCGCAGTGGCTCTTTGTCTTGTCTGTGCTGCTGTTGGTTCTAGTATTGATTTTCCACACCGAGCGGTGGTTGGAGGTGCCATATGTGGGACGCTTCCAGCCCTCCGAGGTGGCCAAGATAGTCCTGCTGGTGTTCACTGCCCGCAATATCGCGGTGAACCGCGAACGGCTGGACGACCCCACCACATACTACCTCATCTTGGTGCCGGTGTTACTTATCTGTCTGCTCGTGATGCCGGAGAACCTCTCCACTGCCATCCTTATCTTTCTCTCGTGCTATCTGGTGCTGCTATTTGGGGGCGTGTGCAAGCAGTTGTGGTGGAAATGGTTCCTCATCCTCATGGGTGTGAGTGTGCTATTCTTTGTTTTCCTCTATTTCTTCGGCGACGACATCAAGCTTTTTCGTTCCCCCACCTGGGGCCATCGTCTTCAGAATTGGCTCCACCCCGACCCAGACGAGCTGAGCCAGGAGAATATAGCGCGTATGGCGGTTGCCCGTGGCGGTTTCTTCCACAACGGCATTGGTACCACTATCCATGGCCGACTCATGTCACAGGCCTATAACGACTTCATCTTTGCCATTATCATTGAGGAAGTGGGTTCGCTGGTGGGTCTTTTCATTTTTGCACTATATGCCTGGTTCTATTTCCGCTGCATTCGTATAGCAAGCCGTTGCCGTGGCCTTTTCGGCAGCCTCAGCGTGGCTGGCATCGGCACCATCATCTTCCTTCAGGCTCTCGTCCACATGTCGGTGGCGTTGGGTGTCTTACCGGTCACGGGTCAGACGCTCCCCTTCATCAGCTATGGCGGCACAGCCTATGTCTGCATGGGGTGTGGTATCGGCATCATCCAGGCGGTGGCAGCCGACAACAAGCGTCAGGAAAGAAAGCTCCAGCAGCAGCAAAGTGCCGAAGCGCAAGTTTCTGACCCGACAACCAACACCAATAGTAACAACCAAAACAACTCAGAGACATGAAAGCAATCATTAGTGGCGGTGGCAGCGGGGGCCACATCTTCCCCGCAGTGGCAATAGCCAATGCCCTCAAGGCGCGTCATTCCGACGCCCAGATTCTTTTTGTTGGTGCCCAAGGTCGCATGGAGATGGAGAAAGTGCCGGCGGCGGGCTATGAGATAAAAGGTCTCCCTATCGCTGGCTTGCAGCGTAAGCTCACGCTCGAAAACATAGTGAAGAATCTGCAACTGCCCTACAAGGTGCTGCGCAGTCAGTGCATGGTTCGCGGCATCCTCCGCGATTTCGACCCCGATATCGTAGTGGGTGTGGGAGGCTTTGCCAGCGAGCCCACCCTCAAGATGGCGTCGCGGATGGGCTACACCACCCTCCTTCAGGAGCAGAATTCCTATGCCGGCCTCACCAACAAGACCCTCGCCAAGTCCGCTGCCACTATCTGTGTGGCATACGACGGCATGGACCGTTTCTTCCCGGCCGACAAGATAGTCTTTACCGGCAACCCTGTCCGTGCCGACATCGAGCAGATGACGGCCACACATGAAGAGGGTTGCGCCCATTTCCAACTTGACCCCTCCAGGCCGGTCCTCCTGTCGGTGGGCGGAAGCCTCGGAGCCGGCAGCATCAACCGCATGGTGCTGGATAATATAGATTTCTTCAAGAATAACAACATCCAGATTATTTGGCAGACAGGACGTTGGATGTATGAAGAGGCTCTCCGTGCCGTCGAACAGGCCCAGATGGCACCTTGGATAAAGGTGCATCAGTTCGTGGGCCGTATGGATCTGGCCTACGCGGCGGCCAACGTGGTCATCTCTCGCGCGGGTGCCATTGCCATATCCGAGCTCTGCCTCGTAGGCAAGCCGGTCGTCCTGGTGCCTTCACCCAATGTGGCCGAAGACCATCAGACCAAGAATGCCATGGCCCTAGTCCGTAAAGGGGCAGCCCTGATGGTGAGCGACAAGGAGTGTGGCACCCAGTGCCTCCCCGCGGCATTGGAGCTGCTTCGCAACCCGCAGCGGGGCGAAGCTATGGGAAAGGCCATTCTCGCCCTCGCCGTCCCACAAGCAGCCGACAAAATTGTCGACGAGATTGACAAACTAATTCGAAAGGACTGACTATGAACTACTATTTCCTAGGTATCGGAGGTATAGGCATGAGTGCCATCGCCCGCTTTCTCAAGCAGCGGGGAGACCAAGTGAGCGGTTACGACCGTACCGAGTCGCCCCTCACCCAGCAGTTGGTGGCTGAGGGCATACCGGTGCATTATACCGACGACCCGTCACTCATACCCGCTGATGTCGACCTGGTGATTTACACCCCGGCGGTGCCTGTCGACACTGCCGAGTTCCAATACTTCAAGCAGAAGGGCACCACTATGGAGAAGCGTTCCCAAATGCTGGGCGAACTGACGCGCGGAAAGAAGTGTATAGCAGTGGCAGGCACCCATGGCAAGACCTCCACCTCCAGTATCATAGCCCATATCCTCAGCCACACCCCGATGGGATGCAGTGCCTTCCTCGGCGGCATCTCCAAGAATTTCGACTCCAATATGGTGGTGAATAATGCCAGCGAGTATGTGGTGGTGGAGGCTGACGAATACGACCGCTCCTTCCTCCAACTGCACCCCTATTGTAGCGTGATTACCGCCACCGATTCCGACCACCTCGACATCTATGGCACTCACGAGAACCTCATCGAGGCTTTCAAGCAGTTTGCCGGTCAGACCGCTCCCGACGGTTTCCTCATCCTCAAACAGGGCATCTCCATGATGGAGGAACACGACTATGCCACAGCTGACGGTGAAAGCTCCGAAGCTCATGAACACCACCATCACGACCGCCCCGACTTTGTGCCCCACGGCACCCAGCTGGCCAACTATACTGCCCATGGTATCGAGGCCGACTATTACCCTTGGAATGTGCGCAACTACAATGGCAACCTCTATTTCGACCTCCGTACCCCCAAGGGTGTGATATACGACCTGGAACTGCCTGAAAGCAGTCTCTATAATGTGGAGAACGCTGTGGCAGCCGCTGCCGCTGTGATGTCCTTGGGTGTTGACGAACATCAGCTCCGCTTTGGGTTGAAGACCTATAAAGGAGTGTGCCGTCGTTTTGACTACCGCATTAAAACTCGCGACCTAATCTATATCGACGACTACGCCCACCACCCTCAGGAGATTGCCGCCTGCCTCGAGAGCATACGCTTCCTCTATCCCGGAAAACGGGTTGTCGGTATCTTCCAACCCCACCTCTACACCCGCACCCGCGACTTCGCCGACCAGTTCGCCGAGGTGCTCTCCACTCTCGACGAGCTTATCATGATGCCTATCTACCCGGCAAGGGAGAAACCCATCCTGGGCGTCACCTCCTCCATGGTGCTACGCAAGATTGACAGCATGTCCAAGTACCTCTGCACCCCCGACCAAGTGCTGGAATTGGTCCCTGCCCTCTGTCCCGACATAGTGGTGACCTTGGGGGCTGGCGACATCGACCGGCTGGTGCCACGTCTGGAATCAGTACTAAAAGAACAATGTCTATGAAGAAGAAAACCAAAATAATATCCATTGTCATCGTTGTGCTGCTGGCCATATTGGTGGTGGTTGCCAACGTCTGGCGTCGCAAGTCGCTGGTGCGCGACATACGTGCCGACATCGAGTACAACGGTGCGGATACCTTGGTGACGGGGCGGCAGATTTCCGACCTCATCCGCAGCGGTATACCCGACATCTCCTCCAAAATGGTGCGCGACGTAGACCTGAAAGCTGTGGAACGCATTGCCGTCACTTCGCCCTTCCTCTATAACTGCAAGGCTGGCATCTCTATCGGTGGCGACGTGGTGGTCTTCGCCACCCAACGCCGTCCTATCGTGCGCATCTGTACCAACAAGCAGGAGTTCTATCTCGACGACCAAGGCCAACGGGTACCCGACAGCGACGTGGGTTTCTGCGATGTGATGGTGGCCAGCGGTAACGTGGGTTCTAAGGACGCGCTCAAGTCCGTCTGGGTCTTGGCCAACTACCTCGACCAGCATCCCGACCTCTCGCCCCTTTTCGACCAAATCTACCGTGACAACAAGGGCGACCTCTTCCTCACTCCCAAACTTGGCAATCATGTGATCCAGGTAGGCGACACGGGGAATTTGGACGACAAACTCCACAACCTCGTAGCCCTCTATACCCGCGGCCTTCCGCAGGTGGGGTGGGATAAATACAGCCAGATAAGCGTCAAATACAAAGGACAGGTGGTCTGCACCAGGCGATAATGGCACAGCAATCAATAATAGAATTAATCAACAAAAAGAATAGCAACATGAACAAGTACATTGTAGGTCTAGACATCGGAACAACAAAGATAGCCTGTTTTATTGGCGAACGGGCTGAGAATGGTAAAATACGTATCGTCGGCTTCGGCAAGACGGATTCGATAGGCGTGGAACGCGGCATTGTGCGCAACATACGCAGCACCTCCGAATCCATCCGCCATGCTGTCGCCGAGGCTTCCGAGATGGCCAAGTATGATGTCGAGGAGGTGTATGTGGGTATTGCCGGCCAACATATCAAAAGCCGCTCCAACCAGGGCACTGTCATGATTCCCGAAGACCACCGCCAGATTGAGGAGTCGGACGTGAAACGCCTTATCGACGAGCAGTTCCACATCCTGCTCGACCCCGGTGAGGAAATCATCCACGTCTTCCCCCAGTGCTTCATCGTCGACAACGACAAACTCGAAACCGACATCAGCCCCGTGGGCGTGGCTGGCAAATGCTTGATGGCCAACTTCCATATCGTCACGGGTAACACCACCAACCTGCACAATATCCGCGACGCTGTCGAAGGCGCGGGCCTCCGCATCAAGGATGTTGTCCTTGAGCCTATCGCCTCGGCCTTTGCAGTGCTTGACGATGGCGACAAGGATGCCGGTGTGGCACTGGTCGACATCGGTGGCGGCACCACCGACATTGCCATCTTTCACGAAGGCATCATCCGTCACACCTCCGTGCTGCCCTTGGCTGGTAACGTTATCACCAACGACATCCGCGAGAACTGCAAAATCCTCAAGCATCAGGCCGAGAGCCTCAAGACCAAGTTTGGCTCCTGTCTCCCCACCAGCGTCAATCAGGACGACATCATCTCCATCCCCGGCATCCGCAACCAGCAGCCACGCGAAATCAGCGTCCGCACCCTTGCCGGCATCATCAAGTCGCGCATGCAGCTCCTTTTGGAGCAGGTGGGCTACGAGATACAACTCTCCGGCTACGAGCGTCAGCTGATTGCCGGGGTGGTACTCACCGGTGGTGGCGCCCGTCTGAAGAATATCAAGGAGTTCACCGAGTTCATCATCGGTATTGATGCTCGCATCGGCACCCCCGACGAGCATCTTGATACGCCCAGCAGTATCTCCTTCGAAGACCTCAGCCACCCCATGTATGCCACCGGCATCGGCCTTGTCATCTACGGTCTTGAAACTGAAGAACAGGAAGCCAAATCCGAGGCACAAAAGGTGAAAGAGCAGTCCTCAGAGTCCGTCGCCAACAAGGAAATCGAGGAAGCCCAAGAGGTCGAAACCGCAGAGAAGAAAAAACGCTTCAAAAAGGAGAAGAGCAAAGATTCCAACCGCGTAGGGTTTGGCGATGCCATCGGCTCCTGGCTTACCAAAATCTTCACCGAGGAAGGCCTTGACGAGTAAATTGTTCATAACGTGTTAATAAACAATTGGTCAACTCCAGCTGTATTTGGGAATAAAATCGTACTTTTACAAAACATTTATATTTTCTTCATTCTGTACAATAATTTGATTATTAATAATATAAATATATAAGCACCTATGGACGACAATAACAATTCGCAACTTTTTGCTTTCGATTCGCCTAAGAATCAGTCATCCTATATCAAGGTCATCGGTGTGGGTGGCGGCGGGAACAACGCTGTCAACCACATGTTCCGCAAGGGTATCACAGGTGTGGATTTCATCGTCAGCAACACCGATATGAAGGCCCTCAATGGCAGCCCTGTTCCCAACAAATTGGTCTTAGGCCACGACGGTATGGGGGCTGGTGGTCGTCCGATAAAGGCCCGCAAGGCCGCTGAGGAGAAAGAGGCGGAAATCAAAGAGCTGTTCGAGCATAATACCAAAATGATATTCATCACCGCCGGCATGGGCGGCGGCACCGGCACCGGCGCAGCCCCTGTCATTGCGCGCTTCGCCAAAGAGATACAGCTGGAGGATGAGGATGAGGACGAGACCAGTCGCATCCTGGTCGTGGCTGTGGTCACCACCCCCTTCCAGTTCGAAGGCAACCGCCGCATCCAGCAGGCTCTCGAAGGTGTTGAAGAACTGCGTAAGTATGTCGACTCCATCCTGGTCATCAACAACGAGAAGCTTCGCGGCTACGGCAATCTGGTCATGTCCGATGCCTTCTCCATGGCCAACGACGTGTTGCTGACAGCCGTCAAAGGCATTGCCGAAATTATCACCCTCAACGCATACGTCAACATCGACTTCCGCGATGTGAACACCGTCATGGAGAACAGCGGCACCGCCCTCATGGGCATCGGCGAGGGCGAAGGTGAGAACCGCGCCCGCCAGGCCATGGAACAGGCCACCACGTCCGTGCTTCTTGACGACAACGACATCGCTGGTGCCAAGAATGTGCTCCTCTATTTCTCCTACGGTCCCGAACATGAAATCACCATGGACGAGATGAGCGAGGTGACCGACTACCTCCGCGAGAAGACGGGCAGTGCCGACACCAACGTCATCTGGGGTACTGGCTTCGACGAGGCGTTGGGCGAGAAGGTGAAGATTACCCTCATCGCCACCGGCTTCGAACAGAAGGAGAAACCTGCACCCACCGTTCATGTCCTCAAGGAGAAACCCGTGGACGTTCGTCCCATAGCCCCTGCCGGCCCTACCAACGAACCTTATATCACCACCCGTCCTTCGGCCCCTTCCGCCCCTGAGGCAGACACCACCCAACAGGCACCGCAGAATGTCGTAGACACCTTGACCAAGCCAGCCATCGAGCAGGTGCGTCCGCAGACGGATGCCGTCAAGCAGCCCGTGCGTAACGTCATTCCTCTGTACGGCAAAGAAGACCTGGATGAGGACAAACAACGCCCCACCGTCAACGACGATGGTCTCCGCATCATCAACCGACCCAATGTCGAGGAAAAACCTGCACCCGCACCTGCCGCGCCCGCGCCTGCACCCGCCCCGGCCTCCCGTCCCACCTTCGAATCCTCCCACCGCTCCGCAGCACCCACCCGCTTGGACATCGAAGCCATGGACCGCGCCGAGCGCATCAAGGCCATGCACGACCTCCTGCGCAACGATGTCAACGGCCCCGCCATCATCGAGTCGATGAACCCGGTGGAAATCACGGGCGAACACCTTCACGAGATTACCCACTCCTCCGAATCCGAGATGGCCAATGCCGTACTCAACCCCGACGGCACCATCAAGCGCAACAACTTTTTCTACGAAAAGGTAGACTAGCGCAAAGGAGACCTCACCTATATGAAACAAATCACCCTTGTCTGACAAAAGAAAACATAATACGAATATTTTAAAAGAGGTGGCAGGCAGACGCTCCACCTCTTTTTTCGGCACGCTCTGCGGCATACTGGCCGCGGTGTGCTACGGCACCAACCCTCTGGGAGCCCTCAAACTCTATGCCGAAGGGCTGCCCACCAGCAGCGTGCTCTTCTTTCGCTTCGGCCTGGCATGGCTTATCATCGCCCTCGTCATGCTGGTGCGCGGCCTCCCGGCATGGGGGCAGCGGCGCGAAAGCCTGAAGGTCACCCGCCGCGAGTTCGGTGTGCTCACCCTTCTGGGGCTGCTCTTCATCGTCTCCTCGCTCACCCTCTACCTGAGTTTCCACCTCATGGATGCCGGGGTCGCTTCAACCATTCTCTTCACCTATCCCGTCATGACAGCGGTCATCATGGCCCTCTTCTTCCACGAACGGGTACGCTGGGTCACCGTCTGTTCCATCGCCCTCTCCTTCGTGGGCGTGGCCCTGCTCTATTGGGGCGATGGCACCACCACACTCCCCCTCCTGGGCGTGGTGCTGGTGCTGCTCTCGGCCCTCTCCTACGCCCTCTACATCATCGTGGTCAACCGCAGCAACCTGCAGATGTCCTCCTTCAAAATCAACTTCTACGTCCTCATCTATTGCACCTTGGGCATGCTCGTCTATTCGATGCTGGCAGACGAGCCGCTCACGATGCCCCACAGCTTCACGGGCTGGTTCTATGTCGGCTGGCTGGCCATCGTACCGGCCATCATGGCGTTGGTGCTTATGGTCTATGCCGCCAAGCTGGTCGGCTCCACCACCACGGCCATCCTCGGCGCCCTCGAACCCCTCACCGCCGTACTCATCGGCATCTTCGTCTTCGGCGAACAATTCACTCTCACCCTCGCCCTGGGCATCCTCCTTATATTGGCCAGCGTGACACTTATCGTGCTCAAACCCTCCACCAGCAGCGGCACATAAAAGGTTCGCTCTGCTTGATGGTCAAAAGGCTCAAAACAATCCCCATAAAACCTAAGGAACATGAACATCGCAGCATTAGTCTCCGGAGGAGTTGACAGCTCCGTCGTCGTGCACCTGCTCAAGGAGCAGGGCTACACCCCCACCATCTTCTACATCCGCATTGGCATGGAAGACGAGGAGGGCTATATCGACTGCCCCGCCGAAGAGGACATCGAAATCACCTCCTTCATCGCCAAGAAATATGGCTGCCCCTTCGAAGAGGTGAACCTCCACAAGGAATACTGGGACAACGTGGTCAGCTACACCATTGAGTCGGTACGCCGCGGCCTCACCCCCAATCCCGATGTCATGTGCAACAAGCTCATCAAATTCGGTGCCTTCGAGCAGCGTTGCGGAAAGGACTTCGACCGCACTGCCACGGGTCACTATGCACAAACTGAATGCATAAATGTGTTAAAGTCTGATTGCAGGAATGGCTTGCGTGATAAAAATTCAAACAATCAAGCAATCAGGCAATCAAGCAATCAAACGGTTTTCCTTGCCACCGCCAAAGACCCGCTGAAGGATCAGACCGACTTCCTTTCGCAGCTCTCCTCACAGCAAATCGCCAAGCTCATGTTCCCCATCGGGCACCTCATGAAGAGCGAGGTGCGCACCATCGCCCATGAAGCCCACCTCCCCTCCGCCGACCGCAAGGACTCGCAGGGCATCTGCTTCCTCGGTAAGATAAACTACAACGACTTCCTGCGCCGCTACCTTGGCGAGCGCGAGGGAAAAATCGTAGAGCTGGAAACTGGCAAAATCCTCGGCACCCACCGCGGCTACTGGTTCCACACCATCGGCCAGCGCAAAGGCCTATTCCTCAGCGGCGGACCCTGGTTCGTCGTGAAGAAGGACATCGAAGAGAACGTCCTCTACGTCTCCCAGGGTTACGACCCCGACGCACAGTATGGCAACCGTATCGACCTGCTCGACTTCCACTACCTCAGCTGCGACCTTTGGAGCAGCCGGCTTGAGACGGGAAACCCCGTCGATGTGAAATTCAAGATACGCCACACCCCCGACTTCGCACAAGGTCATCTCATTCGCACAGAGCAGGGTGTCTCTATCCTCTCCGATGTTCGCATCCAAGGCATCGCCCCCGGCCAATACGCCACCATCTACGACAACGATGCCCACCTTGTCGTTGCCACAGGCCAGATAGGGTAGTTTTATTGCTTGAATGTGTAAATGCTTGAGTGCTGACGCAGTCAATATACTAAAACAATCAAACAATTAGACAATCAAGCAATCACTAAAGCAATCAGACAGTCAAGCATTCCATTAGTATAGTAGTCCGACAAGCCATAGTGGCAGCTTTTTACCTATCGACCATTCAATGTCATCTGCTAATATGTATGAATCAGGTATGTCGGCCACCTGGTCAAAGCTCTTAGTTGCCCCACCCACTTCAAATACATATTTCCCGTCAAGTTTGAAATCGCCGTTCTTCTTGCCGTACTCTATCCGGTGTTGATAACCCAGTTGGTTAACGACAAAGGTCTCTCTTGCAGTCCCAATATTCGCCTTTTCCAGACACAGGGCATACAACATATTGGGGTTTTCCAAATACATCTTATCGGGTTTCTGTACTTTCTTTAGCGACTGGGTGTCCGAGTAGAGCAAATTGATAACCTTCGACATAGACAAATACCTAAGATACGTTATCACCGTATTACGCGACGACTGTAGCATCAGTGCAATCTTACTGATGTCAACCTCGTAGGGTACAAGCCCTGCCACCACATTAAGCAACATCTGTAGCTTACGGACGTTCACCGTCTCCACCTTGCATACCATCGGCAGTTCTGTGCCAATCACATAGTCTATCACATTCCCTACACGTTCATAGTATCTTTTCTCGCCCTCCAAATAGTAAGGGAAATACCCCACCTGAAGGTATTCGTGGAACAGCGGCACAGGACGGCACCGCGTGTTTATCTCGTGACATACCTCGTCGGTATGGAAAAGTATCTCGTCGAAGGATGCCACAGGGAGGTCGATTCCTTTATAAAACTGTAGGAACTCGCGGAAGGACAACCCTTGCATATTAAACCAGATGCAACGACGCGAAAGGTCGGCTTCGGAGTTGAGAATCTGTAGCAGAGATGAGCCGCTAATGGTAACCTTCAGTTCGGGGTAGGTATCGTAAATCAGCTTTATTTCGCGGCTCCAGTTCTGATAGCGGTGAATCTCGTCTAAGAATAGATGTTTCCCCCCGTTTGTCACGAATCGTTCTGCCAAGTCTACCAGTGTGTTCTGGGCAAAGTACAGACTTTCGGCTGTGGCATACAGCACTTCGGAGAGGCAATTGGCATAGTGCTGTTTTATATACTGGAGTATCAGCGTGGTCTTGCCTACACCGCGTGGCCCTATGATGGCTGACAGCCTTTCGTCCCAAGCCACTTCGTTAATGCACTCTCTAACCAAATCTAACGAAATAGACGTCAGCCGACGATTAAATTGTGATACCAATACGTCCATAATCAATTAGTTTAGAGCATTAACGTCGAAAGACGATATTTATTGCTCTCCCGGGAGAGTAAATTTCGTATTTTTTGCTCTCTCGGGAGAGCAACCTTTGCAAACTGCTGGGAATGCAGTGCTTGTAGCGTGTCTTCGACACGCAGGGCGGGGGAGACAGGAGACCCCACACTGAGCACCCTGTGGACGCTTAGTGTGGGGTTAATAGGATGTCGTGCCTTTGGCACGGACAGGCTGCAAAAAGGTGACGGACAATCGTCGTCTTACTTGGAAGTAGGTCTCACCCAAGTGAAGGTCACCCCGCTGGTGGGTAGACCTGTGCCACTCTCCAATTCTGTCTGCACTGCCAACGGGCAGGTGATGGTGCAGGCATGCGAGTTAGTGGCTAAATTAGAACACATATAAGATTTATTGTTCACACTGCTCATGTCGAAGTTGGAGAGATCAAGGCTTGTCAAGCCACGGCAACCGCTAAACATCATATACATATCCGTCACATTCGAAGTGTTGAAGTTGGAGAGGTCAAGGCTTGTCAGGCCGCTGCAAGAAGAAAACATATCATGCACACTCCTCACATTCGAAGTGTTGAAGTTGGAGAGGTCAAGGCTTGTCAGGCCGCTGCAAGAAGAAAACATACTACTCATATCCGTCACATTCGAAGTGTTGAAGTTGGAGAGGTCAAGGCTTGTCAAGCCGCTGCAAGAAGAAAACATATGACTCATATTCCTCACATTCGAAGTGTTGAAGTTGGAGAGGTCAAGACTTGTCAAGCCGAAACAACGCTGAAACATACCTTCCATACTCGTCACATCCGAAGTGTTGAAGTTGGAGACATCAAGGCTTGTCAAGCCGCTGCAACCATTAAACATACCTTGTATATTCGTCACATTCGAAGTGTTGAAGTTGGAGACATCAAGGCTTGTCAAGCCGAAACAAAGCTGAAACATACAGTCCATATCCGTCACATTCGAAGTGTTGAAGTTGGAGACATCAAGGCTTGTCAAGCTTTCGCAGAAAGAAAACATATAATACATATTCGTCACATTCGAGGTGTTGAAGTTGGAGACATCAAGGCTTGTCAAACTGCTGCACCCCCCAAACATCACACCCATATTCGTCACATTCTCGGTGTTGAACCCTTCACCAAAGTCAATCTCTTCTATTGAGGATTCAGGACGGTATGTTGTAGAATTAAATCTTCCCTGGAACATGCATGAGCAATTAGGATTGGCATTTATCATGCTGGCACTGGTGGAGACTCTCCATGTTGTGCCATCCAGATTACCATAGATGGGAACAGAGGAGTTGCTTGTGGAGAGTAATGTGCCTGAGGAAACAGAGCTGTTGTACTCGAATACAACTGCTGTAGCATTGTTGGGGATGGCGGCATTGAATGTCGGGCCGTCCACCAGCTCGGCGGCGAGGATTTGAGTGAGGGAGGTGACGTTGAGGGTGACGGTGGTGTAGGTGTTGTGGGTGAGGGCTACGCTGTTCTTGGGCAGCTCGTAGTAGTAGCCGTTGGTGGTGGTGAGGGTTATAGTGACGTTGTCCGTAGGGAAGGCGGGGACGTAGATGTCGAAGGCCGACTGGGCTCCGGCGGCAAGGGTCACATTGGTGGCTCCCGACAGGCGGAGCGATACAGCGTGCGATGCATCAGAGGAGAGAGTGATGCCGTCGTCCGAAGTGCCGTTGACCGTGGCAGTGCCCGCGCCGCTCAGATAGGCGTTGGCAGCCTCTATCTTCAGGCTGCCGAGCGTCATGTCGTTGCCCGTGTTGTTGTTGACCACCACATGCACGATAGAGCAGAGGTTGTAGAACTGTAGTGTGCTGCCCTCGGTGAAGGCACCCATGGGAGCATCTACGCGCTGGTGGCCGTCCACCACTTGGTAACGCTGTGTTGCTGGCAGGGTGACAGGTATGGTGGCACTGTTGGTGATGTTGCTTCCCTGTGTCACCAACGAGGCGGGAAAGATGGCGCGGTAGCTGTCGTCACCCACCACTTCGGCTATCTGTGCCGACGAGCCGGAGATGGCAGAGACGGTGTAGGCGGCATTGTTGACATACACTTGGTCGCCCTCGCTCCAGCAGGGGTAGCGGTCGTCGATATAGGTCTTGGAGGGCTGGTTGATGACTGCACCGAGGGTGACAAGCTCTTGATCTTTATTACAGCTTGTCATCAGTGCAAGGATTGCTAAGCTAGCTAAGAGATAATTCTGTTTTTTCATGGAGATACTTTTTTTAGTTTACATATCCCAGCTGCCAGCCTCGTATTGGCTGGTGGTGGCATTTGATTGATCGTCTGGATGGGAGGGATGAATTGACAATGCCATCCCATTTTCGACTGCTACAGACTTGACAACCACTTTTGGGCGGTCGTACGTTTTTTTTATTTCATTTTCTTTCATGGGTGATGAATTTAGTTACTGCCCCAAGTCTCCAACAGGCAGCAAATAAAAAAGGCATGAGACTTATGTGCTCATGTCCGTTTTCAACCAGGTATCGCCAAACACCTTTGAGGAAACGGGGTCTATGAAACATATCTCACGCCTGAGTATATGCCGAAGGTATGACCCTATAGCATACACAACAAGCGAAAGCATTAAAGCTCATCCTTCCTCATGAAATTTTGGCGAAATTCCGATAATGGGACAGTATCGTAATGCTTTTCTTGCAAACTGCTTACTTCTCTCTCGTAAGCAGCTGCAAAGATACGAAGAAAAACCAAACTGGCAAAATTTTATTTCTAACGTTTTGGTTAACAGCTGTCCCGTTTTATCATTAATTGCCTAATTATCCCAAAGGCTGAATGTCTGCAGCTGTTCTTGAACGTGATGGATGGTTTCTGTTTGGTTTATTCGTGGATTATTTCTCTTTTTTATTATTTTACTGATGATTTATCGTTCGTCTATCGTGTTTATTTTCTTATTCAGAAATAATATAGAAAATAAATAGAAAGTAAATAGAAAATACATAGAATATAAATAGCTAATAGGCACCGTGTTAGCGAGGGCGCGATTTTAGGCTTTTTTGGGGGTATTGTTGGAGGGGGGTAGCTGCGGTTTGTGGGTGCTGGGGCAGTGGGGGTAATTGCTTGTTTTGTAGTGTGATAGTTTAACTGAGAAATGGGTAACAAGCCAAGGTTGTAGACTTGGCGGAGCCGGCATAGGCGTTTGTCGTGCATAGAGGGGGGAAAGGGGGGGAGGGTTTGGTGGGATGCCCTTTTCACCCTTGGATTAGGGGGAGGAGGTCGGCGAAGTCGTCGACAAGGTGGTCGGCACCGGCGGCGAGGAGGTCGGCGGGGGTGCCGTTGCCGTAGGTGACGCCGCAGGTGCGGGTGCCGGCGTTGCGGCCCATGAGGATGTCGACGGGCATGTCGCCTACCACTAGGGTTTGGCTGGGAGAGACTTGCAGTGTGTCTAGTATATGGAGGACGGGCATGGGGGAGGGCTTGGGTTGGCTGACATCTTCGGCACCGACGACCAGCTCGAAGTAGTGGGCTATGCCCATGTCGTGGAGGAATGCCCAGAGGGATGTGGAGGTGCGCGAGGAGGCGATGGCCATGCGGGTGCCGAGCTTCAGTTGGTCGAGGGTTTCGCGGACGTGGGGGAAGAGCTGCGGGACGAGTTGTCGGCGGTTGGCCTCGAAGAGGTGGCGGTAGGTGGCGGTGCAGAGGTCGGCTTGCTCGTCGGTGAGGTGGGGGATGAGGCGTAGGAAGGCGTCGCGGAGGGGTATGCCGATGGTGGCGGCACAGGCGTCGTCGTCCGCCACGGGGTGTCCCAGCTGGCGCATCACCTGCTGTAGGGTCATGACGATGTTGCGGCGGGTGTCGGCAAGGGTGCCGTCGAAGTCGAGAATGAGCATTTTAATACGTTAATTCGTTAATGTGTTAATTCGTTAATCAAAAAGACTAACACATTCACACATTTACACATTCAAGCATTCAATTAGTAAAGGCATATTGGAGGATGTTTTCGCCCATACGGAAGGCTTTTTGTCGGGTGGCTTGGCTGTCGTTGTGTACGTCGGGGTCTTCCCAGCCGTCGCCGAGGTCGCATTCCCAGGAGAAGAAGCAGACGAGGCGCCCTTCCCAGATGAGGCCGTAGCCGCGGGGCGGGAGGTTGTCGTGTTCGTGGATTTTGGGCAGGCCGTTGGGGAAGTCGTATTTCTGGTGGTAGATGGGGTGGGAGAAGGGGAGTTCGACGAAGTCCAGCTCGGGGAATACCTTCTTCATGGCGGGGATGACGAACTGGCGAAGGCCGTAGTTGTCGTCGATGTGGAGGAAGCCGCCGCCGATGAGGTAGTTGCGGAGGTTCTGTGCCTCTTGGTTGGAGAAGACGACGTTGCCGTGGCCGGTCATGTGGACGAAGGGGTAGTTGAACAGTTCGGAGCTGCCCACATCGACCACCGCGTAGTTGGGCGCAAGGTTCATGCGGGCGTCGGTGTTGCAGAAGGCGATGAGGTTGGTGAGGGAGGTGGGGTTGGCATACCAGTCGCCGCCACCGCCGTATTTGAGGAGTGCGATGGGGGTTTGGGCGTTGAGGGAATTGAGAATTGGGAATTGAGAATTGAGAATGAAGAGTATCAGTAGTATTTTTTTCATGGATGTTGATGTTAATTGGTGAATTCGTTAATGTGTTAATTCGTTAGCTGGAATATGTGCATTCAAGGACTGCTTGATTGTTTGATTGCTGTATTGTCTGAGTAGAATGAATTTCAAGGATTGCTTGAGTGTTTGATTGTTTTAGTATATTGACTGCGTCAGCACTCAAGCATTTACACGTTGACTCACTTTATTAACTTTTTTGCGGCCTTCGGCTCAAGTAGTGAAGCAATAATTCAAGCATTCAAGCATTGATTCAACACGTTTGCACATTCATAAAGTTGAGTGCTGTGATAGCGTAGAGGGCGGCGGTTTCGGTGCGTAGGCGGCTGTTGCCGAGGGTGACGGGGTGGAAACCGTGGTCGAGTGCGAGGGTAATCTCGCGAGGACTGAAGTCGCCTTCGGGACCTATGAGCACGAGAACGTCCTGGCCGGGGGCGTAGAGTTGGCGGATGGAGCGGCGGTCGCTGTCGGCGCAGTGGCACACGAGGCGTCGGGCATCGGGGGAGGACTCGGGGAGTGAGGAGAGAAGGCTGTCGAGGCTGATAGCGGGGTCGATGGCAGGGCGGCGGGCTTTGAGCGACTGCTTCATGGCACTGAGGGCTATGCGGTCGAGCCGTTCGGTCTTGAGGTGCATACGCTCGGAGTGGTCGCAGAGGAGGGGGGTGATGCGGTCAATGCCGATTTCGACGGCCTTCTCGACCAGCCATTCGAGGCGGGCGGGGTTCTTGGTGGGGGCTACGGCGAGGTGGAGGCAGAAAGGTCGGGGCTGGTAGTTGTCCAGCCGTTCTATAATCTCCACTTCGCAGCTCCGCTCGTCGGGGACAGCGAGGTGGGCACGGCACATGACCCCGTCGCCGGAGGTGACCCACAACTCATCGCCTGCTGTCATGCGGAGGACACGGACGCAGTGTTTCGACTCGTCGGGCGGAAGGATGGCATAGGAGCCATGGGTGTCGTCGGATAAGAACAGTCGCATGGTGATTGATATTGATGGTTTAGAATGTTCGCTTCGCATGAAGGTGACAAGAATGAAAAGCTTTATTGTTCGTTGTTCGGACTTCCAAGGTGAGCCTTTTTCGATTTGCAAAAGTACGACTTTTTTGCCATATTACAGCTGTCGGAACCCCTATTTTTTGAACATTGGATGCAATAAGACAGGTATATTCATATTTATTAACATCGTAACTCTAATAAATTTCAATCTTCTGCGTTATCTGATTGTGAAAAAAGTGCTACTTTTGCACTGTGAAAAAAAGTCAGTATATGAAACGTTTTGCAGAATATTTCACTCTTTTTGTCCTGCTGGTTGGAGTGGGACAGACGGCCTTGGGGCAGACACGCCCCACCAAGGCGAAGATGGTTTTTGAGGTTGACTCGCTCCCCTCACAGTTGTTGCGCTACCTCAACGGCACTAGCAAGGCGGAGGAAAAATTGGCTGCCAACGCCCAGTTGGTGACCAGCTTTGAGAACGCATACAACAGCCTCGACGCCAGGCACCGGCAACAGGTGACCGACCTGTACAATGCAGCCCGCAAGACCAAGATGGAACCCACGCCCGACTATGTGAACCTCACACAGACGCTGGTGGCCTATCAGGGTTCTAAGGTTACCACCACCCTCTTCGACGAATGGCTGACGGCCACGGCGGCCATCATGACCATCACTTCCAAGAAGAAGGAGATAACAGGCTTCATCGAATATACCGCCGACCTGTTGCAGGACCGTACCATCTATAAGTCTCGCACCTCGATATGGCGGGTGCAGCCGGGTGCAATCTTCCAGTTGGAGGCTTTGCGCAACGATGTGCGCACCATATTCAAAGGCTCGGTGGACCTCACATACGTTTCTGGCACAAGCAACCATGCCGATGAGAACACCCTTTATGGTACCACAGGCACCTATTATTACCTCACAGAGACCTGGGAGGGCAAAGGGGGACGCCTCACGTGGGAACGGTGCGGGGTGGATGCAGGCACCTGCCATGCCGACCTGAAGGATTATTCGGCCAATGTGAAGCTGCCTAAGTTCAACGCCGACTCGGTGATGTTCGTCAATGCCAACTATTTCAAGACCCCCATCATGGGCACCGTGGAGGAGGCGCTCTCGGCCAAGACCGAGCCTGACAAATACACGTTCCCCAAATTCCGCTCCTACCAGAAGGACTTCCAGCTGAAGGACGTGCTACAGGGTGTAGACTTCGAGGGCAACTTTATGATGTACGGTCCCCGCTTTGTGACCAACGACGAGAAGAGCCCCGCTTCGATGATATTTTACCGCGAGGGCAAGCGTTTCCTGGTCATCAGCTCCACCAAGTTCGCCGTACTGCCCCACATGCTCACCTCCGAGCGTGCCTCGGTGAAGATGTATATGGGCGACGACTCGATATGCAACACCGGCGTGCTGGTGCGCTACACCACCGCCGACAACAAGGTGAACATGATTAACAGCACCAAGCGCAACTACTACAGCCCCTATACCGACAGCTACCACCAACTGGACATCTACTGCGAGAATATCAACTGGCTTATCGACAAGGATATCATCGAGTTCAACATGGTGGCGCAGAACAATACGCAGACCTTCGTCACCTTCGAGTCTAACCGCTTCTATTCCTTGCAGAAGTCGATGGAGGTGCAAGGTATTGACAAGGACAGCCCAGTGGTGAGGATGTATAAGTATATGCAGGCTCACAATATGAAGCAGGACTTTTCGCTGGTGTCGTTCCAGAATGCCATCCGCATGGATGAGGCACAGACCAAACTGATGATTCACGGTCTTTCGAAGGCCGGACTGGTCTCCTATGACGAGGGCACCCGCCGCATCCATGTACATGACAAACTGATAGGCTTCTACAAGGCCATCGTCAAGCAGCAGGGGCACGACTATGACGCATTGACTCTCCAGTCTGAGACTGAGGACAACAACGCCGAGCTGGAACTCTCCACCATGGATCTCCGCGTCCACGGTATCAAGAAATTCGTCGTCAGCGACAGCCAGCTGGTGGTGGTGAAGCCTTACCATGGCGACATCGTAGTGAAACGCAACCGCGACATCCTCTTCTCGGGCTTCATCAACGTGGGGCGTTTCGAAATGAACGTCACCGATGCCTCGTTCTACTACGACGATTTCAAGTTCGACCTGCCGCAGATTGACTCAATACGCTTCTATGTCACCAGCTTCAGCGACCCACAGAAGGAGGTGATGGTACGCACCCCGCTCTTCAATCTGGTGGGCGACATACAGGTGGATAAGCCCGACAACCACTGCGGCCTGAAGAAGAACAAGGATTACCCCATCTTCAACAGCGTCAAGCCCAGCTATGTCTACTACGACCGCCCCTTCATCTTCAATGGGGTCTACAACCGCGACCGCTTCTACTATTCGCTTTACCCCTTCGTTATCAAGCAGCTTACCGACTTCAAGACCGACAGCCTCGAATTCCTCGGCGCCCTCACGTCGGCAGGCATCTTTCCCGAGATTGAGGAGCCGCTGAAGGTGCAGCGCGACTACTCCCTCGGCTTTATCTCCAAGGTGCCGACGGGCGGCTATCCCACCTACGGCGGCAAGGGCACATTCTATAAGACTATTGACCTCAGCTACCGCGGCCTCCGCGGCGAGGGTACACTCGAATACCTCACCTCCACCGCCATCACCAACAAGTATCTCTTCATGCCCGACTCGATGATGGCGCAGACCGACACCTTCTATGTCAAAGAGGAGGACAACTATCCCGACTGCCGTAACGGCAAGACGCTCATCCGTTGGTATCCCTATCAGGACTCAATGACCATCTCGCAGCTGCGCGACGGTACCCCCTTCCAGATGTATCACGGGGTCACTCAGATGGCCGGACGTGTCACCCTTCAGCCCAAGGGGGCAACGGGTTATGGCACCGCCACCATATACGAAGGCACGCTCAAGTCGAAACGTTTCGAGTTCAAGACCCTCGAGATGAATGCCGCCCAGACCGAGTTCGCCCTCAAGTCAACCAAATACAACAGTCTTGCCTTCCAGGCCAAGAATATGCGTTCCCATGTCGACTACGAGGAGCATACGGGACAGTTCACCTCCAACGACTCGCTGGAGCGTACCCTGCTCCCCGCCCTGGGCTATGCCGCCTGGGCGGACCAGTATACATGGAACTGGGACCACAAGTTCCTGGCTCTCGACAACAGCAAGAGCATGGAGACTGGCGGCATGGAGGCCGTGCCCCTGCGCGACCGCGCCAAGCGGCTCCACAAGATGCCCGGTGCCCGTTTCGAAAGCACCGACCCCAAGCTCAAGGACATCCGCTTCTGTGCCATCAACAGCACCTACCAGTACGACAATCTCGAACTCTCCAATCATAACGTCTACGCCCTCCCCATCGCCGACGCACTCATCGCCCCCGGCGGCGACTCGCTCCATATCAGCAAAGGCGGCGATATGAGCCTTATCCAGAATGCCGAGCTGCTCTTCCCCCGTGACAGCGGCTTCCACCTCTTCTACAAGTGCGACATCATGGTCAAAAATGGTCAGCAGTACGGCGGCAAGGGCACTATCGACTATGTGGGCGTGGATGAGAAGAAACAGCCCATCTACATGTCTGAAATCGGTCCTGACGCACAAGGCGTCAGCGTGGCCAACGGCATGATCTCCGACACTGCCAATTTCACCCTCTCCGAGGCCTTCGGCTTTGCTGGCAAGGTGCGTGTCGATGCCCAGCACCGCTTCTACCGCTTCGACGGCGGCGTGCGTCTGCTGCACAAGTGTGCTCCCCTCGACCAGCTGGGACTCTTGGCTTATGCCGACTACCTCAATCCCGAGGACATCCGCGTCGAGGTGCCCGCCAAGCCTGTCGACTGGAAGGGCAACCCCATCAGTGCGGCCGTGCATCTGGGCCAGACAGGCCTCAAACCCACCTCTGCCTTCCTCACCAAGCAACAGCCCGGCTTCGACCTCATCAGCAGCTATGGGCTGCTGCATTATGACGAGGGCTCCAGCACCTACACCATCACCTCTCAAGAGAAACTCGACGACAAGGATATCATCGACCGCTTCCTCACCCTCCACACCGACAACTGCGTGGTCGAAGGTGAAGGCCCCATTGACTTCGGCGTTGGCGAAGGTCCTGTGGTGGTGCGCTCCTATGGTACCGTCTACTACGACCCTCAGAATGAGAACGACTTCCTGATGAACAACATCTTCGGCATCACCTTCCCCATCGACAACGGCCTCATCACCCAGATGGCCAAACAGATTGAGAACGACCTCCGTCCTACCGCCGCTGACCGCGACAACGACCTGCTTGACCGTGCCCTCAACTTCGACATGGGCGACCCCGACGGCGAGCTGGCATACCAGACCTACCTCAGCACCGGCGCCTTCGACAAACTCAACGGATGCCTCGACAACACCCTCATGTTCGAAGGACTGCGGTGGCAGTATTCCCCCACCCTGGGCTTCCACGCCAGCGGCACCACCGCCCTCTGCAATGTGGGCAAGCAGCAGCTCCATGTCAACGTCCGCGTCAAAGCCCAGCTCTTCAAGCGCGGCAGCGAAACCTATTTGGTGTTCTACATCCAGGTGGCCAACGACCACTGGTACTACTTCAAATATGAATACAAGACCCACCACCTTAGCATCAACAGCAGCGTAGGCGAATGGAACGACAAATTGGTCGGCCTAAAGAAGGACAAGCGCGTCATGGACAACTTCTCCTACTCGCTTACCAACTCCCGCAACGAAATCCAGAGCTTCCTCTCCGGCTTCTCTGGCGATGCCTCCGATATGGAAGAAGAGGAGGAACTCGACGACGACGAATAGGCCGCTACTCTTTCATTGTTACACCCCACCCCGCATCACTCGGCTTATGAGGATGCGGGGTGCTTTTACCCTTTGAACGACTCCCGATTTTTCCGAAAATGAGGTCTCCTAATACCTTTTTGTAGCACGGTGGATGTCATCATGAGAAATAAAAATGAAGAATCTATCACCTGAAATATAGTATGTTGTACTTGAGCGTAAGAAAAAGTGCGTTTTTTTTTTGTCCATGTCGAAAAAAGTTAGTACTTTTGCACCCGCTTTCGAGAGATAGCAAGCCCAGGTGGTGGAATTGGTAGACACGCTACTTTGAGGGGGTAGTCGCCGTAGGGCGGTGCAAGTTCAAGTCTTGTCCTGGGCACAGAAAAAGAGCAACGCAGGTTGCTTTTTTTTACCACCAAGTTCCAAGAGAGGGAACTCTACCAGATGCCCGGGTGGCGGAATTGGTAGACGCGCACGTTTCAGGTGCGTGTTCCGAAAGGAGTGCAGGTTCAAGTCCTGTTCCGGGCACCAAAGAGATTTTGCAAGTAACTCAAAATGAGTGAAAATGCAAAATCTTTTTTCTTTTATATCCCAATTTTGGCCACTTTTTCGAAAAAGGGGATGAAAATGGGGTGTGCTTTTCGGCACACCCCACACATATTGTCGTAGCGTAATCAAAACAATGATTAGAACGGAATAACTGTATCACTCAGAGTGGAAAGAAGTAGAAGTCCCCCAATTTTGTACTAAATATGTGGGGGCAGGGTCAGAGGTTGGTCTCGCGGAGGAGACGCAAAACCTCATCGGCTGTGACTTGGGTGAAGATGTCGGCATCTTGGAGGAGGGCATCGGCCATGGAGCGTTTGTTTTGGTGCAAGCGGATGATTTTCTCTTCGATGGTGCCGGCGGCAATGAGGCGATAGACCGTGACAGGGCGTTGCTGACCGATGCGGTGGGCGCGGTCGCTGGCCTGGTCTTCGATGGCAGGATTCCACCAAGGATCGAGGTGTATGACATAATCGGCCGCCGTGAGATTGAGGCCGAGGCCACCAGCCTTGAGGCTGATAAGGAAGAGGGGGGTGTCGCCTGTTTGGAATTGCTTGACCAGTCGGCTGCGCACCTGTGGAGAAGTGCTACCGTCGAGGTAGAGGTATGGCACTTTGGCACGGTCGAGCTCTTGGCACACCAAGGCCAAGTGGGAGGTGAACTGGCTGAAGACCAAGGCGCGGTGGGCAGACTGGAGCAGGTTGCCCACCAACTCCATGAAGGCTTGTGTCTTGCTCGATGCTATGGGCAACTTGTCGTTGATGAGACGGGGATGGCAGGCAGCCAAGCGAAGCCTGGTTATTTCGGCAAGGGTCTGTAGAGGGGTTTTGCCGCCCTCCTCAAGGTTGGCAATGGCTTGCTGCCGCAGGTTGTCGTATAGAGCCTTTTCTTCGTTGCTGAGTTGTATGCGGATGGTGATCTCGGTTTTTTCGGGCAGTTCGGAAAGTACGTCCTCCTTGGTGCGACGCAGCATGAATGGGGAGAGAATGCGGCGCAGTAGACGCTGCCGTTCGGTGTCGTGGTCGCGCTCAATGGGGATAATGAATCGGTCGGTGAACTGCTGGAAGGTGCCGAGGAGACCAGGGTTGGCGAACTGGAAAAGATTCCAAATCTCGCTGAGGTGGTTCTGGAGGGGGGTGCCGGTAAGCATGAGGCGGAAGTCGGCCTGAAGCAGCATTGCCCCTTTGGACGTCTGGGTGTCGCGATTTTTGATGGTATGGGCTTCGTCGAGTACGACAGTAGTCCAGTTGCGGGAGGTAAGCGTTTCGGTTTCAGTAACAAGAAGACCATAGGTTGAAAGAACCACGTCGCCAGCTTCGGCTTCTTGAACAATCGTGTTGCGGTCGGTCACTTGGTTTAGTGCTTTGACCGTGAGTGCGGGGGCGAAGCGACTTAGCTCTTGTTGCCAGCCAAGGAGTACGGAGGTGGGCATCAACACCAGCTGTGGGCCAAGGGCTGCCCTCGACTGCATGAGGGTGATGCTCTGGAGGGTCTTGCCAAGTCCCATGTCGTCGGCCAGGCAGGCTCCTGCTCCCCAATGCGCCAGTCGGCTCATCCAGAGGAAGCCTTCCTGTTGATAGGGCCGCAGCTCGGCGTGTATGTTGGAAGGCAGGGGGAATTGTTTGTCGCCAGCTTCGGCAATGCGACTCATCAGGTCGCGAAAATTCTTGTCGGCGTTGACCTTCACGCCCAACTCTTCGAGGCCGGCGAGTTGCATGCCGTTCATTGTTGACACTTTCAATTGCTTGGAACTGCGCCCTACAAGCATTTTGTCGATGGCCTGTAGCTGCCGACGGAGCCGTTCGCTAAGGGACAGGTATTCGTCTCCTTGAAGGCGTATGTAATTGCCCTCGGCATTGCGGAGCAATTCAAGGAGGGTCGCCACTTTCAGTTTTTCTTTCTCACCGATGGTTACTTCGCCCTCTATCTCAAACCACTGCCCTGCTGAGCTGATGCGAAGGCGGAGCATATCGGGCGTAATCATGGGTTTGACAAGCCGCATTTTCACCCCTTGCGGCCATTCGACATAGGCTGTCTCGGGATGTTGCCGCACCCAGTCGAGCAGGGTGAGGCACTCGCGCGTATCGAGCAAACGGGCACCATCAAGATCTTCACTTTCGCAGCTGTTGGCGAGCATATCGTTGACAGCCTCAAGGTTCTGGCGCTCGGCTTGGAGGTTGCGCTCGGTCTGTACTCTTTCGCCATTGATGGTAGTGCTGACAACAGCCATGCCCTCCCCCGGTTTCTGATAGGGCGGGGTGTCACCGAAAGGCTTGACAGTGAGGTGGACGCTGAAGAGCTGTTCTTCGTAAGGGGCAACTTGTACCGCCACAAGCGGGTTGGCTTCCACACGGCGTATGTCGGTAGCATTCTTGAGCAAGGGACTCATTACAGTGAAGTCGACGCTGAGGGTCTGAAGCAATTCGGTCAGCTGTTTCTTGCTTTCCTTTGGAAAGAGAGGTATTTTGCAGAGGAGCTCTATGATGTGTATCTGTTCGTAGCTGGCATGGATGATGGTGAGTTGCTTGTCGCCTTGCTGAGTGATGCTGTAGTTGGAGTCGCGCATTTGCTTCATATCCACATTGGTGCTTACGGCATAACCGCTGCCAGAGGGCTGAACCAGTAACTGCAGGGGCTCTTCGATGATGTCTATCTTTTGTCCGCTGATGGCATTGAACACGGTAGGACAACCCACTAATGCTGCGAAGACCTCTTGACCCGAGAGGTATAAGTAGTTGGAGCCGTACCAGTCATAGCCATCGACCAGCGAAGCCACCTTGTGGTCTTGGGCGTTGAGGCAGGGCTGCTGGGCAAAGTTCTTAAGTGCAATATTGCGACCGCGCGACCAAGTGATGCCTCCATCCTTGGACTTCTGTAGTTTGGGCTGTACGCTGTAGTCCTTGAGGCCTACAAAATAGGCAACGCGCTCCATCTCCAACTGCTTAACTTGCTTCCTTTTGGCGTTGGCTTCGGCATTCCCCGTATACTTGATGATTTGGTTGATTACTTTTTCCCATTCCTGCATAACCTTGGCCTGGGGCATCATGGTAGATGCCAGCCCCGTCTGACGGAAGAGCTTTGACTGGAGAGGCTTCAGCTGGTCGAAATCGTCGCTGTAAAGGAGTTTAAGATAGTCGTAGTCGTGTTCGGCAACGAACTTCTCCCATGGGTCAAAAAGGTGTTGTAGACTGTGGAGGTGGTAATGTTTGGCAAAAAGCGCGGTCATCACTCCGCTCATCGGGTCGCAATATTTGGGCAATGGGTGTGTATCGTAGTATTCAGTGGCATCACCCCTCAAATAGTGGTGGAGTGCCACGAGCATGGGATAGCAGCCGAAGGCTTCGAACAGAGACTTTCGCTTCAGTATTTTCTCGCCAGCTTTGGCTGCCTTTGGGTCGTTGGACAGGCCAATAGCCACGGCGTAGGCCATGTTGGGCCAAGCATCGTCGAACACCGGCAGTTTGAGCTCTTTCAACAGCGTGGAGAACTCGATGTAGCTGTCCGTTGGTTTGTTCTGGTGGAGTAGTAAGATGGCATGCAGCATCCTGTATCTTATTCCGCCCTCCTCCATCTGGGAGAGAAGCTCGACTATCCGGCCTGTTTTGGGCACCTCGACCACAAAAAGGTACAAATCGAGCATTTTCCGACGCATGGTCTCGCTTAGGTAGGGATTCTCGAAGAAAATCTGTCGGACAGAGACCATGTCGTCGCTCATGTCGAACAACTTCCATTTAGGCACGATGTCATTGATATATATCCACATAAGAAGTTCGTCGTCGAGCCTTTGGACAAAAGGTATGCAATCTTTCTGCCTAATAAGATAGTTCATCACATGCATAAACCTTGGGTCCACCAGCAGCTCTTTCAAATCAAGACCTCTTAGTTTCTCTTCATAAGGAAGGTTGTGCAGGAAGAGTACGAGGGTGGTAGCGAATTTTTGGTACTCCCGTTGCTGATTCTTATCTTTACTAAAGAAGAGGTCGGTGTTCATATCGCTTATCAGAGGCAATCTTTCGGGGTCAATGGCTCGCAACACTTCGAGCAGTCTGTCCATTTTGATAACCTTGGTCTCCATCCAAGGACTACTATCCGATTCGGAAACCAAGAAACCGGCCTTGACAAATTTCCTTACCTCATTGTCGACGGCGTACGGATTGAGGTTGAATTGCAGGCAGAACCTGTGCTGTAGATTGTAAGAATAGCCTATCAACGAGCACGCAATGGCTTGAAGTAATGGATGGGTCAAATCAACGACATCCGTTTGAGTCTTTTTTTTATTCATGGTGGCCCAGCTGTTGTGAATGAATGAGCAGTTTGCTGTTGGCCATTTGGGAATTCGGCTGCATAATCTAAAATATGACAGTGCCTTCCGCAATGCCCCCAAGCAAAAACCTGTTTCTATATTTGGCTGCAAAAGTACGAAAAATATAGCAAATCGACAGTTATTTTTCGCTCCTATGCTGTATTTGCCTGATTTTTTAACAGCCTCAGAGAGACTGGATCTCAAAAACAAATTAGTAGAACCCACTTTTAGCGTATCAAATTTGTTGTTTTTTCGCCACCCTCATTTTATTGTAATGGAAAAAAGTTGTATCTTTGTGCATCCGTTAATGAGAGTACTCGACACCATATAGTAATTGATATGAAGAGGATTATATAGACAGAACTGGCCACTGCTATCTGGCAAAAAGTATAGACTGACAATAACACAAACAATCAAATACTAACAATTAAAACCAAACAACTATGTTTTTCCAAGTTTATGGGGCAAATGCCTGTATCCAATGGGTGATGCTGCTTGTCGTCCTGGGAGGCCTGATTCTCTGGAATGAGTTTGCACGGCGCACCAAGATGGGCGGCGCCATCACCTTCTTTGTCATCCCGGTGCTGCTGACGGTCTACTTTGTGGCCATCGCCATTGGTGCGCGTACCGGGGCGGAATGGGCCCTGAACAACCAGACGCACATCTACATGAACGGATGGTTCCACTATGCCAAGCTCTATGCGGCACTCACCGGCTGCATCGGCTTCATGATGATTAAGTACAAATGGGGTATCGGTGCCAAGCACTGGTTCAAACCCTTCCCCTTCGTCATCGTAGCCATCAACATCCTTATCGCCGTGGCTTCCGACTTCGAGAGTGCCGCAATGGGATGGAACAAATGGTGGCTCAGCAGCGAGGGTGTGTGGCTGTATGGCGGCTGGCACAACGTCTTCAACGGCGTGGCCGGTATCCTCAACATCTTCTGTATGACCGCCTGGTGGAACGTTTATGCTTCCAAGGACAAAAAAGACATGATATGGGCCGACATGACGTGGGTCTACATCGTTATCTACGACATCTGGAACTTCGCCTACACCTACAACTGCCTGCCTACCCACAGCTGGTACTGCGGCATTGCCCTGTTGCTGGCCCCCACGGTGGCTGCTCTGTTGTGGAACCGCGGCGGCTGGATTCAGAACCGCGCCAACACACTGGCCATCTGGTGCATGTTCGCACAGGTGTTCCCGCTCTTCCAAGAGACCTTCAAGGACGGTCGCCAGTGGTACAGCTGGGCTGTTCTGCCCGTGCAGTATCCTGAGGGGGTGGAGACCATCAAACAACTCTACAACGTCGCCGGAGGCGATGCTGCCGCTGTCGGAACCACTGTCAACACAGTGGCCGCCAACCCCACGATGATGACCCTGATTAGCGCCTTGGCCTTGGCGACCAACATCATCGCCCTCACCTACATCATCTGCGTCTCGAAGAAGCGTCACATCAATCCTTACAAACAGGATGTCTTCGTCAACCAGAAGTACTACAAGGACGCCATGGCCCGCGCCGACGTGGATTGACGACTGCCTCGCCTAGCGAAGTGCCCCAGGGATAAATGCCCCGAGGGCACTTTTTTTTGTCGGCTCACAACAGTCGTCCTTTTTTGACAGAGGGATGCAGCAGCTTCGTGGCGACTCCACAAGCCTCGAGACGAAAGGTTAATTTTTCGCAAAGACGGAGGCGCGGGAGAGATTTTCTACTTTCTATACTGAGTCCCCATGCGACAAAGAATAATTGTAAAGCGCACTATGCCAGTTGTCTGCTACGACTATGCTAAAAAAAGGAGCTCCTTTTGGGGCGGGAATGAAAAAAAAGTCGTATATTTGCCGATAATTTCTAACGACCTCTCGGCAGGCAAGAGGGTTCTCCCTGTCGCGACGGCTAAGATTAATAATCAGAACCCACCGTAGATGTTTATGTCCGAAATAACCACTCATGAGCAGAATGTTGCCACAAGGACGATTGATTTCGACTTCGACTTTAAAGGCAACATAAACGGCATCGAAGTCATTAAGACCAAAGGTGACGGCGATGTTAGTACCACAAAAGATAGGGGGACGTGGGCCAGCGTGAGAGCAAACCTTCAGTTTCTGCTTGACCAGAGGAAAGTGAGGCTCAAATTGTGCTATAAAGTGGAAGAATGCCAAGGCGACCAGACCGTCCTCTATTTCGATGCCATGAAAGAGTACAGCTTTGAAGACTTCTACAATGTGGGTGTGTTCGACCGGTACGAGAACAATGGCCGGGTGCATAAGACCAGCATCCCGACAGACATAGAAATAGTCGGCAGCTACGGGGATGCCTATGTGATGTCGTCTTTTGTCGGCGAGCACCACGAATACATGAAACCCACCCCGTGGAACCGCGAGAAGGCCAAGCAAACACTGGGCTTGCCTTATAGTATGCTGCCTGATGAACAGCTCAAAAAGACTCCCTTGAACAGTGTGGTAGAAGCCCGTACCAGCGTCATTCAGGCATGGCTCCCGGTGGATAATCTGAAGATGAAGGTCGACGGCACCGGCAACGACCTCGCCGGCCAAGGCAATATAGCCATCAGTGGCAAAGTGGTGTTCACCCTGAAACGCACCGACAGCATCAATGTGGTCACCATTGTTGAAGATATTCAGAACGAAGGTGTTCAGCCGGTGACCCAAGGCAACGAGAACAAGGTGGAAAAGTTCAGCCATGTGGTCGACAGCGCCTTCTGTCGCGGGTATGACATCTGCAAGAGCTACGCCGACTCCAGTTCCTGTAGGGATTTTGTGCTGGACTATAAAAAGTTGAACGAGTACAAGCGCATCAAGTTCGACCCCAACGGCGGTCTCGATTCATACATTGTGTCTGGCGAAGGATTGTCGGAATACACCTCAAGCCTCGAACGGCATATTAATCTGAAAGTGGCCGGTGGGGCAAAAGGAGCCTCCTTCTCAAGCGAGACAGACATGACCTTCAATGTGAGCAAGAAAGAGAAAGCAGGTTATAAATACCTTACCCAAAAGGACATCTACTATAAGCAGACATACACTGTGGCAGGCCATGGCGCGCCTAACCAGTTGACGGGCTTCCTCTCCCCGCTCTTTCTCGACGACCTCAAAAAGCTCACCCCTGTCGGCATTATTGAAAAGTATGGCACCCATGTGGTGCTGGGCATGAGGGTCGGCACCAGCTTCTACTACCACATGAAGTACAGGGAGAGCATGTTGGACAAAAGCACCGCCTCTACTTTCAAGAATGTCTCCAGCATCAAATACGACAAGGAAGAAGGCGGGGTGTCAAAGAATGGCGTGTCGAATGAACAGTCGAAAAGCCACGACATCTACCAAGACCTCAAGGACAGCAATGGGGGCAAGATGACGATGGAAATGCTGAAAGAAATCAACCAGTACTATGCGAACGCCAAGAAAACCACGCCTGAGCAGGCCGCAGAAAACAAGAAAAAAGGTAAAGGCATATTTTTCAGTTTGGAATCGGCCTACGAGGAGAACCGTGCCAGTTCGCTGCTACAGGAAGACAAGTCGACCGAAATCAGCTGCTCGGGACATGGTGGCGACGAGACACTCCTGGCAAACGTGTCACGCAACAACGACCCCGCAACCTATGAAAAATGGCGTGCCAGCGTGAACGAGTCCAACTGGTGCTTCTGCGATTTCGTCCCCGGCACCTTGGTACCCATCTATGAGCTGATTCCCGCGGGCTGCGGTTGCACCGCTCAGGAAATCAGGCAGGCCTCCGAGGCATACCAAGTGGCGAACTCGAGGGTCGCCGAGCCTCTGTATAGGGATATCGTGTATGCCTCTTTCGACACCTCTGGAAAGAGAAATACCGAGAATGCCTATCAGGACGCGCTTGACCAAGGCGACAAAAGCTCCGACACCGAAATCGATTCAAAAAAAGGCAAAGATATATACTGGAAGCTGCGCGTGGAGCTGCTCAACTTCGATGAGGACAACACATGCGGCTTCAGCGTCTCCATCAAGGTCTTCGAAGGCGGCCGAAGTGGCTCGAAAACGGTCTTGTTCAACCACAAGTCAGATGTCATTATGAAACCTGAAGGCTGCAGCCGGGCTCTGATTGACACCGATAAATTGGGCAAAACTTCGGTCTTCACTGCCGAAGGCGATTGGATTGGTCAATTCCACGGCTGGCAGGATGCCACCTCCGATGTGAGGAAGACCGCCAGCAAGGTGTTCGACTGCGACAACGGAGTCTACGTCATGCTCGACGGCCCAGGAGACGATCTGGACCACATCGGTGTCAAAGGCAAGCTGATAATCCCCATTATGGCTTATTGATTGATACTAAGTCGTCATGAAAGAAAGGACCTCCCGCCGCGGGAAGCCCTTTCGTCGTATTCGCGATGAGTGCTTTCTCGGCCCCCCATAGCTGTGGGTTCGCCCCTTCTCTGTCAGAATTAACTTCTCTCCTCGGTCGTTTTTAGGCTCAGAATACTTAAAACGATTCCCGAGTTGTCGTAGATTTGTTCTAAAAAACCCCTTCCCGGGGCGGATGGGGCATGGTGCGCTAGTAGATGGTCAGCGCGATGGGGGTGTCGGAGTTGGAGAGGCGGAGGAGGTACTGCCCGGCGGGGAGCGCGGCGAGGGGTATCCTTATGGTGCGCTGGGCGACAGGGACGAACAGGGGGCGGCTCATCACCTGCCGGCCCATCAGGTCGTAGAGGCTGCAACGGAGCCAGCCTGTCTGATGCCCAGGTATTTCCACGTCCACATAGTCGCGGGCGGGGTTGGGGTAGACTCGGGGGGCGGAATCGCCGCTGGCGGGCAGGGCGAGGAGTTGCTCCATCTGCATGACGAAGTGGTAGGGGCGGCGTTTCAGGAAACGGTCCATCTTGCCGACGGCCTTCTTCCATTGCGCCACGCTGGTGGGGCGGTTGAAACGTTGCGACTGCCATTCTATTTCAGGGGCGATGGCCTCCTGGTCCTTTTCCAGCAGGGGGGAGGTGCGGGAGTAGTCGAAGGTGGCGGCGAGCTGGTACATCCTCCGTCCAAAGCGTTCCACGAAGTCGGGCGACTGCAGGAGACGGCGGAAGCAGAGGGTGGCCTGACGGCTGCTGGGCCATGTGTCGTCGCCCTGATAGACCATCAGTTCCGTCATGTCGAGGTCAGGACTGCCGAACCCCGCGTCGCCGTCGAAGAATATCCACCGCCAGGGCTTCGAGTGGTGCTGGTAGCAGCGCATATTGTTGGCGGGCCAGTCGGTATTGGTGATGAAGGCTTCGAAGAGTTGATAGTCGATAAAGTCGTCTATGTCAATCAGCGAACAGAGCCGTTGGTACTGCAGGGTGTCGGCGAGGTCGGCGGTCTCGAGCCATTGCATCAGGTTGAGGAAGTCGTCGCTGTTGCCGTTTTCCACTATCCCGTCCCATGCTCCTATGAGGTTGACATCGTCGGCATCCACATCGTCGCGCTGTTCGATGAACCGCTCGTCGGGGGCTTCCTGCAGGAAGTAGATGCCCCAGTATTCGCCGTTGAGAAAGAGCGTTACAGGGCGCGAGGCCAAGGAGGCGCAGCGGAGCGGGCGGGCTAGCTGATGGGCCAGGAGGTCTTGGAGGCCGGCACCGGTCCATGCCGCGCGGAAGGGCTTTAGCACCAGCCGCTTGAACGAAGTGTAGCCCACCTCGTCGTATAGGGGGCACTGTATCTTCTTCTCGCCATATTCTTTGCGGGCGTAGAGCTTGAGGGGTTTCTGCATATAGCGGCGAGTCTTGGTTCCATGCACACGGAGGCCCAGCGGTTGGGCGAAGCCGGTGTTGTCCAGCTCATAGAACTCCACATGGGCCAGGCGTTCCCACTCGCGGCCGTGCTGGTTGAAGTTGCCTGAATAGTACTCGTTCTCCGGGTCCCACCTGTTGGGGCTGAATATGCCGCTGTCGGGGTCGAAAAGCATCTCGTGGTCGAGGGCGATGGAGAGGACGGGCAGCTGCGGCTCGCGGCCAAGGAGGTCGGCCACAAGATAGGTGCGGGTGGCGGTGGGGCCGGCCTGTTCCCCCTGCTTGTCGAACGCGGCGGCACGCAGCACGATGGCGTGGCGCACCTCCTTGGGCGGGTCCCACAGGTCGTCGGGTGCGTCGGGCATGAGGAAAATGTCGCGTGAGGAGTAGAGCGAGGGCGAGAGTTCGAGGGGGTGTTGGTAGAGGGGTGAGGCGGGGGTGGGGGAGGAGCCGTCGGTGGTGTAGTGGATGGCCAGCCCTTCGGCGGCGGTGAGCTCCAGCGTGAAGGCATGGGGGTAGAAGCCGCCGGGGGCGGAGAAGGTGACTTGGGCATGTGCGGCATCACCTATGAGCGCGGCGGCACACAGGACGAGGAGCTGTATGTGTTGTCGGGCGGTCATGGGCGGGATGGGGTGTGGGGAGGGCTAACTGCGGAATTTGAACTGCATGATGCGGTCTACATCGGGGCTGATGTGCATCCGGCGGATGATTACAACGCTGAGGATGCCGAAGAAGAGGGTGCGCACCAGGGCTTGACACACGACGGACGACAGCCCTGTCCCCCAGTGGTCGAAGAGGGGTGTGAGGACCCACTGCCAAAGGGCGTTGAGGGCGAAGAGCAGCAGGGTGAAGGCGACCACGTGGATTTGCTTGGCGCAGAAGAGGGAGACGTGCAGCCTGCGCCAGAGGAGCAGCAGCAGGGGCACGAAATAGACGATGTAGGCCAGCAGGGTGGCACAGGCCGATCCCGCCACCCCCATGCGGGGTATGAGCCAGAGGTTGAGCCCGATGGCGGAGACGGTGAGCAGCGAGATGAAGAGGAGCGAGTAGGTGTAGTGCTTGGAGAAGTTGAGTATGTTGGTGGAGATGCTGAGGGTGGAGTTGAGTATGTTGGCTATGCCGAGGAAGAGTACCACGCCCATGCCCGAGGTGTATTGCTCGCCGTTGGGGATGAGGGCGAAGAGGGGCACGAGGTTGATCCAGATGAAGAAGAAAATCATGCAGGCCACCAGCAGCTGGTGGAGCGACACCTGCTGCCCCAGCCGGTTGACCTCGGCGATGTCGCCTTTGGCTATGGCCTGCGAGATGATGGGGCTGGAGATGGCCCCCAGCGAGCGGTAGGGGATTTCCACCACGTTGGCTATGTAGCAGGCTATGGTGTAGACACCGGCCAGCTGTAGGCCCTCCTTGGCAAGGAACAGCGAGTTGAACAGCTTGATGTTGCCTGCCAGGACGGTGGCGGTCATGAAGAAGGTGTAGCCCGCCACCTCGCGCAGCAGCCGCCGGTCGACGAAGTGCCAGTCGGGTTTGAACGATATGCGCCCCAGCGAGAGGAGGTAGAAGAGGTTGATGAGGGTGGCCACCGCGTAACTGGAGCAGAAGAGGATGACGAAGAGGTCGAGCGAGATGATGCCGTGGCCGTAGAGCAGGTAGGTGGTGAGGTTGAGGAGGCGGATGACCACTTCGCGTACAAACTTGGGCAGGGCGATGTGGAGCAGCACGCTGGCATTGGTTTCGAAGACCGTCATGTACAGCACAAAGAAGGTGAGGGGCAGCAGCAACCCCACGTAGTCGGCCAGCATGGGGGCATCCTTGGAATAGTAGCGGACGACGTCGCCCTTGAAGAGGAAGAAGAGCAGCGCGATGACGGAGAAGCCGATGAAGGGGAGGATGAGTGTCCAGCCGAAGAAGCCGTGGTCGCGGCGTTCGGGGTCTTTGAAGCGGGGGTAGAACCGGAGGATGGAGGCGTTGGTGCCCAGCTGCGCCAGCCCGGCAAAGAGCATGGCGGCATCTACCATCACACGTGTGAGGCCGATTTCCTCCTGCGTCAGCAGGTCGGTGACCACAAAGAAGGTGGTGATGGCTCCGATGAGGACGCCCAGGTAGTTGGCCAAAGCACCTTTGACACTCTGTTTTGCGATGATTCCCATGGCTTGTTGCGTACTTTTTCGGAGTGCAAAAGTACGTTTTTTTTGTGAGATAAAAAGAAAATGACCGATAATTCGCCTATTCTTGTCGCTATTTCAAAAAAAGTTCGTATCTTTGCCACTCGCTATATAGGAGTAAAAGGCGCGGTCTTTTACTTGTAGTATGCTTGTATTTAGGAAGATAACAAAATAATTAATATATAGTAACAACAATGAAAATTTACCAGACTAACGACATCCGCAACATCGCCCTGGTCGGCGGTGCGAAATCGGGTAAGACCACAATGGCCGAGGCTATGGCTTTCTGTGGCGGTCTCATCAACCGCCGTGGCAGCGTGGACAGCAAGAACACCATCAGCGACTATCGCGACATCGAGCACGACCGCGGCTACTCCGTGGAGAACACCCTCATGTACACCGAATTCGGCGGCAAGAAGGTGAACATCATCGACGTGCCCGGCTTTGCCGACTACCAGGGTGAGCTTGATGCAGCCCTCAACGTTGTGGAGGCCGCCGTCGTCGTGGTCAACGCCCAGAGCGGTGTCGAGGTCGGCACCGAGATTGCCAACCGCTATGCCACCAAGCTCGACACCCCGATGCTCTTCGTCATCAACCACCTCGATGCCGAGAAGGCCAACTTCGACGATGCCGTCAACCAGCTGAAGGATTACTTTGGCGGCAAGTGCACAGTGCTGCAGTTCCCCACCAACGCCGGTCTCGGCTTCAACCAGGTGGTCGATATCGTGGCTAACAAGATGTACACCTTTACTGACGGCAAGATGACCGAGGCCGACATTCCCGGCGAGTATGCCGACAAGGCCGAGGAGATGCGTATGGCCCTCGTTGAGGAAGCCGCTGCTGCCGACGACGCCCTCATGGAGAAATACTTCGAGAACGGCGACCTCACCGCCGAGGAGCTCACACAGGCACTGAAGCTCGCCATCGACAAGCGCGACCTCTTCCCCATCCTCTGCACCAGCGCCAAGGAGAACTTCGGCGTGAACCGCCTGCTTGAGTTTATCTGCCAGAACGTCCCCGCCCCCTGCGAGGTTCTTGACGCCAAGAAGACCAAAGGCGGCAAGGAACTGAAGAGTAACGGCACCAACCCCACCGTCGCTTTCTGCTTCAAGAGTGCCAAAGATAAGAACCTCGGTGAAATCAGCTACCTTCGCATTTTCGACGGTGAGCTCACCGAGAGCCAGGATGTTATCAACGCCTGCAACCAGAGCAAGGAGCGTGTCAGCCAGGTGCTCGTCTGCAGCGGCTCGAACCGCCAGAAGGTCGAGAAGGCTTGCGCCGGCGACATCGTCTGCACCATCAAGCTGAAAGATGTGAAGATTAACCACACCCTCACCACCCCGAAGAACACCGACGACGCCGTCGAGGAGATTGTCTTCCCGACTCCTATCTATACTGTCGCCGTGAAGGCCGCCAACAGCAACGACGACGAAAAGGTCGGCGCCGCGCTGAAAGACCTCGTCACTTACGACCGCAGCCTCTCGCTGGAGAACAGCCGTGAGCTGCGCCAGGTCATCCTCGGCTGCCAGGGCGAGCTGCACCTCAACACCGTCAAGTGGTACTTCGAGAACCAGTACAAGCTGGCCGTCAACTTCACTGCCCCCAACATCCCCTACCGCGAAACTATCACCAAGAGTGCCGAGGCCATGTACCGCCACAAGAAACAGTCGGGCGGTAGCGGCCAGTTTGGCGAGGTGCACATGCTCATCGAGCCCTACTACGACGGCATGCCCAACCAGACCAAGTACCCCATCCGCGACACTCAGGAGTATCCTCTGGAGTGGGGTGGCAAGCTGGTCTTCAACAACTGCATCGTGGGCGGCAGCATCGACGCCCGTTTCATGCCCGCCATCCTCAAGGGTATCATGGAGAAGATGGAGCAGGGTCCTCTCACCGGCAGCTACGCCCGCGACATTGTCGTCAACATCTACGATGGTAAGATGCACCCTGTGGACTCCAACGAAACGGCCTTCAAGATTGCCGGCCGTACCGCCTTCCGCGAGGCCTTCAAGCTGGCCAACCCCAAGATTAAGGAGCCTATCTACGATGTCGCCGTCACCGTGCCCACCGAGAGCCAGGGAGGTGTGATGACTGACCTGCAGGGCCGCCGTGCCATCGTCATGGGCATGGATGCCGAAGGCAAGTACACCACGCTGAAAGCCAAGGCCCCCTTGGCCGAGATGAACCGCTACTGCACCGCTCTGAGCTCCCTCACCAGCGGCCGTGGTACCTTCACCATGACCTTCAGCAGCTACGAGCTCGTCCCCGCCGACGTCCAGCAAGCCCTCCTCAAGGCCTACGAGGAAGCCGCTGCCGAGGAAGAGTAAGCGACAGGTGCCCCCGCCGGGCAATCAAGCTACGCAATACACCCTCACAAGCCGGAAGCCCCGAGAGGGACTTCCGGCTTCTAATGAAATAGATATGGCAACAGACCTACAGAAACTGGAGTTTGCGTCTTTTTGTATTGAAGAATACAAGAAAGCCACCAATCAAGGTGGGCGCGATGTGGAACAGATGTTCGAGCGTCGCGGTGTCCTCGCGTTTCTGTTCGACCATTTCGAAGCCCTCCATACACAGGGCACACTGGCCATCCTTGACGACATTAACGAGTTCCTAAAACACCACCCGGAATGACACTCTATCACGGCAGTCTCGAGATTGTGGAACAGCCACAGATACTGGAACCCAACCGCCCGCTGGACTTCGGCAGCGGGTTCTACACCACCTCAAGTCTCAAGCAGGCCGAACGCTGGACGAGGGCGCGTATGGAACAGGCCAAAGCAGACGGCGGTTATATCAATATATATGAATATACGGCAACGAAAGGCTTAAAGACCCGTACCTTCCGTGCTCCCAACGAGCCGTGGGTGGATTTCGTCCACGCCAACCGTTCCGTACAAGGATTCGAACACGATTACGACATCGTGATGGGACCAGTGGCCAACGACAACGTCTACCTCAGTTTCAACCTCTATGAGGCCGGTGTCATCACCAAGCGTGAACTGATTAGACGGCTGAAGGCATATAAACTGGTTGACCAGCTACTGTTCCACTCCGAACGCTCGCTTTCGACACTCAAATACACAGGATGTAAGGAGGTGAAGAAATGACCCATCCCAAGATAACCCAAGACAATGTGCATCTGCTTCTGCCAAGCAAGATAGCCCAACTGGCCGACCGTCTGTTGAAGAACGGCAAAGCCGACGACATGGCCACAGCCCTCAGTATGGTCTACACCTCCCCCGTCTATGCCAATCTGGAGCAAGAAAACACCAAATACTGGTGGCAAGGCACAGGTAGCCTGTATTACGATTTGATGACTACAACTATCAATTAAAAGTCTGTTTCCCCCGCCAACCGACAGCACGTCATTATCCACTGCCTCACCAACTCCTCAGAAGTGAAACGAGGCTACCGCAAACTGTTGGCAGAATGGCAAAGCACGCTACCGATTACTGCGTATTGACTGGTGACCCCCGCGAGTTTAACGAGTATCATATTGGGGCCTCATTGAAAGACTTCGGCAAGAAATGGTTTGCGTTTGCCAAGATGAAGATGCCGATGGAGGAATTAATTGGAGAAATGTAGTTCATAAGCATACCACAGCAGTCCCTCCTCAAGGCCGACGATGAGCAAAGCACCAATGATGCTTTGCCGCCGCCGAGGAAGAGTAGCGAGTGCCCCGCCGTGGCCGAGGCTGAAGAAATAGATGAAATACTTCCATCCCACAGCCGACACCGCGAGCGAGACTGCCAAAAGAATGAGTAGATAATGCATAATACGTTTATTTTTGATGTTTCAATACTTCACCTGCGCTAATAAGTTAGCTGTTATCTCTAAAACGCAAATATACTGAAAATAATGTATCACGGTGTCGCGACCGAATGGGAGAAAAATCGTACATTGCGCAGTGCGGTGATAGTCAAAACCTAACAAAACTGCGTCTCGTAGTGAAGCAAATCCGGTGGACTTACGATAGTGGAGCAAAGCGAAAAGTGGACTTATTAAAGTGGACTCATTAATAGACCACACCTTAAAGATACGATTTCTACTTCATAGCCTCACCAGTTTGGCACTCTCATTCTTGAACTGTGGCATCGTCTCGCCCACAGAGGCTCCGATATAGGTGGGGTCGCAAATAGTGTAACGGCGACCATCAAGAGTAAAGTAATCGCCCGCCACCGTTTCGGAGAAGGCAACAGCTGTGGCCAAATGACTGGGCCAGTGTACAAGCACCACATCAAGCCCCAACAGGTCGCGTACCAGAATGCTATAGAAAATGGAGCGATCCTCGCAGTCGTTCTTTGGATAGTAGATGCTCTCATCACCAAACAGGGGTCGCTCGTAGCCGAACTGCTCTTGGTCGGTGGCATAGTCGAAAGTCGTCTGCACAAAGTTGAGCAGCATTTCGGCGGCATCCTTTTTGCTTCTGCCATTGATTTGGTTGCGAAGTGCCGGATAGAGGGTCTCTTTTACACCGTCGCTAAACCCCGCAAGAGAGTAGTATTCCCACGCATCGCTCAGCGGGTAGTCGTTCAGGAAGTCTATCAGGCTCTGCTCCACAGTCACGGCGGCTTTCATGGAGCTGTAGCGGTTGGCCTGTAGGGTACGGCTACGTTTGCCGCCTCCTTTTAGTTTGGGTAGCTCCCCCATCAGTATGTTGGCCACCTGCTCGCGGGGGAATGCTGCCTCGCACACACGAACCTCGTTGAGTTTTTGGGTAGAGATTACATAATGGCTGTTTCCGTCGATGTTGATATAGGAGTAGTTGTAAATGGCGCGGTTGAAAGGCACAAGCAATATCAGGCGGTCTGCGGAGCGGGCCATGCGCACCCGGTAGCCCGACTGCGCCAACAGGTACATCTGTAGCAGTACGGCCTCGTTGCTGCCCTTGCCCAGCAGATGCTCGCTCACGCGGCCTAGCAGGCAGATATGGCCCCAGTCCGACAGATGCAGCGTCCCACGCTGTGCCATACAGTCGTGCAGCAGACCGTCGTATTTCTTTTGCGACAACTGCTGCCATGCTGTGGAGACACTATTCTCCTCCAACGACGGGAGCTTGAATTGTAGTTCATTGCCATTGGCATGTACGCTGCATCCTGTGCCGTAGAAATTGAATGCCACCATCGGGGCGGTAGGCTGGTGCGGGAATGGGTGGCATCGGCAGGGGTTCCATCATGGCAGGAAGTGGTACCGCCTTGCTTTTGGGCAGCGGTGTGGAGGAGATGGGTCGGTCCGGCTGGGGTTTCGGTGGTTTGGGAGGTTTCGGCTCCTTGGGTTTCGGCACGGGCGGCTTCACGCCCGTCTTCGTCCATGCCTTGTTTACGGCAGCGGCGTATTCCTCATTAGCCTTCTTGCGGAATGCGGCATACTCCGCCTCGGCCTTGCTCCGTGCGTCGTCATATTGTTGGCGGACCTGTTGCTTCTGACTCTCGTACTGCTCCCGCATCTGCTGCCGCTGTCGTTCAAACGTGTTGCGGTCTACCTGTGCTGCTGCACCATGGGTCAGCAATAGCGAGAGAATGATAATGGTGGTATGTTTCATAGTATGTGTTTTTTTATAGCAATCCGGCATAATACATCGGCATACATGTGGTCTGTCCGTCCTGATGGTAGTCTTTGGTGGACAACAATATGCGCTCGCTGATGCGGGATGAGAATTTGGTGCAGAATTCATCCAGAGATTTATGTGTTTTATATCCTGAGGATTTGACTTCTATCGGCACAATCTTGTCACCTTTGGTCAACAGAAAGTCCACCTCATAGTTGTGGTTGTTGACATCTCTCGCTTCCAATCCAGCATCTTATCATATAGTTTGCGTCTAAAAACCATAGTTCGGATGTTTAAAAAACGATGCAAAGATATGCATACTTTTTCGTTCCGCAAATTTTTTTTTGTCAAAATGTGCAAGAATCGCAAAATCTTTTTTATCAAAATATGCAAGAATCGCAAAATCTTTTCGCTCGAAAATCTATTGTGGCACCCAAGAACGCCGTGATGCGCACATCGAAGTGCTGAATTATGCCATTCTGCTGACGATATAATTGCCAAAAAGTGTATATTCTGGTGCAAGAAAATGAGAAAACTGCACTTTTTTGCCAAAAAGATTTTGAGGATTATGCGATATTATTGAATATATGTATGTTACAACGGTATGACGAATGGTGAAAGATGAGTGATAAAGGTTTAAATTTTGAGAAAACAGCACTTTTTGCTCAAAAAAATTTTGAGAATTGCACAAAAGGTTGTATTTTTGCACTCGGATTCAAATCTAATATGACATGATATTTAGACGAAAATTGTATAATAAGATGCTACGGTGGAAAGAGGATCGTCACGGTGAGAGTGCATTGTTGATAAAAGGGGCAAGGCGTGTGGGTAAGTCCACTTTGGTAGAGGAGTTTGCTCGGCGTGAGTACCGTTCGTACATAATGATAGATTTCTCGGTTCGCAACAACACAGTAGATGCACTATTCAAAGACATGAGCGACCTTGATTTCTTTTTTATGAGGTTGCAACAAGAAATGAATGTTACATTGCACGAAAGGGAGAGTGTTATTGTGTTTGACGAAGTGCAATTGCAGCCATTGGCCAGACAGGCAATAAAGCATCTTGTGAAAGATGGCCGCTACGACTATATTGAGACAGGTTCGTTGTTGACACTAAAAAAGAACGTGCAGAATATTCTCATACCCAGTGAAGAAACTCGATTAACCTTGTACCCGCTTGACTTCGAAGAGTTTCTTTGGGCAACGGGGAATGAGGTCGGATTGAAGTTCCTTCCTGCCTTTCGCGAGAAGAAGGTTCCCATTGGGGGAGGCCATCGCAAGATGATGCGTGACCTACGGCTGTATATGCTTGTAGGTGGAATGCCCCAGTCTATTGAGACATATAATGAGACTAACAATCTACAGCAGGTTGATGCTAAAAAGCGTGAAATTCTAGAATTGTATGATGACGATTTTAGAAAGATTGACCCTCTCGGGCGTGCGTCGCACATGATGAGGGCAATACCCGGACAGCTGAACTCAAATGCTCGACGTTACAAGATTTCTTCAGCCATTGAAAGCCGTCGGACAGAGGGCACAGACACCGTTGTGGCTGATATGGAGGACAGTATGGTCGTCAATATTGCTCACCACGCCAACGACCCCAATGTTGGGTTAGGCTTGTCTCGCAACGAGGGGTACTATAAAATGTACATGGTCGACACGGGTCTCTTTGTCACGCTGGCGTTTTGGGACAAAGACTTTACCGACAATATCATATATAACCAGCTGCTATCCGACAAACTTGCGGCCAATCTCGGGTATGTTTATGAGAACCTAGTGGCGCAGATGCTACTGGCTGCTGGCAACAGACTCTACTACTACACCTTCCCGACTGACAATGAGAAACACAACTATGAAATAGACTATCTACTCTCGCGAGGCAACAAGATTGTTCCCATCGAGGTAAAATCATCGGGCTACCGCACTCACAAGTCGTTAGACCTCTTCTGCGAAAAATACTCCTCGCGTATCGGCGAGCGCATACTCCTCTACACCAAGGACTACCAGCAGGACGGTCCAACCACCTGCCTACCCGTATACTTTGCGGGCTTATTGTAACTATTTCACCTGCTCTCGACCCGTTGAAAATCTGTTGTTTGTATGTTATTCTACATTTAACGGTAATGTGCAATTGAGTGATTTTCATTCCTGACTGGTTCGAAACAGCCCAATGTCCGTCACTTAATTTGTCTCCCTTTCCCCAGTCCTTAGTCGGGTTGTTTAGTGATGGGGGCTTTGTGCTCGGTGCCTGTCTTCCTCTTTTCTCCGCCTCTGGAAGTGAAGTCAGAGTGAAGTCAGAGCGAAGGCACGGCGAAGGCACGGTGGGTGATTGATGTGCCTGTTGTCGTCCGTCTGCTACAATTATACCGAAAAAGGTAAAAAACAGGGTGCCACTTTTAGAAATAAAAAAGTGGCACGTCGTTGCACAAAGCGAGAGCAGTGAAAGCCAAGGCGAATGCATCAAATGTAACGATTCTTGTGTTTCTAAAAGGGCGTTGCAATTACTCGAGCTTCATGTTTTGGTGTCTCAGGTGTGCCTGAAAGGCACAGACAGATATAGCGTATGGCATCGCCGTACGGGGACAATGACGGCAGCGACTGGCAGCCTGTAGGGCTGCAACAGCGGAATCTGGCATCCACGTGATGTTTGCCGAGGCAGATATGGCTTTGGCTCGGTCTCGAAAATAAATTCTCGAGCTCTCATCCTGCGCCATGTTGCAGCCCTACAGGCTGCATCGGACGGGTGCGTGCCCTATTCCTAGGGTGTTGCCCTAGGCTATATCTGTTCCAGCTCTCCGGGCTGGGGGCAGGGCCGCATTGCCATACATAGTATATGTGCCGTAGGCATACATGACCATCGGTTTTGATTCGTTTGCCCTGCAAAGAAAGCCTCCTTTCTTTGCCAATCCGAAGTAACGTCACGAAGTAAAGAGGGACACGATGACAATTACAATAACAATAGGGTTATGTATATGCCCCCTTGGGAGAAAAGTTCGTGGCTCTTATGTAACATATGACTGATTTTTGCCAACCTTTCTCATTGTCGCGTCTCTCCGAGACGCTGGATAGGTGGGTGTTTCACGACCCCACACTGCGGAACCTAACGGTTCCTTGTATGGGGTTATTAAGATTCAGCATCTTTGATGCTGTTGAAAAATCAGTCAAATATAGCATAAGAGCGATATATATTAGTTCTCTACCCGGATGGGACGCACTGAAATCAACGCTGCCCCCCAGCATCGCAATAGGGTGATCCACCGGAAAACATCACATAATAATAACCAGGAGAAGTGGAATAAGAAGGGTTACAGGTTGTACTACTCCAGTAATATGCGAGATTCATAACTATAGAATATCGATCACTATACATTTGCAATAGTTCTCCGAGCGTTGGCATTCGCCAATCGGTATAACCATGCAGGGTTAGATTATTGCAATAAGTATTAGCCTCAGACCATCGTAATTCAGTATTATATGGTTCGGGCGCTACCCTATAAGTATGTCCGTTATATTGGAACGTAGGTAGTTCGTCATAAGGATGGGTGATGGAGTCCTGAGTGCCGTAGGTAGTGCCGTTGGCATTGGTTGCGTATGCACGAATATAATACATTCCACTGCCAGCAGTAATTGAGAATAAAGAAGTGTAGTAACCAGTGCCAGTCCCATTTGTAGTATGGTTGTATGTACTGGTCAAATCAGGATTAGGGTAAGTGCCATAGCATACGCCGCGGGCTGTAATGGGAAATCCGCCATCGGAGGTTACATTGCCACCTGTTGTTACGATACTGCCAGTCAGTGTTGGTGTAGTCGTGGTTACGTTGGGCAAGCCGTTGTTAGTAGTGAAAATCACTTGAGAACCGTATGCTGTGCCATTGCTGTTGGTGGCGTAGGCGCGGACATAGTAGGTGGTGCCGACAGAGAGACCGCTCATAGAAGTGTTGAATGACCCTGTGCCACTGCCACTGGTGGTATGGCTGCCAGATACTGTGGGGTACTGTGACGTACTCCAACAAATGCCTTTGGCTGTCACAGGGAATCCTCCGTCAGACGTAACATTGCCACCACAGACTGCACTATTGGCGGTGATGCTGCTAACGGTGTTAGTTGTAACGGTAGGTAACCCATTGTCTGTAGTGAAGTTGATTTGGTTGGAATAACTCGTACCCACGGAATTTGTGGCGTAGGCGCGGACGTAGTAGGTGGTAGAGGGAGAGAGGCTGCTAATAGAGGTGGAGAATGAGCCTGTGCCGGAGCCTACGGCGGTATGGCTGCCCGATATGGTGGGATATTGTGATGTGCTCCAGCAGATGCCGCGTTCGGTAACTGCGGAGCCACCATCGTTGGTGATGTTGGCACTACAGGTAGCAGATGTGGCGGTGACGTTGGTGGCAGCGGACAAGGTAATCGTTACAGCACCATTGGTGGCAGTGAACTGCTGTTCCGAGCCATAACTTGTCCCCTGTTGGTTGGTGGCGTAGGCTCGGACATAGTAGGTGGTGCCGGCGGTGAGCCCCGTCATATTGCTGGTGAAGCTGCCATTGCCACTACCATTGGTGGTATGCTGGTCGTCAAGGTCAGGGCTGCCCAAAGTGTTCCAGCAGATGCCGCGAGCAGTAACGTTGTAGCCGCCGTTGCTGGTCACGTTGCCGCCGCTTTTGGCAGTGGAGGCGGTGATGTTGGTGACAGGAGAGGTGGTCACTGTCGGCAGACCGTCGATGGTTGTGAAGCTGATGATGTTGGAAGCGTAATAGGTGCTGTTGCGATTGGTGGCGTAGGCGCGGGCGTAATAGGTGGCGGAAGAAGACAGTCCCGTGATATTGTGGCTGAACGCACCAGTGCCAGAGCCGTCTTCGGTGTGGTTGCCATCAATAGTAGGAGTCTGCGAAGTGCCATAACAGATGCCGCGGACGGTCACAGGCCGCCCGCCGTCGTCGGTGATGTTGCCACCGATGGTGGCAGAATTGGCAGTGACATTGGAGGCTTCGACTGTGGTGATTGTCGGTGAGCCGGCAAAAGTAGCCTTGACCACAATCTCGTTGCTTCCGTTGTCTGAGGTGATGTAAAGGAAAGATATGTTTACGCCATCGGTAAGTGCCACTCGGTCAATACGCACGGTCACAGCCTTATTTTCTCCTGGCCGTATAGCATTCTCCAACCCTGATACGTTGACAATCCATTCGCAGTCGTAGGTGGCGGTACAGGTAATGCTCTCTGTACCATCGTTGAAGACATTGAAGGTCTTAACCTTCACCGACTCTTCGGAGCCAAAGTCGAGCGTGTCGAGTGGGTTTCCTGTCATGTCGGTAATCTGTAACGAGGCTATTCGCTTACGCATCTGCACGTCGCGTTTTACCTTTTTTCCAGCTGCCAGTTCGATGATGTAGTCGTCGTCAAGGTCGGCATATGCGGTCTTGCTGAGCAAAAGGGAATATTTGCCAGCGTCAAGGTCTTTGAACTCGTATGTGCCGTCGTTGCCAGTGAGTGTGGCTTCGCCCGTGGGGCGCAGTTTGACGCTGACATTACCCACAGGCTCACCGGTGGCATAGTCGGTCACGGTACCATAAATGGTGCCTTTGAGGTCCTCTTCTTTTTCAGTGCAACCATACCACACAAGGCTGGCCAGTACAGAAACTGTAATCAGTGCTGCCCAAATATACGTCTTCTTCATAAGAGTCAAGTGTTTATTGTTTGTTTTTCATGGTGATGCTCACGTTTATAGTCTCTCCGCTTAACACTTCGATAGTCTTGCGGTTGGCTTGATAACCGGTCTTCTGCACGGTGATGGTGTACTGCTGGGCATCTATTTCGTTAAAGGCAAAGTGTCCGTCGCTGCCAGTGTAGGTGTTCAGTCCACCGGGTGAGAGGGTTACAGTGCTTCCAGCAATGGGTTCGTCTGTGTCGACGTCAATCACTGTGCCGCTGATGTTGCCGAACAGGTCGTATTGTATCTTATTGCAGGAGCTGGCAAGTGTCAGCAGTGCTGCACATAGTGTGAGGATTATTATTCTCTTCATCTTGTTGTGGCTATTAGAAGTTAAAGCATAGGGTTAAGCCGGTGGATTCTGGGGTGGCGTAGGGAACGAGTGCCAGCGTTTCGACATGTCGCGCACCTTTGCTGACCAGGGCATCTACCACATTCCATACATAAACAGCAGCGGTGGCGGCAATGCAGCCGTTGCGTATGTTGGTCCAGTTGTTGGCGTTGGTGATGTATGTGGCGCGCTGCTGTGCGTTGTGGGTGCTGTTAATCAGGTTCACATAGTTCGACCGCATGCTCTCAGCTGCCACTATGCCGCCCACACAGGCCGCCTCTCCGGCTATAAACAGCAGTCCTTTTGTCTTCTGTCCTTTGTACAACTGTTCCATGCCAGGTACGAATGCCCGTGCGCTGAAAGGGTACTGGTCGGTGACTGTGAGATTCTCAAAACTATACTGGGGATGTTTGAGGGTCTGTACAAGCAGATAGACACGCCAACCTCCATATTCTAGCTCTTCGATGTATTCGTCTAATATACGCGCGGAGACAATCATATCCTGACTGCCGCTACTGGTGATTTGCCCGTTCACCACATGCACGGTCACTTCGGCTCCGGCTGCAAGGTTACGGCGTTGGACAATGGCGGCTGCGGCCTTGTCGCGAGCAGCGTTGACGGTGGAGGCATCGCCCGACACTACTTCGACATAGGAGAAGCGCAGGTCGGTCAATCCGCTGTTGAGCCATTTGGGAGGCACTGACTGGGCAGAGGCCGCACCGCCATACAGCAGCACAAGCGTTAGTGCCAGCCTGAATATGCTGCCACAATGGCGTGTTAGGGTGTTGCTATCTTTACTCCTCATATTCCTGTAATCTCTGCATATATTCTTTGGCAAACTGACGGAAACGCTCGCGGTCGAAATCAATCTGTAGTTTGTCGCTCTTGCTTATGGCCTCAGCGAATTTGTCGGCAATCTCGTTCTTTTTGATTTCGATGACATAATAGACATGGTATCTCCCAGAACGGTCTTGCGACCATTCCTCACAGGGATTGTCGGCATCGTTGAGTACGGCATCGACCACATTCATCATCTCTCCTTCGATTTTTTGTTCCAGGTCGCTGTCCTTGCCGCTTTTGTTCACCAGTTTTGAGTAGTCGGTACTGAGGCCTTTCACCGAGTGGGCCAGACGTTCGCGCATCATGGATTGTGCCATCTTCACAGCACTAAGGCGGGCTACATTGCGCTTGGTGTCTTCGCCTTCGCCCAACTCACGGTAGTACTCCTTGTCACTACGGCTTTCAGCATAGCAAGGGATGCTTTTTTGAAATACTTCGTTGGCAGGACTTGCGAGGTTGGCAATGGAGTCGAGTGCGCGCTGGCGTTCCATTTCTTTCATTTTCTGTTGAAATTCCCATTCCGCTTTTTGGGCGGCTTTTTTTTCTTTACGTGTTTGGGCATCTGCGGGAACGGTGAGCATCATCATGCAGCAGAGGAACACGGAGCTGATAAACAGTACTTTTTTCATCTTAAAGGTGTTTTTTAAACTTTTATATAGAGTTACTTTCTTTTTTGCAAAAGTACGTTGATTATTTCATTCCTAGAGTGTCCGATATGGACACGTGGCAATATCGGACATGGTGAGGGGAGGATGATGGGACCCGAAAAAACGGTATTCTGTGGGTGTAGTCCACAAAATATTATAATATTTTGCTGATTATATCTGCAGAATTTAGTGTTTTTGCAGAGTCAAACAAAGTCATTTTGGAGAATTACATGGACTTTCTGTAAGCGAGTCGGAGTAGGGGCGGAAGAGGTCTGCCTCTAGAGCACGGCAGATGGTATAGAGCTGCTGCGTGTCGATGGAGGGCTTGTTGAAGAGTTTTTGCAAGGTGTGCGGGGTGATGCCGATTTGCTCGGCCAGCCAGGCGTTGGTGTGTCCTTGTCGGCGCAGTTCGTCGCGTATAAGGTTGCCTATGTGTATCTGCATAGAGGTTGCTATTTGTGCGCTTGGCTACCGAATCCCCATAAGCACTCCCACGACCGCAGACAAAAAAAGAAGGCGAGCAATCTCGTCTCCTGTCTGCGGTCGTTGAAATTACCTTTTGCGGATAGACAAAATGCTCGCGTTTCAGCGAGCATCTGCTTTTGTCATCCTCAAAAAACCAAATTGAAGTTTCCTACGTTTCAAGCTGGTCGGGACAATAGCAAACGCTATGTTATGTTAATGTGTTAATTCGTCAATGTGTTAATGCGTTAATTCGTTAATGTATTCGTTAATATGTTCATTCGTTTATGTGGTAGGCGTTTTTATCCGACGGACTCTTTCAGTTTCTCGGCGTTCTCGGCGAGCTGGAGGGCGTCGATGAGGTCTTCGATGTCGCCGTCCATGAAGGCGGGAAGGTTGTACATGGTGTAGCCGATGCGGTGGTCGGTGACACGGCTCTGGGGGTAGTTGTATGTGCGTACCTTCTCGCTGCGGTCGCCGGTGGCGACCATGGTCTTGCGCTTGCTGGAGAGTTCTTCCATGTATTTGTTGTACTCACGCTCGTAGAGGCGTGTGCGCAGGATGGAGAGTGCTTTCTCCATATTCTTGATTTGTGACTTCTGGTCCTGCATGGACACTACGATGCCAGTGGGTATGTGGGTGAGGCGGACGGCGGAGTAGGTGGTGTTCACGCACTGTCCTCCGGGACCTGAGGCGCAGAAAGTCTCTTTCTTCACATCGGCCATGTTCAGCTCCACGTCGATTTCTTCGGCTTCGGGCAGCACCACCACACCGGCGGCAGAGGTGTGTACACGGCCTTGGGTTTCGGTGGCGGGGACGCGTTGCACGCGGTGGACGCCGCTTTCGTATTTCAACATGCCGTAGACTTTTTCGCCGGTGACGTTGAAGGTGATGTCCTTATACCCGCCCGAGGGGCCTTCGTTGAAGTCGACAATTTCGATCTTCCAGTGCTTTTTCTCGCAGTAGCGGCTGTACATGCGGAAGAGGTCGCCAGCAAAGATGCAGGCCTCGTCGCCACCCGTGCCGCCACGGATTTCCACCACGGCGTTCTTGCTGTCGGTGGGGTCTTCGGGGATGAGCATGATGCGGATTTCCTCCTCCATCTTGTCGCGTTTCTCGTTGCATTCGGTGAGTTCGGCTTTGGCCATTTCGCGCAGCTCTTCGTCCTTCTCAGTGCTGAGCAGTTCCTTGCATTCTGCGATGGTGTCCAGCAGGCCTTTGTAGTCGTGGTAGGCCTTGACGACAGGCTGCAGGTCTTTGTAGTCTTTGCTCAGTTTGACAAAGCGCTTCATGTCGCCGGTGACCTGGGGGTCGTTCATCTGTTGCTCAATTTCCTGATAGCGGGTATAAATGGCTTCGAGTTTGTCTAGCATAGCGGGTTCTGTATTTGACTAAATAACTATAAACTAAAAACTGATACTTTTATTGTGCGGGGGAGTGTTTTTTTTGAATGGAGATTTGAGAATTGAGAATTATCCGGGTGCGGCAGCAAATTCTCCATTCTCCATTCTCAATTCTCTATTTTCAAGGCATTGGCATAAATGCCCAGCAGGATTTGGCGGAAGGTGTCGCCTAGGGGGTATTGGCGGCATGCGTCATCGATGTATTGTTTGAATGCTTCAGCCTCCTGAGTATATTGTGTGCAGGGGTCGTTGTGGAGCATTCCCTGAGCTATATAGTTGTTGGGCCAAAGATGGTAGCCTTCGGAGATGCGTTGGTCTATGATGCTGGCGATTTGGGTGTAGTTGCCCTTTGTGGCCTCTAGCACTTCGGGTTGGAGGGGTTGGCAGATGGTGAAGTGGACATGCCCTTTGAAGTCGAGGATGCCCCGTAGGATGCTGTCGGAGTCTTCGCCAGGGGCTTTGGTGTAAGGACCCTGTCCGCGAAGGCATAGCTCGTGTGCCTTGAGCAGGCCGCAGGGCTCCCATTCGTAGGAGACGCTGATGGGGGTGATGTGCATTTCGCTGAGGGCTGTGACGGGGTCTTGGCCTATGCCGCTTGAGGCAATCATCTTGATGAGGGCGGGGTCGGTGCGGTCGATTCCGTCCTTGGTGCGTCCGTTGCGTTGGGCAATCCACACGCTCTCGCCCTGTTGGGTGACGAGGTGGCGGAGATGTTCGGACATGTTGATGAGGCTGCGGTAGTACTCGCGCGGGGTGCCGCCGCGTCCGATGCTGTACATCTTGTTGGTCTTGGCCATCAGATCCATCATGGGCATTTCGAAAAGGTTGGCGCCGATGACGATGTGGCTGGTGTCGAGACCCTTGTCGACCAGGATGTATTGCAGCATCATGGCATCGAGGACGATGTCGCGGTGGTTGGAGATGAAAAGGCTTGGTGTTTTGCTGAGGTTTTCGGTGCCGGAGAAGGTGAACTGCGACATGGTGTTTTCTATCACCCATTGGCAGCACCGATACATGATGGTGGATTGGAACTGATGGACGTTCTCAAAAGCCAACATCTGTCGTCTCATCTCTTCCACGGAGGACTCTGGAAAGAGTTTTGCGACCAGTGTATCGAACAATTGGGCGTCTACCAATTGTTTGATAGTGTGTTTAAACTCCTGATTATCATCAGAATGTTTTTCTTCGAAAGATTCCATATCGCAAGCAAAGATACGAAGAAATTAATAATTAAAAAAGAAATGTGTATCTTTGTAGCATGAAAAGAAGTGCATTAATCCTCTTTATTGTACTGACAATGTGTCAATACCTCTCGTATGGCCAGGTGAGAATCAGCACGGAGTATCCCGAAGCCGAGGTGGTGGGGGAGTTGAGCCCGTTGCTGGACAATACCTCGTCGCTTTTTTTCTGGCAGGATACCCTGTGGTCTGTCAACGACCATGGAGGATTGAGAATGTACGCGCTGGATACGCTGACGGGTGCCATCATCGGCACTCGGCCCATGGATGTGGAGCTGCCCGCTTTTTCCGACATGGAAGAGACGGCGCAGGACGATGACTATTTTTATTTCGGCGATTTTGGCAACAACCACGAGCATCTGCGCGACGACCTGCGGGTGCTGCGACTGAGCAAAGCAGCCCTGTTGGCCGGTGAGTATCACTTCGACACTATCTTCTTCACCTACGAAGGCTATGAGGGCGGCGAAGGCCGACAGGGTATGCTGCCAACTACAGAGTATGATTGTGAGTCAATGATAGTGGGGGGCGACAGTCTGTATCTTTTCACCAAGCAGTGGACCTCCTTCCATACCACATGTTTTGCCCTTCCCAAGCAGCCAGGACGTTATGTGGCCCAACTGCGTGACACGCTGGATGTGGAGGGTTTGGTGACGGGTGCATGCTACCTGCCCGAACGGCGGGTGTTGGTGCTGTGCTGCTACACAGTGTTGTGCCAGCCGTTCGTGTGCCTCTTGTATGATTTCCATGGTACCGATTTCTTTAAGGGAGAGATGCGGCGAATACCAGTTGTAAGCAGTGTGGGTGTTCAGACCGAGGCGATTGCTTCGCAGGACGGGCTTCATTATTTCCTCACCAACGAGAACTTTTCAAGGATGGGTATTTCCTCACCTCCCCAACTGCTCAAGCTGGACCTTACCGAGTCCCTCTCTGATTATTTCTCCTGTGATACTGCCCATACCCAGGTGCAACCGCCCGATGCATCGGATGTCGTGTTCCATATAAGCCCCAACCCCGTCACCGACTATTTGGTGGTCAACATCGGCGGCGTCGAAGGCACCTTTGGTTGGAGTGTGGCGATATTCGATATGTCAGGCAAGGAGGTTCTGCGTCAGAAAGTGGCGCGTCCCGAGCATGAGGTGCTGGATGTCAAAGCACTATCTGCGGGGTCATACGTTGTGTGCCTCATTTCTCCGCAAGGGAAGCGGGAGTGCTGTACCATCGTGAAATAGCCTGCCTTACTGGTTGCGCGATGGAGCGAGCGAGCCAGAGGAGTAAGCCTGTTTGGCGTGACGCTCCTGGCGCGATTGTTTGCGGAATTCTTCCCGTCGTTTCCATTCTTCTTCGTCGATGAGTAGTGCAGCCTCGATAAGCTCGTCGAGCGACATGGCGTTTTTCTCGTCCTTATGGTGTCTCCAATGCTGCTCGTACCGCGCGATGGCGAGGGGATATTGTTCATAGAGCTTCTGATACTCAGGGTAGAGCGAGCGGGCATCGGCCATCATTGTGGCTTCACGTTCGTGCCGCCATCTGCGCCAGAGTTTGAGATATTCAGTGCGGGATGCAATAATGATGATGGTGATGACGGCCCATAGGGGACCCGAGACCCCGATGACGATTCTGATGATGAGTATTTGGGCCATGTTGAGGACTATCCACACAGGGATAAGGCCTATTAGAGCCAGCAGGACGAACAATGATGTCAGCAGAGCTATGCGGGCAGGTGTCTTGAGCTTTTTCATGATATATTGAAAGATTTAAAGGTTTTCTCTATTTACATCAGGTGTGTTCTATAAATTCTGTGTTCATGTCGCGTCCCTTCGGGACGCAGTCTCGTTCCGTTTTGACTGTCACCGCACTGCGCCTTACGGCTTGTATGGTGTTGTTAATGGACGCATCTCTGTGAGGTGATTTATAGAAGTCCCCATCAGTCATCCCTCCCTCCCTCTTGTCGCCAAATATCCCAACTGAGTCGGGCTTGGCACTCCAGCATGGCAAGGCCGTTGCAAATATGTGCTCCTTGTGCTTCGGCGTCAGTCAGGAAGCGTGTGCGCGGGGGGTTGTATACAAGGTCGTAGCATAGATGACGGCTGCCCAGCAGGTCGGCATATGGCCAAGGGGTGGCAGATACGTTAGGAGCCATCCCCACAGGGGTGGCGTTGATGATGAGGGTATGGCTTGGTGCCAAGGTGTGAGCCTGGTCGTAGTCGATAGCACCAGGATGTTGCAAAGGGTGGCGCGACACTATGACATAGTCAATGCCCAGCCCCTTCAGCGCATAGGCAACCGCCTTGGAAGCTCCGCCGCTGCCTAATATCAATGCGGCGGAATGGTGGGGCTGTAGCAGCGGTTTCAGGGTGTAGGCAAAGGCGGGGGCATCGGTGTTGTGTCCGATAAGTCGGCTTCCGCGCCTTTCAACGCAATTGACAGCCCCAATGGCCTTGGCCACATGGTCCAGATGGTCGAGATGAGCGATAACGGCCTCTTTGTAAGGAATGGTGACATTGAAGCCCTTGAGTCCCTCGTTGCATGCCCATCCTTTCAACCCCGCGAGTGAATCAAGCTCGTAGGGCCGGTACTGGCCGTCGTCAATGCCTTCCCGTGCAAACATCGACTCGAACCATTGCTGTGACCATGAGTGCCCCAGCGGATTGCCAATGAGACCATATTTAATCATGCTGCAAAGATACAAAGAATTGTTGAGAAATCGTTTTTTTTTTGTATCTTTGCAAATTCTAGTTCAGACCCAATATGAAGAAGTTTTTCCGTATCATACTGTTAACGATTAACTTGCTGTTCGTGATAGCACTATTCCTTTCCACCTTCGCGGGCCGCATTCCTCCCAGCCGCTTTGTCGGCATCTCGATGCTCAGCTATGGCTTTGTGCTCCTTTTCTTGTGCAATGTGCTGTTCATCATCATCTGGCTTTGTTTGTCGCGGTGGGAGTTTCTGCTGTCGTTGGCTGCCAATCTGTTGTGCGCCTCGTTTGTGCCTCTCTTCTTCCAGGTGGGGGGCAGCCAGAATGCCGAGCCGGCCGACGACGTCCTTAAGCTGATGACCTTTAATGTGCATGGCTTCAATGGACTGGATGATGATACGCTGATGACCGCCGACTCGGGCTCGATGCTTTTTATGTCGCTCTTGGATGAGGAGCAGCCCGACGCTTTCTGTCTTCAGGAATTTTTCCGTTCACGTCATGTGAATATGGTCGACAGCTTGGAGGCTCGTGGCTACAAATATCATTATGGCGTATATGGCTCCAGCACGTCAGGCCCGCTGATTTTCTTCTCGCGTCTGCCTATCGTCAAGGTGCATGTGATGGACAAGAAGTCTAAGTTCGGTGTCGATATAGACAAGGACGGTCAAACTGTGCGGCTCTGTTGCGTCCATCTCGACTCATACATGCTTACTGAGGAGGACCGCGAAGGATTGGAGAGCCTCACCCATGCCCAGCCCGACAGCAACACGCACAAGCTGTACAAGAAATTCAAGGAGACCACCCTGCGTCACGAGCGCGAGTGGCAGCAGGATTTGCTTCCCAAGGTGGAGGATGCCGACGTGCCGTTTGTGCTCATGGGCGACTTCAACGATACACCCGCCTCATATATCTACCAGAAGGCCACCGAGCTGTTGATGGACCCATACGTGAACCAGGGCCGCGGCTTCGGCACCACCTATCATGGCCCCTTCCCCGCCTTCCGCATCGACTATATACTTCACAGCCACGACTTCGAGTCACTCTCCTACAAGCGTGTCAAGACCAACATTTCCGACCACTACCCCATAGTGGTGCAGCTACGATTGTTATAACCACCAGTCTCTTAAGGATGCCGTGAACACCAAAGAAAGATACCAAAGGCTGATAGCCTATTTCGAAAAAGAGCGACCGACGGCTCAGTCCGAGTTGCACTATGAGAACCCTTTCCAGCTCTTGGTGGCAGTCATTCTTTCGGCCCAATGCACCGACAAGCGGGTTAACATGACCACCCCTGCGCTGTTTGCTGCCTACCCCGATGCCTTCACGATGGCCCAGGCCACTCCCGAAGACATCTTCGGCTACATCCACTCCATCTCTTACCCCAACAATAAGAGCAAGCATCTGGTGGGCATGGCTCAGAAGCTGGTGTCTGACTTTGGAGGCGAGGTGCCGTCCGACCTGGACGACCTGCAGACCCTTCCAGGGGTGGGACGCAAAACGGCCAACGTCATTGCCTCCGTGGTGTTCAACCTGCCTGCCTTGGCCGTGGACACCCATGTGTTTCGTGTGGCCAACCGCATCGGGCTGACTAAGAACAGCAAGAACCCTCTGCAAACCGAACGCGAGCTTGTGAAGCACATACCGCCGGAGAAGATACCCATTGCCCACCACTGGCTCATACTGCATGGCCGTTATGTATGCCAGGCCCGCAAACCCCACTGTGCCGAATGCGGCATCAGCGAGTTGTGCGACTTCTTTATCGCAAGAGCAAAGAACAACAAAGTATAACCTCTAACCCCTAAACCTCAATTTCCAAGTGCTCACCCAACCGCTTTTTCTCATAGGTCTCGTTGCTGTCGGCATACCGATAGCCATCCACCTGTTGCAGTTGCGACGCTATCGGAAGGTCTATTTCAGCAATGTGGACATGCTGGAGGAGTTGCAGAATGAAGACCGCCGCCAGCGCAATCTGCGCCAGCTGCTCATTCTGGCAGCCCGCATCCTCACTATCCTCTTCCTCGTGCTGGCATTCTGCCAGCCGGTCATCCGCAATCGCAACTCTCAAATGAAGGCGGGCGGAACGGTCGTAAGTGTCTATCTTGACAATTCTTACAGTATGGAGTGCGGCGGCATGGAGGGCAGCCTCTTGGAAAGTGCGCGACAAAAGGCACGCGAGATTGCCGAAGCCTACAAGCCTGGCGACCAATTTCAACTGCTCACCAACGACTTTGCCGGTGGCCAGTTCCATTGGTTGAGCCGTGAGGAGTTCCTTACGGCTGTTGATGCTGTGCAGACCAGCGCCGCCACCCAGAACCTCTCGGCTGTGGCACTGCGTCAGAACGACTTCCTCCGCTCCGCGGGGGCTGCCAACAGGCATGCCTATATCCTCAGTGACTTCCAACGCACCACCTCTGACCTCGCTGGCTATCCTGTGGACACCACCATCTTCACCACCTTCATTCCCTTGGGTGGCAGCGATGTGGCCAATATCTATGTCGACAGCCTGGCCTTCAACAGCCCCGCCTACTTCCCAGGTGCCATAGTGCAGGTGGAAGCCTTTGTGCGCAACGATGGCGACAAACCAGTGCAGAGCCTCCCCCTGCGCCTTTTCGTAGATGGGAAACAGAGGGCTCTGGCTTCGGTCGACGTGGCGGCACGCGGCTCAATCTCCGCCACCCTCACGTTCACCCTAGGCAACGAAAGCATGCTGCAGGGCTATGTCGAAACCACCGACTACCCCATCACCTTCGACGACCGCATGTATTTCTCTCTCCCCGTGACGCAGCAGATACCCATGCTGGTGGTCAGTGGGGCAGGGGAGAACCCTTTCCTCAAACGGCTTTTCCAGGACGACTCGCTGGTGCGTTGCCGCCAGATGCCGGTCGGCCAAATGGACTATGCCCACCTCTCCGACTACCGGTTCATCATCCTCGACGAGCTCCATGCTGTGCCGTCAGGGCTGGCGCAGCTGTTGCACGAGTTTGTCGAAGGTGGGGGGTCGCTCCTCGTAGTTCCCGCCCAAGGTGTCGAGACAGCCTCATACAACCAACTCCTCGGCCTCTTCTCGTCGCCGCAGTTGGGCGCGTGGGTGGCCCGACCCACACGTGCCCAACAGATAGAATCCGACATGGCGTTGTACCACGGTGTCTTCCAAGGCAAGCAGGAGGAAGTGGAAATGCCCTCAGTGCAGTCACATTACCGCCTCACCTCCTCCGCCCACACGGTCTCCCAGCCAGCCATCAGCCTGCTGGACGGCGACGCATTCCTTACCGCCACCCCGGTGGGAGAAGGCTGCTGCTATCTTTTCGCCTCACCCTTGCGACCCGAATTTACCGACTTTGTCCAGCAGGCCCTCTTCGTGCCGACCCTCTACAACATGGCCCTTTTCAGCAGTCCGCTGCTGCAGCCCTACCACCTCCTCTCCGGCACCGCACCCATACCGCTGCAGGGAAGTTATGATGCCGAAAGGCTCCCCCACCTGCTCCTCACCTCTTCGCGGGAGGACGGCCCCGACGTGGACATCATCCCCGACCTCCGCCGCATGGGCTCACGCCAATACCTGATGACCCATGGTGCGTTGTCAGGTGCCGGAAACTACAGCCTCTCCGTTCCTTCGGCTGGCGGAAATGCCGGCGGCTCGGAAGGGCTCTCCTTCAACTACAGCCGTGCCGAATCAGACCTGTCCTGCTACTCTTCCGACGAGGTGCGGAAGATAGTGCAGGACCTCCCCTCCGACCAATGTGCCGTGGCTGCCAACGCGCAGAAGTCCATGACCGACTACATCCGCCAACGCAACCAAGGCCGTCCCCTTTGGAGACTTTTCCTCATCCTGGCCCTGCTCTCGCTCTTGGCCGAGGTACTGCTGATTCGTCTCCCAGCATCATATCGTCCTTACAATAAAAATCAGAATGCTAGTAATTGACAACATAACAAAGACCTTTGGCAGCTACTGCGCCCTTGACGGCGTGAGCCTGCATGTGCGCCGAGGCACCATCTTCGGCCTGCTGGGCCCCAACGGAGCCGGCAAGACCACCCTTATCCGCATCATCAACCACATCCTTCGACCCGACAGTGGCCGGCTGGTCTTCGACGGACACCCCATGACCGATGCCGATGTGATGCAGATTGGCTACATGCCCGAAGAACGCGGGCTGTATAAAAAGATGCGTGTGGGTGAGCAGGCTGTCTATCTGGCACAGCTCAAGGGTCTTGACAAGGCTGCCGCAGTCGAACGACTGCACCAGTGGTTCGACCGTCTGGAAATCAGCGACTGGTGGAACCGTCCAGTCGAGGAACTATCCAAAGGCATGCAGCAGAAGGTACAATTCGTCGTCACTGTCCTCCACCAACCCCAGCTACTCATCTTCGACGAGCCGTTCAGCGGCTTCGACCCCGTCAACGCCGACATCCTCAAGCGCGAAATCCTGCGCCTCAAATCGCAGGGCTCCACCATCATCTTCTCCACCCACAATATGCCCTCGGCCGAGGAGCTGTGCGACGACATTGCCCTTATCAACCATTCCCATCTGGTGCTCTCCGGGTCCTTGGCCGACATCAAGGCCTCACACCCCGGCCAAGACCTCGACCGCATCTTCATCGACACCGTCAAGCACACCGACCATTAAGCATTCAGGCAATCAAGCACTCATACAATCAAGCATTCAGGCAATCAAGCAATGAATAAGATACCCCTCGTCATACAGCGCGAATACCTTTCGCGAGTCAAGAAACCCTCCTTCTGGGTCCTCACCCTTGTGGTGCCCATTCTTTTGGCACTCCTCTATGCCGTCCCTATCATACTGGCCAGTCGTCCTCTCGAACATGCCCATGTGCTAGTGGTGGATGAGAGCGGCCTGTTCCAAGGACAGTTCCGGTCGGGGCGCGACGTCACCTACCATGATGCCGGCAGCCTCGAATACGCCAAACGCCAGCTGGCCGAGGTGGACAGCCTCGACGCCATCGTCTTCATCCCCGCCCGCGAGACCTCCATACCGTTGGATGCCTTCCTCTACTACCGCACCGACGCACCCTCGATGACTGTGCAGAGCAATGTCAACAACCAGCTGCAAGAAATCCTGCGCAACACCATCCTGCTCGATGTCCACGGCATTACGCCCGACGACTATGCCATGCTCACCGGCACCCGCATCCACCTTCGCACCCAGGACATTGAGACTGGCCGTGACGGGTTCCTGCAAATCAAGCTGGTCATAGGTGCCTTGCTGGCCATATTGGTTTTTCTGGCGGTGTTCATGTTCGGCTCGCAAGTGATGCGCGGCGTGATGGAGGAGAAGACCAGCCGCATCGTTGAAGTCATCGTCTGCAGCGTCAAGCCTTTCCAACTGATGATGGGCAAGGTGGTGGGCATAGGCCTCGTGGGCCTCACCCAGTTCGCCCTCTGGGTGCTGCTTTCGGGTGTGGCCATGGCGGGGGTGCGCATCAGCAATGCCGACCTTTTCGAACAGGCCTCCGCCCGACACAGTGTCACCCAAGTGGCCACCAAGGGCACCGAAGCCACCACCCAGTATCAGGCCGCCCGCTACGAAGCCGAACAATATGAAGCCGGTGTCGGGGTGGACAAAGGTCTGCAGGAACTTATCAAGGGACTGGCGAGCATCAACTTTGGGCTGATTATAGTGCTGTTCATCTTCTACTTTGTCTTTGGCTATCTGCTCTATGCCTCGCTCTTTGCTGCCGCGGGCTCGCTGGTGGACAACGAGACCGATTCGCAGCAGTTCACCCTGCCCATGACCATCCCGCTGCTGCTCACCATACTGCTGCTGCCTGCTATGATCGACGCCCCCTCAGGCGGCCTCAGCACCTGGCTGTCACTCATCCCCTTCACCTCGCCAGTCGCCATGCTCTTCCGCATCCCCTTCGGCGTGCCCATTTGGCAGATAGTGCTCTCCGTTATCTTGCTGCTGGCCACCTTCCCCTTCTGCATCTGGGTGGCTGCCAAAATCTACCGCGGCTCTATCCTACGCTATGGGCAGAAAGCCACCTGGCGCGACGTTTTCCGCTTCGTAAAAACTAAGAATTAACATTTTATATACATGTCTCGAAATCTTCTAATTATGAAACGGCTGCTAACCTTTTGTCTATTCCTTTTGGCCTTTACCTTCCTACAGGCCCAGACCGACCGCCGCCTATGGTCGCAAGGTCCTCTCACTTGGAACGACTTCACCATCATGCCCGCCTCCTTCGGCCAACGCTCCTACCTGCAATACGGCATTGGCTACAACCCCGTGCGCGACACCCTCGACGGCGTCCGCTGCTGCTATTACCGTGCCGTTTCGTGGATGCAGCCCAGCAGCTCGTGGGTGACGGAAAACCATCGCGACAGCAATACGCTGCGCTACAACCAAATCATCTTCGACATGCTCGAGGTGGAACGCCGTCAGTTGCAACTATCCATCAACGCCAATCCCAATGAGATAGCCTATAGTGATATGCTTCGTGCGGCCAGCTCCAATTTGAGTTCCCGCATCGAAAGTTTCAGCCTTCTGTCGCAGGATGGTGCCGACACCGCCGTCCTCTCCGCCTTTGAGCGGCAGGTGGCTGCCGAGCTCGCCCAGTACTTCGCCGACTACCATCCCCGCTACACGGCCCGCCCCTTTGGCTATGGATTGTATGTCGGCATAGGGGTCACCGGCTCCACAGGCTCAATGGGCAAGGCCCTCTCGCCGGGTGCCGGCCTCAATTTCGGCTTCGACTTCTCGTACAACCGTCACCTCCTTATCCTCGACGGCACCCTTGGCCTCTGCAAGGCACGCCAAACCTTCTCTCTTGTAGACCCCGACGGCACTGTGAATACCTTCCCCGACGGCAAACTCGGTGGCCTCCTCACCATCAATCTAGGCTATGGCTACACCCTAGTCGACAACCTGCGCTGGCAGCTGTCGCCCTTCGTCGCCCTCGGCATCCGCGAGTTCAGCTACAGCAGCCAGAACCAGAACAACAGCTTCGTCTACGCCCGCCCCGAGCCGGTCGTTGGCCTTCAATTCCGTCGCCACTTTTGGCTTCAACACGCCTTCCCCGAATATGGCCACTTGGCGGGTGGCGGCAGGATTTCAGAGTTAAGCCGAGTCTCTTTCCAGGGCCGCCTGTTGTTCTCCTACACCTCTTTCCCCGACTTGCAAGGCAGCCCTAGGGGCCTCAGCATCCAGGCTCAGGTGGCCCTCTCGCTCAGCGGCCGCCTCTTCAACGTGGACTGACGGCTCGACGGTAAATGAATAAAAGTGTGAAATCGTTGTAACATAGGGTTTTATTTTGTGATTCTTTTTCGAATTCACATGGGTTTCGTTTAGTTTTAAGAAAACAATGGGCATTTAAAAACGGATTAAACCAAACCTAGTTGTAAAACAACAGGTGAATCAAGAGGAATGTTGGTGAGAGGGAATATCAAAAGTGCTTAAAGAGTGGTTGTTAGAGGTGTGTTGGGTGCATTGTTGTAGTATTGTGTTGTGTGAGACAGTGCTTCAATTTTCTTCACTTTTTTCTTGTATTTTTAGAAAAAAGTGTATATTTGCAAGAGAGAAATAACACCATTATGAATGGGAAATTACTTTTATCTGTAACATTCACAATATTTTATGTAATGCAGGCTCCCTTGGCGGAGGGACAAATATTGTTCAATTATGCGTTGGGGGGGCGACAGTTTTTCCCCGTCCAACTCGGTGGTGCGGACGGTGAGCGACCAGAAAGTCATAGCCTCCTACTGGGACGGGACAAACTACCGCCTGGCACGCGTGGGGTTGATCGACATCATATCGGCCAAGATGGACAACCACCATCAGATAGCCGACATCCGCATCGTAAACGAAGACATCTTTTTCTGCGGGATGGACCGGAGCAATAACCGAGCCTTCCTGGGGCATGCCACGGTCAGCGACATCGAGGCCCAGAACCCGCATATTCAGTTTCAGGAACTCAAAGTGACGGATGCCTCCCTTTCCAGGCTTTGGCGGCTGGCGGCATACAAAGATTTTTCTGGAAAATTCCATCTGGTGGCAGTCGGCGAGATGTGGTACTACGACGGTGTCACGCCGTCTAATGCATACCCATGCCCTCTCCTCACACAATGCCAGTCTACTATTGTGGTCGAATGCACCTATCAGTCCGGGTCATTCTCGTATGTTGACGGCAAAGTGTTAAACGACCAAAACGGCCATTACGAGTTTGCGTGCGACGTGGTTGAGACGGACAACTATGTGGCGGTGGTGACCTTCCCTACAGCTGACGAGCTGATTATCCACCGCTGCGACAAGAACAGCCCATTCCCACTTTGGCCATTCGATATCTATTATCGTTATACCGTCCCATCGGGGAGGGTGGTCTTCAACCCCTGCAAGATGAAGGGGGACACGATAGCGGTGGCCTCGGTGTTCGACAATGGGCCCGGCGCAGCCGAGACGCAGGTGCGGGTGGTGGATCTGGCAACAATGAATATGACCTGTGCGCAGGTGTTCAAGCTAAAGGACAAAGACGACATCTACGAGATGACGTATCTGCCCGACATCCAACGGCTGGTGTTGCTGCAGAACCAGACCTATACGCCCCTCATATCGCTGATTCACACCTTCTGCTTTTTGAAACCCTACGAGACCGTGTTCCCTTACAACATGGAGAAAATATACGATGCCGCCAAACGCAGCTTTACCTCGTTGGATGCGCTGTCCTCACAACACATAGTGGCGGCTGGAGGAGACTACTGGATGATGAAGAACGTGACGTTAAACACCACCGCGTCCACTTGTTATAAGATAAGAACCCATCAGGTCAGCAACCTCACCCCGTCCATCCCCATATCGGATAGTTACGGATTCTTCTCGTTTTCTCTTAACGGTATCACTTCGTTCTCTAATGAGGTGTACGACCAGATATGGATGAATTCGAAATGTATAACCTATTAACACCTATGTTATGAAAAGAATACTTTTGATAGTGAGCACCGTTGTGGCGGTCACCGTGGCGGTGAGAGCGCAGGACACAATAAGGTATCCCGATTCCTGTTATATGTACAACCCATTTACATTTAACACTGAGTGTGGGTCTGTTGTTTGTGATGGTATAGCAGTCGATGGGGAGCCTTCGTGGACGCTTAATGCACGGCAAGTAGGTGATGGTTGGGAACAAGTATATAACCCTATTGATGGAAGCTATTACTGGACTGCGCCCGGTATACACCGCACCTTTGGAAGATATAAGGAATACATAGCCAAAGGGCAGACGCTGATATACGGCATAGCCGCCACGACAGGTGTCCTCTCAGGGGGTGAATATGCCAATTCGGGGAGGTACCTTGACAGCATTTACACTCTAGGAGAGCTATATAACGTAGACTATATAACGGATTCGAACTTCAACCTGTATGCCTATCTGTTCAGGGTGACGGGCGGCGAGGTATACTGCGTGGACTCGGTAAAGTGGATACGCCACAACAACCCCTACCGTTTCTTCGAATACAGGCAATACCCTCCGCCCGGATTTGAAACGTTCTATGATTCTACTTATGTAACGTACTCATACGAGTTCTATTTCGACCACCCGGTATCGGTCGTCGACACCTTTTTGATAGGGTTGAGGTTTCCATATGCTAGAGAACTCGCATGCATGTATACCATTTGGTATGAGGCACATATCTGCTCTGGAGACAACAATCTAGCGCAGTATCTAAACTACCGAACTGCTCATATGCAACTAGACAAGTATGACTTCTGCTCAACGCAACTACGGTATCCCGGTAATCTATGGGGCGGATTCTTCCCCATCCTCACGCCACAGGACACCACGCGGTGCGAATCGGTGCGGGACTTGCGCATGATTCAAGCCACCGACACCAGCATTATGCTGGAATGGCACGGCGCGGGCGCCACGCAGTGGGAGGTGGAGTATGCCGAGGCCGACGGGATGACGGCATACTCTGTGGTCACCACCACCACCAGGGTGACTCTGACGGGGCTTCGCCCCACCACCACCTATCTGGCACACGTGCGCGCCTGGTGTGCTCGCGACTCGGCGTACGGCGAGTGGAGCTCCTTTGTGGAGCTGCAGACCACGGCCCACCAGCAGCCGGACACCACTCAAGGTCCCGACACGGTGAAGATAGACGTCGTGGGCCTCTTCACGCGGCTGGCTCCCAACCCGGCGACAGGCCTAGTGACGGTGCAGTCGTCCTACAGCCTGAGCCATGTGGCAGTGTACGACGTGCAGGGCCATCTGGTGCTGGAGCAGAAGGCCGCCGGCACCGCCGCCACCTTCGACGTAGGCTCCCTGCCCAAAGGTGTCTATGTGGTGTCCGTCCGAACCGCCGCCGGCACCACCACCAAGCGCCTGTTGGTGGAGTAAGAATCCGCCCTGCCCTGTCGCTTCTGAGATTTTTTTTGCAATTCCAAAAAATGTGTATATTTGCAGGTAAAAAAAATAGTAATATGAAAAGATTTTTACTTTTAACCATAGCATTTATAGTGTTTTATGTAACGCGACCTCTTTCTGCCGAGGGACAGACGTTCCCTAATTTCGCATTGGGAGGAGACAGCTTTACCCCGTCCGGCTCGGTGGTGCGGACGGTGAACAACCAGAAGGTCATAGCATCTTATTGGGATTCTGGTTCAAGATGTTACCATTTGGCTCGTGTGGGACTGACAGACATCATATCGGCCAAGCTGGACGACCACCACGAAATCGCCGACATCCGCATCATGGGGGACGACATCTTCTTCTGCGGGATGGACCGAAGCAATTATCGGGCCTTTCTGGGTCACGCCACCGTCACAGGCATCGAAAGCATGACCCCGCATATTGAAATAATGAACTTCTATGTAGACAATGCCACCATCACCCGGCTGTGGCGGTTGGCGGCATACACAGACCCGACAGGAGCGACCCGTCTGGTGGCGGTCGGCGACTTCTGGTATACTGGTTCAGGACTGCTAAATGTTCCCGCATGCCCTTCTCCAGGGACCTGCCAGTCCACCTTTGCAGTCGAATGCACTTATTCGTCAGGGAATTTTAACGCTATAGACAACAGGGTGTTCTACGACAATACCAACTATGAATATGCCTGCGACGTGGTGGAGACGGACAACTATGTGGCGGTGGTGACCTTCCCTGCTGCGGACGAGCTGATTATCCATCCTTGCAAAAAGAGCAGTGTTGCCGTGCTGCCCTCGCTCGATAATTTCTACTACTACAAAGTCCCGCCAAGCAAGGTGGCCTACTACGGCTGCAAGATGAAGGGCGACACCATCGCCGTGGCCTCGGTGTTCAACGACGGCCCCGGCACGGATAATATGCAGGTGCGGGTGATAGATTTGGCGACGATGAACATGCCCTGTGCGCAGACGTTCAGCCTGCTGGACAAGGACGACATCTGCGAGATGGCCTACCTGCCCGACATACAACGGCTGGTACTACTGACGAACCACACCTACACGCCCCTCACATTGCTGATTCACACCTTCTGCATCCTGAAGCCCTACGAGACCGCGTTCCCATACAACATGGAGAAGATTTACGATATCAACCGCCGCAGCTTCACCTCGTTGGACAGGCTCTCAACGAAGCACATAGTGGCGGCTGGAGGGGACTACTGGATAATGAAGGATGCGTCGCTAAACAATCCCGCGTCCACCTGCTATAAGGTAGAGAACCAGTGGGTCAAAGAACTTGATATCTCCACGCCTTTGACAAGAAATCACTTATTTTATGGGACTAACCTTTTCCCTCCTTCTCCTACCGCCACCCCCTGTAATGAAACATACAGCCAGACCACAATGACAGTCCCCTGTATAACACCCTAACCTCAATCATTATGAAAAGAATAGCATTGATATTGTCCGTCTTATTGGCAGCTGCCGGAGTGGCAGACGCACAGGACACGATAAGGTATCCTGATACAAACTACATGTATCAGCCAATTATACTCGACTCAACCTACTGCGGTTTAATATATACTGAGAATTGGTGGGTCGGCCATATAGCTTCACTACCATCGTATGGTTTCGTTGAAAAAAATGTTTATAATTGTTATTATCCTGACCACCAAACTTTAATCTATGGAATAGCCGTGACTGGGTTAACAACGCCCGAAGATTTTGCAAAAGAATATGGCTATCCACCCCCTGGTGAATATGACCTTTATGCTGTACTTATCAAGAGGGATAATGACACATTGTATCATGTAGACTCAGTGTTATGGCAGGATGGATACCGTCCCGGTCGATATTTTGTTTATCCACAAATGAGCGAAGGAATACTTCCTGATACGGTTGTACCGTCATACGAACTCTACTTCGATACACCAATTCCTGTATATGACTCCTTCTTTATAGGAATGTTTATCCGCAATTTTGACACCTTATATTTCGACAACATACCTAAGCCACAACTTGCGTGTCTTTGTGGAAGATTATGTCAAAACCATAGAAATAATCTTTTATATTATAAGAATCCACCCTTTTATTTACATACCTATATGGATCCATATTGGGGCGGCTTTTTCCCCATCCTCACGCCGCGGGACACCACTCGGTGCGACCTCGTATGGGATTTGCAGATGACCAATGCCACAGACACCAGCGTCACCCTAGAATGGGATGGAGGCAATGCCACGCAGTGGGAGGTGGAGTATGCCGAGGCCGACGGGATGACGGCATACTCTGTGGTCACCACCACCACCAGGGTGACGCTGACGGGGCTGCGCCCCACCACCACCTATCTGGCCCATGTGCGCGCCTGGTGTGCTCGCGACTCGGCGTACGGCGAGTGGAGCCCCTTTGTGGAGCTGCAGACCACGGCCCACCAGCAGCCGGACACCACTCAAGGTCCCGACACGGTGAAGATAGACGTCGTGGGCCTCTTCACGCGGCTGGCACCCAATCCGGCGACAGGCATGGTGACGGTGCAGTCGTCCTACAGCCTGAACCATGTGGCGGTGTACGACGTGCAGGGCCATCTGGTGCTGGAGCAGAAGGCCGCCGGCACCGCCGCCACCTTCGACGTGGGCTCCCTGCCCAAAGGTGTCTACGTGGTCTCCGTCCGCACCACCGCCGGCACCACCACCAAGCGACTGATAGTGGAATAAGGGGGAAGTGTGAAAAAAAATCTTTTTATGTCGGAAAAAAGTCGTATCTTTACCGCCAGAAAAAGATGAAAGAAAAACGTTGGATATTTAAGGAAGGATATGACAAAGAGCTAGTTAGAAAACTTTCGGAAGAGATAGGCGTCGATGAAATTATCGCAACGCTGTTGGTAGAACGTGGCATCACGACATTTGAAGAGGCGCGATGTTTCTTCCGCCCTAATTTAGATCAGTTGCATGATCCTTACCTCATGAAGGACATGGATCGCGCCATTGCTCGTATCAATGACGCGGTGCGGCGCCGCGAGCGCATCCTTGTATATGGAGATTACGATGTGGACGGCACCTCTGCCGTCGCACTTGTCTATTCCTACCTGCAGTCGTTCCACCGGAACATCGACTTCTACATCCCCGACCGCGACAGCGAGGGCTATGGCATCTCGATAAAAGGCATCGACTATGCAAAGGAGACAGGTGTGAAACTAATTATCGCCCTCGACTGTGGCATCAAGGCCATGGAACAGGTGGCCTACGCCAAGGGGCTGGGTATCGACTTCATCATCGGCGACCACCACCTGCCCAACGGCGAGAACATACCCGACGCCGCGGCTGTGCTCGACCCCAAACGGGTCGACTGCCCTTATCCCTACAAGGAGCTTTCGGGCTGCGGTATCGGCTTCAAGATAGTGGAAGCCCATCAGGAACAGCGGGTAGGGGTGAGGCTCTGCGACAAACCCGAACACCTCGATGCGGTGCGCCGCGAGAAACGCGAACGGCTGATGCTCCACCTGCTCAAATACCTCGATCTGGTGGCTGTGAGCATCGCGTCAGACATCGTCCCCATCATGGGCGAGAACCGCGTATTGGCGGCCTACGGCCTCAAAGTCATCAACACCCATCCCCGTCCCGGCCTGGAGGCTATTCTCACCTATGGACACATCGAACGCCGTACGGCCGACGACATCCGCAACCACCCGGAGGACAAGTCGTACTTCCGCAAGGAGTTGAACATCACCGACCTGGTCTTCTTGGTCGGCCCTCGTATCAATGCGGCGGGCCGCATACGCAGTGCTTTCGACTCGGTGCGCCTCCTGCTCAGCGACGACCCCGTCCAGGCGGGCTTGCTGGCTGAGGAAATCAACAACTACAACATCGAACGCAAAGACCTCGACAGCGCCGCCACCGAAGAGGCCAAACGCCGTATCGAAAGCAGCCCCCAGATGATGGCCAAGAAGAGCATCGTCCTCTTCGACGAGGCGTGGCACAAAGGGGTTGTGGGCATCGTCGCTTCCCGTCTGGTGGAGGCCTACTACAAACCCACTATCATCTTTACCCGCTCCACCGACGACCTCATCACAGGCTCCGCCCGCAGCATCAAGGAATTCGATGTACACACAGCCTTGGAGAAATGTGCCGACCTGCTGGAACATTTCGGGGGTCACAAGTGTGCCGCCGGTGTCAGCCTCCGACCCGAAAACTTCGAAGCCTTCAAACTTCGTTTCGAACAGGTGGTGGAAGAAGGGCTGGACACCAAATACATGTCGCCCGAAATTGAGATTGACGCCGAGCTGGACTTCGGCAAGCATATCACGTCCAAGTTCCTCCGCATCCTCAAGCAGTTCAGCCCCTTTGGGCCGGAGAACAACGTGCCGGTATTCGTGTCGCACGACTTGGTGGACACCGGATTCCCCCGCATTGTCGGCTCCAACCACCTTAAATTCAGTGCCATCTCCCTCACCTCCCGCTCCCGTCCTTTCCCCGCCATCGGTTTCCAGCTGGGCGAGAACTATGCGAGAGTGAAAGCCGGCGAGCCGTTCACAATATGCTACACCCTGGAAGAGAACTATTGGAACGGCAAGACCGACATACAGCTGAACGTGAAAGACATCCGTTTCGACGATGACGAAAATTGAATGTGTTAACGTGTTAATGTGTTAATGTGTTAATCATTTGATTCAAGAATTAACGAATTCATTTTACGAAGTAACAAATTAACGAATTAACGAATTCACAAATACCCCTATGGCTGACGACAAGAAGATTATTTTCTCCATGGTAGGCGTGGGCAAACTCATCCCCCCCAGCCGACAGATATTGAAAGACATTTATCTATCCTTTTTCTACGGTGCCAAGATAGGCATCATAGGACTGAACGGCTCGGGCAAGTCGAGCCTGCTGAAGATTATCGCCGGAGTGGACAAGGACTACCAAGGTGAGGTGGTCTTCTCGCCCGGCTACAGCGTAGGCTACCTCGAGCAGGAACCCAAGCTCGACGACAGCAAGACGGTGAAAGAGGTGGTGCAGGAGGCAGTGCAGCCCATCGTGGACGCCCTCAAGGAGTATGACGAGGTGAACAATGCCTTTGCCGAACCCGATGCCGACTTCGACAAGCTGTGCCAGCGGCAGGGCGAACTGACCGAGCTGCTGGAACAATACGACGCCTGGAACCTCGACAGCCGTCTCGAACGCGCCATGGACGCACTGCGTTGCCCCGATGAGGACCAGCCGGTGAAGAACCTCAGCGGGGGCGAGCGCCGTCGCGTGGCCCTGTGCCGTCTGCTGCTTCAGGAGCCGGACATCCTGCTGCTTGACGAGCCCACCAACCACCTCGACGCCGAGAGCATCGACTGGCTCGAACAACACCTGCGCCAGTACAAAGGCACCGTCATCGCTGTCACCCACGACCGCTACTTCCTCGACAACGTGGCGGGCTGGATTCTCGAGCTCGACCGTGGCGAAGGCATCCCCTGGCAGGGCAACTACAGCAGCTGGCTCGACCAGAAAACCCAGCGGCTGGCCATGGAGGAAAAGCAGGAGAGCAAACGCCGCAAAACCCTGCAGCGCGAGCTGGAGTGGGTGCGCATGGCCCCGAAGGCCCGCCATGCCAAAGGTAAGGCCCGTCTGGCCGCTTACGACCGCATGATGAACGAGGACGTGAAGGAAAAAGAGCAGAACCTCGAAATCTTCATACCCAACGGCCCTCGGCTGGGCAACAAAGTGCTGGAAGTGGAAGGGGTCAGCAAGGCCTATGGCGACAAACTGCTCTACGAAAACCTCACCTTCAGCCTCCCGCCCGCTGGCATCGTCGGCATCATCGGCCCCAACGGCTGTGGCAAGACCACCCTCTTCCGCCTTATCATGGGACTGGAACAGCCCGACACCGGCACCTTCACCGTGGGCGAGACTGTCAAGATAGGCTATGTGGACCAACAGCACGTGCAGATTGACCCCGAGAAGAGCGTCTACGACGTGGTGTCCGAAGGCAACGAGCTCATCCCCATGGGAGGGCGGCTGGTCAACGCCCGCGCCTACCTCTCCCGCTTCAACTTCACCGGCACCGACCAAAGCAAGAAAGCCGGTGTGCTCAGCGGTGGTGAGCGCAACCGCCTCCATCTGGCACTCACCCTCAAGAGCGAGGCCAACGTCCTCCTCCTCGACGAGCCCACCAACGACATCGACGTCAACACCATGCGCGCCCTAGAGGAAGGCCTTGAGAACTTTGCCGGCTGCGCCGTAGTCATCAGCCACGACCGCTGGTTCCTCGACCGCATCTGCACCCACATCCTCGCCTTCGAGGGCGACTCGCAGGTCTATTTCTTCGAAGGCAGCTACAGCGAGTACGAAGAGAACCGCCGCAAACGTCTCGGCGACGACACCCCCCACCGCCTACGATACAAGAAACTGATGAAATAATACTTGAATGTGTCAATTCGTTACTTCGTAAAATGAATTCGTTAATTCGTTAATTCGTTAATTCGTGAGTCAATTGATTAACACATTAACACATTAACACGTTAACACATTCAAATTCGTTAATTCGTGAGTCAAATGACCGCGCCAGCGACTAACACATTAACACGTTAACGAATTAACACATTCAAAAACCTTCTCAAGCCCATGAAAAAGATAGTACTGATACTCTTAATTCTCAATTCTCAATTATCAATTCTCAATTCACTTTGGGCGCAGGAAATTGGGGTGGAATATGATGAGAATGGCCGTGTGGTCAGCTCCTCACACGGTGTGGTTGATGCCGATGACCGCTTGGCAGTGCTTATCACCTACACCTACGACAGCACCGGCGTAGTGGAGACCCGCACCCTGCAGAGCTACGACAAGCAGGGGCGTCCCGTGCGCAAAGAGGTCTACACCGTGGACGAATACCTCCTCTACACCGAGCAGAACCGCTACGACCGCCACGGCAACCGTACCCGCTGCACCCAGACCACCTACGACGAAGACAGCAACCCCACACAGACGGTCTACAAATACCGCTACCGTCGTCAGCCCGACGGCACCTGGCAGCTCACTTCTATTCGCATGAATGGCGAAGAAGTGTTCCATGAGCAATAGCCTGATGAAAATAGACGAAGGAACTTCTCGTCAGGAGTGGCGGCACCCTTGTCTATAACACAGGACTTGGGGGCATACATGAAAGACGTGGTGCCACTGTTGACAGCATGAGAGGAAGCACATGAAACTGTCTTCACCTGCGATGTGCGCTGGTAACAAACGTTGTACAAGGTGAGAGCAGAGAGAGCTTGCTCGCTATGCCGAGCCAAACAACGTCACGAAGTAACGTTGTACAAGGTGAGAGCAGAGAGAGCTTGCTCGCTATGCCGAGCCAAACAACGTCACGAAGTAACGTTATTATTTGCAGAAAAAGAGCCGTTCTAACAGACTAATCAAAAATATTTTGTATCTTTGTAATCGCCATTACGGTAATGGTTATTATTTAAAATGCTGATACAATGAAATTCTACGGTAGAGAGCAAGAATCGGAAAGTCTGGAAAAAATATGGGCGCAGTCCTTCCACACAGCCACGATGACGGTGATGATAGGTCGCCGACGTGTCGGTAAGACATCGTTAATATTAAACGCCCTTGGCAGCAAGCGCAACTTTGTTTACCTCTTTGCCAATCGTACCAGTGAAGGTGTGCTCAGCCAAATGTTTCAACAATCCATCGAGCGACAGACCGACATCCGTGTTGTTGGGCATAATCTGAAACTTCATGAACTTATAGAACAGCTGTTTCAATATGCAGAGAAAGAGCAGCTGACACTCGTAATTGATGAGTTCCAAGAACTGGAATATGTCAGTTCCGACTTCTTTAGCAGACTGCAATACCTGTGGGACATGTATCATCAGCGGTCGAAAATCAATTTCATTGTGTGCGGTTCCATATACTCAATGATGAAGCGTATTTTTGAGAATAGCAAAGAGCCGTTGTTTGGGCGTATGACGCACAAAATCATTCTTAAGCCATTCCGAACCGATACGTTGACACAAATACTTCAAGAACACAATCCTCAGTATTCACCAGAGGACCTGCTCTTTCTATACACCGTCACAGGTGGCGTGCCCATGTACGTTAGCCTGTTGATGGATCAAGCTGCTACAACTAAAGAACGTATGCTCAATGCCATTTGCTCTGTTGGTTCCCGTTTCTTGAATGAAGCCCCGGACATGTTAATCGGGGAATTTGGCAAGCAATACACCAATTATTTCGGTATACTACAACTCATAGCCTCTGGCATGACTTCTCAAAAGGAAATCGACAGTGTGGTGGGGAAAAGTACCGGGCAATACATGCAGGTGCTTGAAAACGAGTATTCACTCATACAGCGCAACCTACCGTATGGAAGCAAGCCGGGTTGCCGTAATGTGCGCTGGCGTCTGAACGACAACTTCCTTGCCTTCTGGTTCCGTTTTATTGCACCAAACAGCCAGATGCTGGCTATGGACAATATGAAGCTGCTTCAAGAGATAATCGAAGATGGCTATACGCAATATAGCGGTTTAATGCTTGAGAAATACTTCCATCAAAAGTATGCAGAGCAGGAACGGGTGACGGAAGTTTCGTCGTGGTGGGACCGCAGTGGTGAAAAGGAGATAGACCTGATAGCAGTATATGGTCTCGACCGGCAAGTGACTGTCGCCGAAGTGAAACGCAACCGCAGTAAAATCGACCTCCGGCTCCTCGACGAAAAGGTGAAACAAATCAAACCACTGTTTCCGCGATATAGAATACAAACAGTAGGCCTGTCACTCGAAGATATGTAATACCATGAAAATATGAAAAGACCATTGTTATTCATCATTATGCTTGCCGTTATGGCGGCGACTGCCGTGGGGCAGACCCAGCAAGGGTATGTGAAAACCCGTGGCAAACTGGCAGCCGACGGCAAAAGCATCGTTCCTGGGGTGCGGTTGAGCAACGCCCTTGTCACCATCGAGAACCTGAGTCCCGTAAAGAGTGGAGCAAATGGGGCATTCTCATTTGCCTTGCCTGCTGGCACCAACCGTTACCGCTTGCAGGGGGCTGAACTAAAGGGGTACACTTTGGCAGACCCCGACGCCGTACAGCAGATGCACACCTATTCCAAAGACTTGCCCTTGATAGTGGTGCTGGAGGACATGAAACAGCGCGAGACCGACCTCGAAGCCGCCCGCAAGAGTGTCCGAAACACGATGAAACGTGAAATACGCAAGAAACAGGATGAATTGGACTCGTTGCGCGATGCCCATGCTATCACGCAGGCCAAGTACGACTCGCTCATGCGCGACTTCTGGGAGTACCGCCAGTCCAGTGAGAACCTTGTCAACGAGATGGCTGAACGCTATGTGAGCACCGATTATGACCAATTGGACGATTTCAACCGACAAGTGCAGGCCTATATCGAATCGGGGCAACTTACCAAGGCGGACTCCATGATTCGCAGCAAAGGCTCTCTAGAAGAACGTTTCAATCGAGTGAAACAATACGAAGTCATTAACGCCCAACGCGAAGCAGAAATTCAACAGGAACAAGAAGCATTGAGCAAGAGTCGCCAATATATGCAAAAAGAGAAAGACGACCTTGCCAACGACCTTTATCGCCAACACCTTGTCTTCCTGCAACAGCCCCTGATGCAGGACTCGGCATTATATTACCTGAAGATGCGGGCAGATTTGGATACGACTAATTTTGAAGCAGTATGGGATTATGCTTATTTGTCTTATAATCAAAAATCTTTTCACGAGGCGGAAAAATACCTCAAACTGTTATTGGGTGCTTATGAGAAACTAAGTGCCGCCAACCCCGAAACCCACCGACCTAGACTATCCAAGATACAGAATTTACTTGGCAATTTGTACTGCATATGTAACGACTATGCTAACAGCGAGAAATACTACAAGCAATCGTTGAAGAATAGAGAGAATCTCTTTGCCGCCAATCCCGGAGCCTACCGTTCCGACCTGTCCACCACGCAAAACAATCTGGGTAACCTATTCAAAAGTCGTGGAGACTATGCTAACAGCGAGAAATATTACAACCTGGCATTGGAAAACTGCGAGAAACTATATGCCGCCAATCCCGAAGCCTCTCGGCGCTTGCTTGCCATTATACAGTACAATTTGGGTGAACTGTACAATATTCTTCAGGATTATGTCAACAGCGAAAAATACTACAAGTTGGCATTGGAGAACAATGAGAAGCTCTATTCCGCCAACCCCGAAGCCTACCGAGCTGAACTTGCCATAACTCAGTCAGGCCTGGGAAGACTGTATAACGCCCTTAATGACTATGCCAACAGCGAAAAATACCACAAGCTGGCATTGGAGAACTATGAGAAGCTTTTTGCCGCCAATCCCGCCGCCTACCGTGCCGACCTCGCCATGACGCAGAACAACCTAGGCGTCCTGTACAGCGACCTTCATGACTATGCGAGCAGCGAGCGGTACTACAAGCTGGCGTTGGAGAACAAAGAGAAACTCTTTGCCGCCAATCCCGCCGCCTACCGTGCCGACCTCGCCATGACGCAGTACAACCTAGGCAGCCTGTACTATGGCCTTCATGACTATGCGAGCAGCGAGCGGTACTACAAGCTGGCGTTGGAGAACTACGAGAAACTCTTTGCCGCCAATCCCGCCGCCTACCGTGCCGACCTCGCCAGTACGCAGAACAACC
>JAFWOP010000043.1 GCA_017545365.1 Bacteroidales bacterium
CGTTGGCATCGATGTCGAAGGTGACCTCAATCTGCGGTACTCCACGCGGTGCTGGCGGAATGCCTGCCAGGTGGAAGCGGCCGATGGTCTTGTTCTGGTTGGCCATAGGACGCTCGCCCTGCAGCACGTGGATTTCCACCTCGGGTTGGTTGTCGGCAGCCGTCGAGAACACCTGCGATTTCTTGGTAGGAATGGTCGTGTTGGCGTCAATCAGACGGGTCATCACACCGCCGAGGGTCTCGATACCCAGCGACAGAGGAGTGACATCCAGCAGCAGCACGTCCTTAATCTCGCCGGTCAGCACACCGCCCTGAATAGCGGCACCGATAGCCACCACCTCGTCGGGGTTGACGCCCTTGTTGGGGGCTTTGCCGAAGAACTCTTCAACTTTCTTCTGCACGGCGGGGATACGGGTCGAACCGCCCACGAGAATCACCTCGTTAATATCAGAGTTCGAAAGACCTGCATCCTTCATGGCCTGACGGCAAGGCTCGATAGTAGCCTGAATCAGGTCGTCGCACAGCTGCTCGAATTTGGCACGGGTCAGCTTCTTCACCAAGTGCTGCGGCACACCGTCAGCAACGGTGATATAAGGCAGATTGATTTCGGTCTCCTGAGAGGAAGACAGTTCGCACTTGGCCTTTTCGGCAGCCTCTTTCAGACGCTGCATAGCCATCGGGTCTTTGCGCAGGTCGATGCCCTTGTCGCTCTTGAACTCGTCGGCCAGCCAGTTGATGACCTTCAGGTCGAAGTCGTCACCGCCCAAGTGGGTGTTGCCGTTGGTGCTTTTCACCTCGAACACACCGTCGCCGAGGTTCAAGATGGAGATATCGAATGTACCACCACCAAGGTCGAACACTGCAACGTTCATATCCTGATTCTTCTTGTCCAGACCGTAAGCCAGTGCGGCAGCGGTAGGCTCGTTGACGATACGACGCACCTTCAAGCCTGCAATCTCGCCGGCCTCTTTGGTAGCCTGACGCTGGCTGTCGTTGAAGTAGGCAGGGACGGTGATGACAGCCTCGGTCACCTCGGTGCCGAGGTAGTCTTCGGCGGTCTTCTTCATCTTCTGCAGCACGATGGCGCTAATCTCCTGTGGGGTATAGAGGCGGCCATTGATGTCCACGCGAGGCGTGTTGTTGTCGCCCTTCACCACCTTGTAAGGCACGGCGGCAATCTCCTTCTGCACACGGTCGTAGGTCTCGCCCATGAAACGTTTGATACTGTACACCGTGTTGTGAGGGTTGGTGATAGCCTGACGCTTGGCGGGGTCGCCCACCTTGCGGTCGCCGTTCTCAATAAATCCCACTACTGAGGGAGTGGTGCGGTTGCCTTCGCTGTTGGCGATAACAACCGGCTCGTTACCTTCCATGACTGATACACAACTATTAGTTGTTCCTAAGTCGATTCCAATGATTTTTCCCATGATATTCTATTTTTTTTGTTTGCTTGTTAATGAAAATATTTTGCCCAATAATCAGCAATCCCCGTGCCAAAGCGACATGGAGGCGCAGAGACTGACAAAATGGCAGAGCGGACCATGAAGCCTGCCCCACCGACCTGCCACGATGTGGCATCGGGCCGCCGGCACCGGCCTATTCGGCAGACCAATGCCTGGCATCCTGCCTGAGGGAGCTCCCCTGCCCGGCACCCGCCTTCCTTCCGGTGCGCATTCGCCTTGATTATGAAAGATAAAAGGAGCCTCTAACACACTTTTAAGTTATTAAATCCTAGGCATATCCTACAATCATCCTGCAACAACCTCAGAATTGGCGAAGGCGCTCCTTATATGGGTAGTAAAACGGGTGAGGAAAAAAACAATCCGCAGCACAATATAAATAAAATGTACGCGTTAATGAGGCTATGATGAAACACAGACGTATATTCAAAACGATAGGACTTCTGGCTGTTGCCTTGCTTTTGGCCATGCCAGCGGAGGCGCGCAAGAAGCCCACTTACGAGATTACCCTCAAAATCAACAACGGCCGCGACACCATAATGTACTTGGGACGCTATTATGCCCGCGGCAACGAGGTTATAGACACTGCCGTCAGAGACAAGAAGGGGCGGTTTGTTTTTACCGGCACCACCGACACGCTGGTCCCCGGCCTCTACTTCTTTGCCAACCCCAAGGGCAACTATGTGGAGTTTGTGGTGTACCATGAGAAGCCCTTCTTCACCTTTGAAACCGAGCAGAGGAACTGGACATCGAACATGACCGTGAAGGGGAGCAAACAGAACGAGTTCTTCTTCGACTTCCACAAGCACGACGCCCGCATCGATGCCGACTTGCGGGAGCACGAGCTGACGATGGATTCTGCCACCTTTGCCGCCTATAGGCAGCAGCAGCTGCGCAAGTTGGACAGCATCAAGATAGACTACATCAACAGCAACCCCTCCATGTTCCTCTCCAAGATGATGCAGGCCACGAAGGACGAGGAGCCCCCACTGGTGGACGAGCATGGCGACACCCTCACCCTCCGCCAGCGACAGCAGTACTTTATAGACCACTATTTTGACAAAATCCCGTTGGACGACAACGCCATTATCCGCACTCCCAAGATGGTGTTCTACGACCGTGTGATGGCCTTCTTCGACAGCTACATCAAGTACGCGCCCCCACAGGCCGTCATCCGCTATGTCGACACCGTGCTGAACCGTGCCATGCCCGCCAAGGACGTCTTCAACTACCTGATGATTACCCTTATGCAGAAATACCTGCAGAGCAACGTGGCGGTGTACGACGAAGTGTATGTCCACATCACCAAGAACTATTATGCCACCGAGGCCAACACCTTCTCCCCTCCGTCCAATATAGAGAAGGAGCTGACACGTGCCAACAAATGGGAGCGGCTGCTGGTGGGACGTGTGGCCCCCGAGCTCATCCTCTACGACACCCTGCATGTGCCCCACTCGCTGCATGCGCTGCCCAGCAAATGGAAGCTGCTCATATTCTGGTCGCCCAACTGCGGCCACTGCCAGCACATCATCCCCACGGTTTATAAGATATTCGAGAAATACCAGGCCGAGTACGACATCATGGCGTTCACCATCCTGAGCGACCCCGACGACAAGACCCGCAAGGAGTGGAAGGAATTCATGGTGAAACATGAGATGAACAGCCCCGCATGGCTCTGTCTCGACGGCGGTGAGGCCAACGTGGACTGGCACGATGTGTACGACATCACGTCCACTCCCCAGATATACCTGATAGACGAGAACAACGTCATCCAGGCCAAGAAACTGGGTGAGAACAGCCTTGAGAACATCATCAAAGCCATCTGTGGCGGCGAAGAGTAAGCCTTTCAGAAACAACAACCGAATTAACAACACTTCAACATATTAACCAATGAGAAGAAATACAATCTTAATCGCGAGCTTTGCAGCCATGACGCTGCTGGCCGCAGGATGTAAAAAGAACATGGACAATCCTTTCTTTACCGAATGGGGAACACCGTATGAGATTCCCGACTTTGCAAAAATCAAGACCGAGCACTACATGCCCGCCTTCCAGGAAGGCATGCGCCAACAGCTGGAGGAAATCGACGCCATCGTCAACAATGCAGAGGCTCCCACCTTCGAGAACACGATAGAGGCCTACGAGTACAGCGGGCAGCTGCTGGACAAGGTGGCTGGCGTGTTTTTCAACCTCAGCGAGTGCGAAAACAGCGACGAGATGGAGGCCATAGCCGAAGAGGTGACGCCCCTGCTGTCGGCCCATGGCGACAACATAGCCCTCAACGCCAAGCTGTTCGAACGCATCAAGACCGTTTACGACCAGAAGGACAACCTGGGGCTGAACCCCGAGCAGATGCGCCTGCTGGACGAGACATACAAGGGCTTTGTGCGCAGCGGTGCCAACGTGCCCGAGGAGCAGCAGGCCCGCTTCCGCGAGCTGAACGAGCAGATAGCCTCGCTCACCCTCCGTTTTGCCCAGAACGTGCTGAAGGCCACCAACGCCTATGAGCTGGTGCTCGACACGGCACCCGCAGGCCTTACCAACGACCAGATAGCCGCTGCCAAGGAGGCTGCCGACGCCGACTCGGCCACCAAGGGCAAACTGGTCTTCAGGCTCAACCTCCCCAGCTGGGAACCCTTTATGCAGAATTGTGCCGTCCGCGACCTGCGCAAGCAGATGTGGGAAGCCTACAGCACCCGCTGCAACGGTGGCGAGTTCGACAACCTCAAGATTATCGACACCCTGGTCAACCTGCGACTGGAGCGTGCCAACATTTTGGGATTCCCCACCCATGCCGACTATGTGCTTGACAACTGCCTGGCCAAGACCCCGAAGGCCGTTTACGACTGCCTGATGCAGATTTGGCGTCCCGCCCTGAACAAGGCCAAAGCCGAGTGTGCCGAATACCAGAAGATGATAAAGGCCGACGACCCCACCGCCAAGCTGGAGCCGTGGGACTGGCGCTATTATAGCGAGAAACTGCGCAAGGAGAAATACGCCCTTGACGACGAGGTGGTGCGTCCCTACTTCTCGCTCGACAATGTACGCGAAGGTGCTTTCGCCACTGCTGGCAAGCTCTACGGCATCACTTTCCGCGAGAACCCCGACCTGCCCACATACAACAAGGAGGCCCACGCCTACGAAGTGATGGACGGCAACCAAGTCATCGGCATCCTCTACATGGACTTCTTCCCCCGCGCCAGCAAGCGCAGCGGTGCCTGGATGACCGAATTCCGCGGGCAGCAGGTGAACCAGAAAGGCGAGAACGTCATCCCCATCATCCAGGTGGTGTGCAACTTCACCAAGCCCACGGGCGACAAGCCCTCGCTGCTCAACTTCGACGAGAGCGAGACCCTCTTCCACGAGTTCGGCCATGCTCTCCACGGGCTGCTGAGCAAATGCCACTATCCCTCGCTGGCTGGCACCAACGTGCCGCGCGACTTTGTGGAGCTGCCTTCACAGATTATGGAGAACTGGTGCCGCAACCCGCAGGTGATGAAGACCTACGCCAAGCACTATCAGACCGGCGAGAGCATCCCCGACGAGCTGATTGAGAAGATTGCTGCCGCGCAAACCTACGGTCAGGGCTTTATCAACACCGAGTTGCTGGCTGCCTCGCTGCTCGACATGGACTACCACAGCATCGCCGTGAAGCAGTCTATCGAACCCAACCAGTTCGAGGCCATGCACCTAAACGCCATAGGCCTTATACCTGAAATCATCAGCCGCTACAAGAGCTCCTACTTCCAGCATATCTTCACCACAGGTTACGATGCCGGATACTACAGCTACACCTGGACCGCCATCCTCGACCACGACGCCTTTGCTGCCTTTGTGGAGAGTGGCGATCTCTTCAACCCCGAGCTGGCCAAGAAGTTCCGCCACATCTTGGAGAGCGGCAACACCGAAGACCCGATGCAGATGTACATCAACTTCCGTGGCAAGGAGCCTAGCGTCACCCCGCTGCTGAAAGACAGAGGACTGATTTAAAATTGAAAGGTGAAAATTGATAATTGAAATTTGGCTGGCGCGGTTGACTGTCAATTCCCTAATCGCTAATCACTATGTCAGAAGAAATCAAGAAACTATACCGCAACCCCCGCGACAAGCGTATCGCGGGGGTATGCAGCGGTATTGCTGAATACCTCAACGTGGATGTCACTGTGGTGCGCATCCTCTTTCTGATTGCCCTGCTGTGCTTCGGCACGGGATTGGGCATATACCTCATCGTGTGGCTGCTGGCGCCAGAAAAAGCTTGATTGAGATATGAAAAAGCTTGCAATACTTATTACAGCCCTGCTCCTAATGGGTTTGACTCAGGCGCAGGATGCTAAGGAGGCGGCTATCGTAGGGTATACGACCCCCGATTACGAACAAATCAAGAAGGACTGTACCGACAAGCACAGCTTTCGCTATTACCCCAATCTGGTCAAGCGATTCGCTGCGGTGGACACGTCGCTGCAGGTGGAAGACTTACAGACGTTATACTATGGGCAGGCTTTCCTTGATGGCTATAACCCATATCAACGTTATGACGAGTTTGACCAAATCCGTGCTATCATGAACAAGGATGAGGCACCCACTATTGAGGACACTCGAATGATTGTCAAACTTGCCAACGCTGTCATCGCCAAGAATCCTGCTGAGCCGATGGCCTATTACTACAAGTTTGTAGGACAGAGCATGGCGTGTGAGTACTTTGGGGGTGACACGGCTGAAATGCAGAAGTCGCAACTGCAGTTTCAGATGCTGTTCTACACCATTGCCAGCACAGGCAACGGCATCTCACCCGAACTGGCGATGCATGTGGTGAACACTTCGCATGAGTATATGATGATGGGCATGTATGGCTTCCAGATGAAGGAGCAGGTGCTAATGAGTTACAACGGAAGCAACTACGATATGTTTGTAATCGACACCAATGAATATGGTGTGGACACGCTCTATTTCAACATCGACCGTATTGTGGGGGCATGGAGTAGCCTCTTCACTGTCAATAAGGAAGTGCCAGAGACTGGCACTGGGTTATTCCTTGAGTTGGGCGAGAGGTTTGTGTTGGAGTTGAAGAAGCCCAAACGGAAGGATAGCCAGTTCGTGTTGGTGTCGAAAGAGATGGTTGGTGACACGCTGGTCTGTGACCGCGACAGCCTCTTCCGCGAGCCTGTGCCAAAGAACCAGGTGGTGGGCTATTTCTGTCCCATGCGCCTAAGCGAGGATGACGAGACGGTGTTCAATTGCCTGGTGTTCATCAGCAATTGTGGAAAGAAGTGGCTCTATTACGACACCTATATCTCGACAGATGAAAATGGAAAAAACTTTACTCCCACCTCCAACAATGGAATGCCGCGCGGTGTGTTGATGAACGAAATGTGGCCTACAGACGTAAAAGTCTTGAGCATCGACAATATCCGCACGAAGAAATAATTTTTTCACCTCCATGCAGTCTTTCTTAGAGAAAAGGTCTCTAAGAAGACATGACGGACATGGAACAACTAATAGAGCAAGCTAAGACTGGTGACCGACAGTCTCTGAATATGCTTTATAGCCGCTATAGACAGCGGGCTTTTGCCATTTGTCGTCATATCACTCGTGACAAAGAGTTGTCGGAGGAGCTTGTGAATGATGCTTTCCTTATTGCTTTTAGCAGGTTGGACCAACTAAAAGACCCGGAAAAGTTCGGCGGTTGGCTGGCTGCCATTTCGGCACGGCTGGCAATACGACAGCTAAAGCATCAGCCCCAAAGCAAGGCTATCCCGATTTCTCATATCGAAGGCTTTGATGTGCCCTGCGAGACGCACGAGACTCCTTTTACACAAGATGAGTTGCAGGCGGCAATCAACCAACTGCCCCCAGGCTATCGACAGGTGTTTACCATGGCGGTAGTGGAGGGCAAGCCTCACAAGGAGATTGCGCAGACACTGAATATAGAGCCACATTCCTCATCCTCGCAACTCTACCACGCACGAGCCATGTTGCAGCGCATTCTGGGGCCATTGTTGTGCGTCTTGTTGTTGGCGATGCCCTTTATGGTGGAGAAAGATGCAAATAGCGACCTGGCCACTCTGACTGCACAGCGGCAGGGAAAACTGCCAATCATAGAAACAAATCATTATTCACCTCAAGGGAATCCCAAGCATCTCGTTTCCTTGATGGCAAATGACACTGTCGGCCTTGAAGAGTCGCCCACAACAATGTTGCAGAACGATTCCTTATCGTACCCTACTCCCTCAGAAGAAGTGATAGGAATAACCGACCAGGGTGTGGCGATTGAGTCAATAACAACCGTCCCCAAGTTAATGGCAGTACGCCCAGCAAACAAATGGTCGGTGACTGTAACTATGATGTATTCCCTTTCCGAAATGTGTGTTACCCAACATCCTCATCCCTTGCTGTTGCCTTCAGTAGCTCCTTCAGGTGAACCCGTGACAGGCATTCCCATTGGTAATTGGCGCGACTGCAAACAATATGTGTTGGAAAATAGTGCGCTCTTCTCTGACGAGGTGGCCTCTGCATTGATACGTATAGCCCAAAGCAACGAGATAGATAACAATGGCGAAATCCTTCGAACCGAATATCATGAGCCACCTACCATTGAGTCACTATTGCTTCATTACGCAATAGACAGCACTTTCTCGGTCTATGCTGGCGTAGGACATGGCGAATACCGTTCTTACTTCCAAACGGGTGTTGGAATAGATAGGATTGACGAGTGGCAGAGTGTCGCATTCCTCAATATTCCCATAGGTGTGTCGTACAATCTGCATCAGTCATCCCGGTTTGGTTGCCATCTTTCCACCGACCTTTCACTTCAACTGCCTTTGTCCATTCACAACAGTACTAGTTTCATTATTGGAGGACAAACAAATAACACCGCTGCAGGAGCATCAACAATTCCCCTCAGCAATTGCTTCTCGCATCAGGGGCAACCAAGTCTCTTTGCCACCCTCAAGGCGGGTGTTCATTACCGCCAAACAGAGCATATCAGCTTTTTCGTCGAGGGTGGCATAGGCTATAGCATATCCCCTCGCTCTACCACTGATTCAAATTGGCAGTCTTTGTCCACCTACGCCACAGACCATCCATTCACCCTATCTTCACATATTGGTATGCAATTTACATTTTAGTCATTCCTTCGTGCAGTCTTCTGTACGTTTTCGGTCTCTTTACAGATGAAAAGGTTATGATACCTTCATAACCTTATTTTCATACAAATAGACCGAAATGTATAAAGCAACCGATTATTTGACAAGCGGACTTCTTTACGTCAACAACACCTTGCGTCCGCACCACAAACAGCTGAGCCAGCTGATGATTTATGCCACAACGGCATGCCAGTCCCGCTGCCGTCATTGTTCCATTTGGAAAAAGCCCCACGAACATCTTTCGTTTGACAACATTGTACGCGTGATGCAAAGCAGTTGTGTTAGACCATATACAACCGTGGGCCTTGAAGGGGGAGAGTTTATACTTCACCCGCAGGCGAATCAAATTCTTGAGTGGTTCAGTCTGCATCATCCCAACTACACCCTGCTCTCCAATTGCCTTGCCCCAGAGCGGGTGATTGAGAGTACAAGGCTATATAAGCCGAGACACCTTTACCTTTCTTTAGATGGCGACCGCCAGACCTATCACTATATGCGAGGCTGCGACGGCTACCTGAAGGTGATGAAAGTAGTAGAGACCTTAGCTGGAGAAGTCCCTGTGTCGCTCATGTTCTGCCTCTCACCGTGGAACAAATTCGAAGACATGGAATATGTTATCCGAATAGCACGACAATACCAAATTGATGTGCGTATAGGCATATATGGAACCATGGCCTTCTTCGATACTACTACCGACCTTCTTGCTGCGAAAGACTTCACCACCCATATTCCCCAATCCATTCATCAGACCAGTGAAAACTACGACTATGTAGCACTCTATGACCAATGGCGCAATGGAGGCCTTAGCCTGCCGTGCCTTAGTATTAGAAACCAGGCTGTGATTCATGCCAATGGCAATGTTCCCCTCTGCCAAAATCTTGACTGTATACTTGGCAACATTCACAATCAATCGTTCGACGGCATCTGGAACAACTCCACCACCTGTAGCATTCAGCGTCAGTCTGGCAAAACATGCAATGGCTGTTGGATAAACTATCATCGCAAATACGACATCATTTTGCTCCGCACTCTCGAGCGTTTTCTTCCCAAAAGAGTGGTGGAGTTGATGTATGGTTCTTACCAGTGGTGCGGTGACCACGGCACTACTTATCGTCGTTATTTCAAAAACATACAATCATGATGGACAGTTTAATATATCGTGTTCGCCGCCTACGTGCTGAGACCATGCTCCAGCATCCCTGCACCCGTCAATATGCTTTTGTGGGTATGGGCGGTCATAGCATGGCAAACCTGTACCCAGTATTAAACCTCTTGCACGTGCCACTGAAATACATCTGCATTCATTCATCTCATAAAGCCAAACTCATTAGTTCCAATCCTGCTTTCAAGCATGTTATTGTGACCACATCGCTAGACACAGTGCTGTCCGACCCAGCAGTGTCTGCGGTCTTTGTGTCAGCCACTCCCTCAGCCCATTACCGTATAGCCTCCTCTGTGTTGCAACAAGGCAAGGCTCTATTTGTCGAGAAACCTCCTTGCCAGACTCTGCCTCAGCTTGAGTCGCTCATTGCCCTACAAGAAAGTGCCGGTTCCTATGTGCAAGTGGGTTTGCAGAAACGATATGCCCCTGCCATACTTAGGCTTAAATCGTGTCTTAAAGGCAGTAATGCCTGTAACTACTCCCTGCGGTATTGTGTTGGTCGTTACCCTGAGGGTGATGCTCTTACCGAGCTTTTTATTCATCCAATAGATTTGGTATTGCATCTTTTTGGCTCCGCGGATGTGATAGCTATACGGCAGGCATCGTGTCATACCTGGGTTATGATGCTTTCCCACGGTAATGTGGTGGGGACTGTATCGCTTTCCACAGGATATTCGTGGGCCACACCCGTCGAAGATCTGGTAGTCCATACTCTTTCTGGAGTATACACGCTCTCAGGCATCGACACACTCACCTTTCAACCGATGGGCGGCTCTTTTATGGGTATTCCGATGGAGAAAATAAGGCATCGCGACGTGTATGTGAAATATCTATGCCGTCACGACAACTTTTCGCCCACCCTGCAAGCCTCCACTTGGGTGGAGCATGGCTTCTATCATGAGCTGAAAGACTTTGTAGACCACGTGGAGAAACGCCCTGCCTATCATATTGATCATCGTCCTGCGCTTCAATCGCTGCTTCCCACATACCAATTAACAAACACCTGCCTGCACAAATTAAAAAAGCGCAGGCAGGTATAAAAGGCGATATGGTTTCGACTACATCGTGGTATATTGAGAATTGAGACCCCCCTCCGCGTATCTCGCGTATTTTCACGAATTATATATACTTGTGATTCGTGCGATACGTGGAGTGTTGAGATTTGTCTGATATACCCCACACGATAAGTGCGGGGATATTGAGAGAATGTATTACAGCATCTTCTTCACCATCTCGGCCAGTTCGTTGGCGCGGGCTTCGGTGTGGGATTCGCTATAGATGCGGATGATGGGTTCGGTGTTGCTCTTGCGCAGGTGCACCCAGCCGTCTTCGAAGTCTATCTTCACGCCGTCAATGGTGCTCACCCGGCAGTCGGTTTTCGAGCCATAGAGGGAGGCCACCTTCCCCAGCAGTGCGTCTACGTCCATGTCGGGGGTGAGGTCTTTGCGGTTCTTGGAGATGATATAGTCGGGGTAGGTCTTACGCAGCTCGCTCACCTTCATACCTTTCTTGGCCAGGAGGGTGAGGAAAAGCGCTACGCCCACCAGTGCGTCGCGGCCATAGTGCAGCTCGGGATAGATGACACCTCCGTTGCCTTCGCCGCCGATGACGGCACCCGTCTGGCGCATGAGGGTGGTGACGTTCACTTCGCCTACGGCGGAGGCGTTGTACTCGCAGCCGGCATATTTGTGGGTGACATCGCGCAGGGCGCGGGATGAGGACAGGTTGGAGACAGTGTTGCCGGGGGTGTGGCTCAGCACATAGTCGGCCACGCTGACGAGGGTGTATTCTTCGCCAAACATCTCGCCGGTTTCGCACACGAGAGCCAGGCGGTCCACATCGGGGTCAACGACAATACCCAAGTCGCAATGCTCCTTGGCCACGGTGTCGGCAATCTGGGTGAGGTTGGCGGGGATGGGTTCGGGGTTGTGGGCGAAATGGCCGGTAGGTTCGCAGTTGAGTTCCACCACATCGTTCACGCCCAAGGCGCGGAGGAGACGGGGGATGGCGATGCCGCCGGTGGAGTTGACGGCATCCACGCAGACGCGGAAGTTGGCCTTGGCAATAGCCTCGCGGTCAACGAGGGGGAGTGCCAACACACGGTCGATATGGTGGTCGATGGTGTCGAAATCCTCGGTCACCTGGCCCAAGGTGTCGACATCGCAATAGTCGTAATCTTCGCTGTCGGCAATGCGGATAACCTCATTACCCTCTGCCGCATCGATAAACTCGCCACGGCTGTTGAGGAGCTTCAGCGCGTTCCAGTGCTTGGGATTGTGGGAGGCGGTGATGATGATGCCGCCGTCGGCATGTTTGTCAATCACCGTCATCTCGGTGGTGGGGGTGGTGGAGAGACCCGTCTCAATAACGTCCACGCCCATGCCCTGCAGTGTGCCGACGACCAGCCGGTCGACCATGGCACCGCTGAGGCGTGCGTCGCGACCTACCACAAGGGTGAGGCGTTTGCCTGTGTTGTTGCGTTGGAGGAATGTGGCAAAAGCCGTGGTGAACTTCACCACATCGATGGGGCTGAGACCGTCACCGGCTTTGCCTCCGATGGTGCCTCTGATGCCCGAAATGGATTTAATAAGACTCATATTGCTGTGTTTTCTGTTCTTTCTTTGAGAATGCTTAAAATGATATAACGCGACATTCTGTCTTTTATTGTATGGGGTACACCAATTCGTCTTCGGCGGCAATGTCGGGAGAGTCGTATTGGGTGTCGAGCTGGTAGACATGGTGCAGATGGTGGAGCTGCTGATGGCGCAGAGCCTCTTCGACTCTGTCGGCACAAAGGGAGAGGTGTTTACGCACATCGGTCTCCCAGAAACGCAGCACCGTCCACCCTAGGGTCTTGAGGCGTAGGTCCACCCGTTTGTCGCGCACCATGTTGCGCTCTATTTTAGCATACCAGAAGTCGCGGTTGCTTTGAATGCGCTGGCGTTTGTCTTTCCAGTCGCGGCCATGCCAGAACTCACCATCCACAAACACCGCCACCTTGCGCCCCTTGAAGCAAATGTCGGGGCTTCCCGGCACAGAACGCATGTTCTTGCGATAGCGCAACCCCCGCCGCCACAGCTCGCGTGCCAGCATCCGTTCGGGCTGGGTGCCGTTGCTGCGGTTGGCCTGCATGCAGCGGCGACGCTGTTCGGGCGTGAGACGGTCGGTCATGGGAATTGAGAATTGAGAATTGGGCTGTTGCCAAACTTCTTAGTTTTTAACTCATGGTTCTTACTTCACGTATGGCTTTGCACAACTGGTCGGGGCATGAGGTGTCTTTCCAGCCGCATCGGATGCCTTCCAAGCGGTCAAGCACATCCTCTATCTTCATACCTTCCACCAGGCGGCTTACGCCCTGTGTGTTGCCGTCGCAACCCCCGATGAATTGAACATTGTGCAGCTTCCCATCGACGATTTCGAAATCAATCGCCTCACTGCAGGTACCTTGGGTTTGATAAGTGTATCTCATTTTTTCTGGTTTTTTCTAGTATTACTAGTAATTCTAGAGAGGCTAGTAGTACTGGTTTTTCTTAACTAAACAATTCTCTGAAGGCTTCTTCAATAACGCTCACGGTGACGATATTGATTTTGTAGCGTTTGCGGTCGACGCTTTTGGCATCGTACTTGGAGACGAAGATGCGTTCGAAGCCCAGCCTATCGGCCTCGCTGATGCGTTGCTCCACACGGCTGACGGGTCTCAGCTCGCCGCTCAAGCCCAATTCGGCTGCAAAGCAGATGCGGGGCGATATGGGCATGTCCACATTGCTGCTGAGAATGCTGCATGCCACAGCCAGGTCGGTGGCGGGGTCGTTGACACGGATGCCGCCCGCCATGTTCAGGAATACGTCCTTCGCTCCCAACTTGAAACCGCAGCGTTTCTCCAACACAGCCAGCAGCATGTTCATGCGCCTCATGTCGAAGCCGTTGGCGTTGCGTTGGGGGGTGCCGTAGACGGCGGTGCTTACGAGCGACTGAGCCTCGACGAACATTGGACGCGCCCCCTCTAGAGTAGCAGCCACAGCCGCGCCGCTCAGCTCCTCATCGCGGTGGGATAGGAGCAGCTCCGACGGGTTGGGCACTTCGCAAAGACCGTTGCCACGCATCTCGAAGATGCCAATTTCAGCAGTAGACCCGAAACGGTTTTTCAAAGTGCGAAGGATGCGGAAGCCATAGTTGCGGTCGCCTTCGAACTGCAACACCGCATCCACTATATGCTCCATCACCTTGGGTCCTGCCAGCGTGCCGTCCTTGGTGATATGCCCTACCAGCAGCACCGGCACGCCGTTTTCTTTGGCGTAACGTTGGAACTGGGTGGTGCATTCGCGTATCTGCGACAGGCTGCCCGCCCCTGACTCGATAGCCTCGGTGCTCACAGTCTGGATAGAATCCACTATCAGCAAGTCGGGCTCCACCCCAGCCTCATGCTCGAAGATGCGCTCCATGGCGGTCTCGCTCACCACATACAGCTCTCCCTTCGCCACCCCTATCCTATCGGCGCGCATCTTTATCTGCTCCTCGCTTTCCTCGCCACTCACATACAGAATCCTTCGGTCGGGGATGGCCATGGCGGTCTGAAGGAGCAACGTACTCTTTCCGATGCCTGGCTCGCCACCCAACAGCAACAGGCTGCCGGGTACGATGCCGCCACCCAGCACACGGTCGAACTCGGCACAGCGGGTAGGCATGCGCTGAGTCTCGCTATACACCACCTGCTGCAACAGTTTCGGCTCGCTGGCCTTTGTCGATTTATGCTTCGACCTAACGGGTGCGTCGCGTTGCACCACCTCCTCGTCGAAAGTGTTCCACTTGCCACAGGCGGGACATTTGCCCAACCAGCTGCTCGACTGGTAGCCGCACTCGCGACAGTAATAGTATGTTTTTGCCTTTGCCATAATATATTATTCCATCATTTCAACCTACTGTTCAACAAGTCGCACAACTCCTGCGGTTTCATCGTCAATCCCGATGCCGCAATGCTCTCCTGCGCACCCACCATCCCTATATTCAAGTGTCGCACAGCGCGTCCCATCTTCGAAGCGTCCTGCAACCTGCGCTGCTCCTCCTGTTTATCGAAATGCACAGCTATAAATTCCTGCCCACTCATTTGTGTCATTTTAAACTCCTTCACCTCATCAAATCGGTATTCCGACCGTCTGCACAATGCTGTACACACTACCTTGTCGGCCATGACCACTACCGCCGGTCGTCCCAACAACCGCTCCCACAACGCCACCAAGGGAAAGAACAAAGCCATTATGCCAAAAAATATCAGTCCAAGCCAACACCTCCAATCCCCTCTCAAAGCGGGGTCTTCAATAACGAGCCACACAAACAACCCCACGAACCCCAGCGACAACAATACCGCCCACCATATCCTGCCTCCCCACGGGGTGTGGTATATGCGAACCTCGTTCATGGTTTAGAACTCGTCAATCACCTTGTCCACCCGATACAGCTTGTCGCCACGGTGCAGCAGCTCGGAGGTCTTGACGCTGAACACGTCGCCTTGCTTCACCTCCTGCACTGGCTGTGCGCTGTCGCCCAGCCGCAGCTCTGCCACAGTGGCACGGTACACACCGGTGGTCTGCCCCGTAACCATCAAGTCCTCACCCACACACAGATGCTCGGCAGTTTCAATCTTCATCTCCGCCACCTGTGGACGGGTGTAGTAGTTGGTCACCTTACCCAGATAGACCTTATTCTCCGTAGCCTGTGAGCCATACCGCTCGCTCCATTCGCCCATCTTACGACCCAGATAGTAGCCGTCCCAGAAGCCGCGGTTGAACACCGTGCGCAGCCGTTCGGTCCATGCGGCTATCTTCTCCTGAGTGTAGGTGCCGTCGGCCACAGCCTGCACGGCCTCCTTGTAGCACTCCACCACCGTCTTCACATAATCGGCCGAGCGTCCGCGCCCTTCAATCTTCAGCACGCGGACTCCAGCCTTCAATATCTTGTCCAAGAAACCTATGGTGCACAAGTCCTTGGGCGACATAATATATTTGCCGCTCACCACCAGCTCGGTGTCGCTTTCCAAGTCCTTGACTAGATATTCGCGGCGGCACAACTGCAGACATGCGCCGCGGTTGGCACTGTAGTTATACTCGTCGAGGCTTAGATAGCATTTGCCACTTACGCTCATACACAATGCCCCATGGGCGAACACCTCCACCTGCACCAGCTCCCCTTTGGGGCCGCGGATGTCGTTATCGTGTATGAACTGTGTAATCTCTGCCACCTGCCTGAGCGGTAGTTCTCGGGCGGTAACCACCACATCGGCCCACTGGGCAAAGAAACGGACGGCCTCCACATTAGAAATATTGCACTGGGTGGAGATATGCACCTCCACACCGATGCTGCTGGCATAAGTAATCACCGCCATGTCCGAGGCGATAATGGCACTGATGCCAGCAGCCTTGGCGGCCTGAACCAGTGAGCGCATCTCCTCAATCTCATGATTGTAGATGATGGTGTTCACCGTCAGGTAGGTGCGCACGCCATGCTGGTGGGCGATGTCGGCGATGCGCGCCAAATCCTCCAATGTGAAGTTGGCAGCAGAACGGGAGCGCATGTTCAAGTTCCCCACGCCGAAATAAACAGCATCGGCACCCGCCTGTATGGCGGCACTGAGGCTCTCATACGACCCCACTGGGGCCATGATTTCCACCCGCTGAAGCGTTCTGTTGCTGTCTGCCGATTCCATGGCTATTAAATATGAATTATTTCAACTTAATGTCAATGGGCTGCAACATATTCTCGGGCTTCAGTATCTCGTCCAGCTGCTCCTTGGTGAGCAGCCCATGCTCGAGCACCAGCTCATACACGCCGCGGCCGGTTTCGGAAGCCTCCTTGGCAATCTTGGTACTCTGCTTGTAGCCGATGATGGGATTGAGCATGGTGACGATTCCGATGGACTGTTCCACCAGCTGGCGGCAACGTTCCTCATTGGCACGGATGCCGTCGATACACAAGGTGCGCAGCGTGTCGAGGCCGTTCTCGAGCAGATGGATGCTCTCGAAGAGGGTGTAGGCAATGACCGGCTCCATGACGTTGAGCTCCAGCTGGCCGTTGTCGGAGGCGAAGGTAATGGCCATATCGTTGCCGATGACCTTGTAGCACACCTGGTTCATCACCTCGGGGATGACGGGGTTCACCTTGCCGGGCATGATGGAAGAGCCGGGCTGGCGTTCGGGCAGATGAATCTCGTTGATACCGCAACGGGGACCGCTGCTGAGCAGACGCAGGTCGTTGCACATCTTGTTAATCTTGATGGCCAGACGCTTCAGCGAACTGCTATACTGAATCATGCAGCTGGTGGCGCTGGTGGCCTCGATGAGGTTGTCGGCCAGCGAAATGTTCCAACCGGTAATCTTGCGCAGTGCGTGGATGCAGGCCACGCTGTAACCCGGCAGCGAGCAGATGCCCGTGCCGATGGCGGTGGCACCCATATTGACGATAAGGAACTCGTCGGCAGCATTGCGCAGGTTGGCCAGCTCGCCGCGCAGTGAGGCAGCAAAGCCGCCAAAGGTCTGCCCCAAGGTCATAGGCACGGCGTCCTGTAGCTGGGTGCGCCCCATCTTGATGACATGGGCAAACTCCTGGCTCTTTCTGTCGAGCGAGTCAATCATCCTCTCCAGCCGGGGGATAAACTCCAGATGTTCCAGACACATAGCCATGTGTATGGCACAGGGGTAAGCATCGTTGGTACTCTGCGAAGCGTTCACAACGTCGTTGGGCGAGCAATACTGGTATTCGCCACGCTTGTGGCCCATGTGCTCAAGAGCCAAGTTGGCAATCACCTCATTGGCAGCCATATTGGTGCTGGTGCCCGCACCGCCCTGAATCATATCGATGGGGAACTGGTCATGATACAGACCGCTTATCAACTGGTCGCAGGCCCAAATGATGGCATTGCCCTGCTCCTCGGTAATCATACCCACCTCAACATTGGCCATGGCAGCAGCCTTCTTGGTGATGGCCATACCCTTGATGAAGTTGTGATAATTGCTCAGCAGCTGGCCGCTGATGTGGAAATTCTCTATAGCGCGAACAGTTTGTACTCCATAAAGTGCCTCCTCCGGCACCTGACGCGAACCGAGAAGGTCGCTTTCTTCACGAAAAGATTTCTCTTTAGTCATAATTAGTATGTGGTATCAAGTCAATTAAAACGTATACTCAATTGTGGGACAATACAATGCAAACGAAAGTCATTGGTAAAATCCGCTGCAAAGATACACTTTTTTTAATGGAGAAACGAGAAATGCACCTTTATTTTCCACTTTTTATATTCCCGTATCAATATTTTTTACGTATCTTTGCACCGCATATAGGAGAGAAGAAATAATGTTAAATACTTAAGCATACGAGGAATACCCATGCCTAGAAAAGTAGTAAGGGATAAAGAGAAGCCGTTCAATGCCGGCCTGCCCATCGTCGGGTCGGTCATCAAGACCGTTGCAGAGATAGGCAACATACCCACCGAAGCCAAACAAAAACTGGTCAACCCCGTCAAAGCCCAGCGTCGCGAACTGCGCAAGCTGCTGCGGAGGGCGCAGAACACCGCCTTCGGCCAGAAATACCGCTTCCAGTTCATCCTGCATTCCAAGAACCCTATCGAAGCCTTCCGTCGGCTCGTGCCCGTGTTCGACTACGACAAGATGCACGACGAGTGGTGGTATCGCAACCTCAAGGGCGAGCGCAATGTGGCATGGCCCGGTAAGATAAAATACTTTGCCCTCAGTTCCGGCACCTCGGGAGCACCCAGCAAGTTCATCCCCATCACGCGCGCCATGCTCAACAGCATCACGCGGGCGGGCACCAAGCAGTACCTCTCGGCATCGCAATACGACTTCCCCGCGCGCTTCTACGACTCTGGTGTGCTGTGCATTGCTGGCAGCACCGACTTGCAGTACTTCAAGGAAGGCGATTACTATGCCGGCGACCTGTCGGGTATCTCTGCCGGGCGCATACCCAAGTGGTTCGAGTTCTTCTACAAGCCCGGCGAGGAAATATCAAAGATGAAAGACTGGCAGGACAAACTGGACGCCATGGTCAAGGCAGCCCCTACGTGGGACATCGGGGTGCTGGTCGGAGTGCCGGCATGGGTGCAGATACTCCTGGAACGCATCATTGCGGAATACGGCCTGAAGAACATTCACGAAATGTGGCCCAACCTCTCGGTCTACGTCCACAGCGGCGTCGCCTTTGCACCGTATGAGAAAAGCTTCGAGCGCCTCTTCGGCAAAGAGGTGCTATTCGTTGAAAGCTACCTGGCCTCGGAAGGATACATCGCCTACCAAGTCGACCTGAAACGCCGCAAGATGCAGCTGCTCGTCGACAACGGCAACTACTACGAATTCGTCCCCTTCGACGAAAACAACTTCGACGAAGAAGGCAACATCCGCCCCAACTGCAAAACGCTCACCCTTGCCGAAGTGAAGGAAGACGTAGACTACGCCATCCTCCTCAGCACCTGTGCCGGCACCTGGCGCTACCTGATAGGCGACACCGTGCGCTTCTCCGACGTAAAAAACTGCGACATGGCCGTCACTGGCCGCACCAAGCACTTCCTGAGCCTCACCGGCGAGCACCTGTCGCAAGACAACATGAACCGTGCCGTCGAGATGCTCTCCGAAGCCACCGGGGCCGACATCTGCGAGTTCACCGTCGCCGGCATACGCCACGACACCATGTTCGCCCACCACTGGTACCTGGGCACCGACGACCCGCTGGACCCCCAGCAGGCCCTGAAAATAATCGACGACAACCTCTGCCAGCTCAACGACGACTACAAAGTGGAACGCATGGAAGCCATCAAGCACCTCGACATCGACGTGCTGCCCACCCATATCTTCTACGACTTCATGCGCGACGAGATAGGGAAGGTTGGCGGAGCTTCCAAGTTTCCCCGCGTGCTGAAAGGCAAGCGATACGAGAGCTGGGTGAAATACCTGGACGAAAGAAAGAAACAGTAAAGCAGCAGGGAGGTGTGGAACCTCCCTGTTGTTCTTTCAGACCTTTATCCGAAGACATCCTCCCGAAAGCCTCTTCCACGTCCATCGCACCTGTAGAGTCAATCCCACAGCGCCCTCGGCGCGCCGAATGCCCAACCCCAGCCTTTCATTTCCATTTTGTTACCACCTATTTAGAATTGATTTTCTGTCACCTAAATCAAATGCAACGAAACAACAAACAAAAAAGTGAGCTCATACAAAGCAAAGGACGGCTTCGGCATGAATGCGCCGCTTGGGAGGTGCGAGCTGGACGCCGCGCAATGGTGGCATGGGACCGCAGTTGCGCAAAAAGGTCTTATGGCGGATGAAGGGATACGCATTGTCAGGTTGTTGAAAAGTTTTCATAGCCTTTTTTGCATTATATGTAAAAAAAGTAGTAACTTTGCAAGTTGGTTATCCACCTAACATTTAACATCATTTAATTATGATTAGAAAGATAATATTTTGGTTCACACGCAGATACCGCTATACCACAGCATCCAGATGGGCAGTGTTGGCAATAGATATTTTCACTCTGATTGTCGCATTTGCCATCACCGATATGTTGCGGCTGCGGATGATAAGCCACATCGACTGGCCTTCACTGATTGTTAAATTGGCTGCCTTCATTGTTTTAGCATCCGTCTGCTATGTAATTGTTGGCACCCACCGCGCCATCATCCGCCACTCGGGCATGTATGACATATACAAAATCATCATCGCCAATGTGATGGCTGCTGCCATCCTCGTTGTCTTTAACCTTGTCAACAACAACCACCCCATCATCCAGAACCGCTATACCCCTGCCTACAGCGAGATACTTATGACCTTCGCCCTGCAGATTGCCGCCATGCTTTCGGTGAGGCTCTTCCTACAGCGCATCTACAACGACTACATCCGCCGCCACCGCCCCACATGCAACGTGGTCATCTATGGAGCCGGGGCCGCCGGCACTATTGCCAGCAACGCACTGCATCAGGACATGACCCATGAATACCGCGTGGTGGCCTATCTGGACGATAACGCTCAGAAACACGACACCGCGCTCAACGGCGTGCGGGTGCTGGCCCCCCAGGCCGTGCTTAACAGCAACTACATCGCCAAGCACAAGGTGGAGGTGCTGCTCATCGCCATCCCCTCTATCAAGGTGGCGCGCAAACAGGAGATAATGAACAAAGGCCTCGACCTCGGCCTCACCGTAAAGTCGGTGCCCCACATCAACAACTGGATTAACGACTCCTTTACGGCCAACCAGATTCACGACATTCAGATTGAAGACCTCCTGGAGCGCGAAAGCATCAAGCTCGACAACGTCAACATAGTCCGTGAGCTGGTCGACAAGGTGGTGCTCGTCACGGGTGCTGCCGGTTCGATAGGCAGCGAGATATGCCGCCAGCTTATCCAGTACCAGCCTTCGAAAATCGTGATGCTCGACCAGGCCGAATCGCCCATGTACGACCTACAGTTCGAGCTGCGGAGCAACGAGCCTTACAAACGGTATGCCGACCACATGGAATTTGTGATAGCCAATGTGAAAGACCGCCAACGCATGGCCGAGGTGTTCCGCACCTACAAGCCCCAGGTGGTCTACCATGCCGCCGCCTACAAGCATGTGCCTTTCATGGAGGAGAACCCCTACGAGGCCATCTATGTCAATGTCTTCGGCACCAAGAACGTCGCCGACCTCGCCATAGAGAACGGCGTGCAGAAGTTTGTGATGGTCTCCACCGACAAGGCTGTGAACCCCACCAACGTCATGGGCGCCACCAAGCGCATGGCCGAGATATACATCCAGAGCCGCAGCACCGCCCAGACCCACTTTGTCACCACCCGCTTCGGCAACGTGCTGGGTTCCAACGGTAGCGTCATACCGCTGTTCAAGAAACAGCTGGCTGCCGGCGGCCCGTTGACAGTTACCCACAAGGACATCATCCGCTACTTTATGACCATTCCCGAAGCCTGTAACCTTGTGCTTGAAGCAGGTGCCATGGGACAGGGTGGCGACATCTTTGTCTTCGACATGGGCAAGCCAGTCAAGATATACGATTTGGCCACTAAGATGATTCAGCTCTCAGGCCTCAAGAACATCAAAATCAAGGAAGTGGGGCTACGTCCTGGCGAGAAGCTCTACGAAGAGCTGCTGGCCACCAAGGAGAACACCATGCCCACCTATCACCCCAAGATAATGCGTGCCGAGGTGCGCAAATACTCCCTCGAAGACATCGACAAAGCCTATGCCGAGCTGTGGGAGCTCATGCCCACCCTCGACCCGCTACAGCTTGTGGGCAAGATGAAGGCCATTGTCCCCGAGTTCAAGAGCAACAACAGCATCTACTGCCAGTTGGACAAATAGTGGCAAGTTACTGTTTCTCCGCCTCTTTCCGCTTGTTGCAATAGAAAAAGAACAGGCCGTAGGCGATAATGAGGACAAAGGCGACGAGGAAGGTGTAGAGGTTTTTGTCCGCCACATTCAGATACCCTATATTGATAATAAGTTGCAGCAGTGCATAGCCCGCCGACACCCAGAGGTGCGGCACATGGAGGTCGTTGACCAACGTTTCATACAGATGCTCGCGATGTGCCTCCAGAATATTACGCCCGTTGAGGAAACGCTTGACGATGGTCAGTATTCCGTCTGCTAGAAAGACGATGATGAAGCAGAGGTAGCTGACATTCTCGCCCACATCGGGCAAGGCCAAATCGTAGCGCACCAGCAGGAAAAGCACGGCGAAGCCCATTACGATGCTGCCCACGTCGCCCGAAAAGCAGCGTGCGTTGATGCGGAAGTTGAAGAAACCGAACACCAGAATGGCCACCAGGAGCAGGACAATCAAGTCTGGGTCGACGAAGTGTACCATCGTCCAATTGATATAGCCAAAGGTGCCTACCACTACCAGCGAATAGGCAGCCAACATGCCGTTGATGCCGTCCATGAAGTTGTAGACATTGAGCACCCCCGCGAACATGACCACGAGCAGAATCATCTGCCACGTCTGAAGGGTGGCAATGGAGGGGAAGAAGGTGAGCACGATGGCGGCCACCTGCACGCCCAACCGCAGCCAGCTGGGCAGCGGACGGAGGTCGTCGACATAGCTCACCACGCCGAGCAAGGTGGCTCCGAGCAGGAAGGGCAGATAGTTGAATTGATGGGTCAGGGCGTACAGCAGAATGGCAAAATAAAACGCCACACCAGCCCCCAAGAGCGCCACTCGGTGGTGGGAACTACGCTGGTTGGGACGGTCTACAATATGGAAATGCCGCGCCACGGCGAAATAAAGCATTTCCAGCCCCAAGAGGGATAATGTCGTAATAATCAAGACAAAATTCATAGGCGAGCGTATCTAGTGGACGGATAGAATATGGTGCAAAGGTACGATTTTTTTTCAACTTCGTACCATTCCTTGGCTCCATCTCATTTTTTTTATGTATTTTTGCAAATTATAACGACTCAATATGAAACACTTTTTTACATCCCTTATCGCACCCCTGCGCTGGTATGAGAAGGTGGAATACTGCCTGATGGCCCTGATGGCTGTGGCTCTGCCTATCCATTGGAGGCTCGGCCTGTGGGGACTGGTCTTGCTCTTAGTCTTCACTCTGGTGAAGAGCGTCACCACCCACCGAATCGGCAACCCGTCTTTGACGCATCCCATACGGATTTGTCTCTACCTGATGATGCTGTACTATCTCGTGCATGTGTGCAGCGTGGCTTACAGTAGCGACTCGCAGGAGGGGTGGGCCATCGTGGGGCTGAAACTACCCCTGCTGCTGCTCCCGCTCTATTTCCTGCTGAGCGACACCTCGTATTTAAGGAGGCAACACGTGTCCGCCTTCTCCTATCTATTGGCGGGCACCCTCACGGTGCGCTTCGTCATCATGGCAATAAGGGCCATCATCGGTTATCTGAATGGCACACCCATAAGCCTTTTGGTAGACTTTCACTTCGACCCTCTGCACCACAACTACATGGCCCTCTATCTCCTGACAGCCATCGCTTTGCTGTATGTGGAGCTGGTGCGTCACACCGACGACGCCCATTGGCGGGTGGGTCGATGGCTGTTGGCAGCCGACATGGTGGTGCTGATGATGTACCTGGTCATCCTGGGGTCACGTTCGGGACTGGTCGTTCTGGCGTTGTTGGCTGTCGCTTGTCTGGCCCATCTGGCCTTCGTCCGAAAACGATGGATGCTTACAGGACTGACGGTGGCGGCTTTGGTGGTGATGATAGGGGGCTCCTATCTGGCAATGCCGACGCTCTATTGGCGCATCATCTATTCGGTGGAGAAGATAGCTGCGGGCGAGCAGGGCGACGGTCGTCAGGTGATGTGGAAATGTGGCGCGGAGGCACTGAAAGGTCATGAACTTATCGGGTACGGCTGTGGCGGATACTGGGACGTCCTGCATGAACGGTATGTGGCTCATGATTTTGCCGAGGGCTACACTCACGAGAAATACAGCACACACAACCAATATCTCGAGACTGCCCTCTCTACAGGCATCATCGGGCTGGTTCTTCTTTTGGCTATGGTGATTATGCCCATGGTATTGGCCCTACACAAGCCTCGGCGCAACCTACCCATGATGCTGTTCAGCATCGTGTATGGCTTGTGCATTGCCTTCGAAGCCACCTTCGGCCGACAGATGGGTCTGCTGTTTGTCAGCTGGTGGTATTGTGCCTTACTACTCAATCCGGCTCCGCTTGAGCATCAAGAGCTGACAACCTCGCAGGGGTGATTCGCTTTTTTCCAGGAATTGCTCTTTGTTTTTTTATTATCTGAAAAAAAAGAAGTATCTTTGCAAGGTATTTCTAGTGTGCCACAGCACAAAAGAAACCGCAATTACGCATTGAGAATAAATTAATTATATATAGCATGCAAGACATCAGAATAGCGGTCATTGGCCTTGGATACGTAGGTCTTCCGCTGGCCAGACTCTTTTCCACCAAGTATCCCACCGTGGGATACGACATGAACCAAGCTCGTGTTGATGCCCTTATGGCAGGTCACGACAGCACTCTTGAAGTATCGGACGAGCTTCTACAGGATGCCATCAACAATCATGGCTTCCGCTGCACTGCCGACATTGAGAATATCCGGCAATGCAACTTCTACGTGGTGGCCGTCCCCACACCTGTGGACCGCAACAATAACCCCGACCTCAGCCCCCTTTATGGTGCCAGCGAGGTAGTGGGAAAGGTCATCAAGAAGGGCGACATCGTGGTGTATGAGTCGACTGTGTATCCTGGTGTCACCGAAGACGAATGTATTCCCGTCGTGGAGAGGGTCTCCGGCCTCAAGTTCAATGTCGACTTCTATGCCGGCTACAGTCCCGAACGCATCAACCCTGGCGACAAGGTGCATACCGTGGAGAAAATCACCAAGATAACCTCCGGCTCCACACCCGAAGTGGCCGACATCATCGACAATGTTTATAACTCCGTCCTCATCAACGGCACCCACAAGGCCTCGAGCATCAAGGTGGCAGAAGCTGCCAAGGTGATTGAGAACAGCCAACGCGACATCAACATCGCTTTCGTCAACGAGCTCTCTAAGATTTTCACCCTGATGGGCATCGACACGCTGGACGTGCTGGAAGCCGCCGGCACCAAGTGGAACTTCATCAAGATGAACCCCGGCTTGGTAGGCGGCCACTGTATCTCGGTCGACCCCTACTATCTGGCGCAATGTGCCCAACGACTGGGCTATAACCCCGAAATCATCCTGGCGGGTCGCCGCATGAACGACGGCATGGGTGCCTACGTGGCCGACCAGACCATCAAGCTGATGCTCAAGAAAGGCATTCAGGTGCTCGGCTCCAAAATCATCATCATGGGATTCACCTTCAAGGAGAACTGCCCCGATGTGCGCAACACCCGCGTCATCGACATCTACCACGCCTTGCAGGAATACAATGCCGACATCACGGTCTACGACCCTTGGGCCTCGCCTGAGCGGGTGAAGCACGAATACGGCATCGACATCGTCAACCAGCTGCCAACCAACAAATACAACGCCGCCATCATCGCTGTGGCACACCGCCAGTTCCGCGAGATGGAAATTGACTTCGACCAACTGCTCGAAAAGAACCACATCATCTATGACGTCAAAGGCATCATGCCGCGCGACCTCATTGACGGCAGACTCTAAAATGCTAACCCCTAATCTCTAATCCGTCTATGTCTAACTTTGCGCTTATCGGAGCAGCAGGCTACATAGCCCCGCGTCACCTCAAAGCTATCGCCGACACCCACAACGACCTCCTGGCAGCCTATGACAAGTTCGACAGCGTAGGTCGCCTGGACAGCTTCTTCCCCAACTGCTCCTTCTTTATCGAGCAGGAACAATTCGACCGTTTCTGCTCAAAACAGCAACGCACCGACAACCCCCTCCACTGGATATCGGTCTGCACCCCCAACTACACCCATGACGCCTTCATCCGCTACGGCCTCCGCCTAGGCTGCAATGTGATTTGCGAGAAGCCCCTGGTCCTCAATCCTTACAATATCGACAACCTCATCGACCTAGAGAAAGAGTCGGGACATGAGGCATACACCATACTACAGCTGCGACTCCACGACTCCATCGTCGCTTTGAAGAAGAAGGTGGATGAAGGCCCCAAGGACAAGGTGTATGACGTGGACCTCACCTATATCACCTCTCGTGGCCGCTGGTACTACACCTCCTGGAAGGGGGATGTGCACAAGAGCGGCGGTGTGGCCACCAACATCGGAGTTCATTTCTATGACATGCTCCAGTGGATTTTTGGACCCGTACGGAAGAATATCGTCCATGTGATGTCGCACGACCGTGTGGCGGGTTACTTGGAGCTGCAACAGGCGCGTGTGCGCTATTTCCTGAGCATCAATGCCGAATGCCTCCCGCCCAATGCGGTAGAGGGGGAGAAACGGACTTTCCGCACCATCACCATCGATGGCGACGAGTTTGAGTTCAGCCAAGGCTTCACCGAACTGCACACCCGCAGCTACGAGGAGATTCTGGCGGGTCGCGGCTTCCGCATCAGCGAGGCGCGCAACTGCATCCAGATAGTCAGCGACATCCGCCACTCCACCCCCATCGGGCTCAAAGGCGACTATCACCCGCTGGCAAAGCTGCCACAAGCCCCCCACCCCTTCGGTTGGGACGATATGAAGTACTGACATGCCCGCCCGCGTCTGCCATATCACCAGCGTCCATCCTGCCAACGATGTGCGCATCCTCTACAAGGAATGCCACTCGCTGGCACAACAATACGACACCTACCTTCTTGCCCCCAACGTAAGCGACAGCCTCGTGGAAGGTGTCCATATCGTCGGTGTCCCCCTCTCGTCCCATCGGCTCCGGCGGCAGATGCAGCTGGGACGTGTGCTGAGGAAGGCACTCGCACTGAACGCCGACATCTACCATCTGCACGACCCCGAGCTTATGCCGGTGGGGCTAAGAATACGCAGCCATGGGAAGAAGGTGATTTTCGACTCACACGAGGATGTGCCTATGCAGCTGCTCACCAAGGAGTACTTGCCCCGCTGGAGCCGCAAGCCGCTGTCGAGACTGTATGCCCTGTGGGAACGACACTGCCTGTCGCGCTACGATGCCCTCATCACCGTCACCCCTTCGATACTGGAACGGCTGCAGCACATCAACCCCAACAGCGTGATGGTGACCAACTACCCGCGCTACCAGGCTCTACCCCACAGCTATGGCCGTGAGGGGCAACAGTATGTGTGCTTTGCTGGCGAGGTGGCAGAACGCTACATGCACCATGTGGTGCTTGGGAGCCTCCGTCTCACCACGGCGAACTACCTTTTGGCAGGGCGGGTGTTCGTCGACTCTTACTTCCGGCAGCTGCAACAGTCCGACCAATGGTCACGTGTCGAGTACTTGGGTGTGCTCCCTCCCGATAAGGTAGGCGGCCTCTACCAGCGTGCCGACGTGGGGCTGGTACTCTTGGACTACTCGCCCAATGTCGGCTACCACAAAGGGACGCTGGGGGTGTTGAAGATGTTCGAGTACATGATGGCGGGCCTCCCTGTGGTGGCCACCGACTTTGAGCTGTGGAAAGAGATTGTGGAGGGACAGCAGTGCGGCATCTGCGTCAACCCCCACGACCCCCAGGCTGTCGCCGCCGCCGTCAACCACATCCTCAGCCACCCCGACATAGCACAACAGATGGGCAACAACGGCCGCAAGGCGGTGGAGACCCTCTACAACTGGGCCACACAGGAGCCAGTCCTTCTCGGGCTATACGAGAGGGTTCTCGGAAACCTCCTGCCCCATCCCAATATCCCCCCATACTCAACTCTCAATTAATAAGATAACTATGGAATTCAGAGACTTAAAAAAGCAGTATCAAATGCTCAAAGGCGACATCGACCAGGCGATGGCAGACGTTGCGGCTTCGGGAGCATTCATCATGGGCGAACCCGTACAGCAGTTGGAGCAAGAGTTGGCAGCATACGTAGGTGTGAAGCACTGCATCTCCTGCGCCAACGGCACCGACGCCCTCACCCTTGCCCTGAAAGCACTGGGAGTGGGCAAAGGGGATGCGGTGTTCGTGCCCGACTTCACCTTCTTCGCCACCGCCGAAGTGGTGGCACTGGAGGGCGCCACCCCGGTGTTCGTGGATGTGGACCCCGCCACCTTCAATATGGACCCCAAAAGTTTGGACGACGCCATCCGTTCGGTCCATGACCATCTGACGCTGCGTCCCCGTGCGGTCATCGCCGTCGACCTCTTCGGGCTGCCCGCCAACTACCCCCAGCTGCGCACCATCACCAAGCGTGAAGGCATGTACCTCATCGAAGACGGCGCACAAGGCTTTGGCGGTAGCATCAGGCTGCCCAAACCGTTGGGCGAAGGCTGGCTCAGTGCCAAGGCGTGCAGCTTCGGCGACATATCCACCACCTCCTTCTTCCCCGCCAAGCCTCTGGGATGCTACGGCGACGGAGGGGCTGTGTTTACCGACAACGACGAGTGGGCGTCGCTCATCCAGTCCTACCGTGTGCATGGTAAGGGCAGCTACAAATACGACAATGTCCGCATAGGCCTCAACTCACGCCTCGACACCCTCCAAGCCGCCATCCTCAAGGTGAAATTCAAGGCCTTCAGAGAACACGAGCTGGCTGACGTGAACCGCGTGGCCGACTACTACACCCAGCTCATCTCCGGCATGACCAAGTTTATCAAGAAGGAGATACGCATCACCACGCCCCACATCCCCGAGAACTACACCAGCAGTTGGGCGCAGTACACCATACAGCTTAGCGTCCCTTCAGGCAACGGCACCTTCAACCGCAGCGCCTTACAGGCCAAGCTGAAGGCCAAAGGCATCCCCTCGATGGTCTATTATCCCACACCCATGAGTGCCCAAACGGCCTTCAAAGAGAACCACAAGTTTGCACTCACGCCCCATGCCCGCCAACTGGCCGACAGCGTGCTCTCCCTACCCATGCACCCCTATCTCACGCGCGAAGAGGTGAGGCTGGTGGTCGAAAGCCTCATCAACAGCCTATAACGACATAGCTGCCCGCCGTGAACATCCTGATGATAAGCCACTATGCCGGCGCGCCACAATACGGCATGGAATTCCGCTCCTTCTACATGGCCCGCGAATGGGTGCGAATGGGGCACCAGGTGTGTGTCGTAGGAGCGTCCTTTTCCCACCTTCGCCACCGTCAGCCGTCGGCCACATCCGAAGTGATTGAGGGCATCCGCTATCACTGGCTGCCCACACGCAGCTATCAGGGCAACGGGATGGCACGGGTGATGACCATGTTCCAGTTCGTCCTCCGAGTCTTCCTGCGTATGGACAAGTGGGTCAGCTTCCAACCCGACGTGGTGGTCGCCTCGTCGGTCTACACCTTCGACATATACCCCTGCCGCCGCATAGCCCGCAAGACGGGCGCACGACTGGTGTATGAGGTGCATGACCTGTGGCCCCTGTCGCCGATGATTATTGGCGGCTACTCCCGTCTGCACCCCTTTATATGGCTTCTGCAACGGGGCGAAAACTATGCCTACCGCCATTGCGACAAGGTGGTGTCCATCATCGACAAAGCCTACCCCCACATGCAGCGTCATGGGCTGGCAGCGGAGAAATTCTGCTGTATTCCCAATGGTTTTCTGCTCGAAGAATGGGACTGCGGATGTCAGAAGCCGCTACCGGAGAGCCACCGGCTCCTGCTACGGCAGCTTCACGACCAAGGCAAAGTGGTGGTAGGGTTCGCCGGAGGCCACACCCAATCCACCGCGCTACACATACTCATCGATGCCGCCAAGCAGCTACATCACCATGAGATGCTGGCATTTGTACTGGTTGGCCAAGGACCGCAGAAAGACGAGCTGATGGCTACGGTTCGACAGGACAGCCTGACCAACGTACACTTCCTCCCCCCCGTCGAAAAACGGCAGATACCCTCCTTGCTGCAACTATTCGACATCGGCTATGCCGGCGGGGTGCACAGCCCACTGCACCAATACGGCACTTCGTTCAACAAGGTCACCGACTACATGATGGCAGCCATACCCGTCCTGTTCTCGGTCGACGAACCCCACAGCCTGGTAGAACGGGTAGGCTGCGGCATCCAGGTGGAGGCCGAAAACCCTCAGCAGGTGAGCAACGCCCTGACCACATTGGCACAAATGAGTCGCGAAGCACGCTCCGAAATGGGAGCCAGAGGCCGCGCCTACGCCCTCGCCCATCTCGAATACCACACCTTGGCACAACAATTCATCGACGAATTAACCCACTAGCTCCCATCATGCCCATCCAAATTCTGACCGACAGTACCCACAGAATAGCCTATGCCACCGACGCCTCTGCCTACCGCGAGCTGCCTTTGGGCGTAGCCTATCCGAAAAACGAACTCGAGCTGGTCGAACTCATCCACGAAGCCCGTCGGCGCAACACCTGCCTTATCCCACGTGCTGGCGGCACCAGCATCGCCGGGCAGGTGGTCGGGAACGGCATCGTGGTGGACATGAGCCGCCACTTCAACCACATCCTATGCTTTAACCAAGAGGAGCGATGGGTGTGGGTGGAACCCGGCGTGGTGCGCGACGAACTGAACATCTTCCTCAAACCCTACGGCCTCTTCTTCAGCCCCGAGACCTCCACCAGCAACCGCTGCTGCATCGGTGGCATGGTGGGAAACAACTCCTGCGGCACCCACTCGCTCGTATACGGCAGCACCCGCCACCACGTATTGGAAATCAAAGGACTCCTCAGCGACGGCACCTCTTTCAGCACACGCCACAGCGACGAAGGCCCCCTGTTTCAGAAAATCACCGCCCAACTCAAAGGATGGGCATCCGACCCCTACACCAGAAAACTCATAACCGACAACTACCCCGACCCCTCACTGCGCCGTCGCAGCTGCGGCTACGCCATCGACGAAGGCATTGCCCCCCTCGTCAGCGGGCAAGACCTCATGCCCGACCTCAACGCCATTATCACTGGCTCGGAGGGGACACTCTGCCTTATCACTGCCGTCAAACTGTCGCTCGACCCCCTGCCCTCAGAACATAAGATGGTGTTGTGCGCTCACTGCAAAGACCTGCCTCAAAGCTATCAGGCCAACCTCATAGCACTGCGCCACCACCCTGTCGCAGTAGAACTCATGGATGGTAAAATACTGGAGCTCTGCCGCAACAACCGCACTCAAGACCGCAACCGTTTCTTCATCGAAGGCGAACCGGGGGCACTCCTCATTGCCGAGTTCAACGGCGAGGACATGAACACCCATGCCGACACCCTCGAACGGGAACTGATGGAGAGAGGCCTGGCCTACCATTGCAGCAGGGTATATGGCAACGACATCAACCGCGTGTGGGCCTTGCGCAAAGCTGGGCTCGGAGTCCTCACCGGCACTCTGGGTGACGACAAACCCATCGGTGTCGTGGAAGACACCGCCGTAGCACCCGAACGGCTCCCCCAATATCTTGACGAATTCCAACAGATGATGGAACGGCACGGACTGAGCTGCGTATACTATGGCCACATCAGCACCGGCGAACTGCACCTCCGCCCTATCCTGAACATCAAGAAAGAGAACGACCGTCGACTGTTCCGACAGGTGGCAGAGGAAACCGCCCTGCTGGTGAAGAAACACCACGGGTGCCTCAGCGGCGAACATGGCGACGGAAGATTGCGGGGCGAATTCATTCCCCTAGTCTATGGCAACGAGGTGTACCAGCTCATGCGGCAGCTGAAACAATGCTGGGACCCCGACGGGGTGTTCAACCAAGGCAAAATTGTGGACGCTCCGCCCATGGATCAGTCGCTGCGATACGATGTCGGTCAGCACTATGTGTGCGACGACACCGACCTCATGTGCCGTATCGAACAATGCAATGGAGCTGGCGACTGCCGCAAAAGCAACACCATCGGAGGCACCATGTGCCCCACCTTCAAGGTCACCAGGGACGAGCTGATGTCCACCCGTGCCCGTGCCAACATCTTGCGCGAGGTGCTCACCCGTGGGCTGCCCAAGGAGGACGCCCCCGTGATTGAAGAATTGCTCAGCAGCTGCCTGGCATGCAAGGGATGCAAAGGCGAATGCCCCTCCAATGTGGACATGACCCGCATCAGGGCCCAGGTGCTCCAGATGCATCACGACAAGCATGGCACTCCGCTGCGCAGCTGGATGGTGTCCCGTATGGCCATGGTGGAACAGCTGGGGCATCTCGTATACCCTATCTACAACTTCTGTGCCTCCAACCCCCTGATTTCTTCCATCATCAAGCGGATAGTCTCTTTCGCACCCCAACGCAGCATACCCTCCCTCAGCCCTAAAACCATGCGGCAGCTGATTGGCAAAGCCGCAGCCTCGGCATCAACAGCCGCCACGAACCGCAAAGTATACCTCTTCGCCGACGAGTTCACCGACATGCAGGAAGCCCACCTCGGTCTGACCTTCGCACAACTGCTCACCGCTCTCGGCTACCAGGTGGTCGTCCCCAAGACTGTCGAAAGCGGACGCGCCGCCATCTCCAAAGGCTGCCTACGCCTAGCAACCCGTTATGCCAAGGAAAACATCCGGCTGCTACGCGACATCATCACCGACGATGCCCCCCTGGTGGGCATAGAACCCAGCTGCATACTCACTTTCCGCGACGAATACCCCTACCTGGTACCTGAAGACATGCGGCCTGATGCCGACCGGCTGGCGAAGAACTGCCTCCTTTACGACGAATTCATCATGCGTGAAGTGGCCAAAGGCAATATCACACCCCAACAGTTTCGAAGTACCCCAGTGGAGATATGGCTGCACGGCCACTGCCATCAGAAGTCGCTGGTAGGCATCGAAAAGACTGTCGCCATGCTGCGTCTGCTTCCCAACAGCCAGCTCCACACCATACCCTCCAGCTGCTGCGGCATGGCGGGGTCATTCGGCTATGAACAGGAGCATTACCGCACCTCCCTCGCCATCGGTGAGATGGTGCTGTTCCCAGCCGTCCGCAAAGCGATGCGCCAGCACGACATACACCCCACCATCCCCACAATCGTAGCCGCTCCCGGCACCTCCTGCCGACAACAGATACTCGACGGCACAGGCATCCACGCCGTCCACCCCATTGAGATTATGTACAAATGGCTTGAAAATAGTCAAGGTGAGGCAACCAGAACCTCTTAACCCTGATTATATGAAGTTAATATCTGATTGCTTGATTGTTTGAGTATTTTGACCGCGTCAGCACTCAAGCATTCACACATTCAAGCAATCAAGCAATCTTTTTCTTTGTTTTTCGCGCGTAACGGCTGGTAAGCACAATACTCAGCAGATACGCCGAGCACCGTAATACAGAGAACAGCACCAACGTCGCTTTCACCGACCCCAACAGCTCGCCCCCTATCCACACCGCTGCAAGGGTGGTGACGGCAAAATAAAGCTGCCAAAAAAAGAAGTCGCGCTGCCTGTCTGCCACCACAAACATGCCGCTCAACGAGTTGGACACAAACATCACCACCATCGCAGGGGCTATTATTTGAGCATACACCCCTGCCAGACGCCATTCCTCACCGCCCAAAAACAGGCGGGTCAGCGACGGCAGGAACCACTCCAACAACAAAAAAGCACCCACACCGATGGCCGTCAGGCTCCACATCACTTTCTTGAAACTAGCCCAACACTCACCCTTCTCGCGATACTCCTCTGCGGCACGCTGACGGTAGACATCACCCACCGACGTACTCACAATATTAATCGGAACAGAGAACAGAGCCATCGCCATTGAGAAATAGCCCGCCTCGCTGTCGCCGAAATAGGCTGCAACAAACAGCACCGGCAAAGCCTGCCCAATCGAATTGAGCAGCCTTCCGGGCATGTTGTACAGCGGATATTCCTTATACTCCGCCGCACAGCTCCGAATCCCACCCCATCGAGCCTGAGAGAACACATCCCTATCCTTCACCCACGCCCTAACAGCACACCCTGCAGCAGAAACAAAACGGCCTATCAAGTCACCCACCACGAGTCCTTGCGAACTCATCTTCACGAAACCGAAGAGGGTCTTGTTGAGCACAATCGCGCCAGAATTAACTATCTTATTTGTAGCCAATGCCTTGAACCGTGCGGCTCTCACACACCACTCGTTATAAACATTGAACACTATTACAAAAAAAGCCGCCAAAGGGCACACCCACAACCAGTCGCCCACCGCCTCACTTTTAAACCATGAACCCACGGCCGAAGGCAGCACCCACAGGCTCAAGGACTCACACAGCAGCATCGACCCCAATCCGAGCAGCACGGCAAGCAATGCCAGATGGGCCGCCTGCAACCGCTCCTCCACCACCACCAACGCCGCCTCATATCGGCCCGACCCCACAACCGACAACACCGTAATAATGGAAGTGATAGAAGCCAGCAACCCGAATTGGTCGGCTGCATAGATCCGTCCCAAAACAGGATAAAACAGAAAAGGCAGCACCTGCGCCAACGCCACCCCACCCGAAAGGGTTAGGCCGTTCTTAAAAAAGGTGCTACTCTTAATCTTGGCTAACAATTCCACCTTAAAAAAATTGAAAGTTGAGGGTGACAAAGAATTGAATAAGAAAAACTTAAGTTACTACTTCGTCCTTTCTGGGCTCTAACAACCTATAAAGAACCCCCATTCATACTAAACTTTTCCCCTAACCACCCTAATGGCGGGGAACAGAGCTTGAAAAGGCTGCCGATTATTTCTACAGCATCAGTCCTCTTCTCTGCAATACTTCACAATGATGCTGATGCTGTCCGAAGCCATATATTCGAGCGTGTCGATGCACCCGCCGCCCGGCTGGACTGGTTCGTAGCTATAGGCATCATTGTAGTTGAGCCGTTTGGTGACGCAGGCACACCGCTTCTCTTTGCATGAACTTGCCACTACAAGGAGGGCAATCAGGCTTAATAATACAAGTATCTTCTTCATATTATTGATTATTAACTATTTCTTGTTATAATATCTAGCGTTTCATAAAGGTGTAGCCCTTCATCAGTCCGGTAGTGGCACTGCCGATAAAGCCCAACACCTGCTTGCCTTCGTCGGTGTTGCCATAATGCTCCTTAATTTCTTCAACAGCATGGCTGATGCTCCACCCTTTTTGGAACACAAAACGGTAGATGTCGGTGATGTTGTTGATGCTCTCACGGCTGAACCCGCGGCGTTGAAGTCCCAGGGAGTTCACCCCGGCATAGGATATGGGGTAGCGCGCAGCTTTCACGAATGGAGGAATGTCCTTGTCTACCAACGACCCGCCAGAGGTGATGACATGGGAGCCAATGTGGATGAACTGCAGACAGGCAGTCTTGCCGCCCAATATCACATAGTCGCCCACCACGATGTGGCCTGCCAAGGTGGCGTTGTTGGCAAAGACACAGTGGTCGCCCACCACACAGTCGTGAGCCACATGGACGTAAGCCATCAGCAGGTTGTTGTTGCCTATCACCGTCCGGCCCGAAGCAGAAGTGCCGCGGTTCAAGGTGCAGCACTCCCTGATAACGTTGTTGTCGCCTATCTCGCAGGTGGTGTACTCTCCTGCAAACTTCAGGTCTTGCGGGATGGCGGAAATGACGGTGCCAGGAAAGATATGGCAGTTCTTGCCTATGCGGGCACCAGGATAGATCGCCACGTTCGATTCGATAATCGTGCCGTCGCCTATTTCCACATCCTCGTAGATGGTGGTGAAGTTACCCACTTTCACATCTTTGCCCAGCCGGGCGTTGGGGTTTATGTCATTTAATATCATAGGTTCTTTTTTTATCTTTTGGAATTAATATAGTCGATTAGGAAATTGCTGAATGCGGCATTGGCCTTATGGCCTGGTTTGAAAAGGGTGAAGTGGCCGAGGAGGGGCACCCCCACCAGCCTTACGTCACCTACGAAGTCCAGCAGTTTGTGGCGGGCGGGTTCGTTGGGGTAATAGGGGTCGGTGGTGTTGAGTACCCCGTCGTGCACACGAAACTGTGCGGGGTCCTTGTGGAAGGTGCGTCCCAGCCGACGCAGCTGCCCCCGGCATAGTTCTTTGTTCACATACACCAGCGCATTGTCCAGGCTTCCCCCCTTGATGAGGTTGAGGTGCAGCAGGGGCTCGATTTCGTGTAGGAACACGAAGGTGCGGCAGGGGGCTATGCCCGCGGCATATTGCGTCAGGTCGTCGATATGGGCGCTCTGTCGGCCAATGACGCTGTTGGGGAAATCAATGGTGCAGTCTACTGCAAAGGTGTCGGCGGGTGCCACGTCGTAGACTGAGCCGGTGGCCTTATTCTCGAAATGAAGGGGTTCGGTGAATTTGAAATAACGTCTCTCGGCATCTTGCTCACAGATACCCACACGGGTGATTTGCAGTAGCCAGGGGCGTGCGGAGCCATCCAGTATCGGCACCTCGCCGCCATCCAACTCAACCAGCACATTGTCCAACTGGCAACCATGCAGGGCCGACATCAGGTGCTCGATGGTGGCGATGCTGTGTCTTCCGCTGCCTATGGTGGTGCCTCTCACCGTCTCGCTCACCTGTGTGGCCAGGGCCTGCTGGGTGACTATGTTGAAACGGTCGGTGCGGCGGAAGGCGATGCCGAAGTCAGGCGGTGCCGGACATACGGTCACCGTCACCGTCCGGCCGGTGTGCAGTCCAAGGCCAGTCAGTCTGAATTCTTTTCTGATGGTCGTCTGCTTCATGGGATGGGGTTGAGGTGGAAGTCGGTCATCTTATACAGGAGCACCTGCTGGTTTTCGAACCCATAGTCGGCGCGGGTATGGGAGAAAGAGAGCGGATAGAGCATCCCTTGAGGCGGCACTATGGCTGGCGACTTGAAGAAGTCGGTGCCTTTCTGCTGTATGCCCGTGACGAAGTAGAGTATGATGTCGTTGGCCATGCCTGCATAGGTGCTGGTGGGCTCGGTCTTGAAGCGGTCGTTGAAGCGGTCGACGAAATCCTTGTGCTGGGGGTTGCCCATGTCCCAGCCTGCATAATAGGTGTGGTAGTTGAGGTTTTGCAGCTGGGCAAAGTCCACATCGCTGTATGAGGTGGTCCAGTCGTCGAATGTTACCAGATAGGGCGTGCGGCTCTTGAATGCCGACAATTTGTTGAGCAGCTGGGTGGCGAAGATACGGTTCTTGGCTTTGTCCTGCGAATAGAGGCTTATGACCACTGACTGCCCGCTGCCCTTGAGCATGGTGGAGAACTTGTTGGCATGAGCCCAGTCCAGCAGAGTGAAGGGCATATCGTCGTGTTTCTGCAGCTCTGTGGTCAAGGCGGCCAGGGCTGCCTGTTCGGCTTTGGCCCCCGAATGGACCACATAAATCGGCATATTGGGCAGTGTGCGATGGATAATCCTGACAGTGTTTTTGGCCAGGGCTTCTACCGAGGGCTGACATTTGAACACGTAGGGGTTGCCCACCACTATCTCGGAGCGGTCCGAGACGGGGTTGACGATGAAGAGTTGGGACTCCCGTGCCAGTTGGGCTGCTTTCTCAAAAGGCTGGCGGGTGAGCATGGCTATCAGCAGGTCGGACTGCGCCACCTGATGGCTTTTGAACGCCCTCTCCACTTCCTCGTCGGAGGTTCCTTCCACATCAACCACGTTCAGCGTTACGTTATAGCCCATCTTCTCCAACCTGTCGAGGCCCATCAGCAGACCTTCGTAGAATTGGATGAACTCCAGACTCTTGTAGGCTGTTTTGCCTCGTTGCTCCACATCGAACTTCGAAGTGGATATCTTGTCCATCTGGCTCAGGTTCAGCGGCATCATCAGCGACACTACGATACTTTGCGGGTTAACACGGGAACGTATTGTGGCCGGAGTCCCCTGGAGGACGGCGCTGCCGCCCTCGTCGGCCTTGTCGGCGGCTGGTTTGCCGAGGTCTGCTGTCGTACCAACTCCGTCAGTCGCTTTGGGGGCAATGAATCCGTCGGACAGCTTCTGTCCTTTGCATGGCAGCCACACGGTGTCGCCTATCTGCAAGAAGTGGATATCTTTCTTGGTCACTGCCTCCACCTCTTTCAAGCCGTAGGCTCGAGCGATGGAGTAGACCGTCTGACCCTGGTCTACGATGTGGACAAAATAGCGTTTGCCGTTCACCATCTGTGTCTTATGCGACACCTCTATTGCTTTCCCTCCAGGCATCTGTGCCCAGCATGGGGCACCCACCATCATCAGTAGCAACAGAAAGAAGAATATCCTTTTCACTCTTTTCAATTTTTAATGTTGATACGTTAATTTGTTAGTTTCTTCGCTGGCCGTCGTTTTCTCGCCTCAGCATACAAGCAAGTTCGTCTGCATTCGGCTTATCGAAAACGCCCGGCTGTAGCCAGCTGTTTTTATCACACAAGGCTACTCCCATTCGATAGTTGCAGGAGGTTTGGAACTGATGTCATACACGACACGGTTCACACCCTTCACACGGTTGATGATGTCGTTCGACACCTTGGCGAGGAAGTCGTAGGGCAGATGGCACCAGTCGGCAGTCATGCCGTCGACAGACTCCACCGCTCTCAGGGCCACCACGCTCTCGTAGGTGCGCTCGTCGCCCATCACGCCGACGCTCTGAACGGGCAGCAGGATGCATCCGGCCTGCCACACCTTGTCGTAAAGGTCATGGTCGCGGAGCCCTTGGATGAAGATGTCGTCCACCTCCTGCAGCACATGCACCTTCTCAGGCGTCACCTCGCCCAATATGCGGATTGCCAGACCGGGGCCGGGGAAAGGATGGCGGCCGATGAGTGTCGACTTGATACCCAACTGGCGGCCCACGCGACGCACCTCGTCTTTGAAGAGGCTGCGCAACGGCTCCACCAGTTTCAGCTTCATATAGTCGGGCAGACCGCCCACATTATGGTGCGACTTGATGGTCTGGGAAGGTCCTTTCACCGATGACGACTCTATCACATCGGGATAGATAGTCCCCTGTCCCAACCATTTGGCATCGGTGATGAGCTTGGCTTCGGCATCAAACACATCGATGAACGTCTTGCCTATGGCCTTGCGTTTCTTCTCGGGGTCGGTCACGCCAGCCAGGACGCTATAAAAACGCCCTTTAGCATCCACCCCCTTCACGTTCAGCCCCATATCGCGGTAAGAGGCCAGCACCCCTTCAAACTCGTTCTTGCGCAGTAGGCCATTGTCGACAAAGATGCAGTGCAGTTGATGGCCTATGGCCTTGTGGAGCAGCACGGCGGCCACCGTGGAATCGACACCGCCGGAAAGACCCAGCACCACCTTGTCGCCGCCCACTTGGGCGCGCAGCGCGGCCACGGTGGTCTCGATAAACGATTCGGGAGTCCACGACTGGTCGCAGCCACAAATATCCACCACGAAGTTGCGCAAGAGGGTCAGGCCGTCGACCGAGTGGTGCACCTCGGGATGAAACTGGATGGCGTAAGTCTGCTCGCCTTCAATCTGGTATCCGGCATAACGGACACTGTCGGTCGAGCAAATCACATGATACCTTTCGGGCAGTTGCTCGATGGTGTCGCCATGGCTCATCCACACCTGGCTCCCCACGCCGATGCCATGCATCAGGGGGTTGGCATTGTCGACATACTGCAGGTTGGCACGACCGTACTCGCGGGTGGCCGACTGCTGCACACGTCCGCCGCCATATTTTGCCAAGTACTGAGCCCCATAGCAGACGGCCAGCAAGGGCAGCCTGCCTTTAATATCCGTCATGTCGGGTATGGGTGCGTCGGCAGCGTTGCAGCTATATGGACTGCCCGAAAATACCACCCCCTTGACCTCGGCAGTAAGGGCAGGAATTTTGTTAAATGGATGTATTTCACAATAAATATTCAACTCGCGAATCTTCCGTGCTATCAGCTGAGTGTACTGAGAGCCAAAGTCTAAGATGATGATAGTGTCCATTCTTTTTTACCGTTATAAAAAGCAAAAGTACGAAAAAAAAATGATTTACTGCCAAATACCCAGGGAAAAATTATCACCACAACCCATTTATCCAGCCTCCACAAAATCAAATGAGAGGTCTTCCCCAACATGCAGCCTTATCCAAGAGGCATTCTCTACCCCGTCCCTCAAACAGTCCAGCACAACATAACGTACGCCGTTGTAACCGACCTCCTCTCTAAAATGGTCGTGTCCCTGCAAATACAATTCAACGTTATTTTCCGTCAACAGATTCAACAATTGGTACGTCTCTTCCAATGGCAGATTGCCCGAGACAAACTGAGACAAATCTGTGCGAAATATATTGACATGCGAACACACTACGCAATGCCTGTATTCATTACGGTGCTTGAGCAACTGCCTCAGCCAGTCCATCTGCTTCTTGCCATGGCATCCGCCGCCAGAATCCAGCATGACATACAAATCCCTGTAGTGAGGCGTACGGACGACAAAAAAGTATGTGGATGAGCCGAAATACTGCTTGTAATCCTCCCACTGCCCAAAGAACAAATCGTGGTTCCCCACTATTGTCATTACAGGTACCTGTTCTTCATGGGACAACGTATTTTCGATTATTTCAGCCACTATGCGCACCGACCCTTTCTGGTTGATTAAATCGCCTAATAGAAGTCCCGCCACTACATTTTCGTCATGCCTCAAGCATCTCAGAAACTGTTCAAAACTGGCGGAACATTCTTCTACATGTATATCCGAACACACATGGACATTGTAATCGTCCGTCTCGGAGAACAATTCTATTGGGCCTCTGTCTCTATTGATTGATAACGACTCTGACACCCTCGATTCTACGTCTGCACTAGTCGGAGCAATCAGTCCCACTGGGTCAATCTTGCCGCATCCGGCAAAAACGACCAACAACGACAACAAATACTTGTACCTCACCATAGCATATTCACTCCTATATTCATCATAGCCTCGTAGTAATTGGCACTCAATGAAAACATGCCTGTCGGGTGTACCACGGCACGCCCGAACAATTCCGCATGCTGCCGCACCTTCCAACGCCCCTCCACAGAAAACTGCGGCTGGTAGGCACGGTCCATAACAAAATCGTCAAAATCAGAAACTCGTGCCGACACAGCCCACTCCTTCCTCTTTCCCAAACGCCATGTGTGGCAAACCTCATACATCAAATTGAAGGGTTCAAACAAGAAGTCGGTGCTATGGTTCAGCCAGTTGACACCCGCCTGCGTCATCGTACGCCAAGCCAGACCCATCTGCACACTCCACCCATTTCGCATCAGCCTCAAACCAATACGGTTGCTGAACTCGTCTGTCTTCCATAGCGAAAACCGTCTCCACAGACAGTAGGTCACAAACCTCAGCTGGCACTCGCCCACAGCCATACCTGACTCCCAGCCCGTCATTGCCGAAAATTTGCAAAAAGTGCTGCACTCCAGCCCGCCACGCAGGGCAAAACCATCCCCATAGTGATAAGTACCTATGGCTGCGAGCGCACCATACGCACCCCCGGCATAGTTATGGCCTACCGTCCCAAAGGCAAGTACCCCATGCCCCTTTTCCGTCTGCCCGCTGGCTCTTACACACGGCAACACATACAGGAGCAACAAGCACACAAATAAACAAAACTCTTTCATAACGCAATAACACGATTATAAGCCTGTGGCGGCAGCGCTTCACGCCACAGGCACTTCTGGCAATCAGATTAAAAAGTATATCCAAATCTAATGGCTGTCATTGTAGGCGTGATGCTCTTGTAACTTATCACGGTTGGCTGTTTCTGTGGCGTATAGACGTAGCGAACCCTCTTCCTCCAAATCCACTTCGCGTCCGAGGAACTCTTGCAAGTCCATCAACATACCACTATGTGTGAACAGTGTGAAAGGCTTGCCTGAACGGTCTGGCACAAAGAGAATATCCACATCACTGCGAGGAATCTCCTTTTACCGCAGAATGTGCGGGGAGAGAAGCCGTATTATCCGCACAAAAGCAGGAATAGTTCAGTTCATTACCCTCTTTCCAGCCTTGTTCATGCGGGTGGCGATGGGGGTGGCGGGGGCTATGATGTTGGCGGTGTTGACCACCTGCTGCTGCCCGACGATGTCGAACTGGAGGGTGGAGCCGTCGCTGCGCACATCCATGGTGACGGGGGCACCCATCACCAGGGGCAGGTTCACATCGCCGTGTCCGGCGGGGAAGCCGCAGAGCAGTGGGATGTTGTACTTCTCAATATATTGGCGGAGCATCTCCTCAACGTTTTCATAGGAGAACTCGCTGCCGCAGTCGTCGAACTCGCCAAGCACCACGCCTTTGCAGCGGTCGAGCACACCGTTCATGGCGAGGATGTTGAACTGGCGGTCGATATTGTGCATCGACTCGCCCACCTCCTCGATGAAGAGGATGATGTCGCGCCCGATGGTGGCATCGGCCTGTGTGCCTAGATTGGGGGCAAAGGTGCAGATGTTGCCGCCCACCAGAATGCCGCTAGCCGTGCCTTCGATATTCTGCGGGTGCGCAGGCACCTTGTAGCAAGGCACACGCCCCATTAGCAGGTCGCGCATCAGGGTGCTGGTCTCGTCTGTGCCGCCCGCTGCAAGGAACGAGCTCATGGTGCCGTGGATGCTCATCACTCCGGCACGGGTAAGCAAGCCGTGCAGCGTGGTGATGTCGCTGAAGCCCACCAGCCATTTGGGATGTGCACCCCATTCGCCCAGCGTAATCTGGTCGATGAGCTGGATGGAGCCGTAGCCCCCGCGGTTGCAGATGATGGCCTTGATGGATGTGTCGTTCAACGCCCAGCGGATGTCGCTCACGCGTTCCTCCACGGTGCCGGCATAGCGGTCGGCATACACCTTGCCCACATTGGGCCCAATCACGGGCTCCAAGCCCCAGCTGCGGAGTACCTCAGCAGTTCTCTCCACGTTTACCATCGGTGTGTAGTACGATGGGGAGATGAGTGCCACCCGGTCGCCCGCCTTCAGGTAATTGGGCTTTACGCAATTGCGTGAAGTCTGATGGTCGGTAATTACGGAGATAGAGTCTTCCTTCTCACATGAGGCCACAGCGAATACTGTGGCAATCAACAAAAGTACTAAAGCCTGTCTTTTCATGATGCTGTGTGTTATTTGATTGAGATACTGATTGTCATACGGGTGAAACCACACTCCTAATCCAAGGTGGAGGTCAGATGGTGCTTGCCGCTGCCGAGGGCCTGTTTCTTGTAGCCGTCGGCGGTGGGGAGGTAGACTTCGGCAGTGGTGTTGGCGGGGATGAGGATGTCCCATTCGAAGCGTTTGCCTTTGCGTTTCCAACAACTCTTAATAAGGCCGGATGCCGACCGGTAGGAGCAGTTCACATGGTCGAGACCTTTGATGGGGTAGGGCTTCAGCAGAATCTTGCTGTAGCCAGGAGCCAAGGGCCGTATTCCGCCGAGGTATTCGTAGTACCAAATGATTAAGTCGCCGAGGAGCATGACGTGGTTGCCAGAGTTCATCGCGGGGTCACCAGTGTCGCCGTTCCACAGCTCCCAAATGGTGGTGGCACCATTTTTCACCATGTAGCCCCAGCTGGGGTAGGTGGTGTCGGTGGCCATTTTAAATGCGAGGTCGTCACGACCGTAGTCGGTGAGGGTGCGCATAAGGTGCTGTATGCCTACGACTCCTGTAGAAACATGTCCGCCGAAATCGCTCTCAGTCTTTTCGACGATATGTTCCAGCACGCTCTGCTCGTAATCTGGTCCTACCATCCAAAAGGTGAGTGGGAGGATGTTGGCGGTGACGGTGTTGTTGGCGTAGCATCTGGCAACGGAATCGAAATAGCGGGCGTTATATGCCTTGGTGACGGTATTAATTTCATTTTCGAAATACTGAACGTCGTCTTCCCGATGAAGGTTTGTGGCAAATCCTCCCATTATCCCGCAATACTCGACATAGTATGGAGTGGAGATACAGGCTGGCCAAGTGATGCGGTTGGTGTCCTGCGAGTGTATCAGTTCGGGACTTTCGGGCGGCACGCACCAGTCGCCATAGGTGTCGCGGACGAGGATGCCGTCCTTGAGGTAGTATTTCTTCATGTGGAGCAGCCAGCGTTTCATGGCATCGTAGTGCTGTTCGACGGGGCGAAAATCGCCAAAACGTCTCCAAATCATATCTGCCACAGTAATAAAGGCACCAGGCCAAGTCATGTTGTCGGTGTAGAATCGCCAGTAGGCAGGGGCTACATCGGGGAGGGCCCCGTTCTCGAACTGGCTGTCCGCGAGGTCTTGCAGCCACTTGGCATAGAGGCGGTGGTTGTCGAAGATGTAGCTCTCGCCGTAGTTGCCTGTCGTGCGGTCGCCTGTCCAGCCCATGCGCTCGTCGCGCTGGGGACAGTCGGTGGGCATGCTGCGGTAGTTGCCGCGGATGCCCCACGTGGCGTTGCGATAGACGGCGTTGATTATCTCGTTAGAGGTTTCAAAGGTGCCAGTGATGGGCATCTCGTCGTAGAGGACCATGCCGGTGAAGTCGTCAAGCTTTGGAGTATAGCGCAGGCCGGAAATCTCAACATATCGAAAGCCGTGGTACGTGAACATGGGGTGCCAACAGTAACGGCCACCTTTGGCGATGAAGCGGTCGGTGCATTCGGCCGAGCGAAGGTTGGCGGTGTAGAGGGTGCTGTCGGATGCCAAGGTTTCGGCATAGCGTAGGGTGACAGTGTCTCCAGATTGCGTGCCGAACAAATCCAAATCGAGCACGCCAACCATGTTTTGCCCCATGTCGAGTATCCATTTGTCGCCCTTTTGGAAGAGCGACACAGGTTTGAGCCGCTCCTGTATCTTGATATTGGGATTGGGCTGTGGTGTGAGGAGCTGCATCGGGTCGGGACGCTGGTAGTCGTTAGGCAGAGGGCTGCCAGTGACGACGGGGTATTCGCGGGCCACGCGGTGGCGTGGGTTGTAGATGTCCTCACGGTACATGTTCTGCTGGTCATAGTCGACAACGGCCTCCTGCCACTGGCTGTCGTCATAGCCTGGCATCGTCCAGTCGCCGAGGTCGAGGCGCGCGTCGTATGTCTCGCCGTCGAACTCGTTGCTTTTGCGTATGGGGCCTTGGTTGGTTATCTTCCACCCCTTGCCGCTGACGATGGTGTCGGTAGTGCCGTCCTTGTAGGTCACCTCCAGCTGCATCAGCAACTGTGGCAGGCCGTAGTGTACGGCATGGTTGATGCCGCACCATTCGAGGTAGTTGTTGTCGTGGCGGACGGTGGTGAAACGTCCGCCTGCCAGTGTGACACCCACGGCGTTCAGTCCGTCTTCACGGACTAGCTCTGTCACATCGTAGGCATTGAAGTAGATGCGCCTTGTGTAGTCCGAGAGGGTGGGTTTCAGCCATTCGGTGGATGCCGCCTCCATGTTGTTGATATAGGCACTATATACTCCCAACCCACTGATGTAAAGGCGTGCTTTGACAACATCCTTCTTCAGGGAAAACTCCTTGCGCAGGTAGCGGGCGGCAATGGCGGTGTGGCCGTTGAGGTTGTCGTCCTCATAGTCGCGCCCTATCCAATGCGCATGCCAGTCGTCGGACGACAGGAGGCTGATTTCAAAGGTCTGCACATCGCTTTCCACCTTGGCTTTCCTCCCCTTGTTGCCGTATTTCACCGTGGCATACACCTTCCAAAAGCCTCTGTCGCGGCTCTGCAACTGCTTGCCTCCGTAGGGGATATAAAGCATGTTGGACGATTCGGTAACGCCCGAGTCCCACAGGTCGCCGATGCCTTGGCGGGCATTCTCTTCCGTCGAAGCCACCACGATGCGGTAGTCGACCTGCATCACATTGTTCTGCTCGGCATCGTACTGCCAGCTGAAGCGGGGTTGGGCGGTGGCCAGCGGCTGGCTGCCGTCCTGCTGCTCCACGGTGAGATTGCACAATTGAATTCTGCCTCCGCATGAGGCAAACAGCGTGGCTATCAATACTACGAGGGTAATCTGTTTCATCTTTCCGGGTATTAGGATGTTCAACTACAAGGGTTGCCGACTTCATATTTCGGTTGTGCAAAAATACAAAAAAAAACCGACATGTCAGATTATTTTGATGAATTGCGTTTTTTTTGTATTTTTGCAACGTGAAAAGAATACATCTTGAAAGTCATGAAACGTCTTACATTAATCATTCTCAGTGCCGTTCTGATGGGATGCTCCCAAGGCGGCAACCAAGCTCAAAACAACACCGACATGAACGAGCAACAGGAATTTTCGGCCTTCGATGTGCAGAAGGACTTTGCCGACAACGGGTTCACCTATTTCACCAAAAACCTCATCCTATGTGTGGGCGACAGTAGCGAGAGCAATGCTATGACCATCGGATGGGGCGGCATTGGCAACTACTTGGGACACGACCGTCCGGCGGTGACGGTCTATGTGGCGCCGGCCCGCTACACCTACGAGTTTATGGAGCGTCATCCCCGCTTCACCGTCATGGAATTCGACGACCCCAAGGTGTGGCAGTATATGGGAAAATATAGCGGGCGCGATGGCGACAAGGCCGCGGCATTGGGGCTTCATGTGGCCTACACCGAGCATGGCACCCCCTATTACCTGGAAGCCAAAACCGTTATCGAATGTGAGACCATGACGGCCTGGCATCAAACCGCCGACGACTTCCGCAACGCCACCCCCAAAGAGTGGTACGACGGCTTCGAGGCCGGCATCCACACCATATACATCGGCGAGGTGATTGGCGCATGGAAGAAATAGCACGAACCGTTTGAAAGGAATGTAACACGATGATAGACCAAATATTAGCTTACAACAAAGAGTTCGTCGCCAACAAGGGCTACGAACAATATGTGACCGACAAATATCCCGACAAGAAGCTGGCCGTCCTCTCCTGCATGGACACCCGTCTCACCGAGCTGCTGCCTGCAGCCTTGGGGTTGAGGAACGGCGATGCCAAAATCATCAAGAACGCCGGTGGTCTCGTCATTTCGGCTTTCGACTCCGCCATGCGCAGCCTGATAGTGGCCATATACGAGTTGGGCGTGAACAACATCATGGTGGTGGCCCACTCCCATTGCGGCGCCTGCCATATGAGCTACGACCACTTCCAAGACCAGATGCTTGCCCGCGGGGTGACCGACCAAACCCTCGACACCATCCGCAAGTGCGGCATCGACCTCGGCCACTGGCTCGAAGGTTTCAAGGACACGCCCGAATCGGTGCGTCGGACTGTCGACACCATCCGCACCCATCCCCTTGTACCCAACGACATCACTGTGCGGGGCTTTATCATAGACTCCGAAACTGGGCTGTTGGAGGAGATTGCGGATTAATCGATGCCTACCGCATGCTCCCCAGTGGTGTGGCACCACCCCTCCACAGGGGCGGGACGGCACTGTTGTTTCTGCTTACTTGCTTTTATGTCTTTGTAATACTTACTATTTTGTTTTTTCTCAAGAGACAAAGTACAAATAGTGCTGGAAATATGTAGTGTAGAAACGTAAAATAAATCTTCAATCCACTGGGTCTGTGGTTATTAGTTGTTTTTTCGCCTCACCCCCACAAGCAAGCTCGTCGGGATTCGACTTATTGAAAACGGTCTGCTCCTACCTGTTCAGCATTGGAGGGGTGTAGCTCAGGTCTATGGGGTGGATGCCTCGGGCATCTATCTGCAGCAGGATTGACTGCATCGGCTTAAAACGCAGGGTGTATGGCTCGCTCTTGCCGTGGTGGTTCACGGTGATGTGCCGCACCGAGCCCTTGTCGGTAAAGGCATAGCAATAGGGCAGGGGATAGCTGATGGTCTGCGTCATGGGATTGGCGAAGAACACGTAGTAGGTGTTTCCGTCCTGCCGGCACCAGAAGTCGGGCAGGCTCTCGCCCTCTATCAGCGGCTTGGCGTCAATTATCGAGATGTCGTTGCTCACATTCGGGCAGGAGCGTATCGTCTGCACCGTCTCTGCATATTGGCTGTGTTTCACCTTGCCGGGTTCTTTGGGGTCGCGTACCATGCAGATGGGCATTCCCGTCCGGGCCAGTTCCAGCACCTCCTTCAATGCATACCTATCCATATATTCCACGTCGATATAGAGTGCCTTGAAGTCAAGCCCGCTATTGCGCTTATTTTGCTTTCCAGTTTGGTATAACCATACTAAATTATGCAGGAAATGCTTGTTCACCCATACCGGCTGGTATCCTTTGAGTTCTTCTGGTGTGTTGATGAAGCGCATCTCGTATTGCCCCCAGAAGAACGCCTTCACCTTACGCACCGAGTCGGGGTAGGCTCCACCCATCCATGCGTCTTCGGTCGGCATGTACACGGCAATGTCGCCGTAGTTCCTGCCCTTGCGCATGTAACTCGACACGAGGGTCATATATCGGTTGAAGTCTGTCAATGCCTCTCCGCTCAGGTTGTTCTGCTCGCTGGTGCTGATTTGGCAGGTGGTGTAGAAGAAGTTGCTCGTGTCGCCCACTTTGTTGAAGGGGAAGCCGTGCCAGATAATCTGGTTGGTGCCGTTGGCAAAGAGTGCGTCGCAGATGAGTTTGAGGTCGGCAATCTGCTCCTTGCCCTGGTGTGGGCTGTGTCCGCGTCCGTTCATATAGCGCAGACTCGTCCAGCCGTAGGCACAGGTGAAGGTCTCGGCCGTCACCACCCGTTTGTTGGCCAACGTGGCGGCAGAGGCTGCTATTTTGCTGAATGGCGGCTCGTAGAGTATGGCCTCTGTTTCGGGTACATCTACTAATGCAAAGGCATCCAACAGGTCGGTCGGTGCACCTCCGCATTGCGCGCGTGAGAAGGCTCCCACTCTGCGGGCATTTTCGGCAAAGGGCTGGTAAAAATCGTGCAGCACATAGTTCGACAGGGTGGACATGTAGTCGTAGAATACCTCGCCATTCTCTTTGTCCAGCAGGGTGCGTTTTTCCATATAAGGCACAATGTCGTAGCCGTGTTCATACATAAACTGTTTTCCAAATCCGGGTGTCCACAGGTATTCTGTCTCCACCTCCCACGAGTCCACGAACAGCCCCGACTTCTTGCCCTTATACGCTTCCTTCAGCCCCCTGTTCATCTTATCGGCATAGCGATAGAATGCGTTTTTATCTAGATGGTTAAGTATGCGGGCCTCGCGCGGATAGTCCCATGTGTAGCCCCGGCGGGCTGGTTCTACGCTGTCGAAGTAGTTGCGTGTCTGGTCGCCGTCGGGCAAATCCACGTCGCTGAAAGGCCACAGCGTGCCGTATGTGAAGTCGCAACCCAGCCCTAGCGAGTCGGCCACATGCTTGGCGTAATTGACATGCGATGCCCATTCGGGCGACAGAAACGCGGGGTGCGCTGTCGCGGAGTCCAACCCCATGGGGTATATCCAGGCTATCTCCACACCGCCAAACTCATGGTCGCGCAACCATATCAGCTGGTCGCGCACGTCGTTGTCGTCAATCTCCGACGAGAACCACCACCAGCGGGTGTAGGGTTTGAATGATGCATACAGGGACTGCTCCTGGTTCTGACGGCAGCTGTCCAGCAGCATACAACTGGCTACCAGACAGAGTATGAGGAGGCAGGAATGTCTTTTGTTCATAGTCTTATGATTTGAGTTCTTGATTAGTTTGGTGTTTGTCGGCATGAGTTGCGCTATCGTCTCTCCCTGATGGAGATGGCAAAACCGCCACAGGGGGCCATGCGGAGTTTCAACAGGCTCTTGGAGGTCACCTTCTGACGGGTAATGGTATAGGCTTTGGCATTATAGTTGTCGCCGGGTAGTCCGCTGGCATCTTTCGCGTCGGCATAGATGACGGCCTCGTACCGCACTCCGGGTTTCAGAAAGTCGAGCCTCACCGTCACCTCGCGTGCGTTCTCGTCGGTGATGCCGCCCACGTACCACACGTCCCTTGGGTCGGCAAGAGGTGCGGTGAGGGTGGTCATGGTGTCGGGGATGGCATACACGTAGCGAGCGGCGGAGCTGATAGTCCCTTTCTGCCCGTCGGCCAGGGTACCTACGCCGTCGGCAGCCTTATTTAGTGAGGATGTCCGGGGATGACGGGCGGTGACGATGTAGGCGCCCGGTTCGGCCATCAGATAGATGGAGGTGTCCCAGTCCACGGCTACGTCTTTGATGAATTGGAAGGCATCCATGTGCTGAGCATAGTGTTCGGGGAAGTCGGCGGCCATCTGCAGGGGAGAATAGAAGGTGACGTACAGGGCCAGTTGGTTGCAGATGGTGTGGCACATATGCTCGCCTTTGCGCCATGGGACGATGGTACCCATGTCGGTTTCGAAAATGCCGGGGGTGTAGTCCATCGGGCCGCCTTGCAGACGGGTGAAGGGCAGGATGGTGGTATGTCCGGGTTTGATTCTGCCTTTGAATTCCGTGCCCATGGCGCTTTCGTTACCTATCATGTTGGGCCAGGTGCGGCACAGGCCTGTGGGACGTACCGCCTCATGGGCGTTGACCATGATGTGGTGCTTGGCCGCTTCTTCGACGGCATAGTGGTAATGGCGGATGATGGACTGGCTGTAGTGCCGTTCGCCCAGGGGCAGGATGGTGCCTACGTAGCCGCTCTTCACGGCATCATAGCCGTATTGGTTCATCAGGGTGTAGGCTTTCTCCATCCACCGCTCGTAGTTGTAGGTGGAGGAGGATGTTTCGTGGTGCATCATCAGGCGGATGCCCTTCTGGTGGGCGTAGCGGTTCAGGGCTGGCAGGTCGAAGTCGGGGTAGGGGGTGACGAAGTCGAACACAAACTCCTTGTCCTTGCCATACCAGTCCTCCCAGCCGATGTTCCACCCTTCGATGAGGAGGGCGTCGAAGCCGTTAGCGGCAGCGAAGTCGATATAGCGTCGCACGTTGGCGTTGTTGGCCCCATGCCGGCCGTTGGGTTTGGCATGTTCGTAGTCGGTCACGCCCAGCCGCACCGACGGGAAGTCGTTGGTATACTCCCAGCTGCTTTTGCCCGTAATCATCTCCCACCATACGCCCATGTATTTCACCGGGTGGATCCACGACACGTCATCCAAGGCACAGGGGTCGTTGAGGTTGAGGATGAGGCGCGACCGTAGCACGTCGGTGGCTGATTCGCAAACCATCACTGTCCGCCATGGCGAGACACAGGGGGAGGACAGCCGTCCTTTGTAGCCGGTCGCGTCGGGGGTAAGGCATGTGTGGAACACATATTTCGAGTCGTCTAGGTCGAGGTGCATTGTCGGATAGTCCAGCACGGCAGCCTCATGCAGGTTGATATACAGGCCGTCGGCGGTCTTCATCTGAAGGGCTGTCTGCACGCAGGTGGGCGTTATCGGGTTCGACGGAAGGCCCTTGTTGGCTTGGGCGGCTTCGAAGAGCGAGCGTACCTCCGACAGGTGTGACTCGGCATAGCTGTATTCCTGTGTGTCGTAGTCGCCAGGTATCCACCAAGCCAGATGGTCGCCTGTCATGGCAAATTCGGTCAGTTCCTCTTTCACCCAGAAGTAGACCAGTGCGTTGTAGACTTTCTGTCCATTATCCCTGACACCAATCTCTTGAGGGAACTCGTAGCGGAAGCCCAGGCCGTCGTTGTAGAGCCGGAACCTTATCAGCATCACCGACGGTCGGGTGTTGGTCGACTTGTCGTCGCTGGTGACAGCACCGGCGGGTTGCTCCAACGTCACGAGCAGTTCGTTGTAGTGGTTGCGGATGCGTGCCTCCTCGCCCCATACCGTCTGCCAGGTCTCATCGAAGCTTCTTTGTGCAGTGCCTTTCAATACGAAGGCATGTGCCAAGTCGTCGCGCCATTCTAGCAGGAAGCCCAAGCGCGAAGGGAGCACGACGGGCTTTCCCTCACGGCTCAGCTCATACCAAGGAGCCCCATTCTTTAAAGAGAACCGCATCTCCAACTTCCCGTCAGGGCTTTTCAGCGACACGGCCTCGTCCGCCCGCCCTGAGAGTGGCACAAACAGCACCGCGCACAGCAGAATTAAGGATTTCAGATAGGAGGGTTTTAAAGTTTTCATTGTGTAAGGTATTGGGGGGGGTAGAAGGTCTTTGTTATAGTTGTTGCTCGAGGGTGGCGGCATCGTGGAATAGGATGCCGTGGAAGCCTAGGTTGTTGGCACTGGCCACGTTGTCGGGATTGTCGTCGACAAAGACGCATTCCTCAGCCTTCAGTCCGAACTGGTTGAGGAGGATGTGGAAGATGCCGGGCGCGGGTTTGACAATCTTCACGTCGCCCGATACGACGTAATGGTCGATGAGCTGGAGAATGGGGAACTTCTGCCTAGCCTGCGGGAAGGTCTCCATCGACCAGTTGGTGAGGCCGTAGATGTGGTTATCGGGGTTGGCTTTGAGCCGTTGCACCAGTTCGTACATGCCGGGCATTTCGCCAGGGAGCGACTCTTCCCAGCGCGACATATACATGGCGATGGCCTCAGCGTATTCGGGGTAGCGTTGCTGCTGTTCGCGGATTACAAGCCGTGAGGCCTCTCCGGCGTCGATGCGGTCGCGAAAGGTCTTGTCGCACACATGCCGCCAGAAGAACCAGTAACGGGCTTCATCGCCCGCGAAATAGGGGAGGAATACCGTCTCCGGCTCCCACCGGACCAGCACATTGCCGAAGTCGAATATGATGTTCATGTTGTGTTGATGCTAATTGGAGTTTTGGAGAAATGGCTTATTGCTCGATTTTTATCAGGTCTTTGAGGTCTTCGGCCAGTTGACGAGTGAAGATTTCAGCACCTTCTCGGTTGAGGTGCATATTGTTGTAGAAATAGTCGGTGTTTTCGCAAAGGGTGTCAAATTGGTAGTTGAGAATAGGGACGTTATACTTGCTGGCAATGCTGTTGTATTTGTCCCACATTTCATCAAGGTCAATATGATGGCGGGTGAATGAAGCATGGATTGGGGTGTGGACCAAGATGACTTGGATGCCTTCTTTTTGGGTCTCGTCAAGGAATTGTTCAAACGAGTCGACGACGTCGGGATTAAAAATGGATTGGATGGTTTCATCGTCGGAGACAGTGTCGGTATCCCATATCTTTTCCGAAGCATAGTAGCCTTTTACTGGGAGTCTTTTATCGTCAAATAAATTACGTACTCCGAAGTTTGCATAGCGATAGAATGGAAGGGTTTTGTCGGCCAGTGTGAATGGCTCGGATGGGAAGAATAGTTTGCGGAAATCTTTGTCATAAAAGTAGGGAAAGTACTGGTAATGTTCGTATCCCGTGGTAGCACTGAGGGTGTAAAAGTCAATCGTTTGAAGGATGACTTTGGGTTTTGGGTTGTGTTTCCGATAGATGAGGTAACGGGTGTATTGTCGATCGAACTTGCTCCCGTTTTGGCCTAGGTTGTATGAGTTGGTGTGGAGGGCGGAGTCGAGGATAGCAGGTGAGACATGAACCCAGGCACGGGAACTGCCCATGATAAGCATGTCGGCAGATATGTTGTGGTGGAGAATGTCGTTCCAACAAGCGTATGGACCAAACTCTCTTTTGTTGAGTTTGGAGGTAAGGCAAAGGTCGAGTACGACCATGACGACAGTGGCCAAGATGAGAAATGTGAGGGTGCGCAAAATGAATTTTTTCATGGTCTAGAATTGAAAGTAGATGAACTGATTTCCCGTGCCAGTGTTGAAAAGTGCGATGGTGACTATGATGGTGAGATAGATGAGGAACCGCAGGGCACGTGGTTTAATGTGTTTGAATTGAAGAGGAAGACCTTGGCTGCGGTGTACCCATTCTTCGAGAAGCATGAGCGCGATGAAGGCGAAAAGGTGGAGGTAGTGGATAGGGGAAGGATGCCACGGTTTGGCGAACAGGCTGGCGGAGGGGATAGAGGCAATGTAGTGCCAAGCGTCGCCGATGGTGTCTGCTCGGAATATAATCCAGCCAAGGGTAGCGAGGATAAATGTAAGAAGTATTTGCCCGCATTCTTTGATGCTGGGCAACAGTTGGTGTTCTGCCACGGTGTCGCAATAACGTCGGTTTTTGCCCATGAGTATGAGGGGTAGGAAAAGTAAGGCATGGAAGGCTCCCCAGACGATGAAAGTCCAATTGGCTCCGTGCCAGAAGCCGCTAAGTAGGAAAATAATGAAGGTGTTGCGAATGATTTTGGCTTTAGAACAGCGGCTGCCACCGAGAGGGATGTAAACATAGTCGCGGAACCAAGAGGTGAGAGACATGTGCCATCGACGCCAGAATTCAGCTATGTCACGGCTGAAGTAGGGGACGTTGAAGTTCTTTTTCAACTTAATGCCAAAGAGTTTGGCTGTGCCGATGGCGATATCGGAGTAGCCGGAAAAGTCACCGTAGATTTGGAAGGAGAATAGAATGGCGGCAAGCACGAGGGTCGACCCATGGTGAGTCTCGTAGTTTTCAAAGACAGGGTTGACGTAGAGGGCACAATTGTCGGCTATGACAATTTTTTTGAACAGACCCCATAATATCTGTCGCATGCCTTCAGCTGCATCGTGGTAGTTGAAGGTTCGCGGTTTGTCAAACTGTGGAAGCAGATTTGAAGCCCTTTCGATGGGACCTGCCACCAGTTGTGGGAAAAAGCTGACAAAGGCAAAGAATTGCACTATGTCGTGTACAGGTTCCATCTTTTGGCGGTATACATCGATGCTGTAGCTGAGGGCTTGGAAGGTGTAGAAACTGATGCCAACGGGGAGAATGAGGTGCAGTAGGATGCCGTCGCTCTGCCCTCCTAAAAATAGGTCGGCAAAGGACTGGGCAAAGAAGTCGTAGTATTTGAATATGCCGAGGATGAGCAAGTTGAGCGTGATGTTGGCGGCACTGATGTATTTGGCTGTCTTTCCCGACATGCGGTATTTTTCAATCAGTATACCACTTCCCCAGCTACAGAACGAAGTGAAGGCAATGAGCAGCAAGAACCGCCAATCCCACCATCCGTAAAAAATGTAGGAGACTATAACAACGAACAGGTTTTGGAGCTTCAGCTTTCGATTGAAGACAAACCAATATAGCAAAAAGACAATAGGCAGGAATACAGCAAATTCGATAGAGTTGAAAAGCATGTCTGGGGTAAGTCTTTATCTGTTGGCGTACATTTCCTCGTAGTATTTCATGTAGTCGCCGCTGGTGACGTTGTCCATCCAGTCTTGGTTGTCGAGGTACCAGCGCACGGTTTTCTCGATGCCTTCTTCGAATTGGAGGGAGGGTTCCCAGCCGAGTTCGCGTTGGAGCTTGCGGCTGTCGATGGCGTAGCGCATGTCGTGTCCGGCACGGTCGGTGACGTAGGTGATGAGGTCGTCGTCGGCTCCTTCGGGGCGGCCGAGCATCCGGTCGACGGTGCGTATGAGGACATGGATGATGTCGATGTTTTTCCACTCGTTGAAGCCTCCGATATTGTAGGTTTCGGCTACTTTGCCGTTGTGGAAGATGGTGTCGATGGCGCGGGCGTGGTCTTCGACGTAGAGCCAGTCGCGCACGTTTTCGCCTTTGCCGTAGACGGGCAGGGGCTTGCGGTGACGTATGTTGTTGATGAAAAGGGGTATGAGTTTCTCAGGGAACTGGTAGGGGCCGTAGTTGTTGGAGCAGTTGGTGACGATGGTGGGCATGCCGTAGGTGTCGTGGAAGGCGCGCACGAAGTGGTCGCTCGAGGCCTTGGCGGCGCTGTAGGGGCTGTGGGGCTGGTATTTGAGTTCTTCGGTGAAGAATTGGTTGCCATAGGCCAGATGGTGTTTGCCGCTGGAGGCTTTGGTGCTGAAGGGGGGCTCGACACCTTGGGGGTCGGTGAGCTCCAGGGCACCATAGACTTCGTCGGTGCTGATATGGTAGAACAGTTTGCCATCCCAGCGTTCGGGCAGCGATTCCCAATAGAGTTTGGCGGCCTGGAGGAGCGAGAGGGTGCCCATGACGTTGGTGCGGGCGAAGGTGAAGGGGTCTTTGATGCTGCGGTCCACATGGCTTTCAGCGGCTAGGTGGATGATGCCGTTGACCTGTTCTTGCTGCATCAGCTGGTACACTCCGTCAAAGTCACAGATGTCCATTTTGACAAACTTGTAGTTGGACTTGCCTTCCACGTCTTTGAGGTTGGCAAGGTTGCCGGCATAGGTCAGTTTGTCCAGGTTGATGATGTTATACTGGGGGTATTTGTTCACAAACAGGCGTACCACATGGCTGCCAATGAACCCGGCACCGCCGGTGATGAGAATGGTCCTTTTCATATTTATTCTTTCGTATTATTAATTATACGTAAACGACCGATATGTTATTTTATTGTGCCAGCAATGTCGAATTGTTGAGAATAATGTGTATCTTTGCATGTTGAAATGGGTGATGAAGGTACAGCGGATGAACTGGCAATCGTTTGATAACCAGCAGAACCATGCCTTCTGGACTGCGGAGTGACAGGGTGAGGGTTTTGTTTTTTGCCTGACAAAGACACTAAAAAATACAGTTATGACTAAGATTAAAATATTGCGGCCTCCCAGAGTGAATGTCGACATGGACGGCAAAAGGGGGTTTTGGAAGCAGATAGGAATGATTATCATTGGTACGACCATCTCGCTGACGTTCACCGTTGTGGCGGCAAAGATGACGGAGAACCACCAGCGTGTCAAGGACCGTCGGCTGACCTCGATGATGGTGATTTCTGCCATCAGTGATTATGAACAAGGGCTGACGGGTCTGAGTGAGATGGTGGCTCGCACCGACAGTGTGGCGCAATGGCTTTTGAACCACCCTGTGGAGGAGTTGGAGCTGATGCCCGATGAGGAGTTGCAGGGACTGCTGGATGAGGGCACGAACCTCTACTATCTCTCCTACGACGATACGTATGAGAAGATTTTTTCCAACAGTATCGACACATGGAAGAATCTGCACAACTACACGTTTATCGAGAATGTGGGTATGTGCTTTGCTTCAATGCGCTCCACAACGGACCAGTGGAACCACTGGGGGGATGAACTTGGGCAGATTAAGTCAATCATTAAGGCTCATCCCGATGATTATCCCGGCACTACTTTCGCTTCCAAGTGCCTGAGAAGCTCCGAGCTGCGCAATATGATGGGGAATATACACAAGCAGTGCTGTTGGTTGAACTATAAGATTGAGATGTTCCACTATGACAACATGAAGAATATGGCCATCATGCACATCACCGAGAAGGAGTTGCAGGCTTTCATTTCGGAGCGCGAGACCCCCATCGACATCGGCATTGAGGAGCCCAACTGGGACTATGACACCACACCCATCCCTTCCGACAAGCTCACGACGTTCCGTGAGATAGATTCGCGCCTTGAGCAATTGAAGTCGGCGGGTGGGCAACGCTGAATGCTTTCCGTAAAAAAAAACAGGCGGGTTCCGAGGTGGGTCCCGCCTGTTGTGTTTATGCCGATGGTATTTTATCAAATCATTTGGATGCTGCGCTTGACGAATTCTGTCAGGGCCTCGCCTTTCAATAGTCCGTTGGACAGCAGGGCAAGGTCGGTGAGCTGGTGGACCAGTTGCTTCTGCTTGTCGGCATCGGATTCGTTGAGTACCTGCTCGATGAGCGGATGGTTGACGTTGACCACCAGGTTGTAGCTCTCGGGCATGTCGCCGTAGAAGCCCATGCCGCCACCGCTGGTCTGTGCCATCTCCTTGTAGCGGCGCATCCACTCGCTTTGGGTGATGAGCATCGGCTGGTCGTCGCTCTCCAGGCTTTCCATCTGAACGGTGTATTTCTGCTTGTCCAGCTCGGCCTCGATGATGGGTTTCAGTTTCTCTTGGTCTTCCTTGCTCATCTTTTCGGGAATGCTGTCGTCGTGGGGGATCAGTTTCTCCACCGTGTCGGCATCTACGCGCACAAAGCGGCTCTTCTCCTTCTTTTGCTCCAGCAGGTTGATCCAGTGCGGTGTCAGCACGCTGTCCATCAGCAGCACGTCGTAGCCCTTCTCTTTGGCCTTGGCTATATAGGCGTGTTGTTCTTCGGCATCGTTGGCATAGAGGTAGCACACGTTCTTGTCCTTGTCGGTTTGGAGGGCCTTAATCTTGTCGCGATAGTCGTCGAGGCTGAAATACTGTCCCTCGGTGTTTTTGAGGAGGGCGAACTTCAAGGCACGGTCACAGAATTTCTCGTCGGTGAGCATACCGTATTCTACGAATATCTTGATGTCGTCCCACTTGTCCTCAAAGTCCTTGCGGTCGTTCTTGAACATCTCTTCCAGTTTGTCGGCCACCTTCTTGCTGATGTGGGTGGAGATTTTCTTCACGTTGCTGTCGCTCTGCAGATAGCTGCGGCTCACGTTCAGCGGTATGTCGGGGCTGTCCAGCACGCCGTGCAGCAGCATCAGGTAGTCGGGCACTACGCCCTCCACGCTGTCGGTGACGAACACTTGGTTGCAGTAGAGCTGTATCTTGTTGCGGGTGGGGTCGATGGTCTTGCGCACCTTTGGGAAATAGAGGATGCCCGTCAGATTGAAGGGGTAGTCCACGTTGAGGTGAATCTGGAACAGGGGGTCTTCGAAGTTCATCGGGTACAGCTCGTGGTAGAACTTTTTGTAGTCCTCGTCTGTCAGATTGGCAGGGCTCTTCTTCCATGCCGGCTCGGTGTCGTTGATGATGCGGGGCTGTTTTTTCTCCACGCGTTTGGGCTGCTTCTTCTTGCCTCCGTTGCCGTCGTCCACTTCGTCAAACTCCGTCTCGCTGTCCACCCACACGCTTTCTTCGCCAAAACGGATGGCGATGGGCATGAAACGGCAGTACTTTCTCAGCAGCTGCAGCACCGTCTGTTCGTCGAGGAATTCCTTACAGTCGTCGGCAATGTGCAGCACGATGTCGGTGCCGCGGTCGGTGTGCTTCTTGTCCTCCTCCATAGTGAACTCGGGGTTGCCTTCGCAGCTCCAATGTATGGCGGGCTCGTCCTTGTACGACTTGGAGAAAATCTCTACCTTGTCCGCCACCATAAAGGCGGAATAGAAGCCCAGTCCGAAGTGCCCTATCAGGTTCTCCTGCACGTCCTTGTACTTGTCCAGAAAGTCGGTGGCGCCGCTGAAGGCTATTTGGTTGATATACTTCTCCACCTCGTCAGCGGTCATGCCTATGCCGCGGTCTTTAACGGTGAGGGTCTTCTTTTTGCTGTCGATAGAGACCTCCACGGTCAGGTCGCCCGTGTCGCCCTTCAGCTCGCCACGCGAGGCGAGGGCTTTCAGTTTTTGCGTCGCGTCGATGGCGTTCGACACCAGTTCGCGCAGGAATATCTCGTGGTCCGAATAGAGAAATTTCTTGATGACCGGAAAGATGTTCTCGGTCTGTACGTTCAAATTACCTTGCATGATATCTTGTTTTTTTATTATTCAATCTGTTGTGACGAATACCCATTTGCAACTATTGTGCCAAAGCCACCGACTGACAATTTGTCACCGGTGGCATTGTCTTATACTCTCGTTGCTCAAAGCGATAAGGTAGAAAAGCAGTTTTTTAAGCCGGGAAAAAGACCGTTTCGGGAGAACGAGTTCGGGAATTGTCACGAAAGGAGAGGGATGAAAAGTGGGCAAAAAAGGACAAAAAACGGATTGAACTGGGGAAAATGGCGGTGATACGACAGAATTGTTTTGTAAAAAGATAGTAACATAAACGAGTGATAACGAACGTAATGAAGAAAAAAAGTAAAAAAATAGTGTTGGAATGAAAAAAGGTTGTATCTTTGCACCAACATACTTACCTCGCTTCCCGTAAGATCAGCGCGCTCAAGGTAAGTCTTTTTTTTATATCATTATGAAAGAGTACACGAAGAAACCACTGTCATTTGAGAGTCAAATCAATCATCTGAAAAGCAAAAGATTGTCCTTTGCGAATGAGGTGGAAGCGTTACACACATTGCAACACGTCAGTTATTTTAGGCTGAAGAGTTACTTACAGCCGACGATGTACGACAGACACATACCTACAAATCAGGGGCAACATTTGAACAGGCATACGAACTTTACAAGTTTGACAGCAAATTGCGAAAGTTGGTCATGACGGAGGTGGAGAAGATAGAAGTATCTGTCCGGACCCAGATGGCATGTATATCGACCGAAGAGAGCGGAGCGTTCTGGTTTTCAGACAGCAAGCTCTTTACTAATGGGAAGATACACACAGATGTTTACGGAATGCGGACTGCCGTAGGGTTGGGGGTTAGCTTTTGGTCTGCATCCGCTTGCGGTATTCGGCAGGGGTGAAGCCTGTACCTGTGCGGAAGAATTTGTTGAAGTTGCTCTGGTCCATGCCGCCGAGTTCGAGGGCTATGGAGAATATAGACTGGTCGGAATATTGCAGCAGACGACAGGCCTCTGTGAGGACACGTTCTTTGACAATAGCAGCCGGAGTGCTGTTCGCAGTTGTGCGGACAGCACTGGCGAGTGCTTTTTCGGAAACAGCAAGACTCTCGGCATACTGCCACACAGACCAACCATCTTTGAAGTGTTCTTCCAGCAGGTGACGGAAGCGGATGTACAGTGCATGGCTGGGGTTTGTAATGTCCATCGTCAAACCTACAAAGTTGGGAATCGAGCGCTGCACTATGATAAGGATGAGTTGGAACAAGTATTGCAAAGCCCTGCGGTGACCAAAGGCACTCGGAGGCTGGACACTCTCGGTACGAATATCTTCAATAAGGTCACGTATGATTGGAGCTGCCACACTGCTCAGCTGGTAGAAAGGCTGGGCATAGGCGGCATCAAGGATGTTGTATTTCAGTAGAAGATTTTCCTTGTGCGTGTCGTCCATAAGGAAACTTTCATTAAAACAGATGGATGTGCCGCAAGTTCCCTCGTTATGGGCGATATACATCACCTGTCCGGGCTGTACAATGAAGACGGTGTTAGGCCCGTAATGGTAGTTCTTTCCGTCAACTACGGTGATACCGTTGCCCGACGACACCCAAGCAACTTGGTAGAAATCGTTACGCGACGGCTGTGCCGTCACTTCGCGATTGTCACCCAGTACATTCTCCAAATTGTACAATGTAAACCCCATCTCTTGGTCTTGAGGAAACAAACTATTTGTTTTTATCTCATTGTTATCCAGTTGCTTCTTCATTTATCAGAACTTTGAATACATAGTGCAAATATACAAAAAAACAATGATATAGAATTTTTTTTATACTTCAGATTTCTGGTACATTTCCTCCTTTCGATGGTGAAATTCGAAAAGTACCATGAAAGGGAAGAATTAAATAACTCCACACCCCAGCAATGGATGTACTTTTGCATCAGAAAACAAGAACAAAAAGTTTTCAACAAGTGATTAAGAAACCAAGCAATTAAGGCAAAAAATATCAAAAAAGAAAGGAGGAAAAATGAAAATGATGCAGAATTGTGATGTCAGTGGCAGAAGAAACGTGCTGCCGAGCAGAAAGGACAGGATAGCGGCCAAGCTGTTTTATGGTGGTATCGTGGCGGTGATAATCGCAATCGACATACTGGCAATAATACTGACAAAGTAAGTTTAAAAAACATATTGTATAACCCTAAAATTTAAACAACAATGAAAAAAATAATCGTTATGCTGGCCTGCGTGCTGGCAATCGGCGCGGCAAGCGCACAGGAGAAGAAGGGCTGCATGTCCTTCGAGTTAGGAATTGGGACAACCCATTTCGGCAATTACTCTCCAATATCGGTCTTTGCAGACCCTGCCGATAGTTACAGTATGCTTGCGACAGAATATGTGTCGTTCGGCTACCGTCACAACAATGGCTGGTTTGTGGGGCTGACCTTGAACAACAACGGTGGCAGCACTTCGTTCCAGAGCCTGAACGAGTCGTTTACAAACTCTTCCGCCATGATTGATTTGCGTGAGTTTTTCAAGTTGGGCGGCAGAGTCGAATTGGAGACAGGTGTGGCCTTAGGCTTGCTTATTCACAGAAACTCTTTCGACTATGACAATGACCACTACTCATTTACCCGATTGGGTACGAGTGCATGTTTCCTGTTGGGTCTGAATTACCTGATAAAGGAAAACCAGACCATCGGAATCCGCGCATTGTTCCCCTGCTATGGTGCAATGTTGAGCGACAAGCCGGAACTACCCACAGGCCTTTTGGCAAACGACAAGACCCAGACCATCGGCTACAGTCTTCAAGTGGGTTACGGTATAAGGTTCTGACAACTGACATCAAACAATCCGTCAGGGTCATCCCGTCACAGGTCAACTATTTATCGATTATCAACAATCAAAAATCAAAAGAAATGAAACCTTCAGCCATCTTTCTCAGCATTGTTTTTCTTCTTGCCGCCGTGTCGTGCGGGAAGGAGAAGGACAACAGTCATGTACCGTCGGGACGCGTGGCGCACATGACCGTCACACAGCACACGCCCGACACAGCCTATAGGCTGGAATACACTTTCGAATGGCAGGACACGCTGCTGGAGTGTGTCAAATGCCTCCTGCCCGACGGGCGCACGGAACGGATGGAGTGCCGCTATTCTGGCACACGCCTGACGGAGACCGCCGTATATACCGCCGATGGGACAATGCGCGAACGCTGGACCTACACCTATTCTGACGGCAAACTGGCCCGGCAGACCCTCACGATGCAGGGCGGCACCACGGACTGCACTTTCGCCTACGACGGCGCGCATCCCGTCAGCGTCAGCTACCGCCGCCAAGCCGCCGACGGCATGGAGCACGACTACAAACACCGCTTCACATGGAGAAACGGCAACATAGTGGAAGAGCATATCCGCGAAGACGGGACGGAGGTGCGGCGCACGGCATTCCGCTACGGCAACGCGCCCAACCCGCTGCGCCTGCCCCTCGGCATGGAGCTGTCCACCTGCTGGAGCCTGACCCGCACGGGCGTAATGGGAGATTATTACCACATGCTTCCGCTGCATTTCAGCGCGGTCTGTCCCGTGGCGGCAGTCTGCGACGAGGGGGCGTCGTACACGGCCGAGTACTCCTGCGA
>JAFWOP010000118.1 GCA_017545365.1 Bacteroidales bacterium
CATCGTGGAGTTCGACCCCAGCAGCATGGGTGATCCCACGGGCATCGGCCTGCAGGCTGAAGAGTCAAAGGGTGAAAACACCTTCTTCTCTGCCGACGGCAAGCAGCTGCAGTCGCCGCAGCGCGGCTTGAACATCGTGCGCCATGCCGACGGCACGACGAAAACGGTTGTGGTGAAATAACAAAAGGAGTTCGCTATGAAGAAAGTTCTACTATTCGCAATACTATTGCTGTCAGTCACCTGTCATGCTCAGACGGATGAGGCTAACCGCTTACAACCCTTTGAGCCGAAGAACCAGTTGATGCAATTTGTGGCAAACGTGGAAAAATTCGCGAAGAGCTACCCACAGGAAAAGGTGTATCTGCACCTTGACAACACAGGCTACTTCATGGAGGAACGGATATGGTTCAAGGCATACGTCATCCGCGACTATAACCTGCAGCATTCCGAACTGAGCAAAGTGCTCTATGTGGAACTGATCAACCCCTCAGGTGAGGTGGTCAAGACGGAGAAGTTGAAGATCGTCGACGGTGAGGCCGATGGCTATATCGACCTGAATCACCTGCTCGTGAGCGGCTTCTATGAGATTCGTGCCTATACCAGCTATATGCTGAACTGGGGTACGACGGCACTGTTCTCACGCGTGCTGCCCATTCTGGAAAAGCCCGACAAGGACGGTGATTACGAAGACCGCCGCATGGACGAGTTCGGTGCCCGCAACCGCCTTCCCGACTATCGTGAGAAAGAACAGGAAGGAGGCAAGAAGATGAACGTGGCATTCTATCCCGAGGGCGGCCATCTGGTGTCTGGTCTGGAGAATCGCGTGGCCTTTTCCGTGACCGACGAAGACGGTGCACACATCGAGACTGAAGGCTATCTGGAGTCCGGCGGTCGCCGAATCTGCAGTGTGAAGACCTTGCGGGAAGGCCGCGGTGTTTTCTCCTGCACACCCGGGTCGGAAAGACTGACGCTGCACCTGACCAATGAAAAGGGGAATGAGCGTACTTTCCGTCTGCCCGATGCAGAACAGGAAGGCTGCCTCATTTGTGCCGAGACAACGGACGATGATATCATCATGGTGGATGTCCTTGCTTCACCGCAGTACCGCTCGCAGAAGATGGGTCTTGTGGCCATGAACAACGGGCGAATCATGCGGTTCGACGAGATGGCCGGCATCGGCCTGGGACAGCGGATAGAAATCAGGAAGTTGGATTTGGGCAACGGCGTGAGCCAGCTGGCCCTCATCGACAGTCTGGGCAATATCCTAGCCAGCAGAATGGTGTTTGTCTGCAAGAAGACAGGCATAGGCAAGATCAATGTACAGATACAGAATGAGTTTCTGAAGCCATACGGTAAGATTTCGCTGACGGCTCAGACTGCACCCGGCAGCCATTTCTCGATGGCTGTACGCGACTACCATTCCCAGGTGGACGGTTGGCAGGCCGACCTTGCCTCATGGCTTCTGCTATCGTCAGACCTGAAAGGCTATATTGAGAATGCAAAGTACTACGTGGAGGCCGATGACGAAGAGCATCGCCGTGCTGCCGACCTGCTGATGATGGTTCAGGGCTGGCAGCGCTACAATCTGCCACTCATGGGCAGCGGAGAGTCGTTCAAACTGGTTCACCCGCTTGAGCGCTCCCTGTTCTTCGAAGGAGCCATCAGTAAGAGCAAGAAGAAAATCATCGGCAGCGTCGATGGCGTGAACCTTTGGGCAACCTATATGACCGACCGCAACAACCCGACCGACTCGATGGTATATGAAGACATGTACCTGACCGACGGCAGCGGACACTTCCAGTTCAAGGCACCCGACTTCTATGGTGAGCGTGACGTGGTGATGAGGCCAGAGAAAGACAACAAACTGCTGCAGTTCGACTTCCGCTTCAATCGCGGCTATGAGCCCAGCACCCGCCACGTCTTCAAGAACGAGCTGTTGCCGATTCCCATTGATACACCCCGTGTGTGGAACGACTGGCGGGATCCCGATACGCTACTTTCCCTCGGCAAGCGTGAGTTCATGCTCAGCCAGGTCAATGTCAGGGGCAAGTACAAGTTCAACCAAGAGCGCTACTGGCTCAATGAGCAGAACGCCTTCAACAAGTCGAGCATCTACTACGATTGTGCGAAGGAATACGAGCAGTTGCGCGACAAAGGCGAAAAGTTCGTCGACTTCCTGAAGTGGCTGGAGAAGCGGAACCCCTACTTCAGCGGAAACTGGCCGCATGAAGAGGAAGACATCCGCAAGCTAACCGCAAGCTACTCCCACCGGGCAGTTTATCCCAGGGATGGCATGTCTTACAAACGCCGCCCAGTGGTATGGATTGTCAACAACATGTTCAACTGCATCACCTATGCTCCAGCCAAATTGACGGACAACAGTATCATGTCAGGCCTTTCAGGATATTCGATGATTCCCGACGAATTGAGAAACGTCAAGTCGGTCTATATCTCTGAGGAAGGCGATGCCTGGAAGCGATTCGTCACCATACCCGATCTCGAGGGAGTGAATGCGGCTACGGTGTTTGTCTATCGTAGCAGTGGCGGTAACCGATGGGAGTCTTTGCGCAAGGGTATCCGTGCCATTACGCTGCAGGGATATCAAATCCCTGAGACATATAAGAGCCCGAACTATAGGGTGGTGCCGAGTATTCCCGACTTCCGCCGCACACTCTATTGGAATCCAAATGTGAAGACCGACGAGAAAGGATTGGCAGACATCGTATTCTATAACAACCGCGACTGCCGCCAGCTGGTCATCTCTGCCGAAGGGTTTACGAAGGAAGGTCTGCCAATCGTGTACTGATGGGAGCACAGCGAAAACGGTTGTGGTGAAATAACGATATCATTTAACTCTCAAAACAATGATATGATGACGGGATGGGCGCAGGCGCGCCTGCGTCCTTCCTTGATTCCCCACTTCACTAGCGATATAAAAGATGATTCCATGGGGTTATATGAATAATGAACAAAATGGGATATTATATGTTTTCTTTTCTATTAGGAGCTACCTTCCTGTTAGCGTCTCACGGATGCATAGGAAATGACAGCTGCACTTGCAATGTGCAGCTAGACAGCTGTGCCTGCCACTTGACAGAAGCAGATACAACACTAACGGTGGAGGTGAAGGAGAAGTATGTGAAGTTTCCTTTGGGAAGTGATCGCATAACATTACATTATGTTATAAATAACAGAACGGTAAGTTACTATGAGATTCCAGACTACGTGGCTGTGGAGTATTTTGAAAATGGCAAATGGATGCCCCTTCGTTCAAAAACTGGGGATAAAGAGATGTTGGTTTTGAAAGAAGGGGGATTGGTGAAAAATGTAAAGCCTTATGAGGAGAATAAGGTTGATTCTTTTTTCCTTATGCCTAATCGTTTCTTCTTTGAACCAGGGAAGTATAGGGCGAAAATTACTTTTGAACATGAAAGGGTTTATACAGAATCAGATGATTTATTCAGTTTCCTCGGAAGGTCTGGCAAGAAGGTCGTTTGTACGTCAGAGTTTATGATTGCCGATACTATTCCGGAAGAAGATCATGAGTCCATGCAACAGCCTGATTGCTATTGCCCAAAACGTCTGCAAGCCATTGAGAACTGGAGGACAGGGAAAGACTCTGTCATCACCGTAAAGAATGAGCAACCGGAACTGAAATTGCCCATCACGTCGAAAATGGTCTACAATTTGTTCATAGAGAATCATACGGCAAACATTTACCTACATAGGCCATTCCAAGATTTCTGCATTGAACGGCTTGTTGGAAAGTCATGGGAACCTCTACCACTAAAGGGTTCAGCTCCACCGAAATCGGAATCAGAGGAAGACTTGTTGGACCACAAAGTGTTTTGGAAAAGTCTCATGGAAAGAGGATTTTTTTTCTACCCAGGAGAGAAAGTACTCTATTATCAGCCGATGGGACATGCTTTCACGACAAAATACAGTCGTTTCGACCATCAATATTCAAAAGGTAGATACCGGTTTTCCATCACATTCTGGAAAGTCAGGAAGAAACCCGATTCTCCCAGGGATTTGTGGTTTGAAAAAACAGGTGAAAAAGAAACTCATTATGCCGAATTCGAAATCGTAGAATAGTTGCCTAGAGAGTAATGATATAATAGGCGCGCCTGCGTCCTTCCTTAGGTTCGTCCGATTTCCTTTCATTTGTATATTTGCAGCGGAAACAATCGGTGCTAACCGGTGTGAAGATAAAACCTTTTTAATGAAGAAAAAAATGAGTCCATAAGAAAAACTATCAATTATTTGGGTGTTTCGGGGATTTAGAGTCCCTTGATAAGGGACGGCTATGATGCAGGGATTTAAAAAACCAATAATCCTTTGGTATTTTACTCGATTTGCACTAACTCTGACATTCGCCTAAGATACTTTCGCTCGGAAAAACTCAAATACATTTGGTTTTTCGCTCGCTTAATCGTATCTTTGCAGTTGAAAACCTATACACGATGCGAAAAACGGTTCATTATATCATCCTGTTCGTTGCGGCTTGCATGCTGCTTGCCGCCTGCGGCCGACGCGCCACCGATGCCGAAAGGTTGTTGGCACGCATCGACTCACTGGCAGATGTCAATCCAGATTCTGCTGACATGTTACTGAAGCCTACCCCCATCCCCTCCCTAAAGGGAAGGGAGAACGAGGAGGTGTGTAAGTTGCTCCGCATCAAGACTGATGACAAGCTCTATCGGCCCGTCACCCATTATCGTGACACCATCCTGCAACTCATCGACTACTTCGAGCATCATCCCAAGGTGCTTCCCTCCCTGCTCGGCAGTACTGGCCCAGCTTTGCCCTATCTCTATGCTGGCCGCATCTTCGCCGACCTCGGCGACGCCCCCCAAGCCCTCGACTACTACCAGCAGGCTTTAAACGTGCAACCCACTACTCCCTCTCCTTCGGGGAGTGTTGGGGAGGGGGGGCGCCTCGCCAAGCAGCGCGGGCTGCTATATAGCTTTATAGCAGAATTATTTTTCTATCAGAAATTACATTATGAAGCCATTTCTAGCCTGAAGGAAGCTAATTATTGGGCAGAGTTTGCCAATGATACTATTGATTTGTTATTCAATTTTCGTGATATAGCTGAACAGTATAAATATTTGGAAAAGTATGATAGTTGTATTTTCTTTTATCATAAAGCTTTGCATTTAGCAAATAAAATAGAGAATCAAAAACGACAGAAAGACATTAAACTTCAATTAGCCAGAGTATATAATGAATTGGGAAAATACAAGGAAGCATGGAAGTATATGCAACCTGCTATTTTAAATATTGATACAGCGAATATAAGCGCCACTTATTCTATTGCATCAAATATATACAGAAATTTAGGAAAGATAGATTCTGCAACGTATTATTTAACTCAGTTATTGGAAGTTGGCAACATTTATGGGAAAAGACACGCCCATATTTGGCTTTCAGAATTCGCGCTGCAACATGGTAACATAAATTCAGCCATCGAACATGTTAAGCAGTATAGAATCCTCGACGATTCTATCCGTGCCCGCGACAATGCAGAGACCGTTGCCCGCATGCATGCTGCCTACAACTATCAGAAGCACGAACGAGAGGCATCACGGTTGCGCGAAAGCAATGCAAGGATGCGGCTTTGGCTGATGCTGGGAGCCTTTTTCCTCGTTGTTTCCTTCAGCATCCTTCTGCTGGCGAGAATCCGCCAAGCCTATAGGCGCAAGCTGGAAAGAAGCACTATGAGCAAGGTGGAAATCCTCCGCCTGTCTCATGAGCAAGGGCTGCCCGAAAAGGAAAAAGCCCTGGCTGCCATAGAAGGCTCTGCAATCTACAAAACTATCGGGCAACACATCTCTGAGGGAAAAGTCGGGGGCCTTTCTGAAAACGATTGGGAAGAATTAGCCCAGATAGTGAATAGTGCTTATCCGAATTTTAAGAATAAACTCAATGAGCTGGTGTCGCTCAACGAGCAGGACTATCGCATTTGCTTACTCACAAAAATCAACGTCAAACCCATCAATATCGCCCAACTCACCGCCCATAGTCCAGAGGCAATTTCATCGTCAAGACGGCGCCTGTACCAAAAATGCACCAATAAAAAAGGAAAACCACAGGATTGGGACGAGATAATTCACCTCTTGTAACGTGTTTAATCTGCACTTTATAAAATGCACAATTTTTGCACAATAGAAAATTTGGAGGTAATAATCCTTTTTCATATCTTTGCAGCGAAGAAGTAACAATTCGTTCAACCTAACCATCAAACATTGACAATTATGAAAACAAAACATTTACTCCTGTCGCTGCTCTGCGCGTTGATGCCGCTGGCAGCAAGTGCCTACGACTTCGAGGTGGATGGCCTGTATTTCAATAAGACCAACGAGGGCGAGGTCGAAGTAGTGAAGGGCAAGAATAAATACTCGGGCGACGTGGTCATTCCTGCCACGATTACGGTCG
>JAFWOP010000044.1 GCA_017545365.1 Bacteroidales bacterium
CTGGTCGTTTACCGTCCGGACTACAGCGTTGGATGGGGTAAAGCTGCCGCCTCCCAGCGCGTAATTGAACAATATCTGTCCTTCGGCAGAAGGGGTTTGCGTTACATAAAGTACTGTAAACGCCACTGTTAAAAGTAAAAAATTCTTCATAATGTTATATATTTCTGCCTACAAAGATACACATTTTTTTTGAATTGTAAAGAAAATGCAAACATGTGGCAGTGATAGAAATGGCTCCTCACTCCACCAATAGGCACTCAGTGAGGCCAGCGACGGTGCAAATCCCTGGTATTGTTTGTTTTTGTCTCGATTTAACAAAAGTTTTGTTTCTATTTTTACTTCTTCAGCCTAAATGAAGCTGAAATAAAAAAGTAATGGAATCGGAATAAAATAGAAAATACTGAGATAACTTTCACTGAATTAAGGTATAAAGAGGTATATTTTGGGTACGGAAACTGCGTTAAATAACGTTAATTATTGGACTGAGGGGGTGACGAAAAGGGTTATTTGGGATGTATTATGTGTACGGCCGACGTTTCGGAAATGGACGAAGTCCGACCGAATTCGGTTAACACTCGTTACGGGTTGAATCTGCAATGCATTATTTGTGTCCTATAGGCAGAACTGCCTCTGTTTGATAATTAATAATAATAGTATACGCAATGAAAAACAACATGTTAAAAAGAAGTATTCCTTTTGTCCTACTGTGGACGCTGCTGCACCTTCCTTGGATAGCGGGAGCACAGACAGGCACAGTCGTCACCATAGGCGACACGACCAATATGTTTCTTATGTCGGGCGATGCCACCCTGCCATACGTGGACGGCTGGGCCAGCTATACCCAGCAGCTGGTACAGAGCGACGAGCTGAACGGTGAAGCCATGATTACGGGCATCGACTTCTACGGTGGCACATCAAGCAGCATAGGTCGCGCAGGCTGCACCATCTATCTCGCCAACACGTATGTGCCTAATATGGGAGGCGACATGGTGGGGTTCGGCCCCCTGTTTCAGCAGGTGGTAGTAGACACTATGGTCTGCGCCACGGGGTGGAACCACATTGAGTTCGACACGGCCTTCTACTACAACGGTCTCGGCAACCTGCTTGTTGCGGTGGACTGCCCGTGGGGCTGGACGGGTGCCAATTTCTATGTCGCACAGCGGGGAATGCTGGAGTCGAAGTATGCGAGAACCAATTTGGCGAATATCACACCCTCTACCTCCACAACGAGTTCCTCATGCCGCAACATTATGCGACTGCACACGCAGCCGGTGCCTTCGGCTGTCGCCACCTGCCCGGCACCCACACTGTGGGTGGACTCGTTGGGCACCGACGCAGTAAGAATGAAATGGAACCCCGGCTATCGCGACACCTCATGGACGGTGGAGTGCATCACCGACGGCGACACGGCATGGCACACAAGCGGCCTGGTGTGGGGCGACACTTCGTATACGATGACGGGCCTTACACCTAACAGCAACTATACTTTCCGCCTTACGGCGTTTTGCACCGACACCTTCACCACGGTGTTGAGGCGTGTGATGACCAACTGCATGCCGATGACGCTTCCCTACGCTGAGAATTTTGAAAGTGCTTGGAGTATGCCCGGCTGCTGGTATGTCGTGCCGGGGGCGGCAGGGGACAGACCTACAGTTACTTCGAGCTATTCGCATACGGGGTCGCACGCAGTGCAGTTGAAAGGAGGTGCGGTAGTGTTGCCTGCCTTTGATGCAGCACCCGACAGCTTGGAATTGTACTTCTGGGCTAAGAGTAATGGCGGCTCCAATCGCAACCTGTACGTGGGCTTGGTGACCGACCCGCTGGACTTGTCGACCTTTGTGCCGCTGGACACCGTGGTGGTGCCGAACTATGCGAATTGGGTTGCCGCGGCTGTGCGGACAAACCGTTACTCCCGCCCGTCGGGACGGCTGGCAATCGTTACCGCCGACCCATTGAACACTTGGTTGTTTATCGACGATATTGAGGTGAGCCATATTGTGCCTTGCGAGGCATTGGCGTCGGCGACTGTGGACTGGAAGAGCGACACGGCGGCACTGGTGCGCTGGGTAGACACGGCGGGTGCGGTCTACTACGATGTGGCTTACGGCCATGTGGGCTTTGTGCCCGACTCCACCACCATGGTCACCAATGTGCGCACCGACAGCCTGCTGCTGACGGGGCTGCTGCCCTATACGCAGTACGACGTGTATGTGCGGCCCGAGTGCGGCAGCTTCACTGCGCACTGGTCGCCTGTGATGACGTTCCGCACGCTGTGCAGTCTGCTGGACTCGCTGCCCTATACTGAGGACTTTGACAGCTACTCCGTCAGCACCAACCCCACATCAATTCCCTGCTGGCAAGGCAGGGTAGGGCTGAACACCGTTGTTGTCAATCTGGCAGGCGACGCCCATTCGGGCAGCCGCGTGATGCGTTGGGAATGGAGCATTTATGAGACGGTGGTCGACCAAAAGGTTGTCCTGCCCGCCATCAATACGTCTGTGCTGCCCATGAGTGGTTTGCAGCTGAGCTTCTGGGCAAAGAACACGGAGGACCCGTACCACCGTTATGACCCTGCCCGCATAGTGGTGGGCGTGATGAGCGACCCTGCGGTGGACAGCACCTTCCAGGTGGTAGACACAGTAAACCTTGTGGGCGAGGACTGGAGCCGCTACGATGTGCCGCTCACCTCCTACCGTGGCACGGGCAGGTACATCGCCCTGCTGAGTTGTCCGAGCATTGGCAGCCGCAACAATTGGTATGCCTACCTTGACGATGTACTGATTGATATGGCACCTCCCTGCGCCAATGCGACGGGGATGTCGTTGACAGGCCTTACCTCCACTTCGGTCACGATGGAGTGGGACGCTGCCGACAGCGGCACAAGGTGGCTGACCTATATCGACACTGTCGCCACAGCTACGCCTATGGCGGGCAGTGCATCCGTCTCCACCCCCTCCTACACTTTCGGCGGTCTCACCGCCGGGACAGCATACTACGTGTGGGTGGCTGCCATCTGCCCCAAGGGCGACACGACGGGATGGGAAGGTCCCATGCAGGTGGTGCCAGGTGTGTGGAATATGCGTGCTAACCGTAACGACACCCTGACGATGTGCGGCGTGAGCCTTTATGACGACGGAGGGGCGACGAACGATTTCTCCTACCAGAACTCCACGCTGGTCGTCCTGCCCGACAGCCCCGGCCACTTGGTCAGCATCAGCGGGCGCTGCAACATCGGCGGCAGTTCCACCCTCACCATCTACGACGGCATTGGCACTTCGGGCTCCGTCCTTTGGCACAAGGGGTACAACAACATCGCTGCCGTCAATTTTGGTCCCGTTGTCTCTGATGCGGGTGCTATCACCCTTGCCTTCCGTGGCAGCAGCTTCCCCTACGCCTACGAAGGGTTCGACCTACAGGTCAGCTGTGTGCCGGACACCTGCATCATCCACCCTCTGCGGCTCGACCCCATGGTGCCTGTCAGCGATTCGGTGCTTGCCCTCACATGGCAATGCAACGGTGCTTCGCTCTACGAGGTGGAGTATGGCCCAGTGGGCTTTGTCCCCGGAACAGGAACAATTGTAACCACTACTGCCAACAGCTATGCCATCACGGGGCTTGTCAGTCTTGACCGCCGTGAGGTGTATGTGCGCAGCATCTGTGGAGAGGGAGATACGGGTGCGTGGATACATGGTGTCTTTACCACTCAGGCGTGCAGCGACGCCGTCTACCGCGAGAACTTCGACAGCACCTTCTACAGCAACAGCACTTGCAACCTGCCTATTGGCTTCAACGGCTTCCCCTACAGCTATGTCCAAACCATTATCGACTCGGCACACCTCGCCGGGCTTGAGGGTGGCATCACGGCTTTGGCCTTCCGCCCCTGCGACCACATAGCAGCAGGCCATCAGGGAGGCATCAGCGTCTATCTTGCCAATGTGGCGGACACCGCCATTGGCAGCGGCCCCATCCTGCCCGATGCGGGACACCGCTTTGTGAAGGTGATTGACTCCGCCAATTTTTGCCACGGAGCCACCACCGACTGGCAGCTCTTCAGCTTCGACCGTCCGTTTATGTGGGACGGCCACCAGAATCTCCTTGTCGCTGTGCTGCGACAGGACGGCGGCAGCGGGTTGCGTACCGAATACGCGGGCCACTACCGCTATACCGACCTCCTCAACAACATCAACCGTGGGTACATCTTCACAAGTTATAGCCCCATCGACATCGACAGCACGAGCACCTACAACAACGGCTATGGCACTTATCTGGTCGGCGACCTGCGCCTCTATACCAACACGTGCGACCTGCCCCTGTGTGCCGTGCCGGAGGTGGACAGCATCAGGGGTGACTATGAAAGCATCACCATAGATTGGAGCGGCGGGAGCAGCGACTACCAGATTTCCATCACGCCCGGCTACACTCCGCTGCTCCCGGTAAGTGGCAACAGCTACACCTTCACAGGTCTGCAGCCGGCCACCGCCTACCAGATTACACTGCGGCAGAACTGCACCGCCGACAGTCTTGGCTACTCCGACGGGGTGACCGTCGATTATACCACAGACCCCTATACCTGCGCTGCCCCCGACACCTTGTATGTCTCTGACATTACCCGCAATTCGGCCACCTTCGACTGGCCCTCGTCCGGCAACGACAGTGTGTGGCAGCTCGAAGTGTGGGAATATGGTCACAGGCATATGTCCTATACTGTCACTGGGCGGTCCTACACCGTAGAAGGTCTTAATTCTGGCACGGAATATTATGCCTATGTCCGCGGCTACTGCGGCAGTGCGAACCAGATAGTGGGAGCGTGGAGCCGCGAAAGACACTTTGTTACAACAGCCTGTCCTGCTGTGAGAGGTTTGGACACCACAGGAGTCACCCCCACCTCGGTGTCGCTAGCGTGGGAGGCCGACTCGATGGCGCAGGATTATCTGTTGCAATATGGCCCTGCGGGCTTTGTACCTACCGAAGGGGCTGACAGCATGGTGTCGGGCAACAACTGCGTGGTTGTAGGGCTGCGCCCCGCCACTGCTTACGACTTCTATGTGCGCACACGTTGTGACGAGGACTGGCTTTCGTCGGAGTATAAAAGCTTACGCAATGTCGTTACAAGACAAGAAGTGGGCATTGGAGAGGTGAAACCGCCATTCCATTTTACACTCTCGCCCAATCCTGCCAAGGGGGTGGCCACAGTGCAGATTGTGCCCCTGCACCCCCTGCCGTCCGACGTGCTGCATGTCACGGTGGCAGACCTGACAGGACGCGACGTGCTCGTCCGCGACTTGGAATGCGACGGACAATGCCTGATGGTCCTCGACATCAAAGACCTGCCCGCAGGAGCCTATTTCGTCCGCATAACCAGCACCCATGGTTCAGCTGTACGAAAACTGATAGTGCAATAAAGCAGAAATTGAGGATTGATTGTCACACGATGGAAACAACTGTCATTCGCCTCAAAAAAGAACAGGAATTGCCCTACATTACAAAACACACGGCATTTGCAAATATATAATAATCAATATCATGTATATTACATATTTACATATTTGCACATATGTCAAAAAAAATATGTATTTTTGCAACCGAGATAGACAGCATTAAACCTCTTTGAATCATGAAAAGAATACATCTTATTGGCATGATGGCCGCAGGCTTGGCAATGCTTGCAGCTGGCTGCACCCCGGATGGCAATATCGTGACCCTGGGTGCCAGAATCGACAACAAAGGCTATTCCAAAGTGTACATCGACAATGGAACACCCAGTTGGGACAAGAACGACCAAATACGTGTCAACGACCAGACCCTCGTCATCGAGCCGACATCAGGTTCTATCGGACAGCTGACCAAAGTGACGGCGAACGCCTTCTACCGTGCCATCTACCCTGCCGACATCGTGAAAAACGCGGACCTGGCGGAGGGCAACACTGTGGAGGTAACACTGCCCGGCACCCAACAATACGAACAGGACAGTCGTGGCCACCAAAAGATAAAGATGCCAATGGGCGCATACACCCTCACGGACACACTCCTATTCCGCAACCTTTGCTCGCTGGTCAAAGTGGTGGTCAAGAGCAACATGGCTAACGACTTTGTCCTTGACCACATCACGGTAAAAGCGAGGAACGCCTATCTCAGCGGCAAAGGTCGTGCCACCGTGGCGGGAGGCGACAAGGATGCCATCGAAATGACGCCGTCGTCAGCGACCCATGAAGTCACCCTGGCCTTCCCCTCATCCAACAAACCCACCATCCGACGTGGAGGAAGCGACACCTATTACATCGTGGTGCCCGAGACATCGTCAGATATGGTGACCATCACACTATACGCACAGAACAGCCACCTTGCCACATTTGAAAGGCAGCAGGCCACTTTCCGCCACAACAACACAACGACCTTGAATTTGACGGTCGACTCCCTCACCCCGCCGCCTGTCGACCGGGTGCTGAATGGTTTGTTCTCGGTAAGCGCATCGAAACAGGTGCGGTTCTCACCAGGCAACCTGCAATACCAGGCCACCACAAACACATGGCGTTTTGCCGAGAAACAATGGTTCTCACTAGGAGACTCCAACATCAGCACCAGCCAAGACAATCCCGGATGGATTGACCTGTTCGGGTGGGGCACTAGCGGATGGAGAAGCGGAGCCATAAGCCATGACCCATGGTCTACAAGCACATTGTACAGCAACTATTACCCCGGAGGCGAGTCTGCCAACGGACTGACAGGTGCTTATAGCGAAGCCGACTGGGCATGGCACAACGCCATCTTCAACGGAGGCAATGCCCCACACCTGTGGCGCACACTGAGCATAGACGAATGGAAATACCTGTTATTCACCCGACCCAATGGTGCGGCAAAACATGGCACAGGCAACATCAACGGCATCGGCGGCCTCATCATCCTGCCCGACAGTTGGACCCTGCCCACGGGATGCTCCTTCACAGCTGGCTATGCCTCATCCAATGTCTGGTCACGCAACAGCTACACCCTCTCCCAATGGGAAGAGATGGAGGCTGCGGGGGCTGTTTTCCTGCCCGCCGGGGGCTACCGGTGGGGCACGCTGGTCAGCAATGCAGGTACGCTAGGCAACTATTGGTCTACCACACCTCTCGACACATACTACGCCAACTGCGTGGTTTTCTGCGGCAGCGCCCTTGACGCGACGAAAGGCAACGTACGTGGCCGCGGTTTCTCGGTGCGCCCTGTCCGAGAAAACAACTAGGGCCGAATAGTTGAAAACGTGAAAAGGTGAGTGTTCAAATCGCACTCACCTTTTCATTTCAGCCCAATCGCTTTATCTCGAATCCTTGGCGCCTGATGAACTTTATCGTTTCGGAACTAGACCTTCGGTCATACACCTTCTCCTCCTCTGGCAGTTCGTCATAGGGAACCATACAAGGATGCTCTTTGGTGGCATCGTTACGCACGGGGCCATACTTCCAACCCTGCTGCCTACGGGTCGCCATCCACACATTATGCACGTTTTCGGCCATCAGTTCAATCAGGGGGAGCAGCTCAGGCGGCAAGTCCTCATCCGTTGACAAAGAAGGCACATCATTAAACATGGTGGCGAAAGGAGAATTCAGGTCGTACTCACGCGACAAATAGTCCACCATCTGCATGAGGGACTGGCTGGCACGGCGGCGGGTCAACATGCGGCACACCCAAGCGATGTGCTCAATCAGCGCGTGGTAATAGACTATCACATCTTTGGCGTTGCCGCCTGTCACTCGTTCTACAAGGGTTACCTTCTGTGCCGCAGCATAAAGCTCACGCAGCTCGGCACTATTGTACATCGGTATCGGCACAAAGCATAGCTGTTTCCTCACGAAGAGATGCATCATCTCCATAGCCTTAGAAAAGTCTGCTATGGCAGACGGTAGGTCGGGATACTTACCTACCACCCGGCGCACATCGGCAATTATCTGCTGCCTGATGGCATCAGAACCTTCATACAGCTGCCTCCCGTAAGCGGTGAAGTCATTCACTATCCGCTTCTTTAGTTCTATCGTAATCGACTCGTCCAAGCGATTCCCTAGCGGCAACCCTTCTTGGAAATAAGAAATGTCAATATCATTAAGCTTCCTAATCATTTGTTTGTACGGGGAATCCGCATTATAGATGACAGGTGCGGCGATAGCCTCGAAGAATAATTGAGGGGAAAGGCCTTGGGGGTCACTGTTTTGATACATCATACTTTCATTACTTTAGCGTTAATGGCATTTATCATTGCCTGTGTCATATCAATGTCGTATTTTGCCGTTTGGGGACTGAGCTGGTCAAACGGACGGATGTCGTCATGGGCAAAGATGGTTTTCTTGAGATGCTCCTTGAGCCCCTTATCGCACAGCACCTTTGCATGTTCCTCCTCAGTAGTAGGCCGGAAGCCTTTAGCCAGCGTATCGACCATCCATCGGATGTGTTCGGTGCGGCCCAGGTCGACTATCTGGCTATATGTCAACTCCAACGAAGGGCAATCTGCTGGCGGATTGTTCAAGAAACAAGTGATTCCTATCCTACTGCCACCTTCATCACCCACCCGAAGCTCATACCCTAGTCCCCTCAGCTTGGCGATGATGGAACGAACATTATAAAGTGACGACCACCGCTCATACTGTTCCATGTCCTCCCATGTCTTGCCCTTGTTACTGCTCATTGACGACTGCTCGTAAACCCTGCCCACCTCTACGGCCCAATCCACCGCGAGGCTGCCACAAAGAGACAACCTGCCATATTCGCTGGGGGAAAACGTGCGCAGACCCTTATAAAAGTCATGGCTCATGAATTCTTTCAAACTGTCGTCGCCCTGCTGGTAGACCCACACCGGCACCGCATTCTCACCCTCGACCAAAGGCCGTGGGAGGTACAACGCCACGGCCATATTTCGGGGAGAGTCATTGGTGCAGATGGCCAAAGTCAGCAGCTGCTTCTCATCTCCTGCCCAAGCCTCAAGCATTTTCATCAGCTTGGGATGCGCGACACTGCCCTCAATAAATTCAAAACTCACATCCAGCAACTCCTCCTCAATGGGAGCCTGTTCGGAGGCGGGCTCTTCCCCATCCAGGTCTTGGAATGTGTAGTGGCAGAGCTTGAACAAATCCTTGTACCGCCCAGTGAAGAAGTACATCTGCTCACGAGCATTCTCGTCCACAAGGGTAACCTTCACCTTATGGCCCGGATAATGCGCCACCATCAATACCTCGCGCGCCAACGCCATCCCCATTTCCGTCATACCCAAGATGACCAAATGCACATCTGCATTAGGGCAGACGGCAAGGTTTTTACTATTGCTATGATAGTCCAACTTCATGAGTTCCGCACTTCGGTCGAAACCTGTCAATAAATTCCCTGCTATAGTCTCATAAAAATTGAACGGATTGGTCCTTTTATGCAAATTGCTGTTGTTCTCTCTGACATAACCCTGCCGCTGAATGAGCGAGAACGAGGCCCTGTTGCGGATATACAGATACACCTCAGGCTGTGTCTCAGAATTGATAATTTCCGCCAACACATCCAATGATTTGAAGTTAGTGGCATCGTGGGTTGGGTCATCGGGCTGGCCGATTAAGAACACCCTCGCAGCTTCTTTCACGCAAGCACGTTTCGCCAGCTCCGCCTTGTCACACATACCACACTGCACCACCTCCACCTGTTCCAATTCCTTTTCTAACAGAAAACCCCCTAGCCTACCCCTCACCTCAATCACATGGTCTGGCACTGCCACAATCACGCTCGCCCCTGTGCCAAGAGCCTCTTTCAATGTCTGCAGCATCATATCATCGTAGCCAAGAAAGAGCGTGTGCCCTTTCCAATGGTACCTGTCACGGGTACCCATAATATACCTTTCCCCTGTCTTGCGCAAAAAGTTCGTCACCACCGGTATCAGCACCCCCGACAGCAATATGACCCCCAACGCATACGCTATGACTGAGAAGACTTTAATGTGACCACCACTGGATGGGTCATACGAGTAATTCCTCATACTCACAGGACTCAACATATCGACAATAAATTTTCCGACCCATGTGCTTGAAAACAAAGCACACATGAGCATCAATAGGGCAAAAATCCCTGCTATAACCCATATTCCCCTGGCGGGGGTCATCGACAGCCGTTTGGCAATCCAAAAACCCACCTGACACGTACATTTGTTACCTCTTCTCATATAAACCCGGTATTAGTTATCAATTTGCAAAAATACGAAATTATAATGAAACAGCAAGCACCGTGGCTACTTTTTAACACTTCGTTAGTTCATTTAATAAAGAACCACTTGTAGCATCCCCTATGAATTGAGAATTGAGAATTTGCTGCCACCCCTTTAACCTTCAACCTCTAACCAATTACTCAAACAATCAAGCAATCAAACAATCAGACAATCTGTTAATGCTTGAGTAATTTGACCGCGCCAGCCACTCAGGCATTTACACAATCAAACAATCAGACATTATACCTCTAACCTCTAACCATTATGAATTCATGACAAGTGCTAATGGGCAAGAATCACTCGGTTGAGGGCATAGCCGTCATGAAACCGGATGCGCAGCAGGTAGGTTCCAGCCGGCAGCTGTGAGAGGTCGAGCTGACGGGTTTCTGCAAAGGTGGATACAGGACGACCCGCCCTGTCGAATACTTCCACCGCCTGTATTCCATCGGCATCGATTGTAAGGCAGCCAGCGGTGGGGTTGGGATAGAGCCTGACTATCTTGGCATCATCGGGTGTGGCTATGCCTTGATGTCCGCTGTTCAATATGGTCAGCATCAGCATGACAATGCTATCGCAACCTTGTTCGGTGGAGAAGACTTGCATGTAGGTGCCTGAAGAGGTGCAGACTGTGTCGTTCCAAACATAGGTTTCGGAGGTGGTGGTATCGAAGATGATGCTCATGACCGAGTGATTGACTACGAGGTGGTAGCGCGTGACGGAATCGCAACCGTTGACGGTAATCAGTTGCTCGGACGTATCGGCTGTGGCAGTGAACATGTTGCCCATCCAGTAGAGGGTGTCGCAACCGGCAATGGTCTCTTCGACGGCATAGGACGGATGTATGGTGAGGCGGAGGGTGACAGTGGAGTCGCAGCCGTAAGAATTGAGAGTTGAAAAGTGAGAATTGAGAGTGGAAGCGGTATAGGTGCTGTCGTGCCAGGTGAGGCTGTCGCAGGCCACCAGGCTGTCGACGGTGTGATAGGTAGGATGGATGGTGTAGTCGATGAGCAGCAGGGTATCGGGGGCTGTGGTATCAAGATAAGTGCCGACACGGGCTTCGGCGGTGTTTATGGTGTCGCCTAAGATGATATACATGTCGCCCTGACAAAGTTCGTCGGTGCGGAAGGCAGCGGGAGTCGACTGGTGGGGCAGGGTGACGTTGTCGATCCAGGCACAGTCGCTGCCGCGGCTGACGCTATAGTCTTTGGCGTAAGTGAATCTGAGGGTGTGGCTTCCAGCAGGGACGAGGAAGGCGGCACGGGTCCACGCCACTTCGCCCGACTCAATAACGAGGTCGGAATTGTCGATGTAGAAGTGGAACTTGTCGTAGTTGGTTTCGGACGATACCTTGTAGTAGAAGCTGATGCTGTCGGGTGCGGTGAGGTTGACGGGAATGCTGACTTCGGCCGTCTGGCTGTGGGTGAGGCTGGCGGTGGAGCGAAGGCAGAAAGAGCCAGCGTAGGCACCGGCGTTGGTGATGGTCCAGGGGTAGGTTCCCTGTGTCCAGCTGGCAGTATGGTAGACACCGCCTTCGAAGGTTTCTAAGGGATTGATGCCCACATAGAGGGGGTAGACTGTGTCGATGCCTGATTGTGTTAATGTGAGAGTTAGTGGCACTTTGATGCCGTTAGGCAGAAGACTGTCGGCATGGAGCGGGAAGGCTAATAGGACAGCCTCACCTGGCAGGAGGGAGTTGAGAGTTGTGAATTGTGAATTGAGAATTGCACTTGCGCTTGGGTTGACATTTCCAGTGTCGGAAGTGCATGGGCTGAAAGCAAGAAGACGGGTAGGTGAAGAAACTTGCAGGCGGCATGGGTCAAGGGAGGCGTGACCGTTGTTGACAAGGAGGGCGAGGAGCGTGTCGGTCGTTCCCGGGAGGATATTGCCGTTGCCGACAGCGATGTCAAATGAGATGTCGGGGGCATTGAGGACAAGACTATACACGGCTATGTTGGGTGTGCTGCTGCCCGTCCAAGTGGTTGAAGTGGTGATAGGAAGCACTGTTCCGTCAAGGACGGTGGGGCACACAAGGGTCTGCCATGTGACCACGGCAGTGTCGCCAGCCGGGAGGCTATCGACGGGGATGCCTGTGGGGTAGAAGGTGATGGCAGTGGTGTCGGAGGGAGTGGCAGAGAATGAGACATTATAGGCTGTGCTGTCGCCCATGTTGATAAGGGTAAATGCAACTGGCACAGTGTCGCCTGCCGTGGGCGGCTGGAGAGCCGTGACGTTGCCCACTACGGGGTAGGCGCCGCTGGGGCTGATGACCGACACAGGGGTAAAGGCAGTGCGGTACTGCTGGGCGGAGGCTACCAACTCGTAACCGCCGACCGGCAAGGTGGAAGGGATGGAGAGGACGGCGACACCCGCGTTGTCGGCATAGGCCGAGGCTATGAGGCTGTGGGAGATGGTATCGGTGAGTGCCACATAGGCGTAGGGAACTGAGGAGACAGAGAGTGTGGTGGCACCCCGGACAATGAATGAAGGGGCAGTGACAGTCATCATAGAGGCCTGTGTGAGGTAGGGCATCACCGAGGGGTCGCCCATCAGGTGGTAGATTTCCCAATAATAGAGCTTGCGGCTGGAGGTGGAACTCTCGACGGCCATGTTGCCCACCATCATGATGGCACCCTGAGTGAGAGCCCACTGGCTGTAGGGTTCGCTGTGGGTGTGGCAGAAGCGGTCGTAGGCACCGAGATTGGCTGCATTGTAGGCCATGGACATGGTGGGACCGATGCTGCTGCGCAGGCCCACAGCCCAATAGAAGTCTTCGTACCAATAGGTGCTGTTGCTGCCTCCGATGTAGCCGACGGCGCCGCAGTAGTTGTCCTTGCGCAGGAGAGCTTCACCGAAGCAGGTGGTTGTCTCGAACTTGTTGGTAAGGCAGCAGTTGCCTATCATGAGGCCGAACTTCTGGGTGTTGGTCATGGAAGCAATGTGGGTAGTGGTGAGGCTGGGAGTCCCCCAGCTAGTGGCACTGCCGTGGGCGGAATAGTTTATCCAGCCAGCCCCTTGGTTGTAGTAGCCGCGCACAGTGGCAGAGTTGGAGGAAGCGCTGCTGCCGATGGTGACACCCGGAGCAGTGGGGACGATGGTGGTGTTATTCTTGAAATAACGCACTTGCGTGAAACCTTGCGTGGAGTTGATGTAGTGGGTGGCGGCATAGTCCATGGCGGGGTCGGCATGGGTGTAGCCATAGTCGCCCGAAGTACCACCGTCGACCCCGGCCACAAGGACGGCGCGGTCGAGGAACGAGGGGTCGTTGAAGGTGTACTGCTCGTACATGAGGGTCTTCTGAATCTGAGGAGTGAGCTGGCTGACATTCTGGGCCGAGAAGCGGCCGCAGTAGCAGTCGGGGATATTGTCGCCAGGGGTCCAGCTGATATAGTAGAGGTCGGTGATATGCTCGGACGAGGTGGTACCCGTGAAGGCGGGTATCTGCTCGTGGTCGCCCACGATGAGGAGGAAAGTGGGTGCGGGATTGGAGGCCGTGGCGTTGGTATACTGACTCTGGATGAATGAGGCGATGGAAGTGGTGGTAGTGCCCACGGCAGCGGAGTCGGTATAGACGATGTCGGTGAGGTAGCCCTTGCGGCGTTTCCACTGCACAAAGTTGTCCAGCTGCCCACGGAAAGAACTGTGGGCGACAATGAGGTAGCGGATGGGTGCAGTGGAGCGTACCGACTTGGGGTAAAGGTTGTTCAAGACCCCGTTGCCGATAGAGAAGGCAGGCGAATGATGGCGGTTGAAGAGGGAGATGGATGCATCCTTGTCTGCCCCATTATAGCTGACAGTCACCACCGCATGGCGGCAGACGATGAGTTGTCCGCGCACAGGATTGTAGCGCACAGGCGAGAACTGGAGGCGCGCAAGGTTTCGGTCGCGGGCAATGCCTACAGGTTCCACTGAGGCCTCTTCCTGCCCGTAGAAGGCGTCGGTGGCATAGATTTTGGAATCGATGACCAGCCGCGCGGGGGTGGTGTCCGACTTGCTGCGCGAGGGCTGGGTGGGCATGAGTCTTGCCCCGCGCAGCTGGATGGTGTCGTAAGAGGCTTGGGCCACTTTTACTTCAAAGCCCTTGCAGAACGGCACCTCTATCAGTCGTGAGAAGGTGGGCAGAGAGGGTGCGCCCACGGCTGCGGAGGGCATATAGCCATTGAGCGTGACGGTGGTGAACTGCTGCCCTTCGATGGCGGCTTTCCCAAAGCTTAGCTCTTGGGGAGTGAATACAACTTGCAGGCTCAGCCAAGTGTCGCGCGACACTTGCTGGGCATGAATGGTCACTGATGCCAGGAGGCACAGTATGACAGAAAAGAATGTATGTTTCATTTGTTGGAAGAGTTATTTTTTCTTGTGATAAACCAGCCTATCTCGGGACGGAGGGCGAAAGTCTCTTTGTCCTGTGTGAGGCCTACAAAGCCCGTCCAGAGGGTGAGGTCGTGCTTTTTTCTATTAATGTCGGTGAACTCCAAGGGGACTGAGACAATTTCGGCTGGGATGTTGGATGCAGCGTCGGCGATACCTTTGAAGTCGCTGCGATGCTTGTCGTCGTCGTAGGGATAGAACTTGACTATCCAGCCGTCGGCAATATAATATGGGTCGCCACACATCTCGCGCTTGAGGTCGTGCTGCTTGTACATGCCGCGCCAGAACTTGGTGTCCACCTCACCGTTGGCTGCCTTCTCTATCTTGCGGAGGATGGGCAGCAGTTCGTCCACCCACCAGTCGAGTTTGTACTTGCGGAGTGCCTCGGTGCGCTCAACGATGGTGTGCCAATCCTCTGGCGTGCCTTCGAGGATGACCTGCGGGATGCCGCAGATTACATACAACTTGTATATGAAATATTCCTGCATAGCCGACATGATGGTTATCTGTGAGGCGGCGCGGGTAACGGCAGTGGAGGTGGAGAAGTTGCAGGTGAGTGTGTTGACAAGGCTGTCGCCCACATACTTTGCTATCTGCTTGGTAAACTGGGGGAAGTAACGCTCCCACGGGCTGTTGGGGTTGTCGAGACTGATGCCATTGCTGACAACGATAAGTGTTTTCTTGCCCTCGAAGTCCACGA
>JAFWOP010000045.1 GCA_017545365.1 Bacteroidales bacterium
CCACAATCTCAAAGCTGTCACGTAAGTCTTCGGGTAACAGCATTTTCAACAATTCTTTCGTGGCTTCCATATTTTATCTTTTGTCTTGCAAAAATAATAATCTTTTCCGTATTGTATACACAGGGTTATGAAGATGAACCGAAAAGGCACTGCGGAACGGTGATGTGCCGACGGCAAGTGGCCGAAGAGGTGCGGGAGAACAAAAAACCGGCGGGGAAAGCCGCCGGTGAATGGTCAGATGGGACAGCCCTGCATGGATGCGGGCTCAGTCAATTTTGTCGAAGCCGAGGTAGGGACGCAGACACTCGGGCATGACGATGCCGTCGGGAGTCTGGTTGTTCTCGAGGAGGGCGGCGACGATGCGTGGGAGGGCAAGGGCGCTGCCGTTGAGGGTGTGGGCGAGACGCATCTTGCCGTCGGTGTCCTTGAAACGGAGCTTCATGCGGTTGGCCTGGAAGGTCTCGAAATTGGAGACCGACGAGACTTCGAGCCACTTCTGCTGTGCGGCGCTCCAAACCTCGAAGTCGAAGGTCATGGCGGAGGTGAAGCTGATGTCGCCACCGCAGAGTTTGAGGATGTGGTAGGGCAGCCCGAGCTGGTCGAGCAGTCCGCCAACATGGCGTTTCATTTCCTCGAGGGTGTCGTAGGAGCGGTCGGGATGCTCGATGACGACGATTTCGACCTTGCTGAACTCGTGCAGGCGGTTCAACCCACGGACGTCTTTGCCATAGCTGCCTGCCTCGCGGCGGAAGCACTCGCTGTAGCCCGCATGCTTGATGGGGAACTGGTCGGGGGTGAGGATGACGTTGCGGTAGATGTTGGTGATGGGCACTTCGGCGGTGGGTATCATATAGAAGCCGTCGAGGGGGATGGCATACATCTGCCCCTCTTTGTCGGGGAGCTGGCCTGTGCCGAGGCCGGAGGCTTCGTTGACCATGAGCGGGGGCATGATTTCGACATAACCGGCCTTGGAGGCCTGGTCGAGGAAGAAGTCAATGAGGGCGCGCTGAAGGCGGGCTCCTTTACCCTTGTACACGGGGAATCCGGCGCCGGTAATCTTGTTGCCGAGCTCGAAGTCGACGATGTCGTATTTGGCGCAGAGGTCCCAGTGGGAAAGGGCGCCTTCGGGGAGGGTGGGCTTGGTGCCAAACTCGGCAACGACCACGTTGTCCGCCTCGTTTTTGCCCTTGGGGACGGTGATGTGCGGGGCGTTGGGGAGGGAGATAAGCTTGGCGTTGAGGTCGGCCTCGACGGCAGTCTGCTGTTCGGTGAGTTCCTTCTCCTGAGCCTTCAGTTCCGTAGTCCGAGCCTTCTTGGCCTCTGCCTCGTCGCGTTTGCCCTGTTTGAAGAGCATTCCAATCTCCTTGGCCATGGTGTTCTGCTCGGCCTTGATGGCGTCGGTACGCTGTTGTAGGGCACGGCGCTGCTCGTCGAGGGAGATGATTTCGGCTATGCGTTCTTCTACGTTTTGGACGTTTTTAATCTTGAGGCGTTCGATGATTTCCTCTGTATGTTCCTTAATATATTGCAGTTGCAGCATAAGTATATTTTTTTGTTCAAAAGGCAAAGATACAAAAAAAAGTTGGATACGTAAGTTTATTCGGGGAAGCTGCAGTCGAATCGGTGTTCGTATTCTTCAATCAGTTGTGGGCGGAAGTCGGGATGGGCAATGCGGATGAGGTCTTCGGCGCGGTGCTGCAGGGTGCGCCCTTTGAGGCGCGCAATGCCGTATTCGGTGACGATATAGTCCACGTCGTTGCGCGAGGTGCTGACAGCGGCCCCTTCGGTGAGGAAGGGTTTGATGCGCGAGATGGTGCCACCGGCTGCTGTGCTGGGCATGGCGATGATGGCTTTGCCTTCGCGGGCGAGGGATGCCCCGCGGATGAAGTCCACCTGTCCGCCAATTCCGCTGTATTGCCGCATGCCGATGGTTTCGCTGGCCACCTGACCCTGCAGGTCGACTTCGAGGCACGAGTTGATGGATATCATGCGTTCGTTTTTGGCGATGATGAGTGGGCTGTTGACGTAGTCGACGGGGTGGAATTCGATGTCGGGGTTATGGTCGACGAAGTCGTATAGTTCTTTGGAGCCCATGATGAATGTCACCACAGCCTTGCCGCGGTGAAGGGTCTTGCGGCGGCCGTTGATGACGCCGCTGCGCATCAGTTCCATGACGCCGTTGGAGAACATCTCGCTGTGGATGCCGAGGTCTTTTTTGTCGGTGAGGGCCTGCAGGACGGCGTCGGGGATTGCACCGATGCCCAGCTGGAGGGTGGATCCGTTGGCCACAAGGGAGGCACAATGGCGGCCTATAGCCAGTTCCACTTCGCCCGGAGGGGGTAGCAGCAGCTCCTGCAGGGGGTAGGAACAGGGAATGATGTGGTCGATTTGGGAGACATGAATCATGGTGTCGCCATAGGTGAAGGGCATCATCTCGTTGGTCTCGACAATGACAGTCTTGGCGGCGCGGATGGCGGCTTTGGCATAGTCGCAGCTCACACCGAGGGAGCAGTAGCCTTCCTCGTTGGGCGGTGTGGCTTGGAACACGGCCACATCGCAGGGGATGTCGCTCCCTATCATAGAGGGAACATCCTTGAAGTAGGCGGGGAAAAAGTCACCCTCCCGCCGCTCAACGACTTCGCGTGAATTGGCCGAGAGAAAGTTGCTCACATGACGGAAATGACCGTAGCAGCATGGCTTGTAGCAGGGGTTGTCGCCAAGGGTGGTCATGTGAAAGATGAGCACGTCGTTGTAGTCCTCGCAGTGGTCGGCCAGTGTTTGCTGAATCAGTCGCGGCGCTGCCGCTGCATGGCCCATCACCACACATTGGCCATCGCGGATGTCGTAAATGGCATCTTCGGGCGTGGATATTTTCCTTTTGTAGTCTTCTTTCCAGTTCATTGTTTATTATTTGTTTTTTGTCATTGTCTTGGAGGGCGTTGCAGACGGTCATTTGTGAAAGGAAAGTGTATGGGAGGACAGCAGGAGTGCCGGATAAAAAGCAGCAGAGGCACCGGGTAGCCGCTCGACAAACGCCCTTGGACGCGAAAGCATTGCCGAATCATCAGGGGGCAGGTCTCCTGGCTTATCGCCTCGTGGCAGAGGTCTTCTCGGGGTTTGCCCCCAATGACGTTGTCTCAGCCATTCAGCAGCGTTATTACAGTTGCGCGACAGCTCACGGTTTTCACGTGATTCCCTCTTAGCAGCCCCATTACAGGGCTGAACCCGGTGATGTGTATTAGTTTCAAAGGACTGATGTGTTGTGTGTTTCCGTCATTCGGAAATACCGAAACACAAATGCAAAGATACGCCTTTTTTGTGAATTAGGAAAACACTATCCTTTATTTTTTACTTCCCGATGCAGAAACGGGAGAATATGGTGCCGAGGACTTCGTCGGAGGTGACTTGGCCGGTGATGGTGCCGAGGTGGTGGAGGGCGTCGCGGAGGTCGATGACAACAAGGTCAGCGGGCAGATGGTCAGCAAGTCCCTTGGCCACATGCAGCAGTGCCTGTTCCACATGGCCGAGGGCATCGTAGTGGCGCACGTTGGTGAGCATTACATCGGGAGCCTGCGCCAGGTCGGTTTGTGCTGCCTTGGACAATGCTGACGTGAGGGCGTCGAGGCCCGTGCCTTCTTTTGCAGAGATGGGGAATGTGCGATAGGGCGCTGTTGGGGTCTCCTGGACAAGGTCTATCTTGTTGTTGACAATGAAGAGGTGCTTGTCGTTGAAGGATGGGATGTCTTGCAACTCTTGCAGGTCGTCGAGGGCTTGGGCGAAGGGCTGAGTGGAGTCGAGGACATAGAGGATGAAGTCGGCCTGTCCTACAGTTGCGATGGTGCGCTGAATGCCGAGGTGTTCAATAGGGTCGTCGCTGTGGCGCAGCCCTGCGGTGTCGATGATGCGGAAGGGGGTGCCTTGGATGACAAAGGTCTCTTCGATGGTGTCGCGTGTGGTGCCGGGGATGTCGCTGACGATGGCGCGGCTGTCGTGCAGCAGGGCGTTGAGGAGGGAGGATTTTCCCGCATTGGGACGGCCGATGATGGCGACGGGGATGCCGCGCTTGAGGGCATTGCCCATGTGGAACGACTCACGCAAAGCGGTGACTCGGAGGAGAATCTGCGAGGCGAGGGAATGGAGACGGCTGCGGTCGGCAAACTCGACGTCTTCGTCGCTAAAATCGAGTTCCAGCTCCAGCAGTGCGGTGAGGTCTACAAGCTGCTGCCGCAATTGCTCCAACTCCTTGGCATAGCCTCCCCTCAGTTGGCTGACGGCAAGACTATGTGCTGCAGCATTGGTGGAGTCGATAAGGTCGGCGACAGCCTCTGCCTGCGAGAGGTTCAGCTTGCCGTTGAGGAAAGCACGGCGGGTGAACTCGCCCGGTTCTGCCAGTCGGGCTCCGCTGCCGAGGAGGGCTTGGAGAATGGCCTGCTGGACATATATGGAGCCGTGACAAGAGAACTCCACGGTGTCGTCGCCCGTATAGGAATGGGGTGCACGGAAGAGGGTGACAACCACCTCGTCGAGAGTTTTTCCATCCGCCTCGAAAAGCGAGAAGGAGGTTGTGCGCCCCTCACCCGGAAGCCGCACATGACGCGAGGCGATGGTGAGGGCTTCAGACCCTGAAAGACGGACGACGGCAATGCCTCCGACACCGGGAGGGGTAGATATTGCTGCTATGGTAGTGGTCATAGGTTCTGAGGCGGATTAGTGTCGTCGGACTTCTGTTCCTCAGGTGATTCTTGAGCCAGCTCCTCCTCTTGTTCTTTGGCCAACTGGGCATCGGCGAGGTCGAGGTCGGGCTCGGCATAAGGAGCCTGAGTGTCCATGATGTATTCGTCGCCAAAGAGCTGCTTCATCTGGTCGTCGGTGAGGCCGAGGTCGTTCTTCATCTTATACATGTTGGGGTAAGAGAGGAAGAGCACCAGCACCATGAGGATGGTGACCATGAGCAGTGAGGTGTCGGACATGAGGATGATGAGAATGCACTCGATGATGACGATGGCGAGGGTGCTGGAGAAGAGGCTGGTGATATATGACTGGTAGCCTTGAATCTTGTCTTCGAGCTTTTCAAGCTGGCGAAGGGCGGGCGTGGTTTTGCGGATGGTGAGGAGCATCATGACTACGGCCAGCACCGCCAAGATGGTGCCCGCAATGAGCATCCAGCGCATCACCTGTGGCGACTGATAGGCGACATGATAAGGAGAAAAATGGAAGATGACGGCTATGAGGACGACTGCGATAGAGCCATAAAGTCCAATATTTGCCGAACGGCGGATTTTTTTAATCAACTGGTTCATGTTCTTGTGATTGTGCTAATATGTTAACGCGTTAATGTGTTCGTTTTGATTCGGGTAAGAGGTATGATGTACGAAAGCCGGCCCTCAGCTCTTAGTTCTTACTTTTTCCTTGGCAGGCAGCTTGTCGCGGAGGAAGCGTGCCGTGTAGGAGGTGGGATGTTTGACGAGTTCTTCGGGGGTTCCGGCGAAGAGGAGACTGCCACCGTCGCGTCCGCCTTCCGGACCCATGTCGATGACCCAGTCGGCCACCTTGATGATGTCGTGGTGGTGTTCGATGACAACGATGGTGTGGCCTTTCTCTATCAGGCTGCCGAATGCTTGGATGAGTTTCTGTATGTCGTGGAAGTGGAGGCCTGTGGAGGGCTCGTCGAAGATGAAGAGCTTGGGCCGCTCGTTACCACCTTTGATGAGATAGGAGGCCAGCTTGACACGCTGTGCCTCACCGCCGCTGAGCGAGCTGGACGACTGCCCCAGCTTGAGGTACCCTAGGCCCACATCCTGCAAGGGTTTCAGACGGTCGAGGATGGCATTCTGCCCTTCGAAGAATTCGATGGCCTGATTGACGGTCATATCCAGCACCTCGGAGACATTCTTGCCATTGTACAGCACTTCGAGGGTCTCTTCCTTGAAGCGGGTGCCGTGGCACTCTTCGCAGACGAGGTGCACATCGGCCATAAACTGCATGCCCACGGTGACGTAGCCCTCGCCCTCGCACACTTCGCAGCGGCCGCCCTCGGTGTTGAAGGAAAAGTAGCCGGGCTTGTAGCCGCGGGCTTTGGCGAGGGGCTGTTCGGCATAGAGCTGGCGTATCTCGTCGTAGGCCTTCATATAGGTGGCGGGATTGCTTCGGGTAGAACGCCCGATGGGGTTCTGGTCGACGAGTTCGATGCCGCTGATGCGTGCAATGTCGCCAGAGATGCCGGCACATTTTCCCACATAATCGGTGACCCCTTCGAAACGTTTCTGCAACACGTCGTACAGCACATGTTTGACCAAAGAGGTCTTGCCCGAACCGCTGACGCCGGTCACCACGGTGAGCACACCCAGCGGGAAGTCTGCGTCCACATGCTTCAGATTGTTGCAGAAGGCACCCTTGATGGAGATGCGGTCGCGCCATGGGCGGCGCGAAGCGGGCACGGGGATGGACATCTTGCCCATGAGGTATTGCGCCGTCAGCGACTTTTCGGGCGGGTTCTGTATCATTTGTTCAGGAGTTCCGGCAAAGACCACTTCGCCACCCAGGCGGCCGGCACCAGGGCCGATGTCGATGATATAGTCGGCTGCGCGCATAATGTCCTCGTCGTGTTCCACCACGATGACCGTATTGCCGAGGTCGCGGAGCTGTTTCAGCACCCCTATGAGGCGGTCGGTGTCGCGGGAATGGAGGCCGATGGAGGGTTCGTCGAGGATATACATGCTGCCCACCAGCGAGCTGCCCAACGAGGTGGCCAGGTTGATACGCTGCGACTCACCGCCGCTGAGCGAATTGGAGAGGCGGTTGAGGGAGAGGTAGCCCAGCCCCACATCGAGAAGGTATTTCACGCGGTTATCCAGCTCGACCAGCAGCCTTCGCACCACTTCGCGTTCATGAAGGTCGAGGGTGGTGTGGTCGTCGGCAGGGTCAGCCTGTATGCTTTGCAGCCATTGGGCGAAGTCGGAGACAGGCATGGCCAGCAGCTCGGTGATGGAGCGGTGGCAGACCTTGACGTATGAGGCATCCTTACGGAGACGGCTGCCCTTGCAGTCGGGGCAGGTGGTCTTGCCACGATAGCGCGAAATCATCACTCGGTACTGTATCTTGTAGGCCTGGCTCTCGATCCATTTGAAGAAGCCGTCGATACCCTCCCAGCTGCCTGAGCCGTGCCACAGCACATCCCGTTCCCTGTCGGTGAGGTCGCAGTAGGGGGTGTGGATGGGGAATCCCAGCTTGGGCGAGAGGCGTAGGAAGAGGGTCTTCCATTCCGACATCTTCTCGCCCTTCCAGCAGACGACGGCATCCTCGTAAACCGACAGTGACTTGTTGGGCACCACCATGTCTTCGTCGATGCCTATGATGCTGCCGTAGCCTTGGCAGGTGGGGCAGGCACCGTAGGGGTTGTTGAAACTGAAGAAATTGGGGTTCGGCTTCTCAAACACGATACCGTCGGCCTCGAAGCGGTTGGAGAAGAGGCGTGTAACGGGGGACGGGCTGCCTTCCTCCTCAGCATGTACCGAGCAGGTGCCACGTCCTTCAAAGAAAGCCGTCTGCACCGATTCGGCCACGCGTGCCAGCTGGTCGTCCTCGTCGTGCCTCACCTGAATGCGGTCGACGAGCAAGAGGGTCTCCCCTTCTTCGGCAGAGGTGGACAGATAGTCCTCGATGCGAACAATGGTGCCTTTGACCGAGATGCGCATGAAACCCTCCTGCTTTAGCATCTCCAGCTGCGGGCGCAGCGGATGGTCGGCATCGTAGCTGAGGGGGGCAAAGATGTGTATGCGGGTGCCGGCAGGGAAAGAATAGATATAGTCCACCACATCGCTGACCGAATGGCGTTTGACCTCGACACCCGAGACGGGGGAATAGGTGCGGCCAATGCGTGCGAACATCAGTTTGAGATATTCATACAGCTCCGTGGAGGTGCCTACCGTGGAGCGCGGGTTGCTGGTGTTCACCTTCTGCTCGATAGCCACTGCGGGCGAGATATTCTCAATCAAATCTACCTCAGGCTTGGACATGCGGCCCAAAAACTGACGGGCATAGGAAGAGAGACTCTCCACATAGCGGCGCTGCCCTTCGGCATAGAGGGTGTCGAAAGCCAGGCTCGATTTGCCAGAACCGCTCAAGCCAGTAATCACCACCAGCTTCTCCTGTGGAATGTCCACACTAATGTTCTTGAGGTTGTTTACGCGGGCACCGTGTATTTTAATCATAGTCAAATAGTGTTTGGGACAAGGTATTCAAGCCCTATACGTCAACTTGCCGCACACGTAACGTGTACAGCAATAGTTGTTTTCTTGGCATACGGGCATACCCTTGCCATCTGCAAAAATACGAAAATAAAATGGAAAAACAGATTTTCTTTTATACGGGGACTTCTATAAGAAGACTTCTAAATGATGGTATGATTTTCTGATTGCTTTAGTAATTGGTTAGAGGTTAGGGGAATGTGCGAATTCGTTACTTCGTGACGTTGTTTGGCTCGGCATAGCGAGCAAGCTCTCTCTGCTCTCACCTTGTACAACGCTAATTCTTGAATCAAGGACTAACACATTCAGAATCCGTGAATTCGTAAATTCGTGAATTCGTGAGTCTTTTAACCTCGTCAGCGACTAACACATTAACACGTTAACACATTCAAAAATTCTAGCTTAGTTTTACCTTTTACTTTTCAGAAAGGGAGGAATCCGACGCCGATGTTGAGTATGACCAGCTGCGCCATCCAGAGGTCGGCATTCATCTGCCGCTGGGCGTTGAGCTTGGCCTGCCGTATACGGTCTTCATCGGTAGGAATGAATACGTCAAAGTCTTCCTTGTGGAACGGGTTGGCAATGGTGAAGGAGTAGCGGAGGCCGATATTGAGCACCACCTTGTTGGCCAACATGTAGTTGCGCCCTGCCTCAAGCTGTACGCCAAAGCGGTAGTAGGAGGTGTCGAGCCTGTTGTAGAGGCACGCCTCATCCTGCGGGTTCAGGTTCAGGCTGCTGCCATACAGTCCTGCACCAATATAAGGGCCGAGGGGTGCGACACTGTTGGCCATGTAAAACCTGTAGGAGAGCGCCGCGGTCAGGATGCGCGTGTCATACAGTTCCCCGAATATCAACCAGCCATACCTGTCCCTGCCCAACGTATAGCCGTCATCGACAAAGAAGCGGGTCTTGTTGTAATCGACATTGAGCGAAAGCGACTGCCTCTGACCCGTCACCAATTCCAACGCGATGCCGGGACGGAAGTCGACCTTCTTATCGGTGAAACGTTCAAAAATCCAGTTCATCACCGGGAACCCCACGCCCATCTGTGCGGTGACGGCGAGCCTGCGGCCGAGGAAGCCGGGCGTGCGACCAGGGGCCGAGGCCTTATAAAAGGTGGTGAAGACATCATTGGTCACCAAATCCTTGCTGTCAGTAAAATAGTGTTCTACGGCTTGGTCGGACAGCACCCGCGCCTTGCGAGTATCTATCAGCAGGTTGCGAGTAAGCGTAGTCTCGCGGTTGGAAAAATACTCGTAAGCAAAGAGGGGGAGGCTGGGAGGCACCGCAGCGCCAACCAGCAGCGTAAAGAATGAGCCTAGGCGGTTGTACTCGCTGTTCACCGCCATGTTGAGGCTCAGCTTGTCGACACCATAGCGCCGGTTGAGGTCGTTCATCAAGGGCTGGGTAGAAAGGCTTAGCGGCACATTGCCCTTGCTCTGCCAGAACTCGTTGGTCCATTCGTTGATGGCGACGAAGTCGTTGTAATAGCCGGCATCGGAATGGCTGCGCATGGCGAAGTCGGAGAAGTCGACGACAGGCATGCCCACCGCCTGCGCTGCCTCGCGCACACATCCTACAAGCGACTGCTCCATACGGTCGCTTTTGCGGTACTTGACAGCGGCCTCCTTGCTGTTCTCCACCACTAGGTATTGCGGCGCATAGAGGTAGGTGGCGCCGACGTTGCTGCCCGCCTCCGCGGAGGTGGCGGGAGCCATACAGCTGTCCATGAAACGGAGGAACTGGCCATCCTGCATCATAAAGTCGGTAAAGGCATAGCGAGACTGGTCGGCGATATGCTTCTCCTGCTGTTTCTGACGGATGCGGGCATACTTCTGATTCTTCACCGCCGACGACATTGCCGCCGTGTCGGGTGCTGCGGATACCGTATCGTAGGAGTCGGCAAAAGAGCCGCGCGAGAGGCTGTGCTTGCTGCGCAACGTCGCCAGGAGGTCGCGCCCCATGGCTTCGAGCTGCGGGTCGCCCGGAAACGTCTGCAACGTCTTCCACACCTCGCGCATGGCCACCAGCGAGGCCTCTTGGGCCGTCAGCTGGCGAAAGAGGTAGTAGAGCTGCTGTATCTCGCCTTCATACTTATGATAGTCGCCCACTATGGTGTTGGTGTTCTGGTAGGTCTTATACATGGCTATGCCATAGAGGGCCTGCGCCTTCGAGCGTGCCAGAAAGGCATTGCCCGGATATTGGCGCTCCAACACATAGCAGTCGTAGAAAGCCCTGGTGTAGTTGGCATATATAAGGTTCTGCCTGACACACTCGAACCGCGCCAACGTGCGCAGCTGTGCAAACTCCTCCGGCGTGGTGACGACGTAGGTATTGCCCCCTTCGTAATGCGAGAGAATCTCGCCCGTGCGGGCTCGGCGCTTCTTGATGTTGGGATGCGTGCTGAGACTGTCGGGGTAGTCGTCGCGCGACAAAATCGGGGCCACCTCCTTCAGGAAATAGTGGTTGGGCAGCCGATAGTAGGGTGAATTGAAATAGGTCGTGTCGAACGGCACCTCGTCAAAGGGCAGCATGGCATACTGCAGCACGTCGAAGATGCCGTCGGCCACCCGTTTGTCGTAAGCGCTGGAGATATAGAACAGGCGCAATCCCAAGCTGTCCGCCTCATACTCCATCTCGCGCGAGCGGTTGTGGTACTTGAGGAAGTCGGCCATCTGTTCCGCCTCGTCGTCGCTGGTCCTGATGCGGCGGGTCAGCACCTCCATATTGTGCTTGCGGTAGTAGTGCACAATCTCATGGCTGATGACGTATGCCAGTTGCGACTCGTTCTCCACCTGTGCCACCAGCCCTGTGGTGACGAATATCATGCCCTGACCTGTGGCAAAGGCATTCACCGACGAGCTCTTCACCGTGTAGAAACGCAGCTCATAGCGCAGCTCGGGGTAGTCCCGCAGCAGCGTGTCGGCGATGCGCTCCACCATGCGGGTGATGGGGTCGCCATACAATATGCGCCCGCCCGCCATCAGTCGGTTGATATGGTACGAAGCCTCCAACACGCGGTCGCGGTTGGTCAGCTTGCCGTCGTTGTAGTCGCGCACCCGCTGTTTGTCCTCGCCATACAGCTCGCCCAACCCCTTCCGTAAATCGGCAGGGATGGGTCCTTCCGACCTGATACCTGAAAAGGTGCCGAGGTCGTATCGTTGCTGGCCCACACCCGACACCGCTGCAGCCAGCATCATCAATAAGGTTAACTGCTTAGAAATTGACATATACCAAGGCTGATTTTTTACGGAACGAAAGAATGCCTACATATTTGCCAGAAGCCATCCGGACGAAGTTGTCCATGAAAGAAGCGCTCTCCTTAGGCAACGGCACCCGTTTCGCCACCGTCCCCTGCCGGTCGAAGCCATAGACGACATTGGCATGTGTCTTGTTGCCTAACATAAAATGGGAAGCTGGCGAAGCTATATCATACGTCTCCGGGGTCTTGGAAGACTCTGGCAGCAGGAGGTACACATTGTCGCCTTCGGCGAACAGTGGCGCATCGCCATAGCAGGGTATATCGCACGCCTGCATCGTGCGATCTTCGTTGACCGTACGGAATGGTTTATGCCAGAGTATGGTACCCGTGGTGTCAACGGCCAATGCCAACGAACCCATCGTGTAGTAAGTGTGTACGTCGGGCACCTTGGTCGAATGGGTGGTCACCTTCCAGCAGCGTTGCAGCAGCAGCACGCCACCATAGTTAGTCCCCACGTTGTTCGCCACTACCAATGCATCAGCCATGCCCACCTTGTTTTCTTTCCTGGTGCTCTTGTTGCCAAAGACGTTCAACTCGTCGCTGGTGAACCGCACAGTTTGCGCCTTCACATCACTTGTGCGGATGTCTAAGGACATGCCCACCATCTGGTCGAAACAGTCCCTGTTCTTCGGCGACTCAGGTGTGCGGATATAACCGGCTGCCACCGCCTTGCCGCCAACGACATTCAGCAGTGCCAGCCTGTGCACCTCCCCTACCGACACGCGGCCCACCGCGCTCTTCTCGTCATCCACATCCAAGACATGTAGTGCCAAAATGGTCTCACGACTGTTCTTGTCATAACGCGAACCAAACAGGTACACCTCCCCGTCGTTGCTCACACGCAAGTCGCTCATCACGTCAGCCTCAAAACGTTTCTCCCACAGCACCTCCAATTTCTCATCAAGCAGCAGCTGACGTTGCTGCACCTCCTTTGAGACCGTGTTAAGAAACACATCCGCAAAAGCAAAGAACAGCCCGTTGTCGGACTTGGCAGCCCAGTGATAGGTCGAAAAATCCTTTCCCTGCATGTTTTTGAACACCTTCTCGCAGCTCTCCAGCGTCATGCCTTTCGGTTCAATCACAGCACGGTAATACTCCGCGTTATACTCGCCACGATACAGAAGATACACCTTGCCGTCTACATAGTTGGCAAACACAATCTCGCTAAAGCGGGTATCGGGCAGGGTCACCTGCCGCAGCACTTTCAAGTTCGTGTCTACCGCCGCCACCTGCAGCCCCCACGGAAGGACTGACCCCAGGATACCCCGGGTCTCCCAAGTGGCAATGAGCATCTCGTCGCCCTGATGGGCAATAATGTGGCTGTTGTGCGACATCAACCAGTCATACCCTTTGTTCATCTTGCCAAAGCGGAATGTAGGCATCGTAGGCTGCGCCAACGCACTGATAGCAAGCACCACCGCTGCCAGAAAAGAAAAAAGTCGTTTCATGTTGTAAGTAGTTTTGAATGATTGAATGTGTTAATGCTTGAGTAAAAATATTCAGACAATCAAGAAATCTTCTCAATTCTTACTTCTTAGCTCATCATTGTATGTGACCAAAAAGTACCTATTTGTTACACCCACCAGTATTTTTTTCAAAAGCCTCTCCCTATGCCCACCATAAGGGTGAATGTCTTTAGGTCGGAGTCCACCACATACAGCCCCCCATCGCCAACAGGCTTATACCTCTCCCAGTCTAAATCCAAATCGCCCAGCGGGAAAAGCCCATAGCTGCCCGTAAGCGACAAGAAATACTCTTCCCAGATGGCATAGCGCACCATGGCCATCACTCCGATGGCCGTCTGGGCACTAAAGATATTCAACTGCCCACCTTTTCCGATGGGATAACGCGCCTCCAGCTGAAGTCCCGCACAGGCAGTCAGGCGGTCGCCAAAATGCCAACCTATATAGCCACCTGCGCTCAACCCTACAGTCTTCAGGCGGACCGACCAGGAGTTAGTGCCGAAGTCAACTTTATACTGCTCTTCGCCATAGTTGCCCATAACATGGTAGCCATACACGAAGTTGTCATTCGGTATCTCCGCCCACCAGCTAACGCCGAAAATGGGATTGAACAGTCGGGGGTGATAGCCCTCTGGATCCACAGCCACCTTATCAAAGTTGGCATTGTCCACCCAGAAACTACGACCGTTAGAGACATAGGTACCCACGCCAATGCCCAATCCAGAGTTATAGCCGTATGTACTCGAGCCGCCCAATACCTGACCCCTCACGCCTAAGCTCAGAGCAAGCATCGGCAGCAACCATAATAAACTCTTCTTCATAACAGCAAATAAATGAGTGATTGTCTGATTGCTTGATTGTTACTCCGTGGCTTTGCTTGGCTCGGCATCGTGAGCAAACTCTCTCTGCTCTCACCTTTTGCAACGTTTGAGTGATTTGGCAGCGCCGGCCACTCAAGCATTCACACAATCAAACATTCAAGCAATCACTCCTGCTTTTACTTCAGTTTTTACTTCTGCAGCAGCTTGTCGTTCGAGCCAAGGACGTTGACAATCTTGTGGATGTACATCTTCTTCATGCTCTCACGGGCAGGCTTCAGATACTGACGGGGGTCGAAATGGTCAGGATGCTCAGCCATATGCTTGCGGATGGCGGCAGTCATAGCCAGACGGCTGTCGCTGTCGATGTTAATCTTGCACACTGCGCTCTTGGCGGCCTTACGCAACTGCTCTTCGGGAATACCCACTGCAGCCTTAAGGGCACCGCCGTTGGCGTTGATGATGTCCACCTCTTCCTGCGGCACGGAGCTGGAGCCGTGGAGCACGATGGGAAAGCCGGGGAGCTTCTTCTCGACAGCTTCGAGGACATCGAAGGCCAGAGGAGGCGGCACAAGACGGCCCGTCTGCGGGTCGACGGTGCACTGCTCGGGTTTGAACTTGTATGCGCCGTGGCTGGTACCGATGCTGATAGCCAGCGAGTCGCAACCGGTGCGGGTGGCGAAGTCGATTACCTCTTCGGGCTTGGTATAGTGGCTCACTTCAGAAGCCACCTCGTCCTCCACGCCAGCCAGCACGCCGAGCTCGCACTCCACGGTGACATCGTACTTGTGGGCATATTCCACCACCTGACGGGAGATTTTGATATTCTCCTCGTAGGGAAGGGCACTGCCGTCGTACATCACGCTGCTGAACCCCATGTCGATGCAGCTCTTGCAGGTCTCAAAACTGTCGCCGTGGTCGAGGTGCAACACTATCTCGGGATGGGCGCAGCCCAACTCCTTGGCATACTCCACTGCCCCCTCGGCCATATAGCGCAAGAGGGTCGGGTTGGCATAGTCGCGGGCACCCTTGCTCACCTGCAGAATGACGGGACTCTTGGTCTCCACCGCAGCCTGTATGATGGCCTGCATCTGCTCCATATTGTTAAAGTTAAATGCGGGGATGGCATAGCCCCCGTCCACTGCCTTGGCAAACATTGCACGGGTGTTTACCAGCCCGATTTTCTTATAATCTACCATATCGAATAAATTAAAAATTATTGAATCTATTTCTTTGAATCGATTGAATTAACTGAATTAATTGAATTAATCATCCTCCTCCATTCCCTCCATTTATTCCATTCCCCCATAACTCTTCCAGCCGTGCTGCTGCCGGTACTGCACCCACATAGCATACATCTGCTCTTTCAGTCCCCCCTCCTCCAAAAACCGTCTGACCTTGGACCGTATCAGGCGGTCGAGGAAATAGATGGCCTACCCCGTCATTCCGTGGGCGATGTTGGCTGTAGTCTGTGGCGGACGTGCCAGAGCCAACTGCACAAAGTATTCCGACTCGCTGTGCTCCTTGCCCAATGCTCACAAGGCCTTCATCTCACAACTATCCTTCGCCCATATCGGGTGGTTGCGCGTGCGAAGCCAGTCCTCATAATCCTCATGCAGCTCATCCAGGCTTCCCGCAGCCACTTTCAACAATTTCAATTCCGACTCCCTGCTCGCCGCCCTTTCTGTAATCCCTTCCAGATGTCAGTAGTGTTGTGTCGCCGACGGTCTGCATTTGTAGTCGAATTGATTTTGCAAAAATACACATTTTTTTTCACATAAATAAAAAAAAGGCAGGGCAAACGCGTCAAATAGACGATTCTTAGGGGGGTTAGAAGGACGCTGCAATTACTCAAGCTTCATGGTTTGATGTCGCAGTGTGCCTGAAAGGCACAGACAGATATAGCGTATGGCACCGCCATACGGGGACAACGACGGCAGCGACCAGCAGCCTGTAGGGCTGCAACACCGAATTCGGTCACGGGCGTGATGTCGCAGCCCTACAGGCTGCAACTGTCGGGCACGATACTGGTTCCTAGGGCAACGCCCTAGGCTATATCTGTTCCAGCCCTTAGGGCTGGGAGCAGTGGCACTTTACCATACATATTATACGCGCCTTCGGCATACATGACAACCGATTTTGATGCGTTTGTCCTGAGGCTGGATGAACTTTTTTTTTGCCATATCGGGAAAAGTATGTATTTTTGCATAAGCGGAACTGAGTGTATATGATACATATATTACTAATTATCAATATATTACCCCCCCCCAATTCTCAACCTCTAGGGCGAGAATCGGTCGGTTGTACCCCTCCTTGTTTGAATACGGCATCTGCCCCCCATGCCTTGTGGAAAACCACAAGGCCCGACCCGCATTGTATTGACAAGTAATCAATTTCATTATTTATCAAAAACGTAATCATCATGAACAAAAAACAGAAACTGGAGTACGACGCTCCTATGGTAGAACGGTTTGAGTCCCGAGTCGAAAAGGGCTTCCAAGCAAGTGGTGGTACCGCTGACGGTCCACGGACACGAGAAGGCAACGAGGAATTAACCGAAGGCAGCAGCTACACGGGTAACGATTTCGACTAATCAAAGAAAGGAGAAGAAGAACAATGAAAAAGAACTTAGTTTCCCTAATATCCTTAACATTCCTAGTCGGATTGGTTTGCCTCATCTCCTGCAAGAAAGAGGAGACCTTGGCGGACGGCACCCAGTTCCGTGCCACGATGGAGGGCTGCACCTCGCAAAACGGCAAGACCACCCTCAGCGGCACCGCCCTCAACTGGGTGAGCGGCGACCAGATAGCCATCTATGGCACAGCAGGCTGCGGCATCTACAGTGCCACCCCTCAGAGCGATGCCACCTCCGCAGTGTTCGACAACATGAGCGGCACGACGGGCAACGCGCCTTTCCGCGCCTTCTATCCCGCCACGCTGACCACCGACGGCACAAACATCACCCTGCCCAGGACTCAGACATACGTCGAGGGTTCTATCAACGAGTTCCCGATGTATGCCGAGAGCAGCAACAACGAGCTTGCCTTTAAGAACCTTTGCGGTGTGCTGAAGCTGCACCTGACCAAGGCTGCCACCAACATCAGCAGTATCGCCGTCACTGCCTCCAGCCCGATTAACGGCGCGTTCAGCGTCGCATACAACGGCGGCGACCCCTCACTGGGCTATGTGTCGGGCGGCACAAACACCACACGTCTCATCTGCCCCACAGCACAGAGTATCGCCGACGGCAAGGACTTCTACCTCTACCTGCCCGAGGGCAGCTACACGGGACTTGAGATAGTGCTGAACACCGACGAGGGCGGCTACTGCGTCAAGACCTCCAACACAGCTATCAACGTCACCCGTAGCCGCTACACCCTTGTCACCCTGGGTGGGGACCATCTCACTTTCACCATTCCGCAGGCACTGACGGGACTCTTCTCCATCAGTGCCACCGAGCAGGTGCACTTTGCCAAGGGCAACCTTCAGTACCGTGCCAGCACGGGCACATGGCGTTTCGCCGAGCACCAGTGGGACTATGTCGGAACACAGACTGCCGATGCCACCGGACATGTTGGAGGGAATGTGAGCGGCAGCGACAACAACGCAGTTTCCGACACCTACAACGGCTGGATAGACCTGTTTGGCTGGGGCACTGGCAACAATCCCACACTCCTCTCCGTAGATCCTAACCATTATGAGTATTACGGCACCTTTACGGACTGGGGCACTGCCATCAGCAGCGGCAATACCACCAACCCGTGGAAGACGCTCTCACAGGTCGAATGGAAGTATGTGATTAGAGACCGCACAAGTGCCTCTTCCAAGCGTGGCTTCGGCACGGTGAACGGCGTATACGGACTGTTCCTCCTGCCCGACAGCTGGACCCTGCCGACAGGCCTCACATTCTATAATGGCACCTACTTTACGAATTCGTACGACACCGACGAATGGGCAGAGATGGAGGCTGCAGGGGCAGTGTTCCTGCCTGCTGCAGGTCTTCGCGGAATTGAGAGACCTACGCCCGATGTTACGCAGGTGGGCTACTGGGGCAGATATTGGACATCGACACCACGCGTGGAGGAAGAAAATCACTCATGCTACGTGACCATAAATCCGGCCTTTGTTAGCGCGAATTACTCTGGCAATACCGACCGCTGGTTCGGCTACTCGGTACGTCTGGTGCGGAATTAATCAACCTCTAGTTGCGGGCGGGAATGCCCACATACTATGATGAGAATCCCTGCACTTGGTGCAGGGATTCTTTTTATTTTTTCAATGCTCTGCCTACGGAATAATAGGGTATGTAAAAGGCGGAGACTACCTAGGGAAGATGCCGAAAACGGCGGCACCACTGCCGGTCATGGAGGCGTAGAGGGCTCCACGGTGGTACAAATCCTCTTTCAGGGCTGCGATGGCGGGGTGTGCGGGGAATACCGAGGATTCAAAATCGTTGACAATAAGGGCACGCCAGTCTTCGATGGGACAACATACGGCTTGCCGCAGGTCGGGACGGTCGCCTCCTCGTAGGTGCAGTCCGGCGTATGCCTCGCGAGTGCTGACATGCTCGGCAGGGGGGATTTCGACCACGATGCGATAGGGCGTGAGGTCGAGGTCAATGGGTTCCAACTGGTCGCCGATGCCGGTGGCGTAGGCGGATCGGTTTTGGATGAAGAAGGCGCAGTCGGCACCCAGACGGGCGGCACGTTGCTCGAGGCCACCGACAGAAAGGTCTAGCGAGAACATCTCGTTGAGCATCTTAAGCGTAAAGGCAGCATCGCTGCTGCCACCACCGAGGCCGGCACCGAAGGGGATGTGCTTGGTGAGGCGGATGGTGACGGGCGGGATGCCGAACTCGTCGTGCAACAGGCGGTAGGCACGGATGCAGAGGTTGTCGTCGGGGGCATTGTCGAGGACGAACCCGTCCTGGTGCATGGTGGTATGTGGGTTCGTCGTGGGTTCGATGACCAGCTCGTCACAGAAGGAATGGACTGGAAGAAAGAGGGTCTGGAGATCGTGATAGCCGTCGGGCCGCTTGCCGACGACGTGGAGACCTAGGTTGATTTTGCAGTTGGGAGATGATTTCATGGGGATTATGGGGTTAATGGGGTGGGTGGATGGACTTGATGGGGAGTATACATACCCCGCCACTTCGTGGCACCCCTCTAAAGAGGATTACGGAAGTCCTGTGGACTTACGTGGCGGGAGCCGTCGGCAGGTTCTTCAGCCATACGGTCGTAGGCACGTATTATCTTTGTAACTAGCTTATGCCGTATTACATCGCTGTTGTCTAGCCGGATGATGCTAATGCCGTCGATGCCGTCGAGTATGCGTGTGGCCTGTACGAGCCCCGACTGCTGGTGGCGGGGGAGGTCGATTTGGGTGATGTCGCCCGTGACGACGAACTTGGCGTTGCGGCCCATGCGGGTGAGGAACATCTTGAGCTGGGCGGAGGTGGCATTCTGCGCCTCGTCGAGGATGACGAAGGCGTTGTCGAGGGTGCGGCCACGCATGAAGGCGAGGGGTGCAATTTCGATGGTGTTGTCCTCCCAGTAGCTGAGCAGTTTCTGCTGGGGTATCATGTCGCGCAAGGCGTCGTAGAGGGGCTGCAGGTAGGGGTCGAGTTTGTCGCGCAGGTCGCCGGGGAGGAAGCCGAGGTTTTCGCCTGCTTCGACGGCGGGGCGGGTGAGGATGATGCGACGTATCTCCTTGTTCTTGAGGGCACGGACGGCAAGGGCGACGGCAGTGTAGGTCTTGCCGGTGCCGGCAGGGCCGATGGCGAAGACCATGTCGTTTGCCTTCACGGCTTCCACCAGCCGTTTCTGATTGGGGGTGCGGGCCTTGACCAACAAGCCGTTGCGGCCATGCACAAGGATTTCCTCGTTGGTCTCGGCCTCAGGCGTGGAACCGCCGCTTTCGAATATCTGCATGATGACGTTCTCGTTCAGCCGACCCACCTTGTCGTAATAGGTCTTCATGGCCTGCAGCTTGCCGTCGAAATGGTCGATATCCCCGGCGCTGCCCACCACTTTCAACATCTCGCCGCGGGCAATAAGTTTCAGTTTGGGGAAGAGGATTCTGACGAAGTCGAGAATCTTGTCGTTATCGCCCCAAAACCGTGTGTAATCAATCTCTTCAAGCGAGAAAATCTTCTCTGTTATCGGTTCTTCCATGCTGCAAAAATACAAAAATAATATCAATCAGAACGATATTTAAAAAAAAATGCGTATTTTTGTAGTCTCGGAAACAGCCCTGACGAGGTGCTGCAACCGTGCTATTTTGCTATAAAACATATAAAAACACTTATATTATGCAGAACACATACGCAATTGGAATTGATGTCGGAGGCACCAACACCGACATGGGACTGGTAAGAGATGATGCCACCATCGTGGCACGGCGCAGCCTGCCCACGGGCAACTATACCCAGCTGGAGCCTTATATCCACGACATCATGAATGAGATTACGGCCCTCGTCGCCAAGGGCGACCCGGAAAAGGGGGTGGACTCTATAGCCCTTGAAGAGCTGACCGGCATCGGCGTCGGAGCCCCCAACGGCAATTTCTACACCGGATGTGTGGAGTGGGCGCCCAACCTGCCCATCAAGGGTCTGCTGAAGTTCGAAGAGGAGTTCCATAAGTATGTCTCCTGCCCTGTGGTGCTGAGCAACGACGCCAACGCCGCAGCCTTTGGCGAGTATGTGTATGGCGGAGCGCGCGGCATGGACCACTTTGTGATGATTACCCTTGGCACCGGCGTAGGCAGCGGCATCGTGGTGGACGGCAAGCTGGTGCACGGCTATACCGGCACAGCAGGCGAACTGGGCCACAATATCCTCATCCCCAACGGTAGGCAGTGCAGCTGTGGCCGCAAGGGATGCCTGGAGGCCTACACTTCGGCCCGTGGCATCGTGCAGACCTACGTGGAACTGCGCAAAGAGAAAGGCACTCCTGCCGATGCCGCACAGCATAAGGGGTGGATTGGTGCCGAGGTGCCCGACAAGGAGGTCACCAGCAAACTGATTGGCGACGCAGCCAACGCAGGCGACCCCTTGGCCAAAGAGACCTACGCCCAGGTGGGCGAATGGCTGGGGCTGGCATGTGCCAATGCCTGCACCTTTTCCGCACCCCAAGCCATATTCCTGATGGGCGGCCCCACGTTGGTGGGCGCACCGCTACTCGAGCCGCTGAAGCAATCCTTCGAGGCCAACCTCCTGAACATCTACAAAGGGCACGTCGACATCCGCATGTCGCAGCTCAAAGCCAACGAAGTGGCCATCCTCGGTGCCGCAGCACTTGTTGAATTGAGAAAATAAAGTACTAGAAATACTAGAAAATCTAGAAATACTAGTAATCCCTGAAAGCCTAGAAAAGAAAAAACATGAAACACATCCTATTAGTCCTTTGTGCCAGCCTCCTGCTAGCCTCCTGCGGCAACGGGCTGACCCGATATGTCAACCCCTTAGTCGGCACCGACTTTCATGGTCACACCTATCCCGGAGCCATCGCCCCCTTCGGACAGATACAGCCCGGCCCCGACACCCGGCTGGAAGGCTGGGACGGCTGCAGCGCTTACCACTACAGCGACGACACAGTGTACGGCTTCAGCCACACCCACCTCAACGGCACCGGCTGCGAGGACTATGGCGATGTGCTGCTTATGCCCGTTATGGCCGAAGGTTCCGACTGGCATTTCACGCCACAGATGCCCCAGTCCGAGTATTGCTCCATCTTCTCCCACCGCAGCGAGAAAGCCACGCCCGGCTACTACCGCGTGGTGCTGGACCGCAACCGCGTGATGGTGGAACTGACAGCCACCGAGCGCATCGCCGGCCACCGCTACTCCTTCCCCCGCAATGGGAAGAAGGGCTTCGTGATTGACCTGCGCCACCGCGACAAAGTGCTGTCGGCAGGGTTTGAAAAGCAAGGCAGCGACGGCACCATCTGCGGATGGCGCGAGAGCGATGCCTGGAACCCCCACCAGAAATGCTATTTCGCCCTGCGCTGCAACGTGCCTGTCGAAGAGGTGCGCTACTTCGACCAAGGGCAGAAAGCCTTGGTGGTGCTGCCCGACGACTGCAATCAGGCCGAAGTGTATGTGGCCATCTCTGGCGTGGACTGCGAAGGGGCGCGCCGCAACCTCGCCACACGCGAAGAGAAGGACTTCGACGCCTTGCGTTCCGAGTCGCACCAGCGTTGGGAGCAGACCCTCGCAAAAATCGAAGTGGAAGGAGGCAACCGCACCGAGAAGCAGAACTTCTACACCGCACTCTACCACTGCTACACCTCGCCCTACCTGTGGAGCGACGTCGACGGCCGCTACCGCGCCATGAACGACACCATATACACCTCCAAGGACCCCATCTACACCGTCTTCTCACTGTGGGACACCTACCGCACCCTCCACCCGCTGATGACCATCATCGAGCCGCAAATCACCGAAGACTGGATACGCACCATGCTCAACCACTTCGAGACCGGCGGCGAGCTGACCATGTGGGAACTGGCAGCCCATGAGACCCACTGCATGATAGGCTACCACGCCTGCCCCGTGATACTGGCAGCCCAAACTGCGGGAATTCTTGACAGTTGGACCGACCACCAACGCCTCGCCCTGCTGGAAGCTATGATTGCCACCTCCAACCGCTCCGACGCACACCTCGCCTATGCCGCGCAGGGCTACCTGGACAGCAAACTGGACAACGAGTCTGTGTCGAAAACCCTCGAATACGCCTACGACGACTGGTGCATAGCCCGCTATGCACAAATAGAGATGATGCGCGGAGTGTTCAAACCCGACACCATGGCAACCTACCGCCATCTGCAAGAGGTCTACAACACCTATATGCGCCGTGCCCAGTCGTGGCAGAACATCATGGACGAGAACGGCTTTATGCACGCCCGCCGCAACGGCGGCTTCGTCACCCCCTTCAACCCTACCGAGGTGAACAACCACTTCACCGAGGCTAACAGCTGGCAGTACAGCACCTACGTGCCACACGATGTGGCAGGTTGGATTGCACAGATGGGCGGCAAGCAAAAAGCTGAGACCTTCCTCGACTCGCTCTTCAACACCAGCAGCGCGACCAGCGGCCGCGACCAGAGCGACATCACCGGCATGATCGGCCAGTACGCCCACGGCAACGAACCCTCGCACCACGTCGCCTACCTCTATGCCTACACTGGTGCCGCCGACAAGCTGGACGAGGTGGTGCACCGCATCCTCCACGAGCTCTACACCCCCGACCCCGACGGCCTCTGCGGCAACGAGGACTGCGGGCAGATGAGCGCCTGGTATGTGATGAGCGCCATAGGCTTCTACCCCCTGTGCCCCGGCAGCGGCGAATATGTCACCGTCACCCCCCTGTTCGACCGCGTGACCATCCACCGCGAGGGCTCTGAAGACTTGGTTATCGACCGCAAGCAGTGGCAGGCAGGCAGATTCTGGGACACCCGACAGTTCTACGATGAAAGCCAGCTGCAGTTCCCGCAAGAGCTGCGCACCACCCCTGCCCCCTACTTCAACGACTGGCAGATTAGCTTCACCGACTCGGCACTGGTGTCGCTGACATCACGCAGCCTCCCCAACGGCGCAGCCACCCGCATCTACTACACACTCAACGGCTCCACGCCCGACACCCACGCCATCCCCTACACCCATCCGTTCTACATCAAGAACGACATCACCCTCAAGGCCGTGGCCTACAGCCCCGACGGCGGCTACAGCCAGGTGGTGGAACAAAACCGCAAACGCTTCATCGCCGACAAGAAGCTCACCTACGTCACCCGCCCCGAACCGCAATACTCCGAGAACGGCCCCCAAGGCCTCATCGACCGCCTCTACGGCACCCCCAACTACCGCATCGGCGGCTGGCAGGGCTGGACGGGCGACATGGAGGTGGTCGTCGACCTGCTGCAGCCCCGTTCGCTGGTGAGCGTGGGCGTCGACTGCCTGGACAACATGCGCAGCTGGATATTCTTCCCCACCAAAGTGGAGGTGAGCATCTCCAACGACGGCAAGACCTTCGTCCCCTGGGCCTCGGTCGAAAACAAAGAATACGAAGCCGTGCGCGAACGGCAGGAAGAGAGCGTGCAGCACACCTTCACCTGCCACGGCGGCTACACCACCACCCGCTACGTCAAAATCAAAGCCACCAACTACGGCAAGATGCCCGACTGGCACATCAGCGCCGGAGAACAGGCATGGCTCTTCGTCGACGAAATAGAGATAGGCTCCTATATGCCCACCTTCATCACCTCCGCAGGGCTTTCGCCCGAAGTAGGCGAATAACAGGAACGCCTCAAGTACTTTTTTAGTAGCACCTAACCTATAAAACACTTATACACTATGAAGAAAACACTTGTAACACTACTACTCGCCCTTACCAGCCTGTCCTTGGCCTCATGCGGATCAAAGGACTGCCGCTGCTACGAACTTTCGGGGTCGCATTGGACAGGGCCGCACACCACCATGACCGCGGCCGGTACCCGTTGTGCCGACCTCAACAGCCGGACGCTCAAATGCAACGAGATGGAAGAGCCCATCATCAACCCCGACGACATCGGTGTCGACAACAAAAAGAAATAACACACCCGGCATGTCAACACCAATACATGACAATGCGTTGCTGCTTGCCATCGAGTCGTCATGCGACGACACCTCGGCGGCGGTGCTGCGGGGTGACCGTCTGCTTTCCAACGTCACCGCCTCGCAGAAGGTGCATGAGCAGTATGGCGGCGTGGTGCCGGAGCTGGCCTCCCGCGCCCATCAGCAGAACATCGTCCCGGTGGTGGACGGCGCCCTCCGGCAGGCGGGGGTGACGCGCGACGACATCGAAGCCGTCGCCTTCACCCGTGGGCCCGGCCTCCTGGGCTCGCTCATGGTGGGCGTGAGCTTCGCCAAGGGCTTCGCACAAGCCCGCGGCATCCCCCTCGTCGAGGTCAACCACCTCCAGGCACATGTGCTGAGCCATTTTATTAAGAAAGACGACACCACCGAGGTGCCGCGGTTTCCCTTTGTATGCCTGCTGGTATCGGGTGGCCACACCCAGATACTGCTCCTGCGCAGCTATTTCGACATCGAGATACTGGGGCAGACCATCGACGACGCCGCGGGCGAGGCCATCGACAAGGCCGCCAAAATCATGGACTTGGGCTACCCCGGCGGCCCCATCATCGACCGTCTGGCCAAGGACGGCAACCCCGATGCCTACCACTTCGCCACGCCCCATATTCCGGGGTTCGACTACAGCTTCAGCGGCATCAAGACCTCCTTCCTCTATTTCCTGCGCGACCGTCTGGCCGAAGACTCCGCCTATATCGACAACCACAAGGCCGACCTGTGTGCCTCCATACAGAAATGCATCGTCGGCTTCCTCATCAAGAAACTGGAGATGGCCGTGAAGCAATGCGGCATCCGTCAGATAGCCGTCGCGGGCGGCGTGTCGGCCAACAGCCTCCTCCGCAGCGAGATGGTTAAACTCGGCCAACGCCACCGCTGGAAGGTCTTCGTCCCCGATATGCCTTTCTGCACCGACAATGCCGCCATGGTGGGCATTGCCGGCTATTTCAAATACCTCAACGGCGAGTTTGCCGACATTTCCCTGCCGCCCTACGCTCGCCAATAATCCTCACACACCACGATGACCCACGCCCCTAGACACACCATCCTCCTGCTGCTGCTCTTCCTCTGCCCCCTGCTGAGGGGGCAGGACATACACTTCTCGCAGGTAGATGGCGACCCGCTGCTGCTGAATCCTGCCTACACTGGGTTCTACAACGGCATGGGCCGTTTCGGGGCCATCTACCGCAACCAGTGGGTGTCTGTGAGCATCCCCTACCAGACCCTCGCACTCACCGGCGAGCTGGCACTCTGGCGGAGCAACACCCAGCGCAGCGGTTTCAGCATGGGAGCCTCGTTCTTCAGCGACCATGCGGGCTCGCTCCATTACGGGAGCACCTCCGCCCACCTCTCCGCCGCCTATTTTTTCGCACTCAACCGTAGGGGCAACAACTACCTCTCCATCGGGGTGGACGGAGGCTATGCCCAATCGGGCTTCGACCCGTCGACGGCCGAGATGGAAGACCCGTCGGAACTCTTCGCCATACAGCAGACCCACTACCCCTTGTTGGCAGCCGGTGTGGCGTGGTACTGCCAGCCCAGCGGCGATTTCCACACCCGCATCGGGTTTTCGGTACGCAACATCAACCGTCCCAATATCTCCTACATGCAGCTCGACAACACCTACCTATTGCCCCGCTACAGCCTGACCCTGCATGCCGAATACCGCCGCTGGCAGAGCTGCTCCCTCATGCCGGTGCTGCTCTTTCAGATGCAGGGGGAACATAGGGAATGGGTGTATGGCACCGACTTCAAATGGTACCTCATGGAAGGCGGCCACCACGAGGTCAGCCTCCGCGCCGGTGTGGCCTTCCGCCAGGCCGACGCTTTAATCGCCAACCTGTTGGTGGAGTATGACGCCTTCCTCTTCAATTTCTGCTACGACGCCAACATCTCAGGCCTCGCCACCGCCAGCCACGGCATCGGGGCCTTCGAACTGGGGCTGGTCTACCGCCTGTCCAAAGGGGCAAAAAAGACCAAAGCCCTCAAATGCCAACCCTATTGAGGGATGTAAGAACTATGAATTATGAAGTAAGAATTATCAACTTATCATGAAAAGGATTTCGTTTTTCGCGCTATTGGCCACCGTGTCCCTCATAGGTGCTGTCCATGGTCAAAGCCACTATAAAGTAACCCATCTGGACAACACCATCAACACCACTGGCAGCGAAGCGGGTGCTGTGGTGGTGGACGACAGCATCGTGCTTTACAACACATTGAAAGACCAGGAAAGCAGCCGGCTATACCTCATCGACTTCAACCCCACCCTCACCACCATCTACCAAGCGCCGCTGGCTCAGGACGGCACCTTGGGCAAAGGCGAATTGAACAATTGGGGGCTCAACGCCAACGGCATGAACAGCGGCAACGTGGCCTACGACCGCAAAAACGGCATCCTCTACTTCACCCGCAGCAGCCCCAACAGCGACATCACCCATATTTACTATTCCAAGCGGTCGCATAACCGCTGGGGCAAGGCACAGCCGCTGGGTGGCAACGTCAACCTCAAGGACTACTCCAGCACCCACCCTACGGTGGGTTATCTGCCCGACGGCAAAGTAATCCTCTACTTCAGTTCCAACCGCCCGGACGGCTTGGGCGGCATGGACATCTGGTACACCCTGCTCATCCGCGAAGGACAACCGGGCAACTGCACCAACCTCGGAAGTCCTGTCAACACCGACAGCGACGAGGTTACCCCCTTCTACTGCAACGAGGAGGGCACGCTCTATTTCAGTTCCAACCGCGAAGGGGGGAGTGGCAAATTCGACGTCTACAGTTCCACTGGCTTCCGCAACAGCTGGCAGCTGCCCCAGTCGCTTGGGACCGAAATCAACAGCGCCTACGACGACCTCTTCTTCACCTTCCAGCCCTGCCGTTGCCGATGCCAGCAGGACACCGCCGACACTACCCACGAGGTCGAAGCCTGCGGCTTTCTGGCATCCAATCGTCCCGGCTCGTTCTACGCCACCGACAGCAACTGCTGCAACGACCTCTACCGCTGGCAGCGGCTCCGCACCCTCGACATTCCTCAGCCCCCTGTCACACCCATCAACCATAGTGCCCTCGACCTCCTTCCGCTCAGCCTCTTTTTCCACAACGACGAGCCCAACCCACACACCCTCGACACCACCACCACACTCGACTACACTGCCACCTGGAAACAATATACCCAACGTCTGGATGAATACAAAGGGGCACAGCCCAACCCCGCCGACTTCCACAAGCGCGACTCTGTGCAGAAGGCTGTAGACCTTTTCTTTGAGAATGAAGTCCGCCGAGGGCACTCTGACATGCTCCAGCTCTTGCAGCTGCTCTATCAAGACCTCAAAGCCGGACATCACATCACCCTCACCATCGACGGTTTTGCAAGCCCCCTGTTCGAGGATCTCTACAATGTCAACATCTCCAAACGCCGCATCTGTGCCTTCCGTAACACCCTGCTCCGTTGGAACGACGAGGCCCTCCTACCCTTCCTCAACAACGGCAGCCTACGGCTGGAGACCGTCGCCCATGGTGCCGCCGACACCAACACCGTGGCCCCCACCGACCCCCGCCGCGACCCCAAGAGCGTGCGCTCGGTCTACAGCCTCGAGGCAGCCCGCGACCGCCGTATCGACATCATCGGTTACCGCACCACCAAATAACACCCTAGCCATGAAGATACTCTGTGTTGTCCGCAACTATGCCCCTCATGCCAAGGAGATGAAGGCGACCCCTTCCGCCGAGCCATTTTTCTTTCTCAAACCCGACACCGCCCTCCTCGCCGACGGGCAGCCCTTGCAGTACCCCTCCTTCTCCCACGACGTGCAACACGAGATAGAGCTGGTGATCCGCATCGCCCACCCCTGTTCCAGATGCACACCCCAGGAGGCGCATCTCTACTACGACGACATCACCCTTGGCATCGACTTCACCGCCCGCGACCTACAGCGCAAAGCCAAAGAAGAGCGCATGCCCTGGCTGCTGTCCAAAGGATTCGACGGCAGCGCCGCCACAGGACGCCTCATTCCCCTCAAAGAATTAGGAGCGAATGTCGACAACCTCAACTTCGCCCTCCTCCGCAACGGACGGACAGTTCAGCAAGGCAACAGCCGCGACATGATATTCCCTATCGGGCAACTGATATCACACCTCTCTCAGTTCATCACCCTCAGTCCTGGCGACCTGCTCTTCACCGGCACCCCCGCCGGCGTAGGCCCCGTAGCCCCCGGCGACCAGCTCACCGCCCTGCTCGAAGGCCGGCTCCTCCTCTCCCTGCAAATAAAATGAATGCGCTAACGCGTTAATCAAATCAAGCATTCTAGTTTTTCCTTTCCCCCTCAAAAGAAAAGAAGGGCCCGGCCACCCCGAACCCCCTATAATCACTATAGTTACTATAGTAACTATAGCCACTACCCACCCTTTAAATCGGGGCCGCCACGTCCTCGATGTCGGGCGTGAGGAACGCCTCGCCCTGCGTGCCGCCGTAGCTGACGACGGCCTTGGCGCGCTGTGCCGCGCTCTGGTAGTTGGGCAGGATGGCGTTGGTCACCAGGAAGCGCTGGGTCGACACCTTCGTGCCGCCCTGGGTCTTGCGGCTGTGGACGTAGGCGATGGCGCCGGTCACCGTCTGCCCTGCGCCCAGGTGGCCGTCCGCCACGCTGAAGGCCTCGGCACCCACCAGGTCGCGCAGCAGCGTCTCCTCGTCCGTGCCGTCGAGGGTCACCTCGAGGGCCAGGATTTTGACATAGGGCACCTGCGTGTCGCTGTTCACGCTCTGCGTGGCGATGAAGGCCGAAATCTGGTCGCCGTACTCATAGTCGCTGTTGTTGTTCACCACGGCGTCGCTGAAGGCCTTGAGGGTGGTGCTGGCGGTGATGCTCAGCGAGCCCAGCGCGATGTCCGTCACCGCCACGTCGCCCGTGCCGCTGGTCACGGAGATGCTCGGCAGCGAGCCGCGGGTCACCTGGTAGGCCGCCACCACCGCACCGCCCTGTCGCGCCTCCCCCTTCGAGAGGTACACCGGCACGATGCCGAAGTTCGCGCTCACGAAGGCGTTGTAGTCGCTCACCCCGGCCCCCTTGCCCTCAAACGAAGGGTGCAGCTTGCCGCTGAAGGCGCGGTAGAGGTTGATGATGTTGGCCAGCTGCACGCGGCGCACCATCTGTGCGAGGGTCTTCGAAGTGTTGCGGGTCACCTTCTCGCTGGTGATGGTCCGCCCGTTCACCTGACGGATGGTCATGCCGCCAATCGAACCCGTCTGCTTTCTGAAAATACCAGTTAATATTGCCATACGCTTTTGTTTCTCTCCGCCGCCCGGTCCTTAGTCGGGTTGTTTAGTGGCGGAGGCTGTCTGCCCGGTTTCTGACTCCGTCCTGTTTTCGCCTCCAGATGCGAAGGCACGACGAAGGCATGACGAAGGCACTCTGTGTTGAAGTGGTGTGAAAGTTGTGATGTGTTATTCTTGGGCGCCTATTATAGTTATACAAAAAAAGGCCAAAATTAGGGTGCCACTTTTGAAAAAAAAAGTGGCATAAAGTGGCATATGATGACAATTACAATAACAATAGTGGGAGATATATGTGTCACCCCCTGGGGGGGTGAATTAGAATTCTAAATCTATATATTTATATATTTATATATAGATTTAGGCATCATTTTTGACGGTAGGAACACAAGGTAATTGTTATTGTTATTGTCATCACATAGTCGCAGTAGGTGTAAGTATTGCAATATCAACACTTTGTCAAAAAGCGGCATAAAGTGGCATATACCAAAATGCCCCTTTTTGAGGCTTTTTGGGGTCACTTTCGACATTCACATTGCAGCATTTCCGCAATCGTTTTGAAACTCGCGGCAGCATCTGCAGCATCAGGTATTGTAGGTTGGAATACCAATCCGACCAGTTCTTGTTCGTAAATAGGCCTCAGAGATGCCCATACTGCCTCAAAATCTCTCAATAGCGGGGAGTCAGCCACTGTGCGAGATTGCCAGTCTTCTGGCTCCTTAAAACGAGCTTGATCTTCGGCAAGCAAATGATTAAAATCAACCACGAACTCTCCGCTCTCCAGATATGCTTTGCATACTTCATTCTGTAATAGGTAGTGCAAATCATAGAAATGGCGGATTTTTGAGCGAAGCCCACTTAGATAATCATTTCCCAAAGAGTGCCTTATCAGCGATACTATCTTCTCCGCCGCAGTTCGTTCCAAGTCAAGTACATTTATCTCAAACTCCGTTAGGCCGTATTGTTCCGTCAAGTCACCTCGTCCTTTTAGTAAAAGGAATTCTCTGAGCAAACAGCCTAGCTTTCGCTTTCGGTAAGGATACGGATTGGCAAAAGAGACTATCTCCAATTGTATCAAGCCAGGCTGTATTGAGCCTGATTCTTGGGCATTCGTAATATAGGGATAACGATAGAAAACCTTTCTGTATTTTGAGAATTTGCGAGTGTTGGGCATTTCCACTTCTTCAAGCCCATTAGACATAACCTTGTCAATGCTACCGATTAACTTTTTGGTTTGGTTGTCTGTACGGTTGTCGTCAGAAATGATGGCAATATCGATGTCTTCCGAAAATCGATATCCCACACCACAGGCTTTTGACAACGAAGTGCCACCCTTGAAAACAGCCAGTTTGGCGAACCTACTTTCTGCTAGCAGCTGCAAAGCTCGTGTCAACCAATAATCCTTCTCTAGCATCACCATATTGATGCCTAGACCCCCTTCGCCGCCTTCTTTTTTCGGCTGTGCGGCGGCTAATAGAATATCGTTGAACAGTTCTTTGTTTTCGTGCAGATTCGTCATACAATCCTCCAATTCCTCTTTGTTGGTAGCACACTTTCCGAAATGGGTATATCATAGCTGCTTGTCCAGTTCAACGAGCGTTTTAGCAGAGGTGCATCCATCCCTAATTGTTCAAACATAGCTCCCACTAAAGCCCTAACGTAATTGGTGTATCTTATGGCCAACAGCTCCATTTCTGAACGTCGCTCGTCTGTCAGCATTCGAATAAGCCCCATTATAGTCTTACAAGCTTCGTCGGGTGTTACTGCGGGAATCTCTCTAATCAGCAGAACTGCGTCCAGCAACCGTAGCAATTCCACATTCTCTTTGGTGATTATATTCTTCTGTGTCAAGAATCGCACTCTATATCCGTTGCGCATAAACGGTCTTCGATACGTGTTCGTGCCTATCAGAAGATCCTGTGTAATCTGTGTTGTCAACCCCATCTCGCTGAATGCTGCAGTTCCTGTGACGTACCCCACCATGATACCGTCTTTGGTTAGGAAATCCTTCACCAATTCGTTGTAGGCTGGGCCGACCGTTCCAAATATCGTTTTACGGGGTTTGTAATATTTCCCTTTCGTAGCTCGACAGATTTCTCCTTGTGCAGCCATACGACTAAGCAATTTGGCCAAAGCAATTTCCGATTTGCCTTCCAAATCGAAGTCTGCAAGAGAGAAAACGTATCCCTCTGGGAAAGTGTCTATCTTTGTTTTTATCTGATTAGCAACTACCATAGTCTTTTTTACATACTTATTTCACGGTGCAAAGATACGAAATGTCAAGTAATTTACGTAAAAAACTTGACATTTTTTGTTTGTTGTGCGTGTAGTCAGGTATAAAAGAATTATTCTTCTCATGCTTACATCCCCCCATTAAGCCTCTATCAAAAATAATTCTTCCCCCAATCTCGAAAAAAGTCGTATCTTTGCAAATCGAAAACAGTAAGTACTATCTATAGTAACTATAGTCACTATAGTTACTATAATAGTCACTAAAAAAGCAATCACAAACCCACCCACTGCCATGCCCGACCATCAGTTCCAAGTCCTCAAGCGGCAGAAGCCTTGGCGACAGGCCTATTACTACCAGAAAGCGGAGACCCTCTATCAGATGACCTTCGTCTTCTGCCAGCGTTTCCTGCCTCCGCACGGCGACCGCACCGTCGACCAGATGGTGCAGGCGGCACGGTCGGGCAAGCAGAACATCGTCGAGGGCACCGAAGACGGCACCACCTCCACCGAGATGCACATCAAGCTGCTCAACGTGGCGCGTGCCTCCTTGCAGGAGCTGCGCGAAGACTACCGCGACTACCTCATCTCGCGGCAGCTCCCTCTTTGGACTGCCTCCCATCCCCGCTACGCCTCCATGCAGGCCTTCTGCAAGGCGCACAACCGGCTGGAGGACTACCAGCCCTATCTTGAGAAATGGAGCGACGAAGAGATGGCCAACGTAGCCCTCACCCTCTGCCACATGACCGACACCATGCTCAACCACAACCTGCAGGCCCTTGAGAAGGAATTTGTGGAGCAGGGAGGCATCAAAGAGCGCATGTATGCCGCCCGCACCGGCTACCGCCAGCAGCTGGACGCCGAGCTCGCCGCCCTCCGCGCCGAGAACGCCCGCCTGCAAGCCGAGAGCACCCGCCTCCGCACCCTCCTAAAAGAGAGAGGGATAGAACTATAGCAACCATATTCACTATAGTCACTATACCCCTTATCAAAAATAATTCTTCCCCAATCCCGAAAAAAGTTGTATCTTTGCAGATTGAAAAAAAGGAATATAAACTTATTTGAAATAAGTTGAATTGTATATATAATATACTTATAATCAATGGTTTAGACGGGGGGGTACTCCGCCGAGTTTAGATGTTGCTTTATTTATAAAATCACTATTTCAGCCGACCAACCGTTTCGACGCTTTGGTCGGATGTGATATATTATTGCCAAATGGAAAGATTATCCGGTTCATCTTCATAACCCTGTGTATACAATACGGAAAAGATTATTATTTTTGCAAGACAAAAGATAAAATATGGAAGCCACGAAAGAATTGTTGAAAATGCTGTTACCCGAAGACTTACGTGACAGCTTTGAGATTGTGG
>JAFWOP010000046.1 GCA_017545365.1 Bacteroidales bacterium
GGCACACTAAAAGGCATCTCGTTGTGATTGAGTCGGACGATTGGGGGAGTATTCGCATGCCTTCGCGAGAAGTGTATGACGAATTTCTGCGTCGTGGCATACGTGTGGACCGTGACCCTTATTGCCGCTACGACCGATTGGAAAGCCGCGAGGACATGTCACGTCTTTTCGAAGTGTTGGAATCTGTGAAAGACAGCCAGGGGCACCCCGCCATTATCACTGCCAACACATTGACCGCCAACCCTGTGTTTGAAAAGATTGAAGCTTCTGGGTTCCAGCAGTATTTTTATGAGCCTTTTGCCGAGACCTATCGCCGCGACCCTTCGTTCGAAGGCACTTGGGAGATGTGGCAGCAGGGGATGGCGGCAGGGGTGTTACGCCCTCAGTTCCACGGGCGTGAACATTTGAACGTAAAAAAGTGGCTCCACGTGCTGCAGGGGGGCGAGTCGGTGACGATGCAAGCGTTCCGGCTGGGTACCTTTGGCTTGACCCAATGGGTGGATTCTTCTATTAAAGAATATTACATGGGGGCCTTCAACTCGGGACTAGACAAAGATATTGCTTACTACGAAGAGCTGCTCACTGAGGGGCTGGATATGTTTGAGCGGGCATTCGGCTTCCGTTCCGAGTCTTTCATCGCCACCACCTATGAGTGGAGCCCCAAAATCGAGCCCTGCCTGGTGCAGCATGGTGTGAAATATATCCAGAGCACCGTGTTCCAAAAGATTCCTTTGGACGACGACACTACGGTGAAGTATGCACGCCACTGTTTTCAAGGCTCTAAGAGCCGCAGCGGACTTGTGAGGCTGATGCGTAACTGCTTCTTCGAACCTTCGACCAAGCGGCAATTCGACTTTGTGGACGATTGTCTACATCGCATCGAGATTGCTTTCCGATGGGGCAAAGCAGCCAACATCTGCTCCCACCGAGTCAACTTCATCGGTTCAATTCACCCCGAAAACACCGACCGCAACTTGCCCGAGCTGCGTAGGTTGCTGCAGGAGATTGTGAAACGGTGGCCCGACGTAGAGTTTATCTCGTCCGACCAACTGGGGCATATCATTACCGGCCGTTGACGACAACCAAACCCTTCTATCATCATATTTCCATTAACACACTATCAATATTAACCAATGAAACTATCTATCATCACCATCAACCGAAACAACGCCCAAGGGTTGAAGAAAACCATGCAAAGCGTGGTGGAACAAACCAGCACCGACATAGAATATATTGTGGTGGACGGAGCCAGCACCGATGAGAGTGTCGACATTATCAAAAGCTTTGCCGACCAACGTCTTATTCGCTGGGTCTCCGAACGGGACAACGGCATATACAATGCCATGAACAAAGGCATCGGCATGGCTCAGGGCGAATATGTGATGATTCTCAACTCTGGCGACTACCTTGCTACGCCTCAGGTGATTGAGCAGATGAACGACAAACTTGTTGCCAAGGGGAAGCCTGACATTCTCTACGGCAACATGATTAAAATATGGCCCGACGGTAAGACCCGCCGCGACTACCAACTGAGTGTGAACTACTCGTTGTTCGACTTCTACCAAAGCACCCTCAACCCCGACGGCACCTATATACGCCGCAGCCTATTTCATCAGTTCGGACCCTTCGACGAGACGATGAAGATATGCTCTGACTGGGCTTGGATGCTCAAAACCATAGGCTTGGGGGGCGTAAAGCCTTCGCGTGTGAACATCGACACCCTCTACTTCGACATGACCGGAGTGAGCGAGAGTGGCGAGCGCAGCCGCCAAACGATACAAAAGGAGCGCCGACAGGTTTTACAGCAGACACTTCCAGCCCCGGTTCTGGCTGACTACGACCGTTTCGCAGCCGACATCACCCTCATGCGCCGCATCCACCGCCACCCCTGGGCCTTCCGCCTAGTTCGCTTCCTCGAACGCTGCCTCTTCAAATACGAGAAATGGAAGGCCAAACGTTAAAATGCGTCTCATTCACTTTTTTTTCTTCATAGTTCAAAAAAAAGACGTAATTTTGCATTTCCAAAATATGAGTTCAAACAGTACACACATAAACCCTCGTAGTATTTTCTTAAACATTAAGAAAAGAGATGTTTATGACTGTTTTGTGACCATGGAATGAGCTTGCTCACCGTGGTCGTTTTGTTTTTGTCTTGAGGGCAAAAAGCATATTTTGGCAATCATTTTTTATCAAATAATCATCAAAAAACATATTTATTATGGAACTTCCATTTGCAGAAGCGTGGAAAATCAAAATGGTCGAACCCATTAAGAAATCCACCCGCGAACAGCGCGAAAAATGGCTCGAAGAAGCCCACCAGAACATCTTTATGCTGAAGAGCGACTACGTCTACATCGACCTCCTGACCGACTCCGGCACCGGTGCCATGAGCGACCGTCAGTGGAGTGCCATGATGATGGGCGACGAGAGCTACGGCGGCGCCCGCTCGTTCTACCACATGAAGGACACCATCACCGAGATTACTGGTTTTGACTATGTCATTCCCACTCACCAGGGTCGTGCAGCCGAGAACGTGCTGTTCAGCTACTTGGTGAAACCCGGCATGGTTGTGCCCGGCAACGCCCACTTCGACACCACCAAAGGCCACATTGAGAGCCGCAAGGCTTTCGCTATCGACGTCACCGTCCCCGAGGCTTACGACACCCAACTCGAAGTCCCCTTCAAAGGCAATGTCAGCCTTGAGAAATTGGAGAAGGTGCTGCAAGAGAACAAGGGCAATGTCCCCTTCATGGTTCTCACCGTCACCAACAACACCGTCGGCGGCCAGCCCGTCAGCATGAAGAACATCCGCGAGACCTGCGAGCTCTGCCACAAGTATGGCGTGCCCGTCAACATCGACAGCGCCCGCTTCATCGAGAACGCCTATTTCATCAAGACCCGCGAGGAAGGCTATGCCAACAAGAGCCTCCGCGAGATTGCCCGCGAGATGTTCAGCTATGCCGACAGCATGACCATGAGTGCCAAGAAGGACGGCCTCGTGAACATGGGTGGTTTCATCGCCACCAATAAGAAGGATTGGTACGAAGGCGCCAAGCTGTTCTGCATCCCCTTCGAGGGCTTCCTCACCTATGGCGGTATGAACGGCCGCGATATGGACGCCCTGGCCGTGGGTCTGAAAGAGAACATCGAGTTCGAGATGGTCGAGACCCGCATCAAGCAGGTTCAGTATCTGGCCGACAAGCTGGATGAGTATGGCATTCCTTACCAGCGTCCTGCCGGTGGTCACGCCATCTTTGTCGATGCCGACAAGATTCTCACCCAGATACCTAAAGAGGAATTCCCCGCCCAGACCCTCACCTGCGAGCTGTACCTCGAGGCCGGTATCCGCGCTTGCGAGATTGGCTACGTCTTGGCCGACCGCGACCCCGTGACCCGCGAGAACCGCTTTGGCGGCAACGACTTCGTACGCCTCTGCATCCCGCGCCGCGTCTACACCAACAACCACATGGACGTCATCGCCGCTGCCCTGAAGAACGTCTACGACCGCCGCAACGAAATCAAACGCGGTCTGGAAATCACTTGGGAAGCCGAACTGATGCGCCACTTCACCTGCCAGTTCAAGCGCCTCGGTTAATAACCGCAACGCGACGAGTTAATAAGAAGAAAGCCCCGACCAGCGTGGTCAGGGCTTTTTTACATTACATCACATTACTACTCATCACCGTGGCGAGGGCTTCGCTGATACTCTCCACACCCAGTTTGCGGAAAAGTTTCTTGCGGTGGTATTTCATCGTATCGGCTGTGCGGAAAAGGCGGGAGGCAATCTCTTCGGTGGTGTAGCCTTGCGCCGACATCATCAGCAATTGCTGTTCTGTTTCAGTAAGGACGATGGGCGTGCTGTCGTGCCATTTTCCATCAACCAATGAGTACTCTCGCACATCGCGGTTGCCCACGATGCCATTGCCACATTCCGTCACACGCCACATCCTCACATTGCCGAAATGCTTGCGAGGCGAGAGCGAGAATGAGGCGAGGGCAAGCCACAGCTGTCCCTTGGAGTTGAGCGCCAGCGGCGTAAGGCGGTGGTTGACCATACGGCTACGACCGTTCTGCATAAAGTGGAAGTCGTAACTGATGACAAACTCCATCTTGTTTGCCAAGTCTATCCGCGAGAACTCCTCAAAACCCGCACGGTTGATTTCGAGCAACATCGCTTGCTCCTCTTTTGGCACATAGTCGAGGTAGAGGGAGTATCCCATATCCTTCAGCCCCACAGGAGCGAGCATCGGGTTCTCCGATGAATAAAGAAAGTTGCGTTTGTGGTAGTCAATAATGTAGATGCTGTTGGTGGTTGTCCGTGCGGCAGCAACCACGGCCTCAATCTTGGGCTGCACACGCTCGTAATCCTCCTCGGTGATGCCGTCCACACGTTTTTTGTCTATAAAGAAGTCGTTAATTTGAGGCATAAATGCTATTATCTTTATGATAATAACGATTTCACGCTGCATTTATTGCTGCCGCAACCCCTACCCTTTCGGGTAGTTTTTCATCAGTCATTATCTTATTACCCCTTCGGGTAGGGGTTGATTGTAAAGACGTTAGTACTTTTGCAACGCCAATTCGGAAAAAGCTGTCTTCCCGTAAGGCTGTAGTATTTTGCCGACTTAGGCGTTTATATGATACATTAAAACGAGATATACTATGACGGAAAAAACGATTCTGATGACTATTCTGATGGCATGTGCTGTCGGTGGGGCAAGAGCCCAACAACTGACTACCAAAGGGACACTGCAAGATGCCGCTTCGGGCGAGGCACTGCCCTACACAAACTGCGTGCTGCTGCGCGGGCAGGACAGCACCTTTGTTCAAGGAACCACCACCGATGCCTCGGGCCTATTCCGTTTCAGTCCTGTGGACACGGGCAGTTATCTGCTGCGTATCTCTGCCATTGGCTATGAACCCTATTGGCAGCAAATCAGCATGCCACCCGACACGGCATTGGGCATAATCAGCCTATTCCATAGCGCCACAAATCTGCAAGCAGTGAGCGTCACCGCCCAGCGTCCTCTTTACAGCGCCGACGGCGAAAAGACCTTCTACCACGTGGAGGACGACCCCAGCGTGCAGACCGGCACGGCCAGCGACGCCCTGCAGAACGCTCCGGGGGTGGAGGTGGATGCCGAGGGCAACATCACCTATCGAGGCAAGACTGCTGTGGAGGTTTGGATCAACAACCGCCCTTCGAATATGGACGGCGAGGCACTGAAGCAGTACATCAAGACATTGCCAGCCTCCAGTATCAAGCGCATCGAGGTGCTGAGCAACCCATCGGCACGCTACGGCACCAGCGGCAGCATTATCAACATCGTCACCGACGGCCGCAATCCTCTCAACCAACTGCTATCCGTCGGCTTCAAAGCCAGCACGGGCCCGCGCTTCTCGCCGTGGGTGAGCTATGTCTATAATAATGACAAGCTGAGTCTCAACCTCTACGGCAGTGCCTACTTCAACGACTTCAAGGTGGCCACTGAAAAGCACTCGCGGCTGCTGACCAGCGACAGCCTGCTCTCCTCGACCGAGGACTACACGGGCAATGAATTGCAGCGATCGAGAAACTACAACATCGGCGGCAAACTCGACTACCACTTCGACGACCGCAACACCTTCTCGGCGTGGGCGTGGTTCTATCCCTCGTTCTTTAATATGGATGTGGACTTTGACGTGAGCCGAATAGAGTACATAAGCCATCCCGGCGACTACAGCTATCACTCCAATGTGGATGCACATCAGCATTACATCAGCGGCAACGTGGGTGCCTACTATCAGCACAAATTCGACACCGCAGGACGCGAGATTGAGTTCAACTGGAACGGCGGCCTGACCAACGGGCTCAACGACCGCATCCGGCAGCGTCAATATGTCAACTTCCCAACATTGGACTTCACTCGCCATAGCAATCTTGACCAGTGGGGAAGTAGAAACGGCCTTTATGTCAACTATACTCACCCATATAGTAAGAAGGGCAAGATTGAGGCTGGCGCGGAATTTCATTATAAGCCTAAGAATCAGATACATCACCTCAACACGCTTGCTGGTGGCATCTACCAGCGAGATTCCCTGCGCAGCTACATCTTTAACGACCGCGAGACTGACCTGACTTTCTACCTCACTGTACAGCAGAAGATTGGTCAGCTGACCCTCAAAGGCGGCTTGCGCGGCGAGAATCAATGGCTGCAACGCAAACACAACATCGCGTCGTGCGACTTCGACAAGTACTATTTCGGACTTGTTCCCTCCATCCACGCCAGCTATGCCACCCAGAATAACCACAGCTTCACCTTGAGCTACACGCGCCGTTTCGAAACACCCGACATTGCCAAGCTCAGCCCATTCATCATCTATGCCGACGACAGCTATACCGTCGGCAACCCCGACCTGTGTTTAGACTACACCCATAAAGCCGAGGCGGGTTGGACTCACTACACCGACTGGGGTTCCGTCGGGGTTGAAGGCTACCTTAACCTTAGCACTGGCAATATCGACAACGTCAGCGATGTGTCCTATAGTCCTTTCTTCGGACGAGTTGTGCAGATGGACACAGCCGTCAATGCAGGCAACGTGCGCATGAGCGGTGCCGAAATGAACCTCACTTGGCGACCGCGCAAGTTTATGAACATCCGGCTCTATTTCAACGGCGGAGAAGTCTGGTACCGTATGCAGGTGCGTCCCGGCAAATGGGTGGAGGACGAAGTTTGGAGCTACATTGTGCGACTCAATATGAATGCAAAACTGTGGGGCAAAGTGGATGTGTTCGTTAACGGCAAGTTCTTCGGTCAGCAGATAGAGTTGCTGAGCCGTAATGAACCGTACTTCAACGTCGACTTCGGCCTCAGCACCGACCTCTTCGACCGCCACCTCTCGCTCTACTTCAAGGTCAACGACCTCTTCCAGTCCTCCAACACGCACACCGTCTCCACCAACCCCTACTACACCGAAGACTATCGCTGGAGCTACAACAGCCGCTTCGTCAGCCTCGGCCTCACCTGGCGCATCGGCAAAATGGACCTCGAAAGCAAAGGCCGCCAAGGTGCCGCCTACTAAAATTGCCTTGTAATTTGTTTTTTTCTTGTTGAGAACACCTCCACACGGCCAATGGCTGTGTGGAGTTTCTTTGTGCTAAAAATACGATTCGCAACGTAAGCGAAAAAAGGTGTATCTTTGCATCGTCATTCAATAAAACAACAAGATGAAAAACAGAATCATTTTTATTACGTTAGCCTCATTAATGGCATTGGCTGGCTGCAAGCAGAAACCCGTGGAAGACAAGTCTGCCTCGTTCGACTGGAACAATAGCGACAAGCTTGAATACACCATCGACTACACCGTTCTCTTCACCGCCGACCACGACAGCACGATACAGGTGACAGCAACTGGCAATTACGGCAGCGTGAAGGTGACCCAAGAAGAATCGGAAAACCTGATTGATATTGACGGGAACCATGTAAAGAACACCTTTATCATACTTGAAGATTCCGTCCCGATGGGCAAAAGCATCACCTTGCAGTGTGGTGGCCTGACATACGGAGGAGGAAAGCCGGTATTCATGCATGTGCAGACCGTTGGCAGCGACGATATGGTCGAGATTCGACTCCCCGGCTGCGACGACTACTCGCTATATTCCATACGCGACAATATGTTCTACGAGCCTTACGACGAGCATAGTATCACCATTGGCGAAGGACAGCGATTCTCCATAGTCCTACCCGTCATGACCGAACTCAAATACCCCAAGGAGAAAGAAAGCCACAGCATCCAGATAGGCTTCACCGTTGCCGCTATATAAAAAATTATTATGCAGATTTGCAGTTCATTGCAAGAAAGCATCTATCCGTACAGTCTTCAGTGCAACAGTACATTGAATAACGATCATCATCCAGGTTCCGCCCCAAGATATGGGGCGGTGAAGAGGGAATCACGCGCAAATCGTGAGCTGTCGCGCAACTATAATTCTAAGCATGGGGGTAGGCAAAACGCCATTGATTCCAGAATGGGACCGAGAAGGTGTCTGCCACAAGGATAAGTCAGGAGACCTGTCCAGACAGATAGTCAATGCTTTCGCGTCAAAGGCGGTTGTCTTCCGATATCTTCTACAAGAAATCCTCCCATTATGTTTTTTCCCTTTGTAGCAGCTGCTTTGTCTTTATGCTTGACAGTGTTATGCCTAACAATATCACTAATGCTATGAATTGGAAAGAAGAATATAAAAAAGTCGCTCTTATGCTATAATTGACTGAATTTTCAGCATCCTTGAGATTTCAATCTGAACTCGACATGTCAACAATATTTCAACGGTATTCCGACGCTTTAAAAGCGTTGAACTCACGAAGACATACAGAAGAAGAGACGATTGCGTGAGGGAGAAAGTGACAGAGCAAAACAGCCTCTTAGTGTTCCCATCTTCTTTTCATGTCGGCGAAACGCTCGTGTACATCGGTAATACAAGCATCAGGTATGCGAGTTGTGAATGGATTGCTTATCAGTCGTGCCACTTCATCAAAATCACCACAAGCACCGAGGTCTACAAGACCAGTTGCAAACAACCCACGTATCTCTGGTAGAAGTTCCTTGGCCTGTATGTCGATGAGATCGTGAAGGATCAGGCCTGCGAGGACGTTGTCGAACCACTGCGTTTGCGGCAACATCTTAATGGCAAAATGCAGGACTTGCCGGAACCAGTCTACCACCTCGCCACGACGTTCGGGCTGTGCAATGGCTATCTGCGCCACGGCAGAGAATATCCGGCACTTGAAAAAGGTTTCTAACCCTTCCTCCTGCACATAATTCATCAGCTTGTCCAAACGGTTTTGCCCAAGCAGATAGAGTGTGGGCACTAAAATGTCATCGCCAGCATCGCCAAAATGATAGTCCATAAAATCATCAGACTGACGCATTGTTTCAAGCACTAAATCAAGGCTGCTGTCCACGTTCCCCACTTCACCTAAAAGAATGATGCTATTGGCCACTATGCCTGTAAAACCATTGGAGTCATAGCCCTCGGGGATACCGTCACAGGTCTGTCCCATGTGGTATAAGATTATCTGTTCCAAATCGTGACATACGATTTCGCGAGGCAGTGCAAGAATGCGGTCGGTCAGCTCATCGGGAAGATAAAGCTGGTTGGCGGTGTCATCTAATTCCTTGTAAAACCATTCCGGTCCTTCGAGTTGCATCGACTGCGGATATGCAGGGTGACGATACGTGTACTTGGTGCTGGGGCCATAGCTTTTGAAGAGTGGGCTTTCTTCGAGATTCTTCAGCCGTTCACTTATATCGGTGTCATCCCAATCCATATCCTCGTCATCATCCATTCCGATGGTATAATCGTAGTTCCCCTCGCCCAAGTGTTTCTCGAGCAGGGGGAGGTATCGGTTCGCTTCCGAAACGCTATTAGCCATAAGCAGGTGCTTCCCCTGATGGCCGAACTCATATTCTATCAGCGGAATGTCATCAGTGTCCTCTTCAAGCATGTACTGCGTAATATTGAACGACTTGTCAGGTTCTATGCCAGCCTCCTCTGCCCAACTGATGGCTCCATACACCCAGTTGTGAGCCTCTTCATACGAGCACTCGCGCATGTCAGGAGCATCGTCGAGCATTTCCTTCAATTCATAATCTTCCAGCCTAAGCCGATAGAAGGACTTCTTCACGCCGAGACAGAACGTGTCGATCAAGTAAACAGCAATGCTGGTGCGGCCTCCAGTATGCTTTCTGGTGACGGCCACGTATCCCTCGCCAAAGCTTGTCATATCGTCCGAAACATAGCATGGGCCTATCTCCAACAAACGGGCACGCTGCCTCATAAATTGCTCTGGCGAGAGGAACTGTTGCCCCGCCTGTTGCTTTTTCTGTTTCTTCTTTGCCATATTGTATTACTTAGTGTCAACCAATAATTTCTTTTTCAAAAGTCACTGATAATCTCCATCATTGCACGCCGATTACGGTAGGTCTTGCGGAAGAACTCCGCGAGGTCATGAGCCACCGCATGCCCGCCCTCAAGGCTTTGCATCACCCTCATTGAATGTGCTATCGACTCATACCTGTCACGCCCCGTGCCTTGCGCGGCCTCCCAACGCAATTTATCATTGTATATACGAAGCATCTCCTCAGAAGGTTCCTTTATGAAATACTTTGCATACTCGTCAAGTTTGTCAATTTGCGTCTTCACTCCATCTACAACAAGGCTGTACAGTCTTTCCCACTCTTTTTCCTGGATATAGATTGCAGCGATGTTGTCCATCCATCTTTCACGAAATTTCTGCGGTATGTTGTCGATGATGTCAAAAAGGGATTGTTTCCATTCCTGTTGCGGGACAAGCGATTTCAGCTTGGTGTAATACTCCTGTGCAAAATTCTCACTCACGAAAAGTTCTTTGGCTGACGCAATTTGGTTCTCTCGGTTTCCCATCGTTTCGTAAACCTTTAGTCTTCGCTTCATCCAATCGCGTTCGGTTCCATAATGGTTGATGTTTCGGGCTATTACAAGACCTTCTTCAATCAATGACAATGCAGTCTCATAGTCTTTTTCTAACATGGCATTGTCTACTGCCACCGATCTGATTTCGGGGATACCAATGTATTGTTGAATTGTTTTCTGTGCATCTGATTTGTGATTTAGTTCTAACAGAGTATCTATCTTTTGTCGCACAAATTTTGACAACTCGTACTCGCTTTTGCATGATTTGATGAACTGATTCAGCATGTCGAGTCTTTCTTCAGGTGTCTTGGTCAACGGTGCCAGCTGCAGAAGAAGCTCTTCTTTGCTGTCGAAGCCGTAAGGGTGAAGTTTGTCGATATCTTCGTCGTGCTCAATCTCGTCGAAATAGTCCTCCAGCGTTTCACGTTTCATGTTGGGATGTTTGGCAGAGGAAACGATTAACTCCTTTGCCCTTTCAAATATGTCGGAAGCATAACCGTAGCTGTCGTCGGGTTGGTGCTCTTCAAATGCATCACCCAGTGATTCCAACATCTGTACACCTACCGCCAATGCCGGTTCGGGATTCCCCATCTCCATCAGATTTTCAGCATCCTCCGCTATCGCATCCAGCCGCATGTCAAATTCGCAAAGATTGAACCATTCATGGTATCGACCCTCCACCACCGACTCGTCAACTGCACCCAACACATCCTGCCGCAAGTCGAACACCTTGGTGTTGTTCTCCGACAGACATACTCGGTCCAAGTAATCCTCAAGCTCCTTTCTGAATCCACTATTTTTAGCCGCATACTCCTTAATAAAGGCAAACAGGTCGTTGATGTTCGTTAAGTTGAGCAGTTTCTCTATTTTTGTTTCTTCCATCGGTTCTATCTATTTTGGTTATCTGACCTTCCGCCATTCTTCTTACCACCCATCGTCTCATAGCCTTGCAGTCAGAGCGTACTCGGGTTTTGCTTAATACAAAACGACAGAAAACAGACAACACCTTATTTCTTATCTATATTCAAATCATTTGCAAAAATACACCTTTTCTTTGGAATAAGAGAAAAAAACATGTTGCGAAATTTTTGTGTCTACTTTATTAGACTGGTACAACAGTCGACACAACCCAAAAGGATGACAGTGCTACCCAAAAGAAATTATCAGCTACCCAAAAGGTAATTCTCGAATACCTGAAAGAGCATCCTATGGCCACCAGGCAAGATGTGTCCAAAGCCCTTAGCAACATCACCGAAGACGGCATCAAGTATCATTCCAGCCGTCTGCAGAAAATGGGATATCTGAAACGAGAAGGCGGCCGTAAACTTGGACGCTGGGTGGTTTGGGAATAATAGTCCCTGCCAGTTAATTACAATTCACAAAAGCCTGGAGGCCGCCCGCCAGCGCTGGGAGAACTGCCCGGAGGACTAAGCACAAAAGATTATTTTGTCAATAGAGAAAAAAAACGTATTTTTGCAACGTTCAAGAGTACTCATTTGCAATGAATAATATCATCGAAATACCGAAGACTCAGGTTATTATGACTTTTGTAGCTACCTGCATCGAGACCACCGCACGATGGTTAAACGTCTCTTATAAAGATGTGTACCAGCGGATGAAGCGTGTGGGAATGATTGAGAATTACATACTTCCGCACTATGAAACACTTCATACCGAGAGCCGAGAGAACCTTGCACAAGGATTGGTGGAATGTCTGAACAATTGGGAGGCCAGAAATGAGTGAGATTATTGTATATCACGGAGGAACAGAAAAGATAGAGTCACCTATATGTAAATTTGGGCGGCGCAACTTAGACTTTGGTCAGGGGTTTTATCTGACCGACATTCGCAAACAGGCTGCCGAATGGGCTAAACAGGTGGCCGACCGCAGAAAAGAGGCTCCGATTATCAATAGATATCGTTTAAACCGCGATGCCATATTGGGCGAAAGCCGCTGCATGGTCTTCACAGCTTACGACAAGGATTGGCTGCAATTTATTGTTGCCAGCCGTCATGGAGAACATGTGGCCGATAGCTATGATTACATAGAAGGTGGGGTGGCCAATGACCGTGTAATTGATACGGTCAACCTCTATATGGCAGGACTTATGGACGAGAATACTGCACTTCTCCGCCTGTCCCAACATCAGCCTAACAACCAGATGTGCATACTATCACAGGAATTAATCAACAAATACTTGGTTTTTGATGGAACAGAAGCAATCTGACGACCCCGTTAAGTCACCTGTCATACAGGAGATTATCATAAGCAACCGCATTGGTGCCATCTCGATGGAGTTGGCCAAACGTCTGAACATAGCTCCCGAGAAAGCCCTGCAGCTGTTCTACGAAAGTCAAACCTGCGCCGACCTCCACAACAAGTCCACAGGTCTCTACCTTTATGGCGACTTATATGTGGCCGACGAGTTCATGCGTGAGAAAGAGTACGCAATGTAATAAGGTAGCGCAGTACATGACCGAGTTGCCCTCCAAGGAGTTGCTGCAATGCCAGATACACAAAGGTCTGGAGGCTGCCCGCCAACGCTGGGAGAACCGCTCGGAGAACTAACCATTAAAGATTATTTTGCCAAACAAGAAAAGATTCGTATCTTTGCAATGTGAAATATGACGACAGAGAATAAGGACATATTATTGCAATTGCTTGACCGGCATCGCGAGTTGGGCATATCGGAGCAGATAGACTATGATAAGTTCTATCTCTACTCTATCATCGTACATTCCACCGCCATCGAGGGTAGCACGGTGACCGAGGTAGAGGCGCAACTGCTCTTCGACGAGGGCATCACCTCTAGCAAACGCACCCTATTGGAGCAACAAATGAACCTCGATCTCAAGGTGGCATACGAATATGGTCGCGAATGGACCAAGCTACACCAACCCATCACTATCGACTGGCTTATCTTGCTAGCCTCGAAAGTGATGGCACGCACTGGGAGCGAGTATAGTGCTATGGGTGGTAACTTCTCCGCTTCAAAAGGAGAACTGCGAAAGTTGAATGTTTCAGCTGGAATCGGCGGTAAGTCCTACATGTCCTATCTGAAAGTCCCTGAGCATTTGGCAGCCTTTTGTGAAGAACTTAATAATCGTCGGAAAGCTATTGACACTACAGATGTCTGTGCTGTTTATGACCTCAGTTTCTGGGCACATTACGAGTTGGTTACCATCCACCCTTGGGCAGATGGTAATGGCCGCACCAGCCGCCTGTTGATGAACCTCCTACAAATGGAGTTCGGAGTTTTGCCCACCAAAGTGTTGAAAGAAGACAAAGCCACCTATATCCAGGCTCTAATTGATACCCGCGAAAAAGAGGACATCACCATCTTCCAAAACTGCATGGCATGCCTGCACATTCAGCACCTGAAGAACGATATTGACCAGTACTTAAATTCAACAACAGATACTACCCAAAAGACACCAACGACTACCCAAAAGACACTAACGACTACCCAAAAGGCGATTCTCGACTACCTGAAAGAGCATCCGAAAGCCACAAGACAAGAGGTGGCAGAATCCCTCGGCAATATCACCGAAAATGGTATCAAATATCATTTCAACCGCTTGCAGAAAATGGGCTATCTAAAGCGCGAAGGCGGACGCAAACTTGGTCATTGGGTAGTGGCAGATTGAGATGGAGCATCAATATAGGGCAGTACATGACCGAGTTGCCCTCCAAGGAGTTGCTGCAACGCCAGATACACAAAGGCCTGGAGGCCGCCCGTCAACATTGAGAGAATCGTCTGGAGAACTAACTGCTAAAGTTTGTTTTGCTGAATAAGAAAAGATTCGTATCTTTGCAGCGTGAAATTGATAAAAGAGCAAAAAAGATGAAAGTATTACTTTTGAATATTTCAGACATTCATGTCGCATCAATAGATAAACCGGAAAATGAAGAACTTGTTCTGCATAAGTTTATCATAGATGTAGAAGAACAAATAAAAAAGTTTGTTTATGATGATGTGTTTGTTTTAATAAGCGGAGATCTTGTATTTGCCGCTTCTGATGAGAGTTATGCAAAGTTTGACAAAACTATTGTGAAGGAATTGATGCGTGTTCTTCAAATAGACAGAAGCCATTTCATTATAGTACCTGGCAATCATGATATTGCTCAGAAGGATGTAGAGGAAGTGGAAGACTCTTTCATCCCAATAGTTGAAAAAAAGTATGATGAAGATAAATTCAATAATTTGGTGCGTAAAGAAGCTCAAAAAGATATTTTCTTTAGAAAATTTGATGCCTTCTATCGATATATGAAGGGAACTATGGGTGTTAATAACTACTCATTACAAGCAAATATATATAATATAAATAACATATGGAGTGTTCATACTCTAAACTCAGCAATATTTTCATGTGGTGCCTATAAAAACAAAGAAGATCAAGGCTATTTGGGTGTGGATACTCGCAGTTTACATGGTTTTCTCACAGAAGATAAGCATCCAAAGAAAATATTACTTATGCACCATCCTGAATACTTTTGCATGGACTGGGTCAAGCATGAGTTGAGGAAACTTTTTGGTCAGGAATATGTAATGGTTTTGACAGGACACACTCATGATCAAGATTTATTTTTTGATAATAAAAAAGGTTATATCCGTTGTGAAGCCCCACAATTATTTACGGATAAGTATGATGATATTTTAGGGTATAACTTTATCCTTCTAAATGGGAATGATGTTGATAGAATTGTATATCGACAATGGCAGGAGAAACGGAATAAGTTTCGAGCTGGTTCTGATTTTGTGGAAGAAGATGATAGTAATGGAATCATATCTTTGGGAGAGAAAGTAGAAGAAAATGATAAAACCCCAACAGATAAAATTTCTGTATTATTACAGGAACGGCTGAGAAGGGAAATGGAAGCGTATGTAGGACAGCCATACATTTGGGTGGATAGATATTTGAGTGATGATCGTTTGGACAATGCTTTCAAAATGCAGGAATCTGCTCTGTTTTCAGAACTTGATATTATCAAAAATGAAGATAACATTCATGTTGTAGCACCCTCACAGTATGGCCTCACATGCTACGGCAGCCATTTTTTGTTAACACTATGGGAAAATATGCATGAATTTGGTATTAAAGTCGATGCTGATGGTGTAAGATTAAAGAAATTTGAAAAATTAGTTGAATCGGAATTAATCCATTATGATAAGTCAAAACAAGATGTTAAATGGGTAGTAATTGATAATTGGAAACCATATCGAAAAGATCAAAAGGGTATTAAGGGGTATTTGGAACAAGAATTCCCTAATGCTCATTTGTTATTAATGACTATTTACCATGAAAGTGATTTTTTAGAAGGTAATTCTTTTGAGGAGGAAGTAATAAAGTCTAAAACACTTTACTTAACTCCCCTAAAAAGAGCACAAGAAAGATTGATGGTGGATGCCTATAACAAGGAGAAATATATTGATGACAGTGATGAGATTCTTAATAAACTAGACGAAGATATTAAAAATTTCAATTTACATCGTTCTCCTTATAGTTGTGTGACACTCCTTACTGTTTTTAAAGATTCATTTGATCGCAATCCTGTAAACCGGACTGATGTATTGGAAAATATCCTTAGTATAATCTTTGACAATACCCGGTTGCCGAATTATCGCACAAAAAAACCTGATTTTAAGGATTGTGACTTTTGTATGGGCTATTTCTGTTCAGAACTCATCAAAAGAGATAATCATTTCTTTAAAAGAGATTTTTTTATTGAAAAAATAAGAGGTTTCTGTAAAAAAATGGATTATGATGTTGAAGTTGAACATCTATTTGATATACTGTGTTACAACAAAATAATAGTTGAAGACCATGGGTTGTATAAGTTCCATTTTACATTTTGGGTATATTATTTTGTAGCATCTTGGATGATTGCCAATGAAGAGTATGCAAAAGACATGTTGGAACATCAGAAATATCTTCACTATCCAGAAGTGTTGGAATTTTATACAGGTAAGGATAGGCGGCGAAAAGACGCAGCAAAGACTTTGGTGCAGGATTTATCTTTTACATCAAAATCGGTACAGGCGAAGACTGGTATTGGTATGAAAGAAAATGATGATCCATTTGCTTTTTTGCGGTTTAATCAGGATGAGCAAAACCAAGATGATATCATTAATAGGATAGAATCTGATGTGCAGAATTCCAATCTTCCTCAATCTGTGAAAGACCAGGCGGCAGACCTTTCATTCAATCCCTCTGCGGCTTTTCATCAGGACATATTTAAAGTATATACTGATTTTTCTGTAGGTTATTTGGTGAATATTATTAGAATAGGCAGTAAGGTATTGAGAAATTGTGACCAGTTGGATTCGGAAATCAAGCAGCAATTGCTTTCAGAATTAACTTCGGCAATGAAAGTGTTTTCAAATATTATTTATTTGGTGTCACCTCTTTTTGCAAAGCAAGGGTATATCCAATTGACCGAATATCGTATTAAATTGGCGAAAGAATATGATGACATGGATGAAAAAGAGCGAACCATAAGAATACTTACTGCCATACCATATAATCTCACAAAAATGTTTAAGGAGGATATTTTTTCGTCTAAGTTATCCCCTGTTTTTGTTTCGGCCTTGAATAAAGAAAAAGATAAGGTTAAACGACACTTAATAGCTTCTCTTTTGATTTACAAGCAACCCGAAGGGTGGAGTAAAGCAATTACGGATTACATGGAGACCCTAGGGGCAAATTCATACTATCTTGGCACTTTATTAGAACTCATGTTGACGGTTTTCCAAATGGGAGAAATAGATGAGGTAGAACAGACAAGAATGAAAAACCTAATAAAGGCGGCTGTTTTTAAAAGTAAACAAGGCAGATTGCCTTATTCTCAGGGAGAGTATAATAAAATAGGACTAACAAAAAAATACCTATATGGAGATAGTGGTAATAAAAATGAAGACAATAAAAAGGGCTAACCTGTGTTAAGCTGAAATTGAAGTAATACTATATCAACTTAATGACTTTAGATGCATACATAAATACTGCAATTTCTATTTTGATTAAGTTATTAATCTGAAGTATTATTGATTCAAAAATTAGTTGTATCTTTGCAGTTGAAATAACAATTTAAACACAACATATCGAAAGAAGAAAAAAGAAGATAAATAACATATTATAAAGCGTTTTCGCTATCACTTGTTTCCGAAAGTTCCACAGTTTTGGCCAGTGACAGTAAAGCGGTAAACGCTCACGAGAATATCGTGGGCTTTACTTAGTTGCTGGCAGGTCGTGGAACACCTAGGAAACATAAGCAAAGTTCCACGATTTTCTTATGCCAGCAACAAACGAAAACACAAAACAGATTAAGAGCCGCCAGCGGGTGGCTCAGCATGGCGAGGTGTTCACCAATCCACGGGAGGTGAATGCTATGCTCGACCTGGTGCGGGACGAGTCGTTCCGGCTCGACAGCCGTTTCCTTGAGCCCGCCTGCGGCGACGGGAATTTCCTTATCGAGATTCTGCGTCGCAAACTATCCCTATTAAAGGACATCAAATCCCCTACGGAATGGGAGTTTCAGAGCCTTATTGCCGTCGGCTCTTGCTATGGCATTGAGCTGTTGGAGGACAATGCCGAGGCTTGCCGACTGCGACTGTTTACCGAGGTGAGGGAACAGATGGGCAAAAAGCGCTGCACTCAGGGCTATGAGGAAAGCCTACGATATATGCTGCGGAAGAACATCGTCTGTGGCGATGCTTTGACCTATCGCACTGCCGGAGGCAAGCCTATCACCTTCTGTGAATGGACACCCATTGCGGGCAGCATGCAGTTCTCGCGGCGCGACTTCCAGTTCGACTTTCTTGTCAACCAGACGCACCAGTATTCTCTCTTCGATGAGCAGGGCGAGGCACAGAGTTTCGACGAACCTGTCAAGTCATATCCACCCATCCACTACACTCAGCTTTACCGTTATGAAGAACAAGATACACACTCCATATAAGCTACTATACCGCGCGGTGTGGTCTATGAGAGACTGGCTGCAACAATATGCCTTGGATGCGACAGCGAAGACAAGACGGTCGCGTCCCTATCGGGACGCTGTACACTATGGCAGTATCAGCACGGCACTGCGCCTTCGGCTTGTACCGTGTTATGCATGGTCTCGTCCCTTTCGGGACGTTCCCCCGACACTAATAATACATCCTTATGAAACAAAAATATTCACTGGACATTCTGAACTGCTTGGCCAACCTCAGCAGTGACGAGGTTTTCACCTCGCCGGAGTTGGCAAACCGTATGCTTGACCTGTTGCCACAAGAGTTGTTCCAGAGTCCGAAGACGCGGTTCTTAGACCCTTGCAGCAAGAGTGGAGTCTTTCTGCGCGAAATAACCAAACGACTACTCATTGGGCTTGAGGGGCAGATACCCGACTTACAAGAACGGATTGACCATGTAATGACCAAGCAGGTCTTTGGCATTGCCTGCACCGACCTCACTGCCGAGATGAGTCGCAGGACGCTCTACTGTTCCAAACAAGCAAATGGCGAGTACAGCGTCAGCACCGCCTTCCACGACGGGCAGGGCAACCTGCTATACGAGCGATGCCACCACACATGGAACGCACAAGGCCGCTGTGAATATTGCGGAGCCAGCAAAGGCGAATACCTTCGCAGCGACAGCCGCGAGACCTACGCCTACCCTTTTATCCACAAATCAATCAAAGAAATATTCCATAAAGATATGCAATTCGATGTAATCATAGGCAACCCGCCGTACCAGATGAGTGATGGAGGTGCTCAAGCTAGTGCTATTCCAATATATCATCATTTTGTTGAGCAAGCAAAGAAGATGAATCCGCAATATCTAATTATGATTATTCCATCGCGTTGGTTTTCTGGGGGTAGAGGATTAGATTTGTTTCGTGAAGTAATGCTTACTGAAACTCGTTTAAGAACAATCCATGATTTTTTCAATTCAAACGATGTGTTTCCTGGCATAGATCTTTCTGGTGGAGTTTGCTATTTTCTATGGGATAGAACATATCGTGGAGATTGTGAGATAGTATCTGTTCTTAATGGTGAGACAACTAAGATGACTCGCCCATTGATTGAAAAAGGAGCAGCAACTTTTATCAGATTCAATCAGGCTATTGAAATTGTTCGCAAAGTAAGGAAACATTTGGAGAAATCATTTTCGACCATTGTTAGTTCTCAAAAGCCATTCGGGTTGCGTACATACGTACAAGGGAGAAGTAAAAGCGAAACCAGTAATGTGTTACTCTATTCCAACAAAAATGCAGACAAAGGAGGTGAAGGATACATCTCATGTGATGAAGTTTTAGTCCACAAAGAATGGCTTCCACTATACAAGGTATATATATCTAGAGCATATGGCGAACGTGGTGATTTCCCGTACCTAGTAGTGGGAAAACCTTTTTTAGGCATACCCAACAGTTGTTGTACTGAAACATACTTGACAATCGGGCCAATGAAAAGTGAAAAAGAAGCATTAAATGTTGTATCGTATATTAAAACACGTTTCTTCCGATTTTTAGTACTTCTCGTCAAGAACACTCAAGATGCTCCTGCAAGAGTCTATCAATTCGTCCCCCTTCAAGACTTCTCCCACCCATGGACGGACGAGATGCTTTATGAGAAATACGGCTTGGACAAGGAGGAGATTGCCTTTATTGAGAGCATGATTCGCCCGATGGAATAGTCCGACTTTGCCGAGAGACCGAAGAAGGATCGAAGAACCCACGCCGAGGGATGGCTTCGGCAGAAACATGTGTTTTCCTGAAATCGCTTGACAGATTTTTGCTGGTTAAACTGATTAGCTTGTCAAATTATCTGGTGCCGTACTGAATCGCTTGACAGGGGTGGTGACAATGGATAATGCAGAGCCATCCCTGACTGTTTGGCAAA
>JAFWOP010000047.1 GCA_017545365.1 Bacteroidales bacterium
GCGGTGAAGCCGCTCAGCACCACGGGATGGCTGCTGACGGTGTAGGTGGTGTCGAAGTCCGCGGTGTTCCACACGCGGACTTCCCACATGGTCTCGTAGCCGAAGGGCACCCAGTCGAAAGTGGCATTGGTGTTGGTGATGTCGGAAACAGTCAAGCTGTCGGGAGGCAGGCAGGGCAGGCTGTCGGTGGTGATAGTGGTCAGCACCCAGTCGCTGTAGCCGAGGCTGTCGCCGGTGCAGTCGGTACGCACACGGAAGGTGTAGCTCGTGGCGGGCTGCAGGCCGTAGAAGGTGTGGCTGTTGCCGACCACCGGGATGTCAGCGTTGGTGAAGCTGGGAGCAACACTCTCTTTGATGTTCACCTCATAGGCATTGGCATCGCCCGTCCAGGTGACGGTGGCACTCTCGTAGGTGTGAGAGATACCGGTGATGATGGGCTCGTTGCATACTGGTACTGAACCGCAGGAGATGAACCTGAGGTCGCCGACATAGCTGCCGCTGCCAGTTGAGGAGGCAATCGCATCGTTGATGCTGACGGGGCCGCTGTCCTGGTAGGCATAACGTGTGCGTATGCTGCTGGTGCTGTGTGCGGCAAACGAGGTGCTAGAACTCCACGAACCGTGATGACGGTTGACGGCGAAGAGCACGTTGCTGTGACCGTCCCAAGTGAAGGAGGTGTCGAAGCTGTGCATCTGCCAACCCACATCGGTGAAGTTGAGGTTGCCATTGCTCATAACCTGAACAAACTGGTGAGTCGTAGTGTTGGGGAAGATGAATCCGCTAGAAAGGTCGGCTTCGGGCACATTGGCCATGTAGATGTCCATGCCCGTGTAGTAGTCGCTGGAAGTGGTGTTGGTAGCATTGAAGGCAAAGGCGGTGATAGGATCGGTCATGCCGGCCATATGGGCACTGTCGATGATGGTTTGGACATAGCTGTAGTTGTAGGTGGCATAGCCGATGGGACCGTATGAGGAGGTGGTGGTAGACATGGTGGCATCGTAGTCATACACATCGACCATTTGATCGCACATGTCGGTCTGGAATTCGACACCGTCGCTGAAGAGGCTGCTGTCGGCTCCACAGAGCTTCTGCACCCAGGCAACATAGGTGGTCATCGGGTTGAGACCCGTGAGGGTGACATTGTTGGTAGTGGTGTTGACATAGACGTTAGTGCTGGCGGATGCGCCCGACACACGGTAGGCCACACGGTAGTTGGCCGATGCCGTGCCGTCCCAATGGAGGGAAGCAGTGGTATTGGAGACCGTGACGGTGTCGAGGTTGACAGGACGTGGGCAGGGACTGTAGACAATGTGGATATTGTCGACTGCGGCTGGGCCACCAATGAACGGATGGTTTGCTGCGGTGTTCTGGTTGAACCAGAAGAAGGCGACACGTTTCACACCGTGGATGGTGTCGAACGAGGCGGTGTAGGTATTCCATGTGGTGTCGAGATAGGCCAGGGAGATACGGTACAGGTCGTTGACATTGCCCCACGGCGAGGTGATGGCAGTGTTGGAGGGTACTGCTGGGATAGACTGGTCGACTAGGAAGACCATCAAGGCATCGTAACGTCCGTCGGTCGAACCGCCCATCTTGGCACGATAAGTGATAGTGAAGCTGGTGTCGACAGTGCCAAAGTCCACGTCGCGGAAGATGGCGGCATTGACCAACGAGGTGAAGCCTTCGTTGCCGTAGGTGAGGCCGCCGTCGGGCGAGATGTACATGGAGTAGGTACCCGAGTCGACTTCGGCAGTGCCGCGAGCCCAGTTAATGTAGGTGTTGGTACTGGTCTGCCAAGCACTCCATTCGGTGGAATCCTCGAAGTTGCAGTAGTAAGGTATCGTGGCAGGCATCTGAGAGGTAGAGAAGCCGACAGCCTCGCGGTTGAAACGGCTGGTGTCACCTGCAGCGCAGATGCTGCGTACGTAGAATTCGCCTTGATACGAGGCTGGCAGCCCGGTGAGCAGGTGGGGGTTGGAGGTGGTGACCACCCTGGTGCCAGTGCCTATTGTGAATCCAGTAGGACCATATTCAATCTCCCACATTGTGGCGTTGCCGCGCTCATGCCAACCAAGCTGCACCGTAGAGGAGGTGGCGTTGGCCGCATAGAGCGAGTCGGGACGTATGCAAGTGGGTATGACATCCAAATTCACATCGTCGAGGTAGGGGTAGCAAGTGGTATTACCCGCGCCCGGACATGAGGCGAAGGTGATATAACTGCCGTGACCGGTATAGTTGTTCAACAGGACTTCGAAATCCTGCCATGTGCCTGTCGGGGCGGTGACGTACACCGTGTCGACAGGGGTGAAGTTCACCATACCCTCACCGGAGCAGACACCCACTATGATACCGTGGACATAAGAGGTAGTGCTGCTGAGCAGGCTGAACTCAACCTGCAGGTTGTTGATGGGCAGCACGGTGGTGTCCACCTGCGGTAGCTGAAGAATGGTGTAGTAACTGGCCGGAGAGTAAAGGTACATGTACATGGCAGCACCTGTGGCACCACTACGGTTGTAGCTAGCGCTCGGATAGGGGTAAGAGGTACTATAGGTGGAGTAACCATACCAGCAGTGTGGTGAGTGGGTCGAGGTGGAAGTGCCTATATTGTTGAAGTCCTCGAAGTAGGGCACTGTGTCAATGAGGGCGCACTGCGTGTAGAACGAATGCGAGAACGACCAGTTGCCGGTGTCGGGCGAGCAAAGACCGCGGACATAGACATCGTAGTGCGACCCTGCCGCCAGACCACTGAGGGTGAGTGTGTCGCCCGTAATGCCCGTGATATGGTTACCCGTACCAAGGGCGAAGCCGGCGGGACCATATTCAAGTTCGTAGGCATCGGCTGCCGTGGTGTCCCAACTGACGCGCGCGGAATGCAGACCGATACGGCTGGTAGCGACGTTGCGGACACGCGGACAGGGCGATACATATTCGACCATGAGTTCGTCGAGGTAAGGATAGCTATAGACACCGTTGGGCGACATGATGGCGATGTACTGGCCATTGCCATGATAGCTGTTGAGCGGGATTTCGAAAGGCTCCCAAACGCTGAGAGCTGTCGGAGCGGCAGAGCCGACCGGCTCGAAGGTGTTCACATCGTCGGGGTCGGTCATGACACCCACCTGCACATCGTGCGCATAGCTGGTGTTGGTCTTGTAGAGCCAGAAACTGACCTGCAGCGTGTCGATAGGTGCATCAAATGGCGGCAGCACCATGTAAGAATAGCTGGTGCTGGTCGAGTACATATACACGGAACGACCGCCAGAGACGCTGTAGCTAGTGGAGACATAGGGGTAGCCGGAGGAGTAGTTGGAGTACTTTGCCCAGCAGCTGGGGAACGGTGACCCTGAGCCGGTGGCAAAGGAGGCAAAGCTCTCGTGGAAGGGCACTGCAAACGGAGCACAAGGTGTGCGAACCGTGATGGTGGTTGCCATGTTGCTGTCGGTGCAGAGACCTGTGATACGGATTTCGTATTCCTGATTGGGGGTGAGACCTGTGAAAATATAGCCCGGAGTATATACCGTGCCTTCATTAGTCCAGGTGCCGCCCGCCACGCGGTATTCGACATCCCAAGCAGTCTCCTCATAGCCAGGAGCCCAATTGACAGCAACGAAGTTGGTGTCGACCGAGTCGACCACCACCAGAGGTGGGGCGCACGTTGCCATCTGCAGACATGACTGGATGTCGAAGATGACATTGTTGCGATAGGCGTGGGTGGTCTGGCTCATCGAACTGTTGGGGTATTGGTAGCTGTCGCTATACCACGACATGGCCAATCCTGATGCGCTGTGTGCATTGAAGACGTAGGAAGAGCTGTTGTAACTGCCCGAGTTGTCCACCACAGCCACAGCGAGGTTGCCGCCACTGTAAGTGAACGGATTCTGGTTGAACTCGAAACGGTTCCATCCCATGGAGCAGTTCATCGGACCGGTGTACACCAGTGTCATATTCGCGGGAGCTTCATATGTGCTGGTGGTTACACTTGATAAGGTGGTGTTGGCAAGGTAGATGGAGCAGTTGTTCTTCACTGTCGACGGTGAACTATAGGCATAGTCGAAGCTGATGGCAATGATCGGACCTGAGCCACCCAACTCTGAACCTAGGTATATCTGCTCTGAGAAGGTATTATTGTAGTAGTTGTTCACAGGAATGTTGTAGGTGGTGGTAGTGCCGCCAGCGATAGTATCGCTATGCGAAGCAGTAGCGTCAACCACACTGCATCCAAGACTGATGGTAGAGAAGTCATAGTATTCACTCCATGCGCCATAACCGTCGCTGTCGCAATTGCCACGAATACGCACAGAGTATGAATGACCTGGCAGGAGACCTGTGAGCAGGTAGGGATTGCTTGAGGTGGTAATAGGCATAAACGATTCGGATGGGTCGTCGGGGTCCACCTCAATCTCATAGTCAACTGGGAAGGCGGCAAAGCCTGACTGGACACCCCATGTTAGGAAGGCACCAGTGGTCCCAGTGGCTGTAGAGGTTACGTTAATCACCTGCGGGCAGGCCGGGGCCAGTTCGAGGGTGATATCGTCGACGTAGGCAGTCCAGCTGGCACGCAGCGAACGGATGGCCACATAGGAACCCGTTCCGGTGTATGCTGCCAGACCTACAGTGTACTGCTCCCACTGGCTATTAGTGCCGACACTGACCATACCCAGTTGCTGGAAGCTGTTGGGATTGTTGGGGTCGGTCATCACACCCACCTGGAACGTGGGGGTACCGCTGCTTGTCTTAGCCCAGAACTTCAACTGAAGGGTGTTGATGGGGTAGGCATCCACATCAAGGGGAGGAAGCACCACAATCTCATAGTCGCCATAGGTGCCGGTGGTGGTGGTATTGTACCAATATAGGCCACAGTTGCCAGTATGGGCGTACGTGGTGCTGTTGCCCACATAAGGATAGCCGAAATACTGAGTGGCGTTGTTGAGACGGTGCCAGCAGTTGATAAAGTTGCGGTTCGTGCTGCTGCCGGAAGAAACTCCGTCGGCAACCTCAAATCCCATGGTGTAGGGCAGCGTGATTGTCGCCTCGCACTCGGTGCGGAAACTGACCATGTTGATGCCGCCCACGCCGCTGGCGCAATCCGGGATGATGTAGACATCGTAGGCCGTGTTAACGCTGAGACCCACGAGCGAAATAGAAGTGGAGGTTTCCATACTGACTGTGCCAGTGCCACGGGTGAAGCCCTGCGGACCGTATTCGACAACCCAAGCGGTTGCCTCGCCCTCCTCGCTCCAGCTGATGTCGGCCGACGTGGGCGTGATATTGCTCACAGCCACATCTTCGACACGCGGACAGTCGGGAATGACCTCAAGTTTAATATCATCAACATAGGCGTACCACGAACTGCTGGGGCGTGTCGCCTTGATGGCGGCGTGGCACCCACTGCCAGTGAAGCCGTCGAGCGTTATTATAAACTCTGACCAACTGGTATTGTTGCCGACATTCACCGTCGCCACCTGTTGGAAGGTGTTGATGTCGGTAGGATCGGCCATGACACCCACTTGGAAGACGGGATAGTAGCTGGTGCTGCTGCTCATAGCCCAGAAGCTCAGCTGCAGTTCGTTCATCGGATAAACCGTAGTGTCGACACCCGGCAGCACCACGCACTGGTAGTCACCGTAAGTGCCCGTGGTCGTGGTGTTGTACCAATAGAGGCCCTTAGTGCCGTTGTTGGTGTGGTTGTAGGTGGAGACGTATGGATAGCCGCCATACGAGGTGCCGTTGTTCAGCAGATACCAGCAGGGAATGAAGGGCGAACCCGTAGAGCTGCTCCCCGTAGCCCGCGACTCAAAGTCCTCGGTGAAAGGCAGCGTGGCCATATAACCACAAGCGGTGGTGACGGAAAGCTGGTTCGTTCCACCGATGCCAGTGCTGCAGTCCACCGTCACATACACGTCGTAGGTGGTGCTGGGCACCAAACCTGTTATCATTATCGAGTCGGCATTAGCCGTCAGCTGCATGCCGGTGCCGCGGATAAATCCCATGGGACCGTACTCAACAGTCCAACTGCTGCCAGTACCCTCTTCATCCCAACTGACTTGGAAACTGTTGGGTGTGACATGCGAAGCCACCAGATTGGAGACCGCCGGGCAGTCGGGCACCACATCAACCTTGATGTCGTCGACATAAGCATACCAAGTGCTCTGGAGGGGACGCAACGCCTTAATGGCAAGGTAGGCACCGTGGCCAGTGAAGTCCTCAAAAGTGGTGGTGTATTCCGTCCAGGCGGTATTGCCGCCCACGTTGGCAACACCCACCTGCTGGAAGCTGTTGACATCGGTCGGGTCGGTCATCACACCCACTTGGAACGAGATGTTGTAACTGGTGCTGCTGCTCTTAGCCCAGAAACTCAGCTCAAGACTGGTTACGTCGAACACCGTGGTGTCGATGGGAGGCAGTATGACGACTTGGTAGTCGCCGTAGGTGCCGGTGGTGGTGGAGCCATACCAATAGAGGCCCCTGCTGCCACCAGTAGTATGGTTGTACGTTGTGCTGTTGTTCACGTATGGGTAGCCATAGTAAGAGGTGCCATTGTTCAAACGGTACCAGCAGTCCACCCAGGTGGAAGAGGAGCTGCTGCCTGTGGGGCAGTTCTCAAAGTTCTGACTATATGGCAGCACCGCTATTTCGCCACAGGCGGTGGTGAATCTTGCCATACGGGCGTCGCTGGTGTCGCCAGAGGCGCACACCGCCGACACATACACATCGTAGGTGGTCATCATTGCAAGCGAATACATACGCGCGCTGTCGTCGGTGACGCTCATCACAGTGCCAAATCCCTGCGGGAAGCCCTGTGGACCGTACTCCACCAAATATTCGGTTGCATTGGCTACCGGCGTCCAGAACGCCGTCGCCTCGGTAGTGCTCACGTAGCGCGTGGACACCGGTCCTACACGCGGGCATGGCGGGATGTAGTCGACCGTCAGGTCGTCGAGGTAAGGATAGCTGTACACCCCGTTGGGCGACATGATGGCGATATAACGCCCTTCGCCGTGGTAGCTGCTCAGAGGCACATCAAACACCTCCCATGTGCTCAGCAACGAGGGCGTTACCGTGGCAACAGGGGTGAAAGTGCTCTCATCCTCTGGGTCGGTCATCACACCCACCTCAAGCGCATGGGCGTAACTCGTATTGCTCTTGTAGAGCCAGAAGCTCACCTGCAGGCTGTCGATGGCGGGCTCGAACAACGGCAGCACCATATATGTCCAAGTGCTGCTGGTCGAGTACATATACATCGAACGGTTACCGATACCGCTATGGTTGTAAGAGGTAGAGGCGTAGGGGTAATTAGTGCTGTAGTTGGTATTCTTATACCAGCAGGTGGGTAGCGGGTCGGAAGTCGAGGTGGAGAAAGTCTCAAAGTCCTCGGTAAAAGGCACTGCTGCTGGCAGACAAGGGGTTGTCAGCTCCACCATGGTGTAGAGGTTGCCGCTGCTGCACACCGAACCCACACGGAACTGGTAGTGTGTGGCAGGCATAAGGCCGGTGAACGTGTAGCTGTTGTCCGATGTGCCGGTCTGCACTGCTGTCCAACTGCCGCCGGGCATACGGAACTCCACATCCCAGCTGGTCTCGTCGTAGCCGGCAGCCCACTCGATTGTCACCTCGTAGCTGCTCGCGTTGGTGATAGCCACAATAGGTGCGGCACAGTCGGCGATGGTCATGCAGTCGCCCTTGTAGAAGTGGATGGCCGCACGATAGGAATAGGTGCCGCCAGTATTGCCCGAATTGTAGTTCGACAACGTATACTGGGTGCCGTCCTGATAGCGGTAGCGCGCCTTGTTGCTGGCCGACTCATAGTAGCCCGTCAGTCCCGAGGAACTCGACTGCGACACACCGGTCGGCTGGTTCATGAAGGTGGTCATGATGATGCTGCTGGTGCCGTCCCACATGAAAGGAGTAGCAAACTCGTAGTGCTGCCAGCCCGAAGTGTTCATGGGATGGGAGGCAGGGCCGTACACCTGCTGCTGGTTGTTGGGGTTCTCCAGCGTGGCGTTGCTGATGCTGGTGGTCGCAGTATTGCCGAGGAAGATGGTGAACTCCTTGTTGTATGACGTGGAGGCCGTGAAGCCCAAGTCGATGCCGGTGATGCCGCCAGCGGTCAGTCCCGCAGCCGTCAGCTCCGCAGCCGTCCAGACGGCCTGATAGGCGGTGTTGCCCCACGAACTGTTTGCGATACATCCCGACTGGCCGCTGGTCGAATTGCTGTAGAAAACCGTGTCGGCCGTGGTGGGGTCTAGCTCGGCGCAAGTGAGGGTGCGGGTGGTGAACGTTATGCTGTCCCAGGCTCCTTCGCCATCACCGCCGCAGTTCGCGCGCACACGTACCTTATATTCGGTACCCTGCTCCAAGCCCGAGAGGAAGACATAAGAGGTATCGGAAGTGAGTGAGGTAGGCGTGCCGGTCGAGGCCACACTGTCCACCTCGATATCGAAGTTCGTAGGCTCCACAAAGCCGCCGCGCGTGGACCATGTGACCATAGCCGAGCTCACGCTCACCATATCGGCATTCACTTCCAAACCTGTCACTTCGGGGCAGGCGGGGATTAGCTCCATGGTGAAGTCGTCGACATATGCGTACCACGAACTGCTGGGACGCACAGCCTTCACTGCCAAGTAGGCCCCATAGCCTTCGAAACCGCTGAAATCGGTGACATACTCAGTCCATGTGGTGTTGCTTCCCACGTTGACGATGCCCACCTGCTGGAACGTGTTAATGTCGCTGGGGTTGGTCATCACGCCCACTTGGAACACGGGGCTGTAGCTGGTGCTACTACTCTTGGCCCAGAAACGCAACTGCAACGTGTTGATAGGATAGATGTCGGTGTCAACGCCAGGCAATATTACGCACTGGTAGTCGCCGTAGGTGCCGGTAGTGGTCGTGTTGTACCAATATAGGCCGCGGCTGCCACCCGTGGTGTGGTTGTAGGTGCTGCTACTGCTCACATAGGGGTAGCCGAAATACTCCGAGCCGTTGTTCAGACGGCCCCAGCAGTTGACCCACGTATGGTTGTTGCTGCTACCCGTGGAGACACCTTCCGAGGACTCAAAGCCCATGGTGTATGGCAGGCTGTCGAGATAGATGCACTGGGTGCGGATGGTGCTGTTGATGTATTCGCTTATGCTGGTGCTGCACTCTGCGGCCACAGCATAGGTATACTCCGTATTGGCAGTCAGCCCAGTGACGGTATACGAGTTGTCGGTAATATTATATATGGTGTCGCCATTGAAGATGACACGGTAACTGCCAGCACTGCCGGTATTCCAACTAATGGTGACTTCGTCGATAGTGGAGCTGGCCGTCACATTGGTTGGTGGATTGCACCAATCGTCGGTCAGGAACACGTCGTCAACGGCCAGATAGGCGCTGGACGACGGCCGCGGACATTTGATGGCAATGAAGTTGCCATTGCCCGTAAAGCTGTTCAGCGGTATTACAAACTGCGTCCACGCTGTGGTGATAGCCGTATTAGAGAACGTATATACCGGGGTGAACGTGCTGGCATCAGTCGGATTGGTCATCACACCCACGATGGGGGTAGGATGATAGCTCGTAGAGGTGGTCTTGGCATAGAACGCCAGCGTCAGGTCGGAGATGTTGTACACCGTGGTGTCGATGCCCGGCAGCACGGCATACTCATTCATGGCATAATCCGACGAGGTCGAGAAATACCAGTACATACCCTTGCTTCCACTATGCACATAGCTGGTGGTAGTGGTGATATAAGGATAGTAGTTGTATGTGCCCGTGGCGTCGTTGATACGGGTCCAGCAATAGGGGAACGCCTCGGCATACGACACGCTCGAAGAGTACGGGTCGTCCTCAAAGCCATTCTGGTAAGGCATGCTGCTGATGTAGTTGCAAGCCGTGCGCAGGGTCAGCATTTGTGTCCACGAGGAGTCGCTGCCGCACACTGCCATCAGATAGAAGTCGTACAGCGTATTGCCTGCCAGACCTGTAACGGTGCCCAGCGTGTCGGTGAAATCGGCATATTGCGTATTGGCATCGCCCAGCGTGAAACCGTGCGGGCCGTAGGCAATAGTCCAAGCCGAAGCCACAATGTCAGTCCAATGGAACGAGATTTCGTTGGGACCCACAGTGCTCGAAGCAAACGTCTCAGGCATCAGGCAGTTGGGCAGGTCGACACAGTTGACGTAAAGCTCGAAACCAGAATAGTTCACCGAGCCGTCGCTGTGGAAATAGATGGTGATAGGAGTGGTAGACCTAAAGGGACCGAAACTCTGCAGCGCAGTAACGCCGTAGTCATCAAACAGGGTCTCACCCTCAGTGCCTATGCCGCGATAGATGCGAAGGTAGTCGTACGTACTCTCCGTATGCGAGGTGCCGCTGATTGAGAGCGCATGGAGAGTGTCGGAAGGATACACCACCAGTATCGAACCGCTGATGCTGTGACTATAGTTGCCAGTGGGGCCGCCATCGTCGTAGATGATTGCGCCGCACGTCCGCAGCGTGTCGCTGCCGCTGGTGGCCATGTTCATGACAATAAAGCCCACGCTGAAGCTGGCCGGGCCGTACCACACGCTGCTGTCGCCGGAGCAGACAGACCTTACGTAAACATCATACATGCCGTCAGCAAGGTAGCTGGCAATAAAAGTGGTGTCGTAGGCAATGCCCATGTTGACCACCGCCGTGTCGGGATTAAAACCAGAAGGACCCCACGCCACGACCCATGCAGTGGGATCGGTGGCCTCGGGCCAGGAAAACAGAGCCTCATCGTCGTTGACAGAAACCGTCAGGTTGGTAGGAGGCAAGCAGAACGAGCCAGTAGAATAGCCGAAGGTGGCCTTAGGCAGGAATGTCTCCACGCCGCCGTCATCACCGTCGTAGATAGAGCTAAGCGGCGCGTCGCCGTAGACATACGCCGAACCACCGCTGCGGCTGATGCCGTACCAGTAGTTCTCACTATAGTCTGCCGCCGTAGTGGTGATGTCCACCAGCAGGTTGCCGCCCTGATAGGAGTAGGGTAAGGTGAAGTTGAACACCTGTGTGGCGGTGGTGCCATTTACCACGCCCGACCACACTGTGACGGCGCCAGTGGTCGATACAAGGTCGGTCAGCACCGAGTCGGCAATCTCTTTCAACTTGATTGTCACCGTGGTGCCCCATGACGATGTGGCCACCTGCGACTGATAGAACGTCAGCGACATAATGTAGCTGCCATCCATCTCTTCCAGCATACTCGACGGATAAACCATCTGGTTGTGCTGGTCCATGTCGCAATAGTAGCCATAAATCGGGATGTACGTGTTCGTCGCCGTCCCGTTGGCTACCGTCAGTGTCTGTGCATTTGCCACCCAAGGCACTATAAATGCCAACAGGAGTAGCAACTTTTGTAGATGTTTTTGCATATCAACTGAATTTTTGATTAATATAAAGTGAACTAACATTTGAACTTCGTAAAACCAATCACCCCTGCCCTCTCCTATAAAGGAGCATTGTCTGCACAAAAAAACGATGCAAAGTTACGAGGAACCATGAAAAAAAACAAATAAAAGTGGCGAAAGTGCCAAAATACGGGGTAAAAAAACATATATTGGCTATTAAATATCATTTTTAGCATCTAAACAGTATCAGCCAAGACCAATAAAAACACTCTTACGAAAAAAAATATGGCCATTTTTTCAGCCCAGCTGCATTTACATCGCACGACGCCCAACGACGCCCCTCCCCGCTCCTGCCGTCCTCACGCGCCCGCCGCCCTCCTCCAAGCCTTCCGGCCATGCGCCGTCCCCTCGCGCCCTATGCCCTACTTCGCTCCTTCTCCGCCGCCTCTCAAATTCTGCTAGGGCATCTCTAAGACAGCACTGCCTAAAAAGCATCTAGAGGGAGCCCCTTTGAAAGTAAAAAAGGGCGAACTCGGCGGGTAGGAAGAAAGAAAGCGGGCGGCCCTTGGGCCGCCCGCCTGACTATAGTATCCTAGGAAAGCCTAGTACTGCCTAGGATTGCCTAGGAAAGCCTAGTACTGCCTAGTACTCCTAGAATTTCACAATCAGTTTCTTGACCATGTTGACGTTCTCGCCGGTGATGCGCACGAAGTACGCGCCCTGGGCCAAACGTTCCACGTTCATCGTCTTCGTGCAGTCGCTGCTGCATTCCAGCAGCTCGCTGGCAACGGTGCGGCCGTTCATGTCAACC
>JAFWOP010000048.1 GCA_017545365.1 Bacteroidales bacterium
CCAACAGTGTCACTACCATCGGGAGCAATGCATTTAGCTATTGCTCTAGCCTAGACTCCATCTCCATTCCTAACAGTGTCACCGTAATAAACAATGCTACTTTTTATCAGTGTACTAGTTTGACTTCCATCACCATCCCCAACAGCGTCACCACCATCGAGGGAAATGCCTTCAGTAATTGCTCTAGCCTGACATCCGTCACCATTCCCAGAGGAATTAGAAGCATATATAGCTATGCATTTTATAATTGCTCCAATCTCTCAACCGTGAACTTCAATGCTGATAGTTGTACGTATATGGGATACCAATATGACGGGAGTGTGGGTTATGTGTTTGGGGGTTGCAATGTCAGTACCTTAAACATAGGTAGCCATGTTAAGATGATTCCTGATGGAGCTTTCGGTGACTGCGAACACCTAAGTTCTATTATAATTTCAGATTCTGTAGAAACAATAGGGCATATATCATTCCAGAACTGCACTAGTCTTACTTCGATTACTATCCCTAGAAGAGTTAAAAGTATTGGATACAATGCATTCTATGGTTGCTCCAATCTCGCAACTGTGAACTTCAATGCCGACAGCTGCACAAATATGGGATATGACAGTGTAAATAATAATGTTTATTATGTGTTTTTGGGTTGCAATGTCAGTACCATAAACATAGGCAGCCATGTTAAGATGATTCCTAATGGAGGGTTCAGTGGCTGCACGCATTTAGGTTCTATTACTATTCCAGATTCTGTGGAATCAATAGGGCATAGATCGTTCTGGGGCTGCACGAGTCTTACTTCGGTTACTATTCCTAGAGGAATTAGAAGTATTGGAGATAATGCCTTCAATAATTGCAGTAACCTTACAACCGTAAACTTCAATGCCGACAGCTGCACCTATATGGGATTTCATACTGATACATATACTGCCTACAGGGTGTTTGGCAATTGTAGTGTTAGTACTATCAATATAGGAAATAATGTTAGGGTAATACCTTCTGCTGCATTTTGGGGGTGTAATCCACAAACCATTATTGTTCCTGACTCAGTGGAATCCATCGGAATCGCAGCATTCTATAATTGTAGTGGATTGGATTCTCTGAGTATTGGTAGTTCAGTGGATTCGATTGCTGACTATGCATTCTGTCATTGCACGAATTTGCAGAACATATCAGTGCGTAATAATAATCCTCCTAACATCAATACCAGTAGTGTGTTTGCAAATGTTCCCAGCAACTGTATGGTGACTGTTCCTTGCGGCAGGGATTCCGTATACAGTGCGAGCAACTGGGGGACTTGGTTCTCTAATATTGCTACGGACTGTTCCGAACCGGGTAGCACATACTACGACTTCTACGCCATCGCACCGTCGGGCGACACGCTCTATTACATCATCCTCGACTCTAACCGTGTGACGGTAGTGCATCCCTTTGCTTCCGACACTACGGAACAGGCCTGGTGGGACGATGCCGTGCAGCCTACCGGCTCGCTGACAATCCCTGCCACTGTTACACACAACGACATCACCTACACCGTGGTACGCATCAGTGAGCATGCCTTCTATAACTGCACCAACCTCACTTCCGTCACTATCCCCAACACGGTGGACTCCATCGGCGAATGGGCGTTTGCCTATAGTACCAGTCTCGGCTCGGTGACACTCGGCAATGCCGTTACCACCATTGGCTACGGAGCCTTCTATGGCTGCACGGGGCTCTCGCTGTTGGTTATCCCCGACTCGCTCACCACCATCGGAAGCCATGCCTTCTCCATTCCCGATTGCCATGTGTCGGCAGTGTCTATACCCAGCACCGTCACCACTATTGGCGACCATGCCTTCTCTGGCTGGGGCGACCTCACCACGCTTACTATCCCGCGTTCGGTGACCTATATCGGCGACTGGGCTTTTGCCGCTTGCACCAGCCTTGCTACGGTGAACTTCTATGCCGACAGTTGCACCTATATGGGCAGCACCACGGCTCCTGTCTTCGACGGCGACATCCATATCCAGACCCTCCATATCGGCAATACGGTCAAGACCATTCCGGCAAATGCCTTTTATGGCTGTAGCGGTATTGGTACGGTGACAATTCCCGCCTCGGTTTCCTCCATCGGCAGCCATGCCTTTGCGGGATGCACCGGGCTTACAAGCATCACTTCCAAACGTGCTATAGCTCCCGTGGCCGGTGCCAGTGCTTTTGACAACATCCCGGCCTCAACCCCTGTGTATATCCCCTGCGGAAGCACCGCTTCATACGCTTCTCGCTGGAACCACTTCACTAACTTTATCGAGGTGATGGATGCCCATGTATGGGTGCGTTCTTCGGATGCTGCAATGGGTACGGCAAGCGTGACGGTGCAGCCCACATGTGCCACTCCCTCCGCCACCATCGTGGCCACCCCCAATGCGGGCTACCTCTTCGCCCTATGGAGTGACGGTGACACTCTTAATCCACGTACACTGATGATTGATAGGGACACGGTGCTGACTGCCTTTTTCGTGCCGATGCCTGATACTATAACTAATTACGACACCATTATAGTACATGACACATTAATGATTCATGACACCACTGTCGTCAACAATTATATCTATGACACGACCATTGTACATGACACCTCTTACGTGGAAGTATATATACAAGACACGACCATTGTACATGACACCTCTTTCATTGAAGTATATGTTCACGACACAACCTTTGTACATGACACTGCGTATGTTCATGACACCACCATTGTGAACGTATATATCCACGACACCATCATAGTGAATAATTATATCCATGACACCGCGTATGTACATGACACAACGATTGTGAACAACTATATCCATGACACTGTGTATGTACATGACACAACGATTGTGGACAACTATATCCACGACACCGTCATAGTGGACAACTACATCTACGACACCATATACTTGGAACGGTACATATATGACACATTTTATGTCCACGACACAATATATATACAAGGCGAAGGCATAGAAGACGTGACACTGCTCAACGCCAAGATATACCAGCGCAATGGGCAGATAGTGGTAGAGGGTGCAGAGGGGTATCCTGTGTATCTCTACGATGTGGTGGGGCGGTTGCTGGCTACCAAACGTGAGACGGCACAGGAGGTGCTGCTCGACGTGCCTGCCTCGGGTGCCTACCTCGTCAAGATAGGCGACGCTCCTGCTAGAAGGATTGTGGTGCGGCGATAACGTTTGAATTGATAACTAGAGCCCTGCTGGGCAACTCTCCCTTTCTACTCTTCGTATAAGAAGAGAACAAAATTCCCTGCCATTGAACATTATCGATGGCAGGGAATAAGTCTATTGGGATTCTTTCTGTTTAATCACTTAAAGTAATCATACAAGAACAATGGATAGGCGGCCAAAATGGATACACAAGGGTTTTCAGTGAGCACATATTTTGACAATTGGGATTGGAATACTTGTAGTTGTGTTATAGCACTTTTGCTTGTTGGTATTTTGTTGTCTCCATGGCATATGTAGTTGGCTTTGCATACATTCTGTTCCTTTAAGAGATTCCAATTACTTATAGCCTCATCTTCTTTAACTTGCCCCCTTGCTTCGATGAAATTGTTGTTTGCATAGGACGAGAATGATGATGTAATACTTTTGAAACCACCACACCTATCAATGTTAATAGTATAGGTATGAAAATCTTTATCAGGCAATTTTTTAGTGTATCGGAGTGCTTCTATCATGGGATAGTTCACATACAGTTTGCCATGTTCAGTTTCATTGTCAAAGAATGTGAGCATCTCGGCCAGCTCTGAGTTTAGTAACTCCAAGGATTTGCTCGAATGGGGGTCATAGTCAAAGAATAAATACACCTCAGAAAAATCGGACTCTCTATAATCAAGTAGTTTATGCTCACCGCGACGTACATCGATATCTCGAAGAGCTTCAATTACATCCCAATTGTTTTCTCTAAGGATTTTGTACAGAACATGGAACGTGCCTTCAACAATAAAATACTCAATCACATCTTCTTTTAGAAAGAGACGACTGAGTGGTTGGAACCATTTGTTCTCTCTAGGACCCTCGTATATACAAAGTATCATATGACAAATGCCCCCCCCCTATATAGTTTCTCAATATTGTGTGCAAAACGTAGTTCCTTCTCAGTGCAGTCTACCAAAGGTTTTATTTTTCCTCCATCAAGTAAGAAATGACAGTCAGGTCTGAGCAAGTCATTAGTCATTAAGTATGTGTTGTGGGAAGATAGAAATAGTTGGCAATTGGGCATTTGAAACAACTGCTGGCAGACGGCAAATGAGAGTTTAAAATGATAAAACGCATCAAATTCATCTATAAAGATAAACGAAGCTTTAGCTGCACGCCTCATCCAAAAAAACAGGAGCTCCAAAGCTTTCGTACCAGTAGAGGCAATTTGAAAAAAAGGTATTCTCGCTGTAATTCCACTGTCTTCATACCTTGACATCAGCACAGGTCGTTCTGTTGGGTTTTGTTGATTATTTGAGTTTTCGAGATGAAACTGCTGCCCACTTACTTCTTCAAGAAAATGAGCAAAGTCACCAACAAGGTCGTTTTTAATAATATACTCCTCAATATTGTCGGTTGGCGTGTTATCGTAACCGATGAATTCTCTACAGTCCAAACATTGATACCACAGCATAGTGTCAACAAACGAACGAAGCCTTGCAAGAACGTGGTTCTCAGCTAATGGATAATTTGACCACAAATAGCTCAATAGTGACACCTGGCGTTCGCTTGCTAAGAAGTCTCGTTTTATTTGCTCCGCCATTGTGAATTCACCCGTGTACAATCCATGCGTATCCCTTTTCAGATATAATTCGCCATTCACCCAAACAGCCTCTTCTACCAAAACAGCCTCATGGTTTTTTTTGTACTGATATTCAATTAATTGATTGTCAAACCTAAATGTATATTCGAACTTAACTAATCCAAACGGATTGCCAGCGTAAGAAAAATTATTATAGTAGTCCCTTTTCCTTACCTTCTGAGAAAGGTGGTTGACTATATCAAAGATTGCGAGGCCAAAGTTAGATTTACCTGACCCATTAGGGCCGTAAATAATCCCATTTTTCACAATCCCATTTTTCACAGCATAAGTATTAAAATCATAATGATTGGGATGGGACAAATCCAATTCAATTCGGTCTTTAAATCCTCTAAAATTCTGAACAGCAAATTTTAACAACATGATATTATAATTATATTATTATGCAAATATACTTATTTTTTTTGACATGCCGTATTTTTTTTACGGCATGTCAAAAACATAATAAATATGGCTCTTCCGATAAATGCGTAGGTGAGACACAATAAAGAAGCTGGCATTTCGTATTGTAAATGCTAAAAAATAAGGCTCTAGTTTGATAAAAGACTGATTTTTTAACAGCATCGAAGATGCTGAATTTCAATAACCCCACACAAGGAACGCAGTGTGGGGTCAACGAAAACCCTACTACTCAGCGTCCCGGAGGGACGCGACAATTGGAAAGATTGGAAAAAAATCAGTCATACTTTATACTAGAGCGAAAAATAAATATCAATGCTAGCTGATGCCAACCGAGGGCTACACTATATGCCTCTACGATGTGGTCGGGCGGCTGCTTGCCACACGGCGTGATGCGACACAGGAGGTACTGCTCGACGTGCCTGCCTTGGGTGCCTATCTCGTGAAGATTGGCGACGCTCCGGCTAGGAGGATTGTGGTGAGGAGATAAAACTATCGAAGATTATTTCCCCCATTCAATTATTTTATGCAATTTTGCAATCCGATTGCAAAATTGCATAAAATATTACTACTATATGATTATGGTGATTTCTATAAATCACCTCGAAGAGGTGTGACCATTAATAACACCGTACAAGCCGTAAGGCGCAGTGCGGTGATTGTCAAATCGTAGAGAAACTGCGTCCCGGAGGGACGCGACATGAATACAGCATTTATAGAACACGTCTTATATGATACGCAGGTATTTAGCATCTGCCACCTATAATTCCACCTTCGAAACTGGTTTTGGTAGGATAACAGAGTTACTCAAATCCTGTCTTGTCCGCCGTGTTGTCATATACAACGGCACTCAGGAACGGCGCAACGCTTCTATAGAAGTTCTGCACTACTCTAGTTTGCTTAACCCTGTTGTCTAAGAATTGATGCTTCTCTCTCATATTGTCCCGCCCTCGAGATTGCCCGAGGGCGGGATGATATATTATGGTTGTATTGGTGTCGCGTCCCTAACGGGACGCATTCTGATACTTCAGATATTCACCGCACTGCACCTACAGCTTGTACGGTGTTATTCATATCTCACCCCTTTGGGATGATTGATAGAAGTTTCCTATAGTAGACTATGCGCCTCAATATCAGCGTTCATACTTTGGGGCGACGTGAAAGTACACAAAGTTGTGTACTTTGCTCTATGTGGTATAGTAAGATGTTGGCTTATTGATTGATGAAGTAGGGAGAGTCTATGTCCTATGCTTATCTCTTACCGTATTTCTCTTTGAAATAGGTGTTCTCTTGTTTGCGGCGGCGGTTCCAGCGCACTTGCAGCCAGGCGGAGACAAGGGCTATGATGATGCTCAATGCGATGTCCAGCGGTATCTCCCACCACGTGAACGACTTGGTGAAGAAGATGCTGGCGACCCATTCGGCCACAGAAAGGATTATCAGGATGATTGAATATTCAATGAAATAGTTCTTGAATACCTTTTCTTTGTCTTTTAATAGCAGTAGTTTGCCTTCTTCGATGTGACTGTCCATAGTGCTGTTTTTTTTGTGGTGAGGTGTATATGTATCAAAATAACGTGAGCAGGCTTTTCTTATTGTGTAAAAATGTGATAAAAACAGTGATAAAGGCTGTAGGTGGACGAAAAATGTGGGACTGTATTGATGATGATTACTTGTTGCGAATGATTGATATACAGTAATTTCTGTTCTTTGTGAATGTTTTTGTTTGTATAATTGGGCGGAAAGTCGTATCTTTGCAATTTCAAAAATAAAGTTGTTTGACATGATGACTACTATCCCTAATTTGGACGAGCTGATACGCATGGCGTTGCTCGAAGATGTGGGCGACGGCGACCACAGCACTCTGGCGTGCATCCCGCCGACGGCAACCAACACCGCCAAGATGGTGGCCAAGCAGGACGGCATAGTCTGCGGCATGGAAGTGGGTGAACGGGTGTTCCATCTGGTGAACGACTGGTTCTATCACAGCACTGTGCCCATGAAAGTGACATGCCTGAAACATGACGGCGACAGTGTGCAGAAGGGCGACGTGTTGATGCTCGTGGAAGGCGCTTCGGGCGTTATCCTCACTGCCGAACGCACGGCGTTGAACTTCATGCAGCGGCTGAGCGGCATCGCCACCGAGACACACCGCATGGTGCAGATGCTCGAAGGACTGCACACCCGGCTGCTCGACACCCGCAAGACCACGCCCAACATGCGCCTGCTGGAGAAATACGCCGTCAAGTGCGGAGGGGGTACCAACCACCGTATCGGCCTCTACGACATGGTGATGCTGAAGGATAACCATATCGACTTTGCTGGCGGAATCGATGCTGCCATCGACCGCACACGTGCCTATCTCAAAGAGAAAGGCAAGGCCTTGAAGATTGAGATAGAGGTGCGCAACCTCGACGAGCTGGAGCAAGTGCTAAAGCATGGAGGTGTGGACCGCATCATGCTCGACAATTTCGACACCGACACCCTCCGCGAGGCAGTGCGGCGCATAGACGGTAAGTATGAAACCGAGGCCAGCGGCGGCATCACCGACGCCACACTCCGCAGCTATGCCGAGACCGGGGTGGACTTCATCTCCGTGGGCGCCCTCACCCACCATATCAAGAGTATGGATATTTCATTAGTGAAAAAGTAGTACTGTAGGGGCGTGCTCCCATGTGCGCCCGAATCAACAGGTAGGGTATACATGAGGGTATACCCCTATGGATTTAAATATGAACATATTTGACCATATCAAGGAGCTGAGGGACCGCATAGTTGCCAGTAGGTTTATGCGACTGGTGCATTTTCTAGTCCACAACACCGCGCTGCCGGGCAACAAAGGGGTGCCTCTCTACGACGTGGTGCGCTATCTGCTCCAAGGTATTATCGATGGCAAGCTGTGGCGTGCGGCCAAGGGGCTGGCGTTCTCCTTCCTCATGGCGCTTCCCCCGCTGCTCATCTTTATGTTCACGCTCATCGCCTTCCTGCCCTTCGACGGCTTGCAGGACGAGCTGCTCTTCCAGCTGGAGGACATCGTGCCACAGGGCATCTACACACCCCTTGCCAATACCATCAACGACGTGATGGGGCATAAGCACACCAGCCTCCTCTCAATCGGTTTTGCCGCCTCCATTATCTTGGCAGCCAATGCTATCCACGGCATGGTTATGTATTTTGCCGACCGCAACAACGAGCAGCGACGCTTCGTCAGCCGCTACCCGATATGCATCCTGCTGGTGTTCCTGCTCTACTTCATGGTCGTGCTGGTGCTGATACTCCTCATCGGCTACAAGACAATCCTCATGTGGCTCTTCAAGAACGGGGTGCTCATTCCGGGGTCGTTCACCCACATCGTCATTGGCATTGGTCGATGGATAATTCTGGTGTTCATGGCGTTGCTGACGCTCAGCTCGGTCTACTATATCATCCCTCTGAAGAAACAGCGGGTGGGCTTCTTCTCGTCAGGGGCCATGTTCGCCACCATCATGTTCATCCTGATGTCGTGGGGATTCAAAGTATATCTGGCCAATTTCAACCGCTACAACCTGCTTTACGGCTCCATCGGCACGGTGCTGCTGGTCATGCTGTGGCTCTTCCTCAACAGCTTGGTAATCATGCTGGGCTACGAGCTGAACACCGCCATCCTCAATGGCAAGCTGAAAGGCCGACAAGTGCAACACAAGATGCGCAAATGGTCGAAAGACAGGGGTCTGAAAGACAATAACAATCGAGAATAATACTATTAATAAATAATCATGATTATACAGAAGATGGGCGGCAAAGTGATGTCGCAGCCGATAGGCAGAGAGAAGTTTAAAATGGTGGCCAAGACCATGATGGGTCTCGAAGAAGTGCTGGCAGAAGAACTGCGTGATTGTGGCGCGGAGAATATCGAGTGCCTCAACCGTGCAGTGAATTTCGAAGGGGACATGCGGGTGCTATACCGTGCCAACTATGTCTGCCGCACCGCGTTGGCCATTCTTAAACCCTTTGCAGAGTTTACGGCAAATAACGACCAGGAGCTATACGACCAGGTCTATCGTATCAAGTGGGAGAAGATTCTTGATGTCGACTGCACCTTCATGATCGACAGCACCACCAGCGGCGACATCTTCACCCATTCCTACTATGCGGCCCTCAAAACCAAGGATGCCATTGTCGACCGCTTCCGCCGCAACTTCGGTCAGCGGCCCTCCATCGACACCGAGAATGCCGACTATAAGTTCAACCTCCATATCCGCGACAACCAGGTGACCCTGCTGATGAACTCCAGCGGCGACTCGCTCCACAAGCGCGGCTACCGCCAGGCTGTCGGCATCGCCCCCATCAACGAGGTATTGGCCGCCGGCATGATTAAGCTGGCCGGATGGAAATGCGACTGCAATTTCTACGACCCCATGTGCGGCTCCGGCACCCTCCTCATCGAGGCTGCCATGATGGCCAACAACATACCCGCCCAGTACTACCGCGACGGGCGTTTCGCTTTCAAACGTTGGAAGGAGTTCAACCTTGGCGAATGGAAAAGCGTGAAGGAACAAGAAGACCGCAAGATTGGAGCCAGGGACTTCGACTACGAAATCTGGGGCAACGACATCGACATGCAAGTGCTCCACCAGGCCGAGAAGAACCTGGAGTATGCCAAGCTGCACAAGGACGTCATGCTCTTCAATGGCTCCTTCGAAGACCAAGACCCGCCCGAGGGCAAAACACTCATCGTCACCAACCCTCCCTACGGCGAGCGTATCAAGATTGAAGACCTCAACGCCATGTACGAACTGTTGGGCGACACCTTCAAAAAGAAATATGGTGAAAACTGCGAGGTGTGGCTCATCACCAGCGACTTCGAGGCTATGAAGCACATCGGCCTCAAGCCCAGCAAGAAAATACCTCTGCTCAATGGCCAGCTCGACTGCCGTTTCCTCAAGTTCGAGCTCTATGAAGGTAGTAAAAAGGCTTCGAAAGTTGAAAAATGATAATGGAGGGGAATGCTCCAGCCTTACGGGGAAGGGGAGAGAAGATTCTGGGATTACGGCCACCACTCTAAAGAGGGGACAGCTGCCGCCCCCAGATAATTCTCAATTCTCAATTCTCAATTCTCAATTTATCAAGGCTGCTGCCCTGTCGTTGGGCTTCGATGCCTGTGGCATAGCTGAAGCAACATCCTTGACCGCCGACGAACTGCATCTGCGTCCGTGGCTGGACAATGGGTGTCATGCCGCGATGCACTATATGGCAGAGCATGTGGCCATGCGCTACGACCCCCGTATTCTCCTCCCCGGTGCCAGGTCGGTGATAGTAGTGCTGGTGGGCTATCGGCCCTCCCGACTGTTGGAGGGGGGGGCAAAAGTGGCTCAGTATGCCTATGGCGAGGACTATCACGAACGGCTCAAACGCATGCTTTACCAGCTTATTGCACTCCTTAAAGATGTCTACCCCGGCTTTGAGGCAAAACCCTGCGTGGACACCGTCCCCATCAGCGACAAGGCATGGGCTGTGCGTGCCGGGCTGGGGTGGCGTGGGCGTAACACGCTGCTGGTGAATCCCTCGTTGGGCAGCTATTGCTATATTGGCGAGCTGGTCTCCACCTCCGAAGCCGACCAATACGACACCCCCTTGGAGAACGGCTGTGGTGACTGCCATCGATGTGTGGAGGCCTGCCCCAACCGATGTCTGGTGCCGACAAAGGACGGCTCATACTGGAACGATGCCCGCCGTTGCGCCTCCTACCACACGGTTGAAAATCGGGCAGAACAGCTGCCCGACGACGTACGCCTGTCGGGCTATGCCTTCGGATGCGACTGCTGCCAGCTTGTTTGCCCATACAATAAGGCTGCTAAGGTGTGCTACAACCTCACCGACGAGCAAAAAGCCGCATTAGAAAATCTCCAACATGCCAATGAATCCACATTCAAACATTCCGTCAAACACTCTGCTCTCAACCGCATCAAGTACCGACAATGGCGGAGAAACATAGAAAAGCGATAGGGTGACCTCTCATTCACTCAGGGCGTCTGTAAAAAATACTTTTTTCACCACCAGCACCAGGAAGAGGATGAAGAGAAGGAGGCCGAAGGCAAAAAGGCTGCCGTGGCCGTGAGGATGTTCGGCAACATAACGTGTCCATTTCCTTCTGTATGGGTTAAAGGTCTCTTCGGCATAGACCCGTATTTCTATTTCTTTATCTGATACACCGTTCTTTATGTCTTGCAGCCTTTGATAGTCTATAGCCCGTATGTGTACTCTCACGGGGGTATCATAATCGTAATAAGGGAGTGCGATTTCAGAATAAAACAAGCAGGGGTATCCTTTCAATTGAAAGTATCGATAGCCCATACCCAATAATAGCATGGAACCGGGGAATACGTCCCGATGCTCAGAAACATGGGGGTGTTTGTCATAACCTTCGATGCAGACGAGGTCTTTCGGCTGGCGTGGGTTAAAGTAAAACAGCAGGCATAGCAGGGCTCCGATTGCCACAACTATTTCAAAAAGCCAGCTGCTCTGCTTTTCAGGCCGTGTAGGGCTGTTCATTGTTTGGATGGGTGTTGTTTCTTGTGTTTGGTGAAATGGATGCCTGGGAACCAACTTCGTATGGGCTGCTCCAACCCCAGTCCGTTCATATAGTTGAAAGTGGCCATCCTCAGGCCGCGCCCCACCTCGTCGATGTCATAGTCGAATTGGCTGTTGCCGGCATAAGGCTGTAGGGGAGTCCAGTCCACTTCGTTGTTGCAAAAGGGGTTGGGCGAGAGGTCTGGGCGAGAGGCACCATAGCGTTCAGGATTGCGGCCCGAAGGGCTGTGGCAGGTCATGGCGTAACGGTGCCAGAAGGCGCTCTGCACGATGCCTTCGTCGAACATGCGGCGCACGGTGTCCAGCGCGTCGAGGGTTTCTTGCAGCGTCTCGGTGGGGAAGCCGTACATGAGGTAGGTGTGCACCATGATGCCCGCATCGCGGAAATGGCGGCAGGCCTGGATGGTCTGCCCGATGGTGACCCCTTTGTCCATCAGCCGCAACAGGCGGTCGGAAGCCACTTCTAGGCCTCCGCTCACGGCCACGCACCCGGCGTCGGCCATCAGGTCGCACAGCTCGGCTGTATAGGCCTTCTCAAATCGGATGTTGCCCCAAAAGCTGACGGTGAGACGGCGGCGCAGAATCTCTTCGCACACCTCTTTCAGCAGTTTGGGCGGCAGGGCTTCGTCTACGAAATGGAAGCCGCTGGTGCCGGTCTGCGCCAAGATGTGTTCCATGCGGTCCACCACGGTGGCGGCATCGGGAGCGTCGTAGCGCCCTATATAGTCGAGGCTGGTGTCACAGAAGGCGCAGCGGTGCCAGTAGCAGCCGTGGGCCATCATCATCTTGTTCCACCGCCCGTTGCTCCACAGGCGGTGCATGGGGTTGGTCATCTCCGCCATTGAGAGGTATTTGTCGAGCGGCAGCCCGCTGAAGTCGGGCGCGGGGAGGCTGCGGTTGTCCTCGTTGTCAGGGGTGTCGACGAGGGTGGGGGACTGCTCTGTGATGGTCCTCACCAGTTGGTCGGGGCCTATAGTGCCGGACAGATGGTCGGCGATACGCAGCAGGGGCAGCTCTCCGTCGTCGTAGGTGATAAAGTCGCAGTAGTCAAAGATGCGGCGGTCGCTCAGCTGGCGCCATTCGGTGTTGACGAAGCCGCCGCCCAGCACGATGGGCAGCGGGCAGTGCCGTTTGATATGTTGCGCGCAGCGTAGGGCGGCGTAGAGACAGCCGGGGAAGGGGATGGTAAAGCCCACAAGCTCTGGCTGCTCGGTGTCGATATGGCTTTGCAAGAGCCGAAGCATCAGTTGGTCGATAGGGAAGTCGGGGGCATCCAGCGCGGCCTGTAGCTCGTCGAAGGTGGGGGCATAGTTGGCCAGGTGCTCGGCATAGCGGATGAGGTCGAAGTGGGGGTCTGAGTGGTCGCGGATATAGTCGGCGATGTCTTCGATGAAAAGGGTGGCCAGATGGCGTGCCTTGTCCTCGGTACCCGCCACTCCGAATGCCCATTCCAAATCTGCCAGCTGCTCAAAACGTGGCCCTTCGGGCAGCAGGCTGCGGTTGGCAATGCGGGGTGCCAGGGTGTTGTCGCTCCCCCGGAGGAACTGTTTCACGGAATCAATAACCTCGCTGCATCGTACCATATAGTCGCGCTCGTCGGTGTCGCCGATGCCCTGCGCATAATGCTCCAGCCATGGACGGCTGTAGATATTGTCCACCAGCTCAATACCGAGGTCGGCCTGTGCGGCTTGATGCCCATGCGCCTGTAGGTACGCATTGAGCATGGTGGTGGCAGGGTAGGGGGTGTTGAGCTGTGTCAGCGGCGGGGTAATGAGGAGAATCTTCATGAGCTGTCCGTTGTCTTATGGAATGCAAAGGTACGATTTTTTACCGATATGAAAAACTTTTTGTATTTTTGCTTCTCGAAAAATGATGTAATTTATGAAACGAGCCCTATTCTTCTGCCTGACTTTGATGGCATTGAATGCCATGTACGCACAGTCCTTTTCCGACCGTTTCGACGATGCTTTTGCCACCAACGACGTGGCCGCCCAGCGACAAGCCCTTCAGGATTGGGAGCTTTCGGCCCCGGAGGATGTCAACCTGATTATCGCCTGTTACAATTTTTATGCCAATCAGGCTATGGAGCAAACCCCATATCTTGCGCAGCTGGCCGACAGCGGTCTGCTGGTGATTGAAAGGGGGATAGTGCTCTATCCCGACCGTCTGGACCTCCGCTTCGGAAAGATATTCTTCCTCGGCGAGTTGAGAAGGTGGGATGCTTTTGCCGACGAGATTATGCGGATGCTGGATTACTCCGACCAGATAAACCATCGGTGGCTGTTCCCCAACGTGGAGGAGGGTCTGAAGGAGTTGGTGATGGAAGGGGTGGCGGACTACCAGCTTACGATGCGTGAGACCCTTCCGGGCGACTACCCTTTGGCAGCATCCGACAGCGCCATGGTGAACCGCATACGCAGGGTGGCAAAGCGGACGGTGCAGCTCTTCCCCAGCGACGTCAACGCGCTTCACCTGCTGGGCGAGACCTACCTGGGTGAAGATGACGAGCGCGCTTCGAAATATCTGAAACGCGCCGAAGAGTTGCTTAGCAGGAGACGCTAAGACCCTTTTGAAGTAAGGAATAGGTTCTGAATAGCACTTTTTTAGGGTGTTATGTCTTAAAAATGACCTAGAATGTTCCTAGCATTGTCCTAAAAGAGGCGAAAGAGGTCTCTATTTGGCATCATTTAGGAAGTCTTCCCTCACCACATTGCGGCGCACCACATGGGCCGGATTCCCAGCGAGGACGGTGCGGCTTTCGGTGTGGGTGCCGTGCAGCACGCTGCCTGTTCCCACGGTGGTGTAGGAGGGCAGGCGGGTGCCTTTGGAGACGATGACATGGCAGCCCATCCAGATGTAGTCGTCGAACAGGATGGGGCGGTCTTCGTTGCAGCAGTTGCCGTTTTCGTCAATCAGGCGGTGCTGGTCGGAGTCCATGAAGGTGCAGCACCACGACACCCTGTTCTGCCTCCCGAAGGTGATGGCCCGATGGCAGATGATGAGGGTCTTGGGCCCTATCAGCGACTTGTCGCCGAGTGTGAGGACGCCATTCTCCCCTATCTGTATGCTGCAGCCGGCACCCACTGCGCATTCACCCATCACCTCCATCGAACCCTGCAGGCTGAGGGTGGTGATGTCGTGTCGGAAATGGGTCTGCTGGTAGGTGTTGAAGCCAATTTTTACCAACCCTATGCGCAGACGGTCGGCATGCAGGGTCATGCGGCCGGAGCAGCATAGCACCCTGGTGCGGTGCGACAGCAGCAATGGCATGTGGCACGCCTGTCGGAACGGGAGCAGGCGGAAGTTGTACCAGATGCTCTTGGGCAGTGCCAGCACATAGCGCAGTGCGGCAAGGCGTTTCTCTCTGTGGCGTTGGTTCATAATGTGAGGGGAGGCTGCATCAGCAGGGCGATGGCTTTATCGGCATCCTCCTGTGTCAACCCCACGCTGGAGGAGGTCTTTATCAGATAGGGCATCTGTTCTGGTAGGAAGAACGAGCTGTCGTCGAGGATGACATAGCGGAAGTTGTCCGACTCGTCATGGCCGTTCTGCGAAAGCCATTTCAGAATCTCCATGCCACGTGTGCAGTAGTCGTCAATCGAGGCTTCGGGTGTGACCCCCAGCAGTATGCCGGGCATTTCGCGCAGGGTCCACAACGTGTGCATGGCGTCGAGCCCTTTGTATTTCCACGTCGAGGTGATGACGATGTCGGCGGCGGTAGCCTCCACTATATGGCGCAGGTTCTCCACCGCTTCGGAGTCGAAGAAGGGGCCGTAGTTGTCGCGCCACGGCTCACCGGCAGCTACAAAAGCCTTGTAGCTGCGCTCGGTGTTCATCACGCCGTCAAAGTCAAGAAAGATGTACCGTTCCATCTTCTTACTTCAACTCTTCCCTTTCGCCCAGTTGCGATAGCGTGCCCACACGTGGAGCCACACCCGCGCGATGGAGTCGACGGCGTCGCAGAGGATATATTGGCTGTATTCGTCAAACCGCTTGAAGTCCTCGGCTGTCTTAAAGACCTCCTTAGTGAGGTTGTTTTCGTCGTAGGTGCTGGGAATCATACGGTAGGCCATGAGGTAGGAGTATTCCGAGACGGCGCTCATATAGTCCCAGGTGTTGCCGTTGCCCGTTCCCCAGGGGTGGAGGTATTCGCGGTTCACTAGGTCGTCTTCCACGGCCTGCATCAGCGGCGTCATCTTCTTGACCAGCGGGTAGCCGTCGGGGGCATAGAAGAAGCGGTTGTTGGCGGTGTCGATGGAGTAGGAGGCCTTCACCTGGTTGTCCCACTGTGTTTCGATATAGCCGTGTATGTTCTGCCCCGACGAGAAGGAACGGCAGTCGCAGTGCAGCGGCATGTGGCAGTCGGCTATGTAGTGGCTGAGGATGAAGAAGCGCATGGCGATGTGGTTGCCTGTGGTGGCAATAGGGTTGCCGCGCTCCTCCATGCGGAGGATTTTGAAGCAGTCGATGATGCTGTGGGCTATCGACTCGCAGCGGTCGGCACAGTTGCCCGCCTCGATGACGAACGGCTTCTTGTACAGTTCCGACTTCTGCCCCATCGCATAAAGTTTCATGGTCTTGGGGAGCTTTTTGAACTTCTGCTCAGCAGTACCCGATGCGGGTCGGTACTTGATGATATGGCTGGTGGCCATGTCTTTGAACACTTCGTCGGGGTACCACGACCCTTCGATGACGAAGTCGCGGTAGTCGTGGAACCATTTCACGAGGCTCTGGGCATCCTCACGGTTTTCTTCGGGGATATTCGCGTATTGGAGGCGTTTGATGGCCATGAAGGCCAGCCAGGCATGTGTGTATTTCTTCATAATTTTTTATAACGTGGGATTGCTTTTTTTATTGCAGGGGTGGCGATATTTAACATTGTTCGGAAAGTTTTTTGTATCTTTGCACTGTGCCTCGGAGGGAGCTGGGGTTCATAATATGTTGAATGTGAATATGAGAATAAAAAAGGTTATTGTCTTGTTGCTGTTCATGGCTTTGCTGGCACCCGTCATGGCGCAGTATATAGGGTGTGATGCTGGCGGTGGCTTTGCCGAAACGCCGATGTTGCGCAGTCGGTTCACCTTGCCGCATCCGACCGAGAGGGTGTATGCCGCGGTCAATTCGATAGGTTATCATCAGCTTTATGTAAACGGTACACGGGTGGGCGACCGAGTGATGCAGCCAGCCGTGTCGCAGCTCAACAAGCATTCGTTGTCGGTCAATTACAATATCAGCCCCTATCTCCGCGAGGGGGAGAACACGATAACGCTCTGGCTGGGGCAGGGGTGGGGACGGATATACAATATGCCCGCAGTGGCGCAGGCTGTGGTGTACCGAGATGCGGGTTACCGTATTGACACCCTCCTTGTTACGGACAGTACTTGGCAGGCTTCACCGAGTGCCTACAGTTATACGGGCAGTTGGCAGCCGTTGCAGTTTGGAGGAGAACGCTACGATGCGCGTTGGAAGCCCGCCTGGCGGCCAGCCACGGTGGTGCGGTTGGAGGGGATGCGGGTTACGCCACAGGAGTTTGCGGGCAACCGCATTGTGGACACGGTGTGGGTGCAGACGGCCGAACGGCTGGCGGACAGCGGTCTGTTGCTCGATTTCGGACGGGTGGTGACAGGGTGGTTTGTGGCGAGGTTTGTCCCGATGAATTCTAGCAAGGACGATGACGATGACATGCTGGCTGGTTTGGATTCGGGTGCTGTGGTGACGATGGAATATCTTGACCATCTCCATGCCGTGCCCCCTCATACCGAGACGGACACTTATATTTCCGCGGGGAGTGGGCTTGACCATTTCGTCAACAAGTTCCATACCCATTCTTTTCGATATGTCCGCATAAAGGGTGCAGGTGTGGTCGGGGCTTTGGCGTTGCAGATTAGTGCCATAGACCCCAAGGAGGGCGCCACCTTCGAGTGCTCCGACCCACGGCTGAACGCGGTGCATGACATGGTGAAATATACGCTCTCGTGCCTAACCTTTGGCGGCTATATGGTGGACTGCCCACATCTGGAGCGCATGGGCTACGGCGGCGACGGCAATTCGTCGACCATGACGTTGCAGACGCTCTACGATGTGCGCGACACCTATCGCAATTGGCTTAGCTCTTGGGAGGATGCGATGGACAGCACAGGTTCGCTGCCCTACGTGGCTCCGGCATTTCCCACAGGGGGCGGCCCCTATTGGAGCGGTTTTATCGTCAAGGCCCCTTGGCGCACCTACCTCAACTATGGCGACCGCACCTTGATTGACCGCCACTACGACCAGATGAAGCGATGGCTGGCATACGTGGAACGGTACAGCCCCGACGGGTTGCTGCAGCCGTGGCCCGACGAAGGGCGTATGTGGTTCCTAGGCGACTGGCTGGCGCCCAAGGGCATCGACGTGAAAGGGGAGTCGGCCTTGTTTACCAGCAACTGCTTTGTCAGCGAGTGTCTGGCCGACATGGAGCGGATGGCGCGGCTCACAGGCCATAGAAAGGATGCGAGGGCTTTTGCCGCCCGTCGCAAAAGGCTGCTTGCAGACATACATAAGGCTTTCTATCACCCAGAAACACACACATACGCCCATGGGACACCCTTTGACTTGGCCTATGCGCTGCTGGCCGATGTGGTGCCCGACAGGCAGACTAGGCAGGTGGTCAAGGAGAGGCTCATCGCTGACAGCTATGGCAAACACAACGCCCATATAGCCGTGGGGCTGATGGGGGTGCCTGTCTTCACCGAATGGGCCATCCGCGAGCGGCAGGCCGACCTCATGGCCACCCTCCTTCGCCAGCCCGACTACCCCGGCTACCTCTACATGATGAATCAGGGAGCCACCACCACCTGGGAGTCGTGGGACGGCGAACGCAGCCATGTCCACAACTGCTACAACGGCATCGGCATCTGGTTCTACCAAGCCCTTGCGGGCATCCGCCCTGACCCTGATGCCCCAGGGTATAAGCACTTCTTCGTCGACCCGCAGCCATGCGACGGCATCACATGGGTCAAGGCTACGAAACCGACCCCATTCGGCACTATCAGCGTGGAGATAGACGGCAGCCACATGCGTCTCACTATACCAGAAGGCACTACCGCAACCCTTTTCCCGGGGACAGACTCCGCGCGCACCCTCCCCGCTGGCGAGTGGGCTGTGGAACGGGAATGAGTAGGGGGCAAGGACCGAGAACTACGGTGAGGCTATAGATGGGATCTATTCGTTTCTATCGTAGTGCTCGCTCTCCGCAGCACAGCCTCCTTTCCCGTGGATGTATAGTAGTGTGGTCATGTCAACGCTGCTTGTGTAATACGTATGGCGCCGGCACTGTGAATACGGACAACTGGGTGTGCGTCATTCTCGGCCAGCCACTGCAGTTTTTCCAAATAGGGTAACACCATCTGTGGCCGTCTTTTCCCTAGCACTCGGAACATCTCAGGTGCCTCCGTCCGCACCTTGTCGTCTTTGTCGTGTAGCAGTTCGGCAAACACAGGCAAAGAATGCTCGTACACGTCAGGGGTATTGGTGGCGATGTTTTCCGATGCCCAGATGAGGCTCAGCCTGACGCGTGGATTGTTGTCTGTGGCCAGCACAAGCATCTTCTCCATGTAGGTCTTGACGGTGTCGACCCGGGATCTGCCTATTCTGCCCAACGCGTTCAGGGCACGTTCCCGCAACAGGTCATCCTGAGAGTCGAGGAATGAGGCTATTTTATCGACGTAAGGCACTATCTCTTCAGGATAGAGCAACCCCATCTCGCCAAGCAGCCACAATGCTTTTGCCTGAATTTTCGAAGACGGGTGTTCAAGCAGCGACCTCACAGAGTCAATGCTCGCTTTCCAGTCTTCTTTCTTTTTTGTCAGCACACCCAGCTCACGATAAAGCTCTTTGTCATTCATCCCCATATGGTCTTCAAGAAGTTGTCGATGGCGGTATTCACTATGTCGGGGCGGTCGACATTGAAACTATGGCTTGCTGCGGAAATCCATTGCAGTGACAGTCCATTTCCCTTTGCCCAGCGGCGGTTGTGGTTTCGTCTTTTCATAGCTGCATTGTTATTCTTCGTATCCCAGTTGGCCGGGCAGGCGTAGCTTTTCCTTCGGTGGGAATGAGGCCTCGTAGGCTTCGAAGGCTTCGGGGGCGTTGTCGGCCACGAAATAGCCTTTGGGCGGGCAGTAGGTGCCTTCGCGGCTGCCCCAGTAGTCGGGGATGAGTTCTTGAGCGAGGAAGTAGGGCACTTCGGCGTCGCGTGGCTCGGCGTGGTAATGGATGCGGAGCTTGCTGGCAAGGTCGAAACCAGCGTGGCTGTAGAAGTCGATGTTGCCCTCCATCGAGAGCAGCCCGATGCCCATCGCACGGGCTTTTTCTAACGCGTGGTTCAGCAGTTTCAGCCCATACCCTTTGCGCTTGTAGTCGGGATGGATGCTGATGGGGCCGAAGGTCCACGAGGGAAACATCGAGCCGTCGTCGAGGACAATCTCGGCCTTGGAGAACATCACATGGCCTATGATTCGGCCCTCCTCCTCCATCACCAAGTCCAGTTCAGGGATGAAGTCGGGGCTGTTGCGGTATTGGTTGAGGACGTAATGCTCGGTGCACCCCGGGCGGTAGACGTTCCAGAACGCTTCGCGGGTGAGGTTCTCCACTTCGCGGAAATCTTGGGGTTGTTCGGGTCGGATATTCATGTCAGTATTTGTATTTGTTCCTCCTTTTTTGAAAATGCAAAAATACACAAATTCCATGACATAAACACAGGTTGCTCATTCAAATGCCATTTTTTGTGGCAAAAGATACAATAATGCTTGAAAGTATGCGTTATTGAAAATCAGTTACAATAATACGATGCAATGATTATACAAAGACTCTCTGACTATATCAACGCCAATGCGCCGATGTCCAATCTGCCCGAATTGCTCAACATCCACCACAGCAACCCTCTGGGGCTGCATCCCGTTGTCATTCCTCTTTTCTTGTTGGTGCTTGCTGTTGCGATGCATGTGATAACCTACCGCATCTATTATAAAGACAAGCGCAACCTCATCCCGCTGCTCTACACGCTGGTGGGTGTTGCCGTCGTGTCCACCTATTATTACTGCTTCTCGTCCGATCTGCCCTTGTTCGAGGATATCGACTTGCACCGCAAGGAAATCAGTGTCGGCTGGTTCTGCCAGCGGAATGTCGTAGGCATAGGGTGGTCGATAGTCGGCGAGCTGATGCTTACATACATCGTCTACGTGTTTATGACCGCAGTGATGCAGCTGGTGGCCCATCTGAGCGACACTATGGGCATGGAGGAGAAACAGTGGATGGAGTGGCAGTATGTCATCTTCGTGATGCTCCTGGGTGCCGCCATCGCGGGCCTGTTCGACGAGTTCGCCCCCATCACCGGGGTATGGGTCATGGTGGCGTACCAGACGCTGATGCTGCTCATGATTATCGCCAAGACGGTCGTCGACATCGTCCGCACCCATAATTTCTGGCACTGCCTGCTTGTTGCCGCCACTTTCTTTGTCGGCATCGAAGCCGTCACCATGCTCGCCATCGAGTGCATCGAAGGCTACATCTACGTCTTCCTCCCTGTAGTCTGCATCTTCGCCACCGTGAGCATCCGATACAAAAAGAAGCAGGTCAAATGAATGCTTGAATGTATTATTGTGTTTACTACATATCCCGCCACGTCGTGGCACCCCTCTAAAGAAGAGACGGCTACCGCATCAAGGACTAACACGTTAACATGTTAACACAATACCTCAGTCGAAAAGTATGAAGAATGTCTTTCTGTTTGTTGCGATGTGTGCTGTAGGATTGATGGCAGTCTGCCAGACGAGAGACACAGCATGTCTCTCCATTATCGCAGATACCGACATAGAGGAGTATGTGGAAAGATGCGGTGAAGCCTTTCCTGTCGACTCGATTAACGGTTACGCCACTTTCTCTACGGGAGGCAGAATTGTTGTCGTTCCAGAAGAGATTACCCAAAGACAATATAAGCGGTTGCTCACCGACAGCTACATAGTAAAGCCGATTGAAATAGACCCTAATTCCACCCTTTATAAAGAACTGGCCAAGCAGGGCATGCCTACCGCCAAATGGTATTATACACAGAATGACATCAGGTTTGAAGGCCAAATGCTGATTTACAAGGAGTGCCAAGAAGATGGCACTTTTAAGGAGATGGAGTTGCTGCTAGAAATGCCAGATATGAACGAGTACGGCTTTCGACGAATCATTTATTACCCAGAAATAAGGCAATATAGAATGAGGGAAGACCTCTTGGGTAGGTCGTTCATGATGACAGAGGATGGTGTGGCTGACACTACTTTCATGCCCGAGGAAGGTGCTTGTACCTATGGCAAAAATGGAATCATGGTTGTGCAACAGTTCCAAGGGTATAACTGGCATGGCTCTCTCTGTTTTTACAAATATGACGAGAGCAGCCACCACCTGATTCCCCTCTGTCGTTATGAGGACTATCGCTGGAGTACGGATTGCTATAATGACATGTCTCTTTGTTGGATAAGTGATTGTGAGCTGTTGGTCTCCGCCTGTTCTATGGGCATTATTGAAAAGAATCCCAACTGGCCGCCCGGAGGCTACCACACGTCCGACCTCGCCCCAGAAGGCAACCCCGTCTATTACAAACTGCGATTGGTAATACAATAATCAAAAGAAGACTGCTGCCGGTCGCATTTTTTCTCCCCTTGAATTTTGTCTGTTTTGAAGACAACAATGACAACTGGGACAACTATTATGTTGGTTTTATCCATAATAACGCAAAAAAAGTCTGCCATCACGACGATGGCAGACCCTTTTTGGTGTATTGATGTGTGAATTCGTAAATACGCTATCTCGATTCACGCATTCAAGCGTTCTTACTTGATGCCCAGTTTTTTCTTGATGTCCTTGGGCAGGGCGTCCTTGTGGACGATGATGTTCATGGTCTTGTAGCGGACGAAGGCCTTGCTGGCGTAGAACATGCCGTGGTAGTCGCCGTAGTCGCCCCAGCTGTTCTTGACCATGTAGTATTCGTTACCCATCTGGTCTTTGGCGGTGCCGTAGATGAGCATGCCGTGGTCGTCGGTGGTCTCACGGTTGTCGTAGGCCATCTGGCGCTCCTGCTGGGTGACCCAGCGCTGGGGGGTGGGGTGCTTGGCGGCCTCGTCCTGGATGTCTTTGGCCTTCATGCCGGTCCAGTGGGCCATGTCGCTGCCCATGGTGGCGGTGACGGCGGTGGCGGGGAGCACGCAGAAGCCCTTGCGGGTGCCCATGCGGAAGCCCTGCTCGCTGACATCAGCACCCCAGGCGACGGTGTAGCCATTGGCGATGGCGTTGTCGAAAATCTGCATCATCTCGTCGAGGGGGACGTTGTAGCACTGGGCGTGACGCCAGTTGTCCTGAATCTCGAGGGGGAATTTCTCATAGAAGGGGTGATGGGTGTAGGAGGTGATGCTCACATAGTCGTCGGGGTTGAGGCCTAGGCTCTCGTAGAAGCTCTTGGGGGTGTACTGCTTGCCATTGTAGGTGAACTTCTCGGGCATCTGGCCGAGGTAGATGGCGTGGGCGGCGCGGATGGCCTTGATGCAGAGAAGCTGGCCTTCCTTGTCTGTTTGGAGTTTCTTGAGTTTGTCGCTCTTGGCGATAGCGGCGACCATGGCGTCGGTGACGGCGCTGAGCTCGGTGTGGTCGCTGAGGGTGTCGCCGTATTCAACACCGGGGCGCATCTCAGATTCGGGGATGAGGCCGAAGGTCTTCATGCCGTAGATGACGTCGTAGAACGAGCCGCCCTGAGAGAAGCTGACGTCGCCGCTGGTGCGGATGGCAGCCATGGCACGGTCGTTGTAGGTGTTCTCCACGATGTACATCTCGCTGAGGTCGTAGGTGCCCTTGTTCATGCGGAGCAGCTCGGCTTCGATGAAGGCGAGACCACTGTAGCACCAGCAGGTGCCGGCGCGGTGCTGGTTCTTGACGGAGGTGACAGGCAATTCCTTCACAACGGTGAACTTGTAGCCTTCGTCCTCTTTCTCTTTTTGTTCGGTCTGTGCGAAAACGGTGGTGCACATGGCGATAACGCCGAGGAATAAGAATGCTTTTTTCATCTGTAAATGATTAAATTATTATTTTGTTTATACTCAATTCGCGCTGCAAAATTACGATTTTTTTCCCACATATCAAGTCTATGGGCCAATAAAAATGACTATTTTTAAATAATAAAAGAGGCAAGGCATCGTTATGCAGACATGAAGAAAAGACATTCCAAACCCATTGAAACCATACCCGAAATGGAGGGGTATGTGACTGAATTGAGAACAATTGGCATGCTCAAGGCCAATGTTGTAGCCATATCGGTGATAGTGCTTCTGGGATTGCTGGGGTGGGCTGCTATGTATGCCATCTGGGGTGGTATTTCTTTGGGCAATCCATGGAGCGGCATGCTGTTTATCGTAGGTTTCTGGTTAGGCGTTGCCGTTCACGAACTGATACATGGCTTTACTTGGATGTGGGTAACCCACAGCAGTTTCCGCCATCTGCGCTTTGGGTTGCTGCGCGGAGGTGTCTACTGCCACATTGACGTGCCGATGAACAAACGTAAATATGTAGTGGGTGCCTTGATGCCCTTGCTTCTGTTGGGAATAGTGCCCTTCTTGCTGTCGTTTGCCACACACAGCCTTTGGCTGATGCTGTTTGGCGTCATCTTCATCGGCTGCGCCATGGGCGATGTGCTGATTGTGTGGGCTATCCGCAAGGAAAGCTCCGACACCCTCGTCTACGACCATCCTTCGGAACCCGGCTGTGTCGTCTACCACTATGCCGCACAACCTGACTAGTGCGCTCCCGTAAGGCTTTTTTGACGCTTCTTTTAGGCTGGCTGATGGCACTTTTTAAGGTTGTGATAACCTAAAACAGTCCCCCTGGGACTGTTTTATAAGGAGTGAAGGTGGTGTGTCTTCGCTAGGTGTTTTCTGTGTGCCGGGTTACTCCTCGGGGGCGAACATGGGGTCCCAGGCGGGGAGCATGATGGGCTTTTGGTTCATCATGGCGCGGATGTTGGCGGGGATGTATTTTTCTTCCAATACGACGCGGAACATGTATTCGTTGAACCAGTCGTTGGTCATGATGAGGAAGCCTTGGTAGCCGTAGCTGCTGCCCCAGCTGTTCTCCACCATCCATTTGAGGGGTTTGCCGTCCTTGTCAAGGTCGACGGCGCAGAGGGTCATGGCGTGGCTGCTGCCGCTGGCGAAGGTGCTGACACGCTGTTTCTTGTTCATGCCGAAGGTGGTGCCGAAGAGCGACTCGTAGTCGTAGTTGTTCATGTCCATGAATCCTTTGTCGCGGTTGAGGAATTTGCCCACGTCGCAGCTGAAATACATCATGGTGCTGTCCTTGATAGAGGCGATGCACATGGGCGCGATGTCCTCCATGGGGAGGTTGAGGTAGCGCCAGTTCTGGCCGTCGTAGACGTGGCGGTCGTACTGTATCTCATACACTTTGTAGTATTCGCGGGTGGGGTCGTTCATGACCATGTAGTACTTGGAAAAGTCGGTCTTGGCAAATTTCTCGTAGAAGGATTTGGGGGTGTAGGTGTCGGTGGCGACGATTTCGCCCTTGGCGTTCTTCTGCTGCCAGGTGAACTGAGCGGGAGGCTCGCCCATGGTGAGGGCCAGCATGCGGTAGATGGTGCTCAGCATATCGGTTTTCTTGGCTTGCAGTTTTTCGGGGGTGATGCCTTTCTGTACGGCCATGTCGCGCAGCTGTAGGGCATCCTCGCGCAATTTGAGGGCCAGCAGGTTGCTGATGCCGGAGGTGTTGTTGGTGTTGTAGGTTTCGGGCATCACGTCGGCGGGTACCAGGCCGTATTTGTCAATCAGGTTGGCCACGCCGGTAAACTGGCCGCCGTCGCCGATGGGGTTTTTCATCAGCCATTCCACCTCTTTGCTGTCCATGGGCAGTTTGTAGGTGTCAATAATGGCTTGTAGGAAGAGGTTGGACTTTTCCAGCTGGTCGTAGAAGAAGAGGTAGGCCTGTGAGAACTGGAAGTCGTTGGGCAGCCCATGCTGGCGTATGGCCTTGTTGCGCAGTACGTTCATGCCGGTAAACATCCAGCAGCGGCCGGAGGATTTCTGGTCGGTGACGGCCTTGCTCTCTACGCGGTTGGAGAAGTGGGAGTCGAAGGCGGTGGCGTTCTCGTAGTTGAGTGCCAGCTTGGCGGGGCTGTTGGTGACGAGGATGTTGCGCAGGGCTTTGTCTGTGGCGTTGCTGCCGTAGCTCTTTTTTATCTGCTGCATCATTTCGGTGGTGATGCCGCCGGTGGGTTGTGCGCTGATGGCCGTTTTGGAGGACTTGCGTTGCGCCTGGATGGGCAATGCCAAAGTCAGGGCGAGTGCTAATGCGATGTATTTTGCTTTCATATTGTGTTGGGTTTAGATTATTCCAGTCCGAGGGTTTTGATGACGGCGGCCTCGATGTCGTCGCCACGCAGGCCACGTTTTACGATGACTCCTTTTCGGTCGAGGAGCAGGATGGTGGGTATGCCGATGATGCCGTAGGCCTCGGTGGCGGCGCCCACGGTGTCAATCAGCTGGGGATAGGCTATTTCGAGCTTTTGAACGGCGGCCTTGTGGTCGGCGACGTTGTCCCACACGTCTACACCTATGATGTTGAGACCCTTGTCGTGGTACTCGGCGTAGAGGCGGTTGAGGTTGTCGTTGATTTCCTGGCGGCAGGGGCTGCACCATGAGGCCCAGAAGTCTACCAGCGTGATGTAGTGGGTGTCGACAAGTGAGCTCAGCTGTGTGGGCTGGCCGGTTGCAAAGTCGATGCCGTCGATGTTGGCAAAGGGTTTGCCCTCGGAGGTGTTGGCGAGGTGGAAGAGCTGGGTGCGGGCCTTGCGGAGGGGTTCGTAGTCGGCCACGATGGGTGCGGCATGGTTCATCAGGTAGTCGAGGCTGTCGAAGGTGATGCCGTCGTAGAAGACCACCTGGCTCAGTGCGTAGGCCCCCAGCACGTTGTTGGCGTTGCTGCTGTAGGCGTGGCGCGAGATGTCGAGCAGGTGTGCGGTCAGCAGGCTGTCGGCCATGTTGTAGGCAGTGCGGGCTTCCTGTTGTGCCTCTTCGTCTTCGGCTGTGTAGTACTGCTGTAGACATTCGTCCCTGCGGCCAGACAGTTCTACGGTGGTGGGGTTGGCGGTGTAGGTGCTGTAGAAGAGGTCGTTGAGGGGTGTGCCGGAGAGCGAGTCGCTCACCAGGTCGATGTAGATTTTGCCAGGTTCCAGCACCAGCGTGCTAGAGCATTGCAGGGCCGATTTGTTCGACTCGGCAAAGATGCGTCCCATCATCGGCTTTTCAACAGTGTGTCTGAAAAGGAATTTGCCTCCTTTCACAGTGGTGGAGTCGATGGTGTCGTTGTTGTCGAGGGTGCCTAGGTAGATGGTGCAGCCTTCGAACTCGCCAAGTGTTATTTCACCATTAATGGTGATACCGTTTTTGTCGTGGTTGCAAGAATTGAGAAGTCCTAGTAGGACGATGCTGATTATTAGTGAGATATGTTTGTACATGATTTGTTGTGTTTTTTAGTACAATTTGCAAAGATACGCTTTTTTCCTCGTTTGGCGGATGTTTTGCCTCATTTTTTTTCATTCCTTTTTGTAATGTGCAATTAAACGGCTGGCTCTAGGGACGTTGAAATAGCGGTCTTTCTTAACAGGCTGTCCTTGTCGCATGTGCTGGGAGGGGAATGGCTCAATGGGGTGCCAAATTTGGCAATATCGGGCTGGGGGCATCGTCCTGTGGGTCTGAAAAGAGTTTGGCGAGGGATGATGACAGTGAAGAATGGTGAAATCGCAAGTGTAAGAGTTATAGTGTGTTATTGCTTTGCTGTCGGTTAAAAAAGGTTTTTGTGTTATGTGAATGCTGTGTATGTCAAAAAAAAAGAGTATCTTTGCACAATTTTTTAGAGTAAAATAAATATATAATTATGTTTACAGATACTTCCAAATTCATCGGCGAAGGCCTCACATACGACGATGTGCTGCTTGTTCCAGCCTATTCTGAAATCATTCCCAGCGAAGTGACGGTGGCAACCCGCTTTTCGCGCAACATCAACCTGAACATGCCGCTGGTGTCGGCAGCCATGGACACGGTGACCGAGGCTGCTATGGCCATCGGTATGGCGCAGGAGGGCGGTCTCGGCGTGCTGCACAAGAATATGTCGATTGAGCGTCAGGCCAACGAGGTGCGTAAGGTAAAGCGTGCTGAGAACGGTATGATTGTTGACCCCGTGACCCTGACCAAGGACGCTTTGGTCAAGGATGCCTTGAAGCTGATGAACGAGTATGGCATCGGCGGCATTCCCATCGTGGACGAGAACAAGGTGCTTATTGGCATGGTCACCAACCGCGACCTGCGTTTCGAGCGTCAGATGGACCGCCCCCTTTCGGAGATAATGATTACCAAGCTTATCACCACCCATGTGGGCACCACCTTTGCCGAGGCCACCGACATTCTGCAACAACATAAGATTGAGAAGCTCCCCGTCGTTGCCGACGACGGCAAGTTCTTGGGCCTCATTACCTACCGCGACATTATGAAGACCAAGGAGCGCCCCTTGGCATGCAAGGACAGCAACGGGCGTCTCTGTGTGGCCGCCGGTGTGGGTATCACCCCCGATATGATGAAGCGTGTGGATGCCCTGGTCAAGGCTGGTGCCGACGCCATCGTCATCGACACCGCCCACGGTCATAGCAGCAATGTGGTGAAAGCCCTCAAGACCGTTAAAAGCAAATATCCCGACATCGACGTGGTGGTGGGCAACATAGCCACTGGTGAGGCAGCGTTGATGCTGGCCGAAGCCGGTGCCGATGCCATTAAGGTGGGTATCGGACCGGGAAGCATCTGCTCCACCCGTATCGTCGCAGGAATCGGAGTGCCCCAGCTTACAGCAGTGTGCGAATGTGTGGGCGCTCTGAAACAGAAGGGCTACGATGTGCCTATCATCGCCGACGGCGGCATCCGTTACAGCGGCGACATTGTGAAAGCCCTGGCAGCAGGTGCCAGTTCGGTCATGGTCGGTTCGTTGGTGGCCGGCACCGAAGAGGCCCCTGGCGAGACCATCATCTTCGAAGGCCGTAAGTTCAAGTCGTATCGCGGCATGGGATCGTTGGAGGCCATGCAGTGCGGCTCCAAGGACCGCTACTTCCAAGAAAAGGAGACCGATGCCAAGAAGCTTGTGCCCGAAGGCGTGGTGGGTCGTGTGCCTTACAAAGGCACCTTGGGCGAAGTGCTCTATCAGATGGTGGGCGGACTGAAAGCCGGTATGGGCTACACCGGTTCGCGCGACATCAAAGCCCTCCAGCAGGCCAAGTTTATCCGCATCACCGCTGCCGGCCGCACCGAGAGCCATCCCCACGACATTGCCATCACTCGTGAGGCTCCCAACTATTCAAGATAGGTTGAAAACGCACGAAGTTATCCAGTATAAAATAATTGTAGCTAAACGTAGCAATATAAAACATGAGAAAAGTATTCTTAACATTGTTTTTCGCCGCCTCGGTATTGGCCTCTGTCGCCCAGAATGCCAACGACCCCGTGATTTTTGAGATTGGCGGCAAGAATTTTTACAAATCGCAGTTCATGAAGGAGTTTCTGAAATCGATGGGCCGAGACCCACAGGCAGCTCCTACGGCCTGCACCTACGAGAAACGCAAAGCTTTGGAGGATTATGTGCAGCTTTATGTCAACTTCCAAACCAAACTGGCCGATGCCTATGCCCTCGGATATGACACTTCTCAACTACTGAACAACGAGCTGGCCGGCTACCGCAGAGAGTTGGCAGCCCCCTATCTGATTGACTCTACCACGCTGAGCAACCTTTTGCACGAGGCTTACGAGCGGAACCAGTATGTGCTGCATGCCGCCCATATCCTCGTACCCTGCCAGGAGAACGCCGTGCCGGCCGACTCCCTCAAGGCCTACAATCACGCCATGGAGCTCTACCAGCAGGCACTCAACGCACCGAACTTCTACACCGTCGCCCAGCAGGAAATGCGTGCCCAGCGGCTTGACAACCGTGACCCCTTGGTGCGCGAGAAGGCCAACGAAATCAACCCGACAGAGGGCGACCTGGGATGTTTTACGGTGTTTGATATGATTTACGCTTTCGAGTCCGCCGCCTACAACATGACCCCCGGCCAGGTTTCCAAGCCTGTCCGTTCCCGTTACGGCTACCATATCATCAAGCTGTTCGACCGTTATAAGTTTTACGGCAAGTCGCAGGTGGCCCACATCTGGATTTCGAACAACACCAACAAGGCCGAGGGCAAAATAAAGGACGCATACTCCAAACTGCAGAGCGGCATCGATTTCGGTGTGGTGGCCAAGAATTACAGCGACGACCGCTCCACTGCTGACAACGGCGGTATTATGCCCGAATTGGCCCCCAACCAGCTCCCCGCCGATTATGTCGCGCAGCTGGCCAACGGGTTGGAAGTGGGTGAGTATACCAAGCCTTTCCACACCCAATACGGCTGGCACATCATCAAGCTCTTACGCAAAGAGACCCTTCCCGACTTCGAAAGCATGGTGCCTTACTACAAGTCGCGCATGACCCGCGGCGAACGCAGCACCAAACCCCAGAAGATATTCATCCAGCAGTGCAAGGACCGCTACAACTTTGTGGACTATACCCAGGTGGTGACCTCCAAGAAGAAGGCCAAAAAGGTGACCTACGCTGCCGATTACAAACAGGTGCGTGCCTTTGTCTCCGATTCCATCTTCTCGGCCATCTTCCACTACGACTCCAATCAGATTACCGACATGCGCCCGCTCTTCAAGATTGGCGACAAGGAGTATAACAATCGCCAGTTCGCTTGGTATATCCACAAGCACAAGAAGGTTCACCAACTCTGCAATATCGACTCGCTGGTGGCTGAAATGTATGACGGTTTTATCAGTTCCAAAGTGCTGGAGTATGCCAACAATCGCCTTGAGCTGGACAACGAGGATTTCCGAAACCTTATTGAAGACTACCGCCACGGCCTGATGATTTTCAGATACAACGACCGTATTGTGTGGTCCAAAGCACTACAGGACACCGTGGGCTTCGAACGTTTCTATCAGGAGGCGAGCACCAAACACAACATCAACGACACCAACGATGCTGTCTATTTCTGGAACGAACGTGCACGCACCCATATCTACACCGTGCCCGACAGCACCGTCCTCAATAGAGCTAAGGCCATGAAGGTCCTCAAGAAGGCCATGAAGAAAGGGTGGGAGAGCGCACAGCTGATAGCAGCCCTCAACGATAAGTCGAAGAAGAACAACTTTGTCTCCGACGAGCTCCAGCTTCTCGAGGAGGGTAATCAGTCGCTGCTCTCTTCCAACGAATGGCGCGAGGGCATGTATATCCATGATGCCGATTCGGGTTATCAGATTATTGTGGTCGAGAAGATGCTGGCTCCATGCCTCAAATCGCGCGACGAAGCCCGCGGCTATTACCTCAACGATTACCAGAACTATCTGGAAGAGCAGAACAATCTGGCCCTTCGTAAGAAATACAATGTGATTATCCATCAGGATGTCATTGACGATATTGTTTACTGAGCCTTATGAAGAAGAAGTCATTCATAATCATAGCAGCCCTCCTTTGTGGCTGCCTCTTACAGGCTCAGAATCGTCAGTTGGCTGATGGTATCGTGGCCGTGGTGGGGCAGACCATCATCAAGAACTCCGATATCGAGCAGGCTTATGCTCAAATACGTCTGCGCCAAGGTATTGATAATGCCCAGCTGGAGCGCTGCAATCTTTTGGAAAGCATGCTCATAAGCAAGCTCTTGGTCCATAAGGGTATGATTGACAGTGTTGAGGTGACCGACGATCAGGTGGAGGAACAGGTGGAACGCTACCTCAAGATGGCTGTCCAACAGGCCGGAGGCAAAGATAAGTTGCGCGATGTCTTCTTCGCCAGCTACGACGAGCTCCACGACCAATACTTCGACCTTCTCCACGACCGAATCCTCAGCCAGAAGGTGGAATATCAGCTGACCGAGAATCTGAAAGTCACCCCCGCCGAAGTGTTGGAGTATTTCTCCACCTTCAATGTCGACAGCCTGCCGGAGATACCTACACAGTATGAGGTTTCCGAAATCGTCATCCAGCCCACTATCAGCGAAGAGGAACGCGACCGCGTGCGCGGCGAGCTGGCCGAGTTGCGCGAGCGTATCTTGAAGGGCGAGAAATTCTCCATGCTTGCAAAGCTCTATTCCCAAGACCCAGGTTCCGCCGCCAAGGGTGGCGAGTTGGGCTTCTTTGGACGTGGGCAGATGGTGAGCGAGTTCGAGACTGCCGCCTTTGCCCTCAAACCTGGCGAGGTGTCCCCCATTATTGAGACCCAATACGGCTTCCATATCATCCAGCTGATTGAGCGTCGTGGCAACACCGTCAATGCCCGCCACATCCTCATGCAGCCCCGCACCTCGTCCGACGACCTGCTCAAGGCGCGCATCATGCTTGACAGCCTGGGGCAGGAAATCCGCCAGGGTAAGATTTCCTTTGAGGATGCCGCCAAGAAATACTCCGACGGCGTGAGCAAAAGCCAAGGTGGTGCCGTGATTAACCAGATGACCGGTAACAGCCGTTTCGACAAAGAAACCTTTGGCCAGTTTTATCCCGGTATTGGAATCGTAGCCATGGAGGAAGGCGAAGTGTCCAACGCCACCCCTATCACTACCGAGGACAACAAGAGTGCCTATTGCATTGTCAAGGTGACCAAAAAGATCCCCGCCCACAAGGCCAATCTCACCGACGACTACGACCGCATCAGCAATGCCGCCCTCGAGGCCTCCAAAGCCAAGAAAATCATTGAGTGGAGCAACCGCATGGTCAAGACCACCTACATCCGTATATCCGACGATTATAAAGACTGCCCCAACTTCAAGGTCAACTGGCCTCGGTAGCAGTGCAACATATTATTACTTCTCGCAACACACATTATCCAACTCTTAACTTCGATGACAGACAGCGAACGTTTAAACACATTTGTTAAGCAATACCACCTGCTCAAGGAAGAAATAGGCAAGGTCATTGTCGGACAGGACAAGGCGGTGCAAAGCCTCCTGCTTTCCATCTTCACCGGCGGGCATTGTCTGCTCGTAGGTGTGCCTGGCTTGGCAAAGACTTTGATGGTCAATACCCTTTCCCGCGCCTTAGGCCTATCCTTCAGCCGCATCCAGTTCACCCCCGACCTCATGCCCTCCGACATCACGGGCTCTGAGATATTAGACGAGAACCGCCGGTTCCAGTTTATCAAAGGCCCCGTATTCGCCAATATCGTGCTGGCCGATGAAATCAACCGCACCCCCCCCAAGACTCAGGCAGCCCTGCTCGAAGCCATGCAGGAGAAGTCGGTCACCGTCTCCGGCAAGAGTTACCGTCTCCAGGCTCCATTCTTCGTCCTGGCCACTCAGAACCCCATCGAGCAGGAAGGCACCTATCCCTTGCCCGAAGCCCAGCTCGACCGCTTTATGCTCAACATACGCATCGACTACCCCTCTTTCCAAGAGGAGGTGGACATCGTGAAAGACACCACCGTCGACGCCACCCAGGAGGTAGCCGTCGTCATGACCGCCGAGGACATTCTCTCTTTCCAAGAGGTCATCCGCCGCATCCCAGTGCCCGACAATGTATGCGAGTATGCGGTGCGTCTTGCCGCCTCCACACGCCCCCATGCCGAGGGCGCTTCCGAGTTGGCTTCAAAATACCTCTCCTGGGGTGCTGGCCCGCGTGCTTCCCAGTATCTGGTCATGGGTGCCAAAACCCATGCCGCCATGCAAGGGAAATATTCCCCCGACATTGAGGATGTCAACGCTGTCGCCGAGGAGGTGCTGCGCCATCGTATCGTGCGCAACTACTACGCCGAAGCCGAAGGCATTTCCACCGAACAGATTATCCATCGGCTGATTTCTAATTCATAATCGATTATTCATTAAAGCAGTATTGTGTTATGAAGCGACTTTTGTTCACCTTTCTGTTGCTCTCCGCCTTCACGGCTTCCGCTCAACAGTCGGGTTTGTATATCCCTTCCGAAAAACCGCTGAAACCCAAGGAATTGCTCAAGGCTTGGATTAACCCCGAAGTCTTTTGTCTTCTGCTTCATTTCGATGAGGGTGACAGTTCCTATCGCGAGAGGGACCTCGACCTCCTCGACTCAGCCTACAGTATTGCTTTCAGCCGCGAGAACCCCCGCCTCTACACCATGTCTATCGAAGCCTTTGGCGATGCTTGGAATACAGGATTGATGAATGCACGTGTCGAGTCGGTCTATCGCTATTTCACCATGCGTGGGCATGAGGTGATGCCTGTCCGCTTTGCCTACAACCCCATCCATTGCAGCTGCCATGGCGACACCGTCGAGCTCATCCGCTACGAGGTGCCTACCGATAAGCAGATTTATGACTGCGACGAACTCCCCCCCAGCCGCATGGTCTTCAACCAGAACATACAGCTCCAAGGCACTGTCCTCGTCACCTTCCGCCACGACCCCATGGAATGCCTGGGCGGCAATAGCGGGTGCTTCCTTCCTGCACAGGACAGCAACATCCGTGCCTACTACACCCAGCTGATTCTCAAGAAAGGCTCGGTCTATGCCGTTTACAACACTAAGGACGAGTGCCCGCCACCAGTCCAGCTGACCATTGACGAGCATCTCGACTACAAACAGATTGTCGACCGCTTTTTCCTGGTGCCTCACCGCCGTCAGATTATTCTTCCTGTGGGCTATGTGGTGCTTCATTCCTCCTTCAACCGCAAACCCGACGAATGTCGCTATCTTGCCGACTCCATCTTCATCCGCTTTCCTGTCACCGACGAACAGGTCGAAGGGGGCTTGCGCATCTTCGCTAAGAAATACACCTCCAAGGGCACCGAGTTCAAGTCGTTGCCCACCAAGAAAATCAAAGGCGGCCCGGTCCTTATGATTCAGGGTGCCATCAATGCCACTCAGTTCGACACCATCTTCCTCGCCAAGCGCATCGAAGCCGACGAGGTCAACAAATACCTCTATCGTGCCGACTCCCCCACCGAGCAGGGAGCTGTCACCATTATGGTCAAGGGCGAAGAGCAGTACTTCAAACCCTTCCGTGTCGACAGTAAGGGCGAATACGAGTTTAAGAAACCTTTCCGAGCCCTCTTGCGAATCATCGAGGCCGAAGAGGAGGATTTGGAATCCTCCGGCATCCGCTTCCGCAACGACGGCGACGAAGAAATAGAATAATAATGGCTTATCTGCAATCTGACGTAACGAAAGTTACCACTCATGTGCTTCAACGCATGAAACAAAACGGCGAGAAAATCGCCATGCTTACCGCATACGACTATTCCATGGCCAAGCTCCTCGATGCCACCAAAATCGACGTAGTCCTGGTTGGCGACTCTGCCGCCAATGTCATGGAAGGCTATGAGACTACCCTGCCCATCACCCTCGACGAGATGATAGTCTACGCCTCCTCGGTCAAACGCGCCATCAAGCGTGCCTTGGTGGTGGTCGATATGCCCTTCGGTACCTACCAGGGCAACTCCAAACAGGCCCTTGCCTCCGCCATCCGTATCATGAAGGAGACTGGTGCCGATGCCGTCAAGCTCGAAGGTGGCGAGGAGGTTCTCGAATCCATTTGCCGCATACTCACCGCTGGCATCCCCGTGATGGGTCATCTGGGTCTCACTCCTCAGAGCATCAACAAGTTCGGTACATACGTAGTGCGTGCCACCCAGAAGGAGGAGGCCGACCGCCTCATCCACGACGCACATGTCCTCGAACAGGCCGGTTGCTTTGCCCTGGTGTTGGAAAAAATCCCTGCCCAGTTGGCCAAACAGGTCACCCAGGAGATTAAGATTCCCACCATCGGCATCGGAGCTGGTAGCGGCACTGACGGCCAAGTCCTAGTCTTGCAGGACATGCTCGGCATCACCCAGCAGTTCAAACCTCGCTATCTCCGCACCTACGGCACCTTCGGTGAAGATATCAGCAACGCCATCCGCCAGTATATCAGTGATGTGAAAGCTGTCGACTTCCCCAACGAGAAGGAGCAGTACTAAACACAAATCGGTCATTAGACCGACTTTTCAATGATAACAGGGAACTTCTGATGGGTTCTATTATTTCATAATTTGGGAGTAAGAGTGGAAGTAAAAGCGGAAGTTAAAATGGACAATACTGATGACGACCAAGCATTTGTCCTATTTAGCTCCTTATTTATCTTCCTTTGTTAACTCCATATTATTTAATTTATTGAAGTCTTCTTCTATAAATCACCTCGAAGCGGTGAAACAGTTAATGACACGGTACATACCGAAGGCGCAGTGCCGTGTCACTCAGACATCAGAAAACTGCATCCCGAATATGAAGAAGAGCCAGTGGCTCTTCGATAACGGAGTAAAACGAAGTGGAGAATTAAGAAGAGCCAGTGGCTCTTCGATAACGGAGAGCAACGAAGTGTGGAAAACGACACGCATACAGATTTGGGCAAAAAAGAAAGCAGCCGTTCTCGGCTGCTCCTATCATGCAAGAAAAAGCAGCCCTCCTCGGCTGCTTCTCTTGAAGCGTCATTTCTTAGGCTGGGGGTCGGTGGTGAGGCCGATGCCTAGTTTCTTGAATATCTTCTGGTCCACCTCGCTGAGCATCACGGTGACATGTACCTGGCAGCCGTTCAACTGAGGAAGGGTGCGCAGGGTGGCACGGCAGTTCTCGTCCTTCAGGCTCAGCATCGAAAGGGCCACCAGCACCTCGTCGGTATGCAGGCGCGGGTTGTGGCCATGCAGCAGCTGGGTCTTGGTGTGTTGGATGGGCTCTATGTATTCCTGCGGTATCAGCTTCACGCTGTGGTCTATGCCCGCCAGATGCTTGGTGGCGTTGAGCAGCAGTGCTGCGCAGGGTCCCAACAGGTCGCTGCTGTGGCCAGTGATGATGGTGCCGTCGGCCAGCTCTATGGCGGCGGCGTGGGCACCCTCCTTCTCTTTGCGTTCGTGAGCCGCGATGGTGGTGCGGCGGTCGTCCGTGGTAATCTTCATCTGCTTCATGAGCAGGCGTATTTTGTTCACCTCGGTTTCTGGTATTTTCCCTTCGGCATAGTTGCACAACGCCGTGTAGTAACGGCGGATAATCTCGTCCTTCGATGCCTGGGCGCATACCGCGTCGTCGCAGATGCAGAAGCCTGCCATGTTCACCCCCATGTCGGTAGGCGACTTATAGGGGTTCTCGCCGTAGATGCCTTCGAAGATGGCATTCAGCACAGGGAAAATCTCGATGTCGCGGTTGTAGTTGACGGTGGTCTTGCCGTAAGCCTCCAAGTGGAAGGGGTCAATCATGTTCACGTCGTTGAGGTCGGCGGTGGCTGCCTCGTAGGCCACGTTGACAGGGTGTTTCAGCGGTATGCTCCAAATGGGGAAGGTCTCGAACTTGGCGTAGCCTGCCTTGATGCCGCGCTGGTTCTCCTGATAGAGCTGGCTCAGACACACAGCCATCTTGCCGCTGCCGGGGCCGGGGGCTGTCACCACCACCAAGGGCCGTGTGGTCTTGACATACTCGTTCTTGCCAAAACCGTCGTTCGAACAGATGAGCTCCACGTTAGTGGGGTAGCCCTCGATGACGTAGTGGTAGTAGACGTTGATGCCCAGGCGCTCCAGCCGCTCACGGAAGGCCATGGCGCTGGCCTGCCCGTTGTACTGGGTGATGACAACCGAGCTGACCATCAGCCCACGCTCCATAAACTCGCCCCGCAGACGCAGCACGTCAACGTCGTAGGTGATGCCCAAGTCGCCGCGCACCTTGTTCTTCTCGATGTCGCGGGCACTGATGGCGATGACGATTTCGGCATCGTCGCGCAGCTGCATCAGCATCTTCAACTTGCTGTCAGGTTCAAAACCGGGGAGGACACGACTGGCGTGGTAGTCGTCGAAAAGCTTACCGCCAAATTCTAGATAAAGTTTGTTGCCAAACTGCGAAATTCGCTCCTTGATGTGTTCAGATTGTATCCGCAGATACTTCTCATTATCAAATCCGTGTTTCATATTCCTTGTGTGTTGGATTAAAAAATACGGGATTCAAAAATACACTTTTTTCAGAAACTATCAGTTTTTTTTTCACCGAGTGCTGCTTTTTTAACAATTCGCACATAAGAAAAGTCCATGCCTATGTGTGAGAGGCTTAGGCATGGACTGATTCGGAAGACCTGCATGGGCTGTGGCCATCGTGGTGTGGCCGTGCGCCCCATTAGTTGTTTCTCACCCGCTGGCTAAGGCGTCCGCTGATGATGCCGGACGTGTCTATTTCGCCCGTGTTGGTGATAACGCCATTGTAGTTTGTTGTAAACATTCCTTCAACAGTAAGGAATTTGTCCGTGTAGTTGGAGTTTACTGCCACCTCTTCATAGTTTTTCACCGTCAGCGTGAATTTCTCCCACCAGGTTCTATCCCATTGGTCAGGAAGCGAAGTAAAGGTGCTTTCCAGGGTGTTGCCGTTCAGCGTCCATACATATTCGCGGCTGCGGCCGTTATAACTCATTGTATGGTTGCTCTTAAATTCCAAGTAATCCCCACCATAATCGGGCGAAGTGGAAGGAATGTACCATTTGCCGAGGATGTCGCTCTCCTTGGCCTGATAGGGGGTTGAGGGAGATTGCGGATTGTCGTTTCCATTTTCTTTTTCGGTGCAGGCATTAAATGTCAGCATTGTAGCTGCCACAAAGAGCAGCACGGTCAGTCTTTTGAAATTCTTAATCATGTTATTGTCTTTTTTGTTGTTCAAGTGTCATACAATAATCGTGCTTGGGCTTTTTCCCTGTCGTTAGTAGCAAGATGTATGGCAAATGTTACAACTGTACGAAAAAAAGCCATGTCTGCTGCTTTGGTAGTTGGAAAAAGCGAGTGCAAAAGTACGTCTTTTTTCTGAAACAATAACCATTTATTTATCCGGGTTACTTTTTTTTGTCTGAAATACAATTATTTATTGGATGATAATTTTCTTGGTGGTCGACCCGTAGGGATTGGTGAGTGTCACAAAATAGATGCCAGACGGCCATGTTTTTGTCTGAATTGAGGTGGTGGGGCTGTCGGGCCGGAGCTCTATGACACGTTTTCCCGTAGCATCCATCACCGTCAGGCGGTGCTCTCCGGCGGGCATCTTGTCGGCATTAAAGGCTACCTTCACGAAACTGCTGGCGGGATTGGGCGAGACGGAGAGTTTTGGGGCTTGCGCAGCGGGGACGGACTCGTCGCAGTCGTCGATGTCGAGCAGGGCAGTGTCCACCACCGCTAGGATGAACTCGCCTTTCAACGGTGTGCCAACTATCTGCATGTAATAGGTGCGGCCGCCAAGCGGGCTGGAGTAATACTCCACTGTGGCTGACTTCCGCATCTTCCAGGGCTGGCTGGCATCTTTCCGGTAGAACAATCGCAGCGAGTCCCTAGTAGCGGAGCCTTGGTAGAACTCATCATCATACACTGGATAGGTGTTGCCAAAACAGAAACCTGTCTTGGCCTTGAAGTTGTTGTCGTAGTCGCCATTGATATACCAGCGCCGGTAGTCCCATCGCATCACTCCGGGTATCTGCGCTTCCTCGGGATAGCCATATTGGAGGCCGACATACATATTCACAGTGTCGTTGATGTTTTCGGGAAGGATGGTCATCTGGGTATAATAGTCGGTCAACCGCTGCGTGGAGGTCAGCTGCAGCCTGTCGGAGAAATTAGCATTGGCAGACACTCCGACGTAGTCTACCAAGGCAAATTTCGGGGTGAATGGTAGCCGGAACTCCCCCTCGGAATACCTGCCGTCGCAGTAGACCATGCAGGTCGTGGTGTCGCCTTGTGCTGAGAAGAAGGTGACCGGCACATTGGCTTGACGGCAGTAGTCAGAGGCATGCCACAGACGTTGGCTCAACCAGATGTGCGTGATGCCGTCGGCGGTCTTCAGCGAGTCCACGCCGTAGCTGGCAAAGCCCGTGCCGAAGATGTGAAAGTCATAGAAGTCGGTGATGTCCCGCCCGCAGTAGGCGCTCATCGAGTCGCGCAGCTGGTAGCTGTCCAGGTTGCTGTAGGCATTGCGGTGCAGCAGGGTCTGCATTGTGGCAAAGAAGATGGAGTCGCCCAACAGCAGACGCAGCTGGTGGAACACCAAGGCCCCCTTATAGTAGGTGGTGTGCATGAACGAGTATTGGTTGGGCATTCCGCAGAGCGGATGGTAGCCCCCCTCATCTAAAGGGGTCAACACTATCGCTTGTTTTTTATATCCCCGGGGGCTGTACATGTTTCCTCGGTTGATTGATGCCAGCTGGTCGGCAAAGGTGGCCCCACCTTCGTTGAACCACATGTCCTCCAGCCGGGCGCAGGTGACCTGGTTGCCAAACCATTGATGGGCGAACTCATGGTCTATCAGGTATTGGATGTCATAATAGTCAAACGTAATGCAGATGTTGTTTACATGCTCCATGCCTGCACCGGGCCCGCCTTCGCTGAATCGGATGTCGCCCCAGCTGTAGGGGCCGAAGAACCGCTCGTACAGCTGCAAGGTCTGGTTCAGGCTGCCGAAATCTTGTGCAATCTGCGAACTGCTGCGGTTGCGGCACGCCACCTGCACGGGGTATCTGCCGTAGAGCCCTTCGGCCTCAAAACTGTACACCTGATAGGGAGCGGCGTTTATGCCCACCTGATAAGTCGAGATGGGGTGGCTCAGCTCGAAATGGAACGTCCGGCTGCTGTCGGCGTGGGTCGTCAGCCCAGTCTGCTCGCCGCTGCACACTGCCGTCCAGGCGGGCGGCACGGTGATGTGGAACGTATAGGTGGCGCGGTCGTACACGCTGTCGCTGCACGGGAACCAGCTCCTACCCATGCTGAAGGGGCGCACCATGCGGTCTTCGCCCAGGTTGTAGAAAAGGTTGTCCCCGCACCAGAAACCTCCGTCGCTTCCCACCCAGCCGTAACTGCCATAATGCACCTTCAGGCGCATCGTGTCGCCCACGGCGGCATTGCCTATGGGTATGCGCAGCTCGCTCTGGTCGTAGCCGAAAGCCGAATCGCTTACCCGCACCCCGTTCACCAGCACCGAGTCAATGCTGGCGGCCATCAGGCCCAGCCCCACCTCCGTCGAAGGTTGGAGCAGCCGCAGCGTCACCTCGCACCATCCCTGTATGTGCCGTGGCTGGTGATGCCCCAGGTCGAGGCAGATGGTGTAATGCAGCACATCCGTCGTGTCGCGCTCGGTGAAATTCCCTTGGGCTCTTCCAACGAAACCCAAGCTTAGTGCTATAGCTAAAACAATCAGTCTGTTGTGTCTCATAATAAGTCTAGTTTTGTCATGCAAATATACGCTTTTTTTTGCTGATGGAAAGAAAAAAAGGCTTTTAGTCCCTTGGGAGGGATACGATTCCGCCCACAGGCTGGAACGACCGAATGCCTGTGGGCGGATGCGTGGGTATGCCGCTGGTGTGGCAAGGCGTTTTTCTTTCTTTTTCTTTTCCCAATAAGTAATACTTTCTTTATTATTTGTTTTGATGAGTTAAATGAAATCAGAACAAAATCAAAACTAAATCAGAACAAAATCTAGTTGAATCTCACGATTCGTCCCGAAAGGGCAGGTGCCGAAAGGGCAAGCAGGCATGTAAAGGTGGAGAGTTGAAAATCGTCCGTGTGCGGCAGCCAACTCTCAATTCTCAATTCTCAACTCTCAACTCTTTTAGGGGTTGCCAGTAGACGGTTTCGCCGATGCCGAAGACCGAGCCGCGGAGCTTGAGCCGGCGGTCGGCGGTGAACTCGCAGGTGCACCGCGCATGCAGCCCCCGTGTGGGGTCGTAGATTCTGCCTTTCTCCCACCGCTGTTTGTCGGGGTTGTAGCGCAGCCCTTGGATGAGGATGACCCTGTTGCTGGGGACGTTGCGGAGTTCGCGGTTGGGGTTTTTGCTGTCGGTGAGTAGCTTGCCGGTCTTGGGGTCGATGCTGTCCTTGAGGTATATGCACTGTGCGCTGTAGGTGCCGTCGGTACATTTGTAGATGCGCACTTTTGACACCTGTCCCCCGTACTCTATTTTGTAGACTCCCACGATGGCGTCGGGGTTGGCGTTGGGGCCGCGTTGGGCTTGCGCCATCAGCATGGCGGTGAGGAAGGTGACGAGGAGTGCGGCGGCTTTGTTCATGGGTAGTAAAGAGTTGAGAGTTGAAAGTTGGAAAGTGTCCTGTGTGGAAGCAGCCTTCAGCTTTCAACTCTCAACGGTCGGTTTGTTGTTATTTCTGGTCGGCGGGTTTGGGGCCGTTGGCTTTGCCTGCTGTGGGTTTGGAGATGCTTTCGCGCATGTCGGTGTCGGCCTGGATGTTCTTCATGCGATAGTAGTCCATGATGCCCATGTTGCCTGAACGGAAGGCGTCGGCCATGGCCTTGGGCACTTCGGCTTCGGCCTCAATGACCTTGGCACGGGCTTCCTGTGCCTTGGCTTTCATCTCCTGCTCGGAGGCAACGGCCATGGCACGGCGTTCCTCGGCCTTGGCTTGTGCGATGTTCTTGTCGGCGTTGGCCTGGTCCATCTGCAGCTGGGCGCCGATGTTCTTACCCACGTCGATGTCGGCGATGTCGATGGAGAGGATTTCGAAGGCAGTGCCGCTGTCGAGGCCTTTGGTGAGGACCAGCTTGGAGATGCTGTCGGGGTTTTCGAGCACTTCCTTGTGGGTGACGGCAGAACCGATGGAGCTGACAATACCTTCACCCACGCGGGCGAGGATGGTCTCTTCGCCAGCGCCACCAACCAACTGCTTGATGTTGGTACGGACAGTGACACGGGCTTTGGCTATGAGCTGGATGCCGTCTTTGGCCACAGCTGCCACGGGAGGTGTGTCGATAACCTTGGGGTTGACGGAGGTGTGGACGGCTTTGAGCACGTCGCGGCCTGCCAGGTCGATGGCGGTGGCGGTGCGGAAGTCGAGGTTCATGTTGGCTTTGTTGGCCGAGATGAGGGCCTGCACCACACTGCCCACATTGCCACCGGCGAGGTAGTGGGCTTCGAGCTCGTTTTGCGAGAGTTTGAGGCCAGCCTTGGTGGCGTTAATCATGTTGTTGACGATGACGCTGGGCGGTACCTTACGGAAGCGCATGAACATCAGCTGGATGAGTGAGGTGTGTACACCTGACACGAGGGCTTGGAACCAGAGTCCCACGGGCACCAGGTAGAGGAACAGGAAGAAGAGGATAACAATCAGCGCAATGAGGATGACAGTTGTAATTGGCATAATCGTAATGTTTTTGTTATAAGGTGAATAATTAATTGTTTATTGTTCGAAACGTTTGTCTTCAATTTCGCACACGTCGATGCGGTAGCCTTCGACGGCGACCACTTCGATGGGGCGGTCGGGGTCGATGAATTTGTTGATGGCGTGTACTTCGACCAGTTGGCCGTTGAAGAGGGCTTTGCCAGTGGGTGCCAGACGGGCGACGGTGGTGCCGCGGGTGCCGACGGTGAGGCTGACGGCATCGACGTGGTTGACCGAGCTGTCGGACTCCTCGTTGAGGCTGAACTTCTTCCATGTCTTGGCTTTCAGAAAGATGGCGAGCATGGCGGCGGTGATGGCGGCACAGACGCAGAGGATGATGTTGCCGACGGTGTCGCCCCACATGAGGTAGCTCTGCCACACGCCGAAGCCGGTGAGGAGGATGCCGAAAAGACCGGCTATGCCGCCAGGGATGGCGACGATTTCGAGGGCGAGCAGGAGGACGCCCAGGATGAGAACGATAATGAGTAGTGTCGGGGTCATGATGATGGGTTTGTTTCGTTTATGGGTTATCTGACTATTTCGGAGGTGAGCTGTTTGTCGAGAAGGGCCGTGTGCATGGGCAGGAGGGCATCGTAGCTGCCATGTTTGATGGTGCATTTGCCATGGCAGTGGACGATGATGGCGCATTGTTCGGCCTGGGAGGTGGTGATGCGGCAGATGTCGACGAGGGCTTTGATGACGTAGTCGAAGGTGTGCACGTCGTCGTTGTGGAGCACCAGGCTGCATCCCGAGTCTTCCAGCACTTGGGCATCGGATTGCGATTGGGGTGATATTTTGGGCTCTTCCATGGTCTTGGGGGTTAGCGGTTGTCAATGAGTACGGCGGCATGGGTGCTGATGCCCTCTTCGCGGCCTTCGAAGCCGAGGTGCTCGGTGGTGGTGGCTTTGACGGACACTTGGCCGAGGTCGAGGTGGAGGATGTCGGCGATGGTTTGCCGCATGGCTGGGATATAGGGGCCTACTTTGGGTTTCTGTGCCACGATGATGCAGTCGATGTTGCAGATGGTGTAGCCCTCTTGTTGAAGGAGTTCGTTGCAGCGGCGGAGAAGGAGTTTGCTGTCGATGTTTTTGTACTGGGGGTCGTTGTCGGGGAAGTGCTTGCCGATATCGCCGAGGGCTGCGGCGCCGAGCATGGCATCGCATATGGCGTGCAGGAGCACGTCGGCATCGCTGTGTCCCAACAGGCCGAGGGTGTGGGGTATTTGGATGCCTCCTAGCCAGAGGTCGCGGCCGGGGGTGAGTTGGTGGACGTCGTATCCTATTCCGATGCGCATGGGGTTGTGGTGTTAAGATTCAATGGGGCTGTTCTTTGTATGCTTGAGGTTGATGGTGAGGGAGATGCGGATGGTGTTGGTGAGGGGGTTGGAGGAGAAGTTGGTGGTGGGCACGATGTAGGAGAGGTCGAACTGCATGATTTGGTAGCGGAGGGCAAAGCCGAAGGTGGCGTATTGGCGGCCGCCTTTGGCGTAGCTTTCGTAGAAGTAGCCCATACGTGCGGCGAGGGTCTGTTTGTACCAGTATTCGGCACCGGCGGAAATCTGGATTTCTTGGAGTTCCTCGGTCAGGCCGCCGGGGGCATCGTAGAACGATTGGATGGCGCCGCGCATGACGCCGGTCTGATACCATTCGGTCTTGTCTTTATAGTATCTGTTCAGAGAGGTGTCGCTGATGGGAGGGGTGGGGACGAGGAGCTTGTTGAAGTCGACGAGGACGGAGAGCTCGTTGTAGGCATCGAGCTGGGTGGTGTAGCGGCCGCCTACGCGCAGGTTGGTGGGAAGGAATTCTTTGCGGGTGTCGTCGTTGGTGTAGGAGAGCTTGGCACCCATATTGCTGATAAAGGCTCCAAGGGCGATGTCCTGTTCGCGGTCGATGGGGTGTTGCCAGTAGAGGCCGAGGTCGGCGGCGATGCTGCGTGCCGGCTTGGTGGTGACGTAGCTGGAGCCGTCGGAGAGTATCTGGCCGTTGGTGAGGTCGGACTGGATGAAGCGGCCGGATGCGCCGATGGATAGTTCGTCGTTGAGTTTCATGGCATAGGTGAGGTCGAAGGCGAACTCGTTGGGGCTCATGACCCCGATGGGCTGTCCGGTGACATCGGTACTCTGGATTTCGCCCAGGGAGAAGTAGGTGAGTGAGGCGGCAGCGGTGCTGCGTTTGTTGATGCGGTAGTAGCCACCGAGGTAGAGGAGGTTCATGTCGCCCACGTTGAGGTTGCGGAGCCAAGGGGTGTAGGTGGTGCTGAAGCCGAGGTTGCCGTCGACGAAAGCAAACTTGGCGTTGTTCCAGTGGGCAGAGTAGATGTCGGGCAGAGAGGCGACACCGGCGTCGCCGAGGGCGCTGGAGACTGCGTCGGGCGAGATGAGCAGTATGGGCATGCCTGTGGAGACGAAGTTCTTGTTCTGTCCAGTGGTACGTCCGTTTTGTGCTTCGAGGGTAGTAGGTACTGCGAGCCACAAGGTAAGAGTGCACGCAAGTATGATTCTAATTTGTTTCATTCAACTGTTATAAGTGAGATTTTGCCTAAGAAAACGAAAGAGGACTTTTTTTATTGTTTTATGGGGATTTTTTTTTCCTAAAGAGTTATAAAAAGTGTCCTCCTGCCAGGGCAAACGCATTAAAATTGGTTGTCCTGTGTGCGAAAGTTCATATATGATGTGAGGCAATGCGACCCCGACTTCAGCCCAAAGGGCTGGAACAGATGTAGCCTGGGGCAACGCCCTTCTGGAACCCCAAGAATTGCTGTATTTGATGCGTTTGCCCTGGGTTTATTACCTGCTCATGGTCTAAGTTTATCAATCTGTTTCAGTAGCTCTATCACATGCAGGGTCAGTTCTTCCGCCGTCTGCAGCAGCACCTTGTTCATCTCGCCGAGTGAAAGGCCGCCCTCCTCCACCTCTGCCGTCGACGGCGCGTTGGACAAGTGGCTGTTGTTCCGTATGTAACGCTCCGTCTCTTCCATCGAGAGGAGTTTGTAGCCGTCGCCGACCACACAGGTAGTGCCATGCCTTCAGATATTTGGCGGTGCGGGCAACATCGGTGGTGGTTATCTTTGGAAGCCGGCGGAGGTCCATGTTGTCTTCGAGGTCGGCAATCTTCACCTCGCAGCCCAAGGGATTCTGCGCAGCACGGAGGATATACTGTTCGTAAGGTTCGCCCTCCCCACGGGTGACGGACAGCACCGCTTCCACTATCTCATCGGGGAAGCCCTGTTGGCGCAGATGGTCGGCGGTGACGGGTGTGTCCTCGATGGTGTCGTGCAGGAGTGCCACGACTTTGGCTTCGGCGGTACGGCAACCGGCTGCCACCCGGAGGGGGTGGAGGATATAGTCGGCTCCTGCCTTGTCGCGCTGTCCGGCATGTGCTGTGCGGGCTATCTGCAAGGCTTTTTCGTAAAGGGTATCAGAATGCATGCTCACTGAGGAGAGTGGGGCTTAAAAGGACAATTTGTTTGGCGACCAAGCTTTTTCAAACTTAGTTGCGGACTATCTTGGTGTTCTGCTGGAGGGTCTGCCCGTCGGCGGTGGTGATGAGGACGCGGGCGACATAGATGCCTTTGGGCAGGGGGGTGCCGTCGTCGGTGGTGAAGTCCCAAGGGTAGGTGAGTACGCAGGTGGGGCCCGAGGGGGTGAGCGTCACCTCACGCAGGTGTCGGCCACGGATGTCGTAGATGTGGATGATGGCATTGGTGATGGCATCGGTAAGGTTGTGCTCTATGCGGAGCGTGGTGTGGTCGCGCGCGGGGTTGGGGGCGGAGGCGAAGAGGCCGATTTGTGCCGTGCGGTCGTTGACGACGTGGAAACCGATGGTGGCACTGCCGGAGTAGTTGAAGATGTTCCAGCATCGGACGGTGAGGGTGTGGTAGCCTTCGTCCAGCTTTCCTAGGGTGTAGCGGACCTCGCCGTTGCGGCTGTCGAAGATGTCGGGCTCGAAGAAGTCGTTGAGGGTGACGGTGCTGTATGGGTTGTTGTCGATGATGGCGGTGATGTCGTGCCCCAGGCCGCACCCGGCGGCGTTGATGCCCACGGAGTCGGAGAGGCGTGCGAAGATGGTGGGGGTTTCGTTGGTGAGGCCTCCGTTGCGGAAGTTGGTGTCGTTGATGTAGAGCTCGACGGTGGGGTGCAGCTCGTTGATGACGATGTCTTCGTTGAAGCCGCCAAACATGATGTTGCTGTATTCGCCGGTGGCGTCCTCGTAGCCGTTGGTGGCGTAGTGCGACAGCTTGGCGTAGTCGTAGCGGTAGGCCACATCGCGGGGGATGATGAAAGAATAGGAGAAGCGGCCGTGGGTGACAGTCTCGCGTCCTTTGTAAAGGATGTTTTTCTGCTGCATGAAGCTCACTTCGGTGCTGTCGTTGTCGTTAGCCAGGGTGCGGCAGCGCACTTCACGGTCGAAGACGATGGGGTAGATGGTGCCGTTGAAGTCTTCGAGCAGGGCTCCGTCGGGATTGCGTATCTCACCTTCGACGGTGACGTGCGAGAGGACTTGGGCGGAGTCGGTGACCAGAGGGTCGACGGGGCGTCCGTTGATGTGGGTGACCACCACTTGGTTGCTGGGCAGGGAGAGGCGGAGGGCGGGGTCGCCCATGAGGGCGATGCAGTGCGAGGTGCCGGAGTAGTTCTTTGCCAGGCGGAGGGCGTCGCCGATGGTGTTCAGGGGATTGAGCACGTAGAGGCAGCAGTTGGTGTTGAACACCTGGGTGTGGTGGATGGGGCGGGCGGCAGAGATGATGCCGATGCCGGCCGCGTCGGCCAGGAGGAATGCCTCGGCACCGCAGATGTCCTGCGCTTGGTCGTAGCGGCCAAAGGAGCAGGTACTCGTGATGAAGAAGGTGAGGCGGTCGGTGTTGGCGTATTTCTCGATATCGGAGATTTCCATGTAACGCTCGGTGCCGATGTAGTTGCTGGAGCCGTGGCCGATGTAGTTGAGCAGGAGGGTGCCGTAGTTGATGCGTTGGCGCAGGGCGTTGTTGACGTCGGGGTAGTAGGAACCGTCGGCCCCGGACTGCTGTATGTAGGCATCGGCATAGATGCGGTCGATGTTGAGTTGGGGGTAGAGGGCTTTGATGGAGCGGGCTGTTTTCTCGGAGTCGCTGGCGAAGACCGAGTCACCCGGAAGGGAGGGGTCGGCATCGTCGGCCAGGAGGGTGACATAGTTGCGCCAGTCGCCCCGGACGCCGTCGATGGTGAGGTCGCTGCGGTTGAGGTAATGCTCTATCTTTTCCACCATGTGGGTGGCTTCGGCGGCAGACTTGGCGGGCAGCCGCCCTATGCCGACAGATATGGAGCCTTCGAAGTCGCCGACAGCTAGGCTGTCGAGGTAGCCGTAGATGTCGTCGCTGGGGTAGACGTTGCTCTCGTCGTCAAAGGAGTCGGGTGTCTGATAGGTGATGACGGAGGGTATATGGGCCTGTAGTATGTCGCGGTTGTCGTAGGTGCCTTTGCCGAAAAGGAGGAGGTAGCGGGGGGCTTCGGCGTTCTTGCTGCGCAGGCAGCGGAGCATGCGGCGGATGGCGACGGGGTCGGGGCGGCCGGAGGAGAATTCGTTGAAGGCCTGCTCCTGGGTGACTACCAGCACGCTGAGCCCGCTATGCTGGCGGTGGAGGTCGGCGAGGGCCTGGGCTTGGGACAGGAAGTCTTGGTGGGTGACGATGACGTAGTCGGGTGTGGCAGTGCCGCGGATGTCCTGGTTTTCCAAGGGGGTGATGCCCGAAGGGGTGAGGGCGTCGGCATCGGTGAAAGCGACGAAGGTGCGTGGCAGGTCGGTGAAGCCGACGAAGAAGGGCAGGCCGTTGGCCTGACTTGCCACGGGCAGGGCCATGGGCTGGCTGGGGCGGGTAACATCCCATACTCTCATGCCGGGGAGGCTTCCGTCGAAGAGGAAGCGGCTGGCAGTATTCTCCTCCAGAATCTGGGTGTTGCGTATGAAATACTGGCCTCCCGAATAGTTGATGGGCTGGGAGCCGTTGAGCTCGAAGAAGTCGAAATAGCCGGTGGCGTTGCTCTCTTGGGGTGTGTAGCTGATGGTGAACGTCAGGCTGCCGGAGGGGGAGACGGCGAAGTTCTCATTAAAGGTCTGATAGCTGTTGCCGTAAATGAGGTTATGGGTGCGGGTGGTGTTGGGGCTGCTCACGGTGAAAAGTGCGGACTGGGACGAGGTGCTTGCCAAGCCGTAACGGGTCCTGACGACGCCGTCGACGGTGGGGAAGGTGAAGTTCAGCGTGCGCTGATTGCCTGAATAGGAGAACTTGCTGTCAATCCATACTTGTCCCCCCGACAGGGCATTGATGTTGTCGTTGTGGATAAGGGCCACGCCCATATGGGTGGAGATGTCGGGGCGGTTGTAGTCGCTGTTCTGACAGGTGGTGATGCGAAGCGAGTCGGCCGCAGCCGCATCGAAGGGGCAGGAGAGGGTGAGATAATAATAATTGTAGTTCGCGTAGGCGTGCATGCGGTATTCAAAAAGAGTGGTGCGGCTGTTGTAGCGCCACACGCTGGGGCCTTCGCCGTAAAAGAGCAGATAGTCGCCATGCTCAAAGAGCCCGTTGCCGTTGAGGTCCACCACCTCGATGGCAGCTGGGGTGACGTCGTAGGGGACGGCCACGCGGTTGCTGGCCGAAAGCATCCCCTCCCCGTCGCCGTAGAGGGCGAGGGAAGAGCAGCTGACCCCTTCGAGGGCAGGGATGTCGGTGGGGGTTAGTTTGTATATTCCGCTGGTTTGTACGGGGATTTTATACCACTGGCCGGAGGCAAGCACCGTATGGTCGGCAACACCCCGCTGGGCCTTGCTCCCAAACGTCAGTGAGAGGGCTATGAAAAGGGCTAGGAGCCGCAAGATTTTTCTGTCACACATGCCCCAATAACGGAAATACCTCTTTTTTATTGTAGAGGATGTAAAATATCCGTCGTGACAAGGTTCGCGCATCTTCCCCTAAGGTCCCACCACCAGCCGCTTGGTCGCTATGCCGGCGGAGGTGTGGATGACCACGACATACGCCCCATGGGGCAGTACGCCCACATCGAGGGTGGCCTCCAAGCCCTCTTTCGGCTGCACCAGCATGGTGTGCCCTTGAAGGCCGTATACCACCACTTGGTTCAGCGGGTAGGCGGACTGCACGGTCACCTCTCCGCTGGCAGGGTTGGGCTTGACATTCGTCAGGTGGCTGAGTGCAGAGATGGACACTATGTCTAGTTGATTTGTGTCGGGCTGTTGGGTTGTGTCGGGCTGGTGTGCGCCCGTCCTCGCCTCGATATAGCGGGTCCAAGGACTGTAAGCGTAGGTGCACACTCCGCGCACATGCGCCAGATAAGAGGTCGAAGGTCTCAGCCCCGTCAGTGTCGCCATCGGGCTGCTGGTGGTCATACTGTACAGAACGGACCCTTCGGCCTCAGCATATTCCACTTCCCACTGTGAGGCGTTCCCGCCGTCCCACATCAGTGTGACGCTTGTGTCCGAAGCCTCTGCCACCGACAGATTCCACACAGGGTCGCACCGTGTGGAGTCGGGTGGTGTTAGTATGGGGAAATAGCCGCCCCACAAGTGCGAACCGGGTGAGCCATAAAAATATTCTATATCGCCAGTTAAGTAATATCTCTCGCCCAACAGCGGAGGAAGGACACTATTATAACTTTCCAAATTTCCAGTATTCCACACTCCGAATGGGCGTATAGAGTCTTTTATGGGAGCAAATCTTACACCTATATAAAAAGTGTCAAGAACCACTGTCGGAGTGTCAAAATAGAATTCGTACGAAGGCACAACAACATCAGGTTTGGCGGCATGTGTAATATAGTCCATGTCTGGATATACAAAATATCTGTCAGGACGGTTCGGATGCAACCATCTTACCGAGTCTATACGGTTGTAGTGCTGGCCCTCTTTGGTGATGAGTACAGCATACGCGGTGAAGTTCAGACTGGTTCCCATACTCCTCGTCCAGTCGTCGGGCGTTTGTAAAGTCGTATTGGCAATCCCATATATTACAGTGGGGTGGCTGGCAACGTAACAAGGGTAATATGACGTCACAGGATTGCAGCCATTACTACTATAACGTTGACCGTAGGAATACAAGTCCGCTGTATTATATGGTTGATACATGTAATTTGAGTCGGGATACCTTATCGTGTCTTGCGCTTGTAGCAAACAGGTGACGCAGACAAGTAATGCAATGGTTAATATAATCTTCTTCATGGTGTTAGTGTTAGTATGTGGTACAGGTTGCTCTCATATCGTATTGGTCATATTGCTCACTACAAAGTGCTGATGTCCCTGTAATGGATATATTCCCCCAGCATCTTTGTATGAAGCTATGACACTTAGTGAGTCCACATTGCGAAAAACGGCGCTTGACGATTGGGTGCTACCTTCACCCAAAGCAAAATTGGGGTAGGTCTGCCCTTTCACATGAGGGAAAAGCATCACAAAAAATAATGTGAATGCTAGAAATGGCAAAAGATTCTTTTTCATATAGTATAAGAATTGTTTATTGTCGATGTTGTCTGTTTGTGGGAATGCCTGTGTGAGTTAGTGTAGTGTTATAGTGTGGGGCTGTGTATTGGGCAAATTCACGTTGCAAATTTACGAATAATAATTTGAATATCATTTTTTTTTTTTGAATAACATGACGTGCGTTCAATCGTTTGACTTATTGGGAAATAGATATGGATAATATGGCTTCTCTGTCAGTCTGGAGGGGAGCAAGAATAGCCAAAGTTAAGACGGTCATAGGTGGAGTGGGAGACAGGGCGGGTCGGAACAGAGCTTGAGGCACTGCCAAATAGGGGGTTTTGGGCGTGAAAAAGTGATTAAAAAAGAGCCGAAATTTGAAAAAATGGGCTCTGAAAATGAGAAAAAATCAGCTTTTGAGTAGCTATTGTTGAAAACTAAATAGATTGATAATCACGTTGATGTATTTTTTTTTTACGCGAAAGATGATTATGTAACAAAAAAATCGTAATATTGCCAATCAATTTTAGGCTAAACATATACTTTTTTGTATGATGAAAAAGTGCAATAAAATAACGGTTATACTGCTGCTCCTCGTGCTGGGTTTGCAGCATGTCAATGCTCAGGATGTGGGATTCTCGCAGTTCTATGCCAATCCCGTGTATCTCAACCCCGCTTTTGCAGGCTCGAAAGTGGCTCCACGAATCTCGTTGACCTACCGTGCCCAGTGGCCCGGTCTGGTGAGTGCGTTCACCACCGTGAGTGCCTCTTACGACCAGTATATACCTGACCTTCACGGCGGTATTGGTGCTATCGTGCTTGCCGACTGGCAGGGCGACCATGGCATTCTGTCCACCACCGCTTTGGGTGCTGTCTATTCATTCCGCTTCAGGGTGATTGAAGATATTTATATCAACTTGGCATTACAGGCCAATGTGGTGAACACCAGCCTGAACTGGGAAGAGCAGTTCCTCCGCTTCCCCGACCAGATTGACCCCAACAACGGCTTCATCAACCGCACTTCGGCCACCGCTCCCGACCAGCTGAGCAAGTTCTACCCCGACTTTGCCGCCGGTCTGCTTGTCTACGGTCCCGCGTGGTATGCAGGCTTCGCTGCCCACCACCTCAACCAACCCAGCCAGGGATTCTATAGCGAGGACCCCGTTCCGATGCGTTTCACCGCCAATGCCGGTGGCCTCATCAACCTCTCCGAGGAGCGACGCCGCCAGTCTTCGTTGGGCCTTGGCCAGCCCGTTGTCTCTCCCAACTTTATCTACCAGTATCAGGGAGGGTTCAATTATTTCAACTATGGTGTGTATCTTGACTGGCGTCCTTTCTTGGTCGGCGCATGGTATCGTCATGGTGTCATCAACTCCGATGCGTTCATCTTCATGATTGGTGTTCAGCAGGACTATTTCAAAGTCGGATATAGCTATGACGTCACCGTGTCGCAGCTGGGCAACAGCACCGCCGGTGCCCATGAGCTGACCATCGGATTCCTCCTGCCCGCCCCCGAGCAGAAACACAAGATTAAGGCTATTCGCTGCCCCTCCTTCTAAAAAAATCATAAAAACGAAACAAATAATAGAGTATAACGTATAAGATAGAAAAATTAATCTACTATGAAGATCATAAAAATCTCGTTACTAATGATTGCTTCCGCCCTGCTGCTGGCAGCATGCGGTAGCAAGGAGCAGTCCGCTGTCACAGGTTGGAATCTGAACGATACAGAGTGGGGCGGTTTTGACCGTTCTGAATACTCTGAGCAGATTACCGGACCCGGCTTGGTGTTTATCGAAGGTGGTTCGTTCCAGATGGGACGCGTCGCCGACGAGTCTCGCTTTTCGTGGAACAACCTGGTCCACACCGTCAGCGTTTCTTCTTTCTATATGGATGAAACGGAAGTGTCCAATTTCTCCTACAGAGAGTTTGTCTATTGGATGAACCGCGCCTATGGTGAGGAATATCCCGAATTGGTCAAACAGATTTATCCTGATACCACCGTGTGGCGTTCCCGCCTCTCCTGGGTGGAGAACTTCGTGGAGAACTATTTCCAGTGCGCCATGTTCAACGACTATCCCGTCGTGGGCGTGACCTGGGAGCAGGCTCAGCAGTTCTGCAAATGGCGTACCGACCGTGTCAACGAGAAAATCCTTGTTGATGCAGGCATCATCGAGCTCGCACAGTCCGAGCTTACCGGCTCCGAAGCTTTCCAGACCGATGTTTATCTGGCCGGCCTCTACAAGGGCGAAGGACAGGGCGTGCCCAATCTCGACCCCGCTGCCGGTGGTGAGAACCGTAACGTCCGCCGTTCCGACGGTATCCTCCTGCCCAACTACCGCCTCCCGACCGAGGCCGAGTGGGAGTTCGCTGCCCTCGGTATGATTGGCAACACCTACGACGAGCGTGTCGTCGAGCATAAGACCTACCCCTGGGCCGGTCAGAGCCTCCGTTCCGCCAATAAGAAATACTACGGCCAGTTCCTTGCCAACTTCAAACGCAGCCGTGGCGACGCCATGGGTGTGGCTGGCAACCTCAACGACGGTTGGGAGTATACCGCCCCCGTCATGTGGTACTTCCCCAACGACTACGGTCTCTATCACATGGCCGGCAACGTAGCCGAATGGTGTGGTGACGTCTATCGTAAAGACGCCAACCCCGTCGGTGCCGACGACCAGAACCCCTTCCGTGGTAACGTCTATCAGTATGTGGCAATGAGCGAGGACGGCGAAGAAGCAGCCATCGACGAGGCTACTGGCAACCTCATCTATCAGAATGTCCCCGATGACATGAACCGCCGCAACTACCGTCAGGCCGACAACATCAACTATCTTGATGGTGACTGGAATTCCAGCATCTATGACTTTGAGAGCAAAGAGGCTACCTCTGCCTCTGGCTGGCTGAGAGAGACCGACGAAGACGAGGATTACGCCGAAGAGGGTGGTGTGGTTCGTTCTCATGACGAGCAGACCAACCAGATGTACCACCGCTCCGACAGCACCGACAAGGCCAACATCACTTCGATGATCAACAACCGCGTCCGTGTCGTCAAGGGCGGCTCCTGGAGAGACCGCGCCTACTGGATGCAGTGCGGCACCCGCCGTTACTACGACCAAGACCGCAGCACCTCCTGGATTGGCTTCCGCTGCGCTATGGACCGCATGGGTTCCCGTACCATGTAAGCAAACAAATAAACTCATAAAAGGGATGTGGTCTGGAATAGGCCACATCCCTTTTTTATCTCTGACCAATACCGCTCATGCAATCAACGCCTTGACTCTTTCTTCCCCCACTATTTCCCACATCCCCAACCTCTAATTAGTCGACTATCAAAAAAAGTAAAATAGGTTATCATCATGTATTTCTCACGATAGTGTTGTCTCAATAAACTCATCTCCTATAAGAATAGCCATACCCTCAGATGAGAAGTGGCAACAGGAAAACTCGACCATTGGAGGCTGTGAACGGCTCGTTTAAAAAGATTGTCATAGTCAAGGATGTCGTCCTCCTTCGCCGCACCGACCGTGGCATCAACACCCTCGGCCTCCGCCAGTTTCTCCTTGACGAGAGCAGCCTTAACCTTTAGTCCCTATGGATTATCCATAAATAAAAGGACGCTGCAAGCAACCCTCGCAGCGTCCTTTCCTTTAAGACAACAATGTGTCTATTTCGACGAAGTGGGTCTCACCCAAGTAAATGTCACCCCACTAGTGGGCAGGCCTGTAATATAATAATAAAAATGCTCATGCACATTTGATGGGTCATATTCGGGATCCACTTCTTTGATGGCTGTTTCTACAGACGACGGGCATGTAATAGTACAGTATCCTGAATAAACAGAAATGTCTGCACACATGTGCTCTTTGGATGATATATCGCTCATATCGAAGTTCGACAAGTCAAGGTTTGTCAAGTTGTAGCACCCCTCAAACACGCCCGCCATATTCGTCACATTCGAGGTGTTGAAATTGGTAAGGTTTAGGGTATGCAATCCGCTACATCCAAGAAACATACTCCCCATATTCATCACATTCGAGGTGTTAAAGTTGGTAACATCAAGGGCTTGCAATCCACTACACCAAGCAAACATACCATTCATCACTATTACACTATCGGTATTAAAATGAGTGACATCAAGGCTTGTCAAGCCACTACACGAACTAAATAAATGATCCATATTTTTTACCCTCGCAGTGTTGAAGTTAGAGATGTTAAGACTTGTCAATCCGCTACAATCTCCAAACATAGTTTCCATTGTCGTCACATTCTCCGTATTAAAATGAGAGACATCAAGGCTTGTCAGGCCACTACACCTATAAAACATCCATCGCATACATGTAACATTTTCCGTATTGAAATTGGAGACATCAAGACACGTCAACTCTCCGCAATCAAAAAACATTTCTCCCATATCCGTCACACTAGAGGTATTAAAGTAGGAGACATCTAGATTTTTCAATCCTCTGCATGCCGCAAACATGCTGTTCATATTTGTTACATTCGAGGTGTTGAAATGTGATACATCAAGACTTGCCAACTCGCTGCATTCCCAAAACATCCTATACATATTTGTCACACTTGATGTGTTAAAATTGGATACATCAAGGCTTCTCAAACTGCAGCATCCTGCAAACATTTCACACATATTTGTCACATTCGAAGTGACGAAATGGGATACATCAAGGCTTGTCAAATAGTGGCGATCTCGAAACATATAAGACATATCCGTCGCATTTGAAGTATTGAAACCCTCACCAAAATCTATTGTCTCTAGACGAGGAAGATTACCATCGTTCCAATGCGGGGAAAACATCCAACCGCAATATGGATTCGCATTCATCATCCTTGCAGCGGTGGAAATACGCCACGTTGTGCCGTCCGAATCCAAATTGCCATAGATGGGTACGGGAGAATTCGTGGTGGAAAGCAGTGTGCCAGAAGTGACAGACGGGTTGTTGTACTCAAACACTATCGCCGTGGCGTTGTTGGGAATAGCATCCCTAAAGTTGAGTCCGCTCACCAACTCGGCGGCGGTGATTTGGGTCAGTTGGTTGACGTTCAGCGTGACGGTGGTGATGCAGTTGCGCCAGAGGGAGACGTTATGCTTGGTCGTCTCGAAATAATGGTCGTCCGTCGTGTAGACGGTGAAGGTCACATTGTCACGCGCGAAGGCAGGCACCACGATGTCGAACGTCTTCGAGCCGCGTGCCGGCACCGTCACGGGGCAGTCGGTCGTGAAGCCCAGGCAGGCGGCATGGCGCGCCGTGCCTGACATGGTGATGTGGTTGGTCGAGTCGCCGCTGACCGTGGCGGTGCCCTCGCCGCTGAGCCGGGCGTTTTCAGCCTCCAGCACAAGGTGCCTTAGCGGCAGTGGCTGGTTCAGCGCGTTGCTCACCGTCACGCGCACGATGGAGCAGAGGTTGTAGAACCTCAGCGTGCTGCCATTGGTGAGGTAGGCCCCCATCGGCACGTCCACCTGCTGGTGGTTGCCCACCAACTCGTAACGCTGCACCGACGGCAGGGTGATAGGAAAGCTGCTGTTGTTGCTGATGTCGGTGTTCGGCGTCACAATGCTGGCTGGGAATATGGCGCGGTAGTTGCTGCTTGTCGTCACGCCCTCGATACGCGCAGAGGAACCCGAAGCCGCCACGATGGGATAGGCCGCATCGTTGATATAGACCATGTCGCCGTTGTGCCAACAGGGAGTGTAGCCGTCGATGTAGGCCTTCGCGCCACCGATAGCCTCTTCAATCTGCGCACCCAGCGTAACCGTCGCCGGCTCTTCTTTCTGGCAGCCGACCGCCAGCATGGCCATTGCCGCCATGACAAAGGATAGGATAAAATGTTGTTTCTTCATAATTGTGTAATTTTCACTGTGTAGTTCTTAATTCTAACCTCTTATTTCAATCGTCCCAACTGCGGGAGCCGAAAGTAGAATTGGACGAGGACGAGGAGCCGTCCGACCAGTCCCGACTGCCGAAAACATTGGTGGAAGAGGACGACGAGGGGTCGTCCCAAGAGCCGCTGCCAAAGGTGCTGAGCGGTGGCACGGCAAGCGTTTGCGACGCGGCCTGCCCCACCTCTACCTTGAAGGTGACAGCCACCACCTTGGGCGGCTCATAACTGAGTTTGTTTTTTTTGTCCATAGGCAATACCTGAAGTTTAAAAAACACTGCCCCAAGTCCCCAACAGGCAGCAAATAAAAAAGGCATGAGACTTATGTGCTCATGTCCGTTTTTTGCTAGGTATCGCCAAACACCTTGAAGGAACGGTTGAAGGAACTAATCTCACGCCTGATGATATGCCTCGGCATGAAAGCCTATAGCATACACAACAAGCGAAAGCATAAATGCCTCGTCCTCCTTCTTTGTTTTTGGCGAAATTCAGCAAAAAGGACAATCTTGCCATGCTTTTCTTGCAAAGTGCTTACTTCACTCTCGTAAGCGGGTGCAAAGATACGAATAAAATATTGATTTATACTTATTCGACCCTTAAAAAAGTGTCAATAATTTGATTGTTAATAAAATAAAGTATTCCCCGCGCACCAACCAGTAGACGTTGTTTTTCGGCATTGAGCCACAGCTGAGCCCAAAGCACCAGCTATATCTACTGGCCAATAAGATAGGCTGGGATGTCTTTGAAGGAGCTTTCAAAGGCTACTGCTACGCCGATAACGGTCGTCCGAGCAAGCCTATCCGGCATATGGTGGGGTGCTGATACTGAAACATGTCCGTAATCGAAGATGCTTGCCGGAGGCAAAGGCTGTAGGGGGGGCAGAAACAGTTGGACACTACAGAGATAGCGATACCGGGCGTGCCAAAGGCGGATGTCTTCTACTACAAGAGACGGAAGAAACACAAGCTGTTCTGCAAACGAGCTGGAATTGAATCCGTCATTGGGCACCTCAAGGCAGGCCACCGTATCTGCCGCAAATTCTATGCCGGAGTCTTCGGCACAACATCAACGTGTTGCTCGCAGCTGCGGGATTCAGCATCAAGAGGGCGATGAGGCTCTCTGTGCCCTCTTGAGAAGGCTGTCTCTCCAGCCCCCATACAGCATATATGAAGGTGACACAGTGAAGCTGACTGCCGTTGCGAACGAAGGGTATGTGTTCTACAGGTGGGACGACGCGACCCGCCAGAACCCGCGCACCTTGGTGTCCACACAGGATGAGACGTATGAGGTGTTCTTCAATCAAAGCCAGTCGATAAAAGAGTGCGACAATGCGGGAGTTGCCGTTACGATAATGCCCAATCTTGTGCGGGGGCAGGTGACTCTACAGCTGCCGGAGGGTGTGCTCGGACAAGGCGAAGTGGTGCTGTGCTGCGAGTCGGGCAAGGACTTGAGCCGTCTGCAGACAGAGGCAGGCTCGTTGACACTCTCCATTCGAGACCTTGCTGCCGGAGCGTATTTTGTGACTTTCGTGACAGTCCAAGGCTCCTCCACACGGAAGCTTTTGGTGGAGTGAGGAAAAGTGCCAGGTGCGGCTGAAGTCTGACATCGTTTTTGTGCAGGAAATCGCAAGACTTTTGTAAAAATATTTGTTGTTTTTAAAAAAAAATGTATATTTGCAAAAAAATACGAGCCATGAAACCAGTGTTTAGTAATCTAGTTAGAGTGTGTAGTCCAGAGAGATACGATGTTTTTAAAAGGCTTCTTCCCTTGTGGGCGAGTGTCCTGTTTCTGATGTCGTCCCTATCGGCGCAGTCCTCATGGGAAAGCCAGGTGGAGCGTTACGGTGGCAGCCACACCGGCAGGGGTCTGATAGTGCGCACGGTATCGAACAATTCTGTCCTCATGTGCAGCAGGACTCTGCAATGGACGGGAACACACTCCTTTATGTGCAGGAGTCTGACAGGAGGTACAAACGGCTTCACATGCAATCTATCCTCCCTTCTTACCGACAGTACCAGTACCTTCGTTGTCAAGGATATGTATATCTTTAAGGATACGTGCTATTTCTGTGGGTACATTTCGGTCAAAGAATGTGAGCCATTTTATGATAACGAAGGGAATGTTGTTTATACGGGTTGGTATTCCCAAGGGGTGGTGGGTTTATTTGATCTCAGGGATTTGAATATGTCCACAGTAGCACTACAGCTGCTGCGGGTAGGGGAGGTGGACAGCCTGACGCATCTGGTGGTTCATCGGGACGACCCGACGAGTGGGCCGTTGATTATGGCGGTAGGGAGGAGTTCGATGTATTCTCCCACGTCGTGCGTGGTGGAGTTGCAGCCTTATTCAGGAATTGCAGCCGGCCCAAATATATGGACGAAACGTATAGTTCAGCCGACATGTGCTGATGAGGAGTACTTTACAGACATTATTCTGACGGACAGCTATGTGGAGGTGGTGTCCAAGCTGCCGTATTATGGAGGTGTAGAGGACCCCAACCACTATATTTTTCGTCTGCACGAGACCAAGCGTGACGGCTTTTATACAATGTCAGCCAGTCCGGGCATTCCGGCCAGCGTGGCCCAATATTCGGTACATGGGCCAGGAGGATTTATCGGGATGCATCAGGCGGACGAGCCAATAAGCCTATGCACGATGTATGATGACAGGTTCTGTGTAACGTATGGGTCAGAGGTATATAACGGTATGGGAGGGCCGATAGTCCTACGGATGAACAGTTCTCTTACGATGGAGAAGGCTCTTTGGATGGAATACCATAGGCACTGCCATGTGAGGGATGTGGCCTATCTGAAAGACTTATTGTGTGTCGACACTTACGCTGATTTTTTTGAACTGTTTTCGGTAAGTCAACCCACTATTATGGATTGTGGATGGGTAAAATTGAAAGATGGCACTGTCAATGGCCAGATATTTAATATACCAGTACAGGTCTATAACTCATATTCGGATTGCTTGGTGGATGAAAAACAATGGCAGGGAAGATGAGTTTGTTGGAAACATCTAAATTAGCCTATAGTAGCAGAAACAACCAAATTAGTTTGTATTATGAAGAAGTTATTATTGTTGTTAGTGTTGTCAATCACGGTTGAACAGGTTTGGGCTCAGACGTATGACACCGTAAATTGCCGTTCCAACGAGCTGTATTATTCAGAATGGTATGACACGTGCTCATATTTTTTTGAACCGCCTTGCCACAATCTGAGCCGTAATGCATATTGCCTTTATACAAGGACATTGGAATCCGAAGCTAGTACATTCCAATTGTACAATTTTCTAGTGGTCCCGGACTATGTTTCGCGGCCGTTGAAGGTGAGGGGTCTGGCGGTAATGCATACATGGGATTACCAAATGTGTTTATGGAATCGAAGTATCTTATGTCACGATACATCCCGTCTGCCCGAATATCTATATTTGTATCAGAAAGTGGGAGACTCATTGAGAAAACTGGCGGAGGTGCAGTGGGACACGGCGACACCACAAATTCTGAAGTTGCCACGCAACCACGACACAGCCACCTATGGTTTTGAGTACTGTTACCTGTACAAGGTCTATTTTGACACCTTTATCACTGTCGACTCGGTGTTCTATATTGGTGGTTCGTTCTTCAACAATTTGATTCCTGATTATCATGCCTATCTGCATCTCCCCACTTTCTATGTAGGGATGCAGTCTGTATGTAGTCCACGACCTCGTTATCACTCAGAAATACTGTATGGCTTAAATACAAGTGGGAAGGATCTTTGGACGTTTAACGGTGGTAATAATGACTTGTGGGGACCTTTTTTTGCCATTGCACCAGACACCAGCGTGCTGCTGGAGGTGCAGACGAGCGACAGCACGATGGGTCAGGTGGAGGGGAGCGGCTGGTGTCTCGACTCGTCGCTGATGACAATCCGAGCCATCCCCAGCTATCACCATCGGTTTACACATTGGAACGACGGGGACACCAGCAATCCGCGTACGGTGCTGGTGACTAAGGACACGGTGTTCACGGCCTATTTTCAGGAGTATGCCAAGTATAGTATTGATGCGGTGGTGAGACCCCAAGGGGCAGGGCGAGTTCAGGGGACAGGATTATATTATGAAGGAGATACGGCGGTGCTGAAAGCCGTTGCAAACGAAGGGTATGTGTTCTACAGGTGGAACGATGCGACCCGCGAGAACCCGCGCACCTTGGTGTCCACGCAGGATGTAACGTTTGTGGCGTTCTTCAACCAAAGACAATCGATAGAAGAGTGCGACAATGCGGGAGTTGCCTTTACGATAGTGCCCAATCCGGCGCGGGGGCAGGTGACGCTACAGCTGCCGGAGGGTGTGCTCGGGCAAGGCGAACTGGTGCTGCGCGACGAGTCGGGCAAGGAGTTGCGCCGTCTACAGACAGAGGGAGGCTCGTTGACACTCTCCATTCGAGACCTTGCTGCTGGGGCATATTTTGTGACTTTCGTGACAGCCCAAGGCTCCTCCACACGGAAGCTTCTGGTGGAGTGATGAAAACTTCGACCGCAGCCGGAAGAACGGCTGATGATGTTTGCTGGTGGATACGAAACATATCTGCTTTCTGAATATATGGAATAATTTTCGTATCTTTGCATTTTAATCACGTTCACAAGGATGCGGATAAATGTTTTAAAATGTGTGCTGTGGCTTTTGGCGGTGGTGGCTTTCGTGCCAGTGCAGGCGCAGAAGTTGATTACCTACGAGGCTGGCATGGGTACACGCGACCCGAATGACCCAGATACATGGATATTGTATCAGCACGTGCGTGCAGAGCACGACGGCATGGTTCTTTATGCCGACTCGGCACTGCTCAACCAGGTGCGCAACGACCTCACAGCCTTCGGCCATGTGAAGATTGAAATCAGCGACACAACAACCATTTTTGGCGACCAGCTGTTCTATGATGGCGAAGTGCGGGTCTTGGATATTTGGGACGACACCGTCCGCCTCATTGATGGGAAGACTATCCTCAAGTCAGATCATCTCACCTACGACCGCTTCTCCTCCACGGCCGCCTACGACACCTGGGGCATCACGGTGAATCAGGACAAGCGGCTGGTGAGCAAAATAGGCTACTACAATTCCGACATCAAGGTGTTCGACATCTATCAGGACGTCGTGCTGACCGATTCGAATATGCGGCTGGAGACTGACACGCTGACATATAATGTCAACACCCATCTGGCCGAGTTTTGGAGTCCCACGCATGTCTATACCGATTCCACCACGATGTACAGTGAGCAGGGCACATACAATACCGACCTCCGCTATGCCCATTCCGTCAAGTCGTCCGAGGTGCATAACGGCGAGAAACACCTCTATTGCGACACCCTGCATTATTACGAGGAGAGAGAGTTTGGCAAGGCCTTGGGCCATGTGGTGCTTATTGACACGGTCAACGAGATTATCAGCACCAGCCGTTATGCCGAAACCCGTCAGGAGGAACACACCTCTCTGGTTACCGACAGTGCCTTGGTGCGCATCGTCTACCGCGCCGAAGATGATACCTTGGCGGTGCCCGACACTATCTATGTTCATGCCGACACTATCTTGGTAACCAACGACTCCTCTCGGAATTTCCAGTCCCTTACAGCGCATCATCATGTGAAGATATTCCGTGCCGATGCCCAGGCAATGTGCGACTCGGCCTACTATCTTGCACCCGATTCCCTGCTGCAGATGTTCAACGGCCCCGTCATCTGGTATGAACACTACCAATGCACAGCCGACACGATACTGGTCTACCACGACTCATCTGGCGCAAAGCTGGCGTACCTCAACAGCAACCCGTTCAGCATTGAGCAGTTGGATTCGGAGAAGTTCAACCAGGTGAAAGGGCGTAATATGGTGGTCTACTTCAAAGAAGGGGAGCCCGATTATGCCGATATTTTGGGAAATGCCGAGATGGTCTACTACATTACCGACGACGAGCCCAACGGAGGCAAAAGCCTCATTGGGGTCAATGTGGGTGTGGGTTCCGACATGCGTGTCTATTTCCTCGACCGTGCACCCGACCGTGTGGTGACCTACGGCAAGCCCGATATGAATACATACCCCCTTGATAAGTTGGAAACAGAAAAACGCCGACTGGGTAACTTCCATTGGTATGAGGACCGCCGTCCCCGAAAACCGCTGGACGTCTTCGTATGGTGACAAAATGGCATGTCCTTGCCCTTTGGCACACATCATGATTCCCTCTTATCAATCAATGTTATAATAATAAATAATTATGAGCCAAGAAGAGAAAGTATTTGAAAAAGAACAGGCTGCAGCCGAGTCCCAGGTTTCTGAAGCCAAGGAGACAGCTGCTGAACAGACAACCCATACCGAAGGACACCATAAAAGAAACCACAAAAGACGCACTGACAAAGATGCTGAAAATGCTGAGAAGGTGCAGGAGCTGGGTCAGAAGTTGGTCGAGGCCAACGACAAGTATGTGCGTATGTATTCCGAGTATGAAAACTACCGCAAACGTACCAATATGGAGAAGGCCGACCTCATACTCAATGGCGGCAAGGAGGTGGTGAAGGCCATCCTGCCCATAGTCGATGATATGGAGAGGGCCTTGCAGGCCATGGCCGACGAGGAGGGTGCCAAAGAGGGTGTCCAGCTGATATACAACAAGCTGATGAACATCCTTTCGCAGAAAGGGCTGAAGCCTATCGAGGCCAAGGGTGCCAAATTCGATGAAAATTTGCATGAGGCTGTCACCCAGTTCCCCGCTTCCGAAGAATCGCAGAAGGGTACGGTGATAGATGTGGTCGAAAAGGGCTACTACCTCAACGACAAAGTGCTGCGCTACGCCAAGGTTGTGGTGGCGGTGTAATAATTGTTATTTAGACAGGAAGGAGTATCGAGTTTATGTCAAAGAGAGATTATTATGAAGTATTGGGTGTGGGCAAGAATGCCACGCCGGAAGAGTTGAAGAAAGCTTATCGTAAGTTGGCACTGCAATATCATCCCGACCGTAATCCGGGCGACAAGGAAGCCGAGGAGAAGTTCAAAGAGGCTGCCGAGGCATACGATGTGTTGAGCAACCCCGATAAGAAGGCCCGCTACGACCAGTTTGGCCATGCAGCCTTTGAGGGTGGTGCCGGCGGATATGAAGGCGGCATGAACATCAACGACATCTTCTCGCAGTTTGGTGATATATTTGGCGACTTCTTCGGAGGCAGTCATTTCGGAGGCAGTCGTTTCGGTGGCTTCGGCGGCGGCCAGCAGGGACGCCGTGCCACACGTCGTGGCAGCAACCTGCGCATCAAAGTCAAACTCACCCTCGAAGAGATTGAGAAGGGCTGCGACAAAAAAATCAAGGTGGCGAAATATGTCCCCTGTAAGACCTGTGGCGGCACAGGAGCACGCAACAATAGTTACGAAACCTGCTCCCATTGCCATGGCAGCGGTGTGGTCACCGAGGTGCGCCGCACCATTCTGGGACAGATGCAGACCCAGAGCGTGTGTCCCCACTGCGGTGGCGAAGGGCGTATCATCAAAGACAAGTGCCGCGACTGCAACGGCGAGGGCATCGTGCGATCCGAGGAGATTATCACCATCAACATCCCTGCCGGTGTGGCCGACGGGATGCAGCTCTCCATGTCGGGCAAAGGCAATGCGGCCCCCCACGGTGGTGTGCCGGGCGACCTCATCATATTAATCGAGGAAGTACCCCATGAACTGTTTGAGCGTCAAGAAAACAACCTCTACTATAACGCCTTTATCACCTTCTCACAGGCCGCCATGGGTGCCAACATCGAGATTCCCACCCTTTCTGGCAAGGTGAAAGTGAAAATCGACGCTGGCACGCCTTCTGGCAAGGTGCTGCGCCTGAAAGGCAAAGGGCTTCCCAGCGTCAACGGCTACGGCCGAGGCGACCTTCTGGTCAGCGTCAACGTATGGGTGCCCAAGAGCCTCACCCGTGAGGAGAAGGAGCTGCTCTCCAAAATGGATACCCTTCCCAATTTCCAACCCAATCCGACCAAGCAGGAGCGGGGCTTCTTCGACAAAATGAAGGATATGTTTAACTAATAAACTGTTCTCTGTCATCAGGCCGTCATCCCATGAAAATGAACGAAGACTTCCTTCAGTATATCTGGCAGCACCAGCTGTTGGAGGGTGGGCTTCGCACAGTAGATGGGATGCCGGTCGTTGTGGAACGTCCTGGAGCACTCAACCGTGATGCGGGTCCCGATTTCATCGATGCCCATGTCCGCATCGGCGGTACCCTGTGGGTGGGCAATGTTGAAGTACATGTGAAGGCCTCCGACTGGAACCGTCACAACCACAGCACCAACCATGCCTATGACAATGTGGTGCTACATGTGGTCTTCGAGAACGATTCCCCGCTCACCCTTCAGAACTGCCACCAGCTCTTCACTGTCGAGTTGTCGCGTAGCATTCCCGACCCCGTCTGGGCCAACTACTACGCTCTGCTGGAACCCCCACAGCCGAGGCCCATCCCCTGTAGCGACCATCTTGGTGAGGTGTCGGCGTTATATGTGGGCAATGCCTTAGAACGCCTTCTTATAGAACGTTTGGAAGCCAAATGCACCGCCGTCCGGCGTCTGCTCCAAGAAAGCCATGGCAATTGGGAGGAGTGCTGCTATTGGCTTATGGCCCACTACTTCGGGGGCAAGGTCAACGGCTTTCCGTTCGAATTGATGGCCAAGTCCACAAGCCAGACCCTGCTGGCCCGTTGGCGTGACCGTCTGCCCAGGGTCGAGGCCATCCTCTTTGGTCAGGCCGGGATGTTGTATGGATGCTTCGAAGACGACTACCCCCGCCAGATGCAGGCCGACTACGAAGCTTTGCGCCAAGGGGCTCATCTTACCCCCATCGCAGGCTACCTCTGGAAGTTCTTCCGCCAGCGCCCTTATGGCTATCCCACCTTGCGCATCAGCCAGTTTGCACAGCTGCTGAGCCAGTCGCGCAACCTTTTCAGCCAGCTGCTCGAAACACCGGAGGCCGCACAACTGCAGCAGTTCTTCAACGTGAAAGCTTCGCCCTATTGGGACAACCACTTCCAGTTCGACAAACTCTCCCCAGGAAAAGAAAAACGTCTGAGCCTCAACACGGCCAATCTGATTATCATCAACGCTTGGGTACCCTTGCTCTTCGAGTATGGCAGCCAGCATGGGATGCAACAGTATAAGGACCAGGCGGTCGACATCCTGCAGCAGCTCCCACCCGAAGACAACCAAATCATACGGCGTTGGAAGGAGGTTGGCGTACAAGCCGCCAATGCGGCGCAGAGCCAGGCCCTCATCCAGCTCTTTAAAGAACATTGCGGCACTCATGACTGCCTTCATTGTCAAATAGGTTATAAAATCATCACACTTTGAAACCAATAGAAATATCCCAAGCACTCAAGGGCGCAGTCCCTCACATCGTAGACGAGCAATGCGAGGTGCTGGACCTGCTGACCGACAGCCGCCATGTCTCCGACGTGTCGCATACGCTCTTTTTCGCTATTCCCACCAAGCGCAACACAGGTTGCCGTTTCGTTCAGGACATCTACGAGCGGGGCGGTCGCAGCTTCGTTGTCCCCAATGATGTGCCGGAAGAATATGTACAACAATTCCAACGTTGCAGCCAGGCCAACTTCTGGTATGTCAAAGATGTGGTTCTGGCCTTGCAACAGCTGGCCGGATGGCATCGCAGCCAATTCCATATACCCGTAGTGGGCATTACCGGCAGCAACGGCAAGACCATCGTCAAAGACTGGATTGTGCAGATGCTGAGCGACGTGTGTACCGTTGTCGCCACCCCGCGCAGCTACAATTCCCAAATCGGCGTGCCTCTGTCGGTTTGGCAAATGTCGGCCAATGACGAGGTGGGTGTGTTCGAGGCCGGTATCTCCGAGGTGGGGGAAATGGACCGCCTCCGCCATATCATCAGCCCCACGATAGGCATCTTCACCAACATCGGACAGGCTCATGATGAGAATTTCCTCACCCGCAGCCAGAAGATAGCCGAGAAACTGCAACTCTTCACCCATTGCGAGGTCCTCATCTACTGTACCAACCACCGCGACATCCATTCCGCTCTGTTGGAGCAGGAATGCTTCCGCCAGATACGTCGCTACACCTGGGGCACTGGCGAGGGCAACGACATCCAGCTCCTCGAAACCATTCAGGAGGAGAACGGCACGCGTCTGAAGGTACGCCGCGAGGGCGGGGTGGCCTCTTACTTTATACCTTTCGTCGACCGTGCTTCTACCGAAAATGCCATGCACTGCATCACGCTGCTCAGCTACCTTGGCTACGACGACGAGATGATTGCCGCCCATTGTGCCAAGCTGGTGCCCGTGAATATGCGCCTCGAAATGGACGAGGCCCTCAACAACTGCCTCTTGGTCAACGACAGCTATAGCCTCGACATCAACTCCCTCACCATCGCCCTTGACTATGTCCAGCATGAGACCCAGCACAGTAGCAAAGCCCTCATCATGAGCGATATTCTTCAGTCTGGTGTCAACGAGCCAGAGCTTTATGCCCAGGCCGCCGACCTCATTGCACAACATGGCATCAGCCGTTTTGTGGGGGTAGGCGAAGCCCTCTGTCGCAACCGAGCCTGCTTCAGCAGCCTTAACGCCACCTTCTACACCTCTACCGAGGAGTGTCTGCAGAAACACGACTTCGACGAGTTTGTCAACGTCACCATCCTGCTCAAGGGTGCCCGCCGTTTCCGCTTCGAAAACATAGCCAAGGTGCTTCAGCGCAAGAGCCATCAGACCATCATGGAAGTCAATCTTGACAACCTCATCTCCAACCTCAACTACTACCGCTCCCGCATCCGCCCCACCACCAAGTTGATGGCCATGGTCAAGGCCGCCTCTTATGGAGCCGGCAAGGTAGAGGTTGCCAACGCTTTGCAGTACAGTCATGTCGATTACCTTACCGTTGCCTACTGCGACGAGGGGGTAGACCTCCGTCGCAACGGCATCACTGTGCCTATCATGGTGATGAACCCAGAGGAGGAGAGCTTCGACGACATCATACGCTACCATCTCGAACCCGACATCTACAGTTTCCGCATCCTCGACGCCTTTGCCGAAGCCGTGCGCCTTATGGGTGTTGAGGGCGAAAAAGTGCCGGTGCATGTGGAGTTTGACACTGGCATGCACCGCCTTGGATTCGACGGCCGGGACATCGAATTGCTGGCTCGTCGATTCAGCGTCGCCGATTGTCCGCTACAGATTCGCTCTATCTTCTCCCATCTTGCCTGTAGCGAAGACCCCGCGATGGACGACTTCACCCACATGCAAATCGACCGGTTCACCCAATGGAGCGGCAAGCTGCGTGCGGCACTGAGTCCTCAGCCTATCATCTGCCACATTCTCAACTCCTCCGGCATCACCCGCTTCCCCGAAGCGCAGATGGACATGGTGCGCCTGGGCATCGGTCTCTACGGCATCTCACCCGAACCCGATGTGCAGCGCTTCCTCAAACCCGTCAGCCGCCTGAAGACCAAAATATCTCAAATCAAAGACATACCCGAAGGCGACTCGGTGGGCTACAACCGCCGCTGGATAGCCCACCGACCCTCGCGCATCGCCATCATCTCCATTGGCTATGCCGACGGCCTCAACCGCCATCTCGGCAACGGCAACGGGCGTGTGGTAGTGAATGGCCGTCAGGCCCCCATTATAGGCAGCATCTGTATGGACATGTGTTTCTTGGATGTGACGGATGTGCCCTGTGTCGAAGGCGACGAGGTGGTCATCTTCGGCGATGCCGACCTCCTGCAGCAGATATCCAAATCCGCGGGCACCATTCCTTACGAGATACTCACCTCCGTCTCCCCACGCGTCAAAAGGGTGTATTATCAAGAATAACGTTTTAATGGGGACTTCTATAAATCACCTCGAAGAGTCGAGACTATTAATAACACGGTACAAGCCGAAGGCGCAGTGCCGTGACACCCAGACACCAGAGAACTGCGTCCCGAAGGAACGCGACAATGAAAACAAATAAATAGAACTCACCTAATGAACAACGCCTTATGAAACCACATTTCTTCACTTCCCGCATGAAGATGGCCGACCTCATCGCCACCAATCATACCCTGCTCCTCGTCCTGCCTCGCTTCGGCATCCATCTGGGATTTGGCGAACAGAGCGTGCAGGAAATATGCGACCGCTATCATCTAAACGTCAACTTCGTGCTGATGATATTCAACGTCTACACCTTCCAAGACTATCTCCCTGGCGAGGACACCTTTGCCAACACTGACCTCCGACCCCTGGTTCCTTACCTGCTTTCTTCTCATCACTACTATCTCAACGAGCGGCTCCCCCATATCGAACGCCATCTCGACAACGTGGCAGCCCATGCGGGCGAACGCTATGGAGCCATACTCCACCAGTTCTTTGCCGATTACAAAAGCGAGGTGCAGGACCACTTCGCCTTCGAGGAACAGCAGGTGTTCCCCATCCTCTGCCAAGCCGACGGCACCAACGTATGCTCTCACATTAGCGAAGGGGCAGGGGAGGCCGACCATTTTGCCGACAACCATTCCGACTTGATAGACAGGCTGCTGGACCTGACCCAAATTGTATATAAATATATCCCGGGCGACAGCATGACCGAAGAACTCAACGAACTGGTGTTCGGCATCATGCAGCTCTCCTCCGATTTGGAAAAACATGCCATCCTTGAGGAGAAGGTGCTCATACCCTATATGAACCAAATACTCAACGCCTCTAGTCATGAAACCAAAGACTAACATACTCGTCGTAGAGCCGTCGGACATCATCCGTGCGGGTATCGAGGCGCTGCTGGATGAGGACGAGTTCGTCCTTCTGGCTCCTCTGCGCGATGTGCCAGCCGACTTCGCCTCAAGGCTCACACGCTTGCAGCCTGACATTCTGCTGCTCAACCCCACACTACTACCTTCGCCCGCCCGCATGCAGCTGGCCTCCATCACTCAGGCGCGCCCCTCGATGGCGGTGGTGGCCTTGGTCTACCAATATGTCGACCCCCAGCTGCTCGATGCCTTCAAGGTGACCCTCGACATCCGCGAGCAGGGCAGCCATGTGGCGCAACGGCTGCGCGAATGCTGCCAGACCGAGGGCGAAGCAGCGGAGGAAAACTATGAGCTCAGCGACCGTGAGTCCGAAGTGTTGCTCCTGGTGGCGCAAGGATGCAGCAGCAAGGAGATAGCCGACAAGCTGCACATATCCATCCACACGGTCAACACCCACCGCAAAAACATCACCCACAAAACAGGCATCAAGTCCGTCGCGGGCCTTGCGGTCTATGCTATGCTCCACAACCTGATTAACTGATTTGCCCTCCATGAACAACATACCGCAAACTCAAGACAAGCTTTGGAATGCCAACTACACCAAGGTGTGGTTGGCCAATTTCATGATATTCTTCTCCTTCATGCTGCTCACTCCTTTGCTGCCCATTTATCTGAGCGAGCATTTCGGGGCCGACAAGGACACCATAGGCATGGTCCTCTTCGGCTATGCCGTGATGGCGTTGGTGGCACGCCTGTTCAGCGGCTATGTGGTCGACAGCTTCCCACGCAAGATGGTGCTGCTGGTCAGCTTCACCCTTTTCACCCTTTTCTTCGTGGGCTATGTGGCAGCAGGCTCCCTGATGCTCTTTGCCGTGGTGCGCACCACCCATGGGGTACCCTTTGGCTTCACCACCGTGGCCAACAGCACCGTGGCCATCGACGTCCTGCCCTCCTCACGACGAACCGAGGGCATAGGCCTCTATGGGTTGAGCAACAACCTCGCCTCGGCCATCAGCCCCTCCGTGGCCATCTGGATATATACCACCACACATAATTTCGACATCATCTTCTGGCTGGCCATGATAGTGGCAACCCTCGGATTGCTGATTGATGCCACCGTCAAGACCAACCCCCGCGAGCTGGTGAAGGACAAACAGAAGGTCTCACTCGACCGCTTCTTCCTCGTTAAGGGGTGGAGCGAAGCACTCACCATGGTGTGCTTTGCCTTCTCCTATGGCGTCATGTCCACCTATGTGGCCATCTATGGCAAGGAGCGGCTCGGCATCGAGGGCGGCTCGGGCACCTTCTTCCTCCTCCTCTCCTTAGGCCTTATCCTTTCACGCCTACAGGGCAACAAAGCCCTGCGGCAGGGACGCATCGCCTACAATGCCTCCTTGGGCGTCTGCGTGTCGCTCTGCGGCTACCTCCTCTTCGCCGCCCTGCCCAACGCCGTCGGCTATTATGGCGCCGCCCTCATTATCGGCTTGGGCAACGGCCACATGTATCCTGCCTATCAGAACATGTTCGTCAACTTGGCCGAACACAACCAGCGCGGCACTGCCAACAGCTCCATCCTTGTGGCGTGGGATGTGGGGGTAGGTATGGGCATCCTGTTGGGCGGCATCATCTCCGAGCATTACGGCTACTCCACAGCCTTCTGGACAGCGTGGATTGTCAACCTCCTAGGCTTCCTAGGCTTCTGGCTCTACGTCAAAGGGCATTTCCTCCGCAACAAGCTGCGGTAGCCTCTGAAAGTTTTTTTCTGCTATGTCGTTTTTTTTTCGTACTTTTGCAAAGTCAAATATAATAACCGCACAAACATGATGAAGAAAATACGCATCATCCTGGCCACGCTCTTCTTTGTGGGCCTCATCCTTTTGTTTGCCGGCTGCGGCGGGCTTTTCACCCCCTATTTTGGCTGGATGGCCAAAATGCAGTTCCTGCCTGCTGTGCTGGCTCTCAACTTCGTAGTTTTCGTGGGCATTAGCCTCGTGGCCCTCATCTTTGGCCGTTTCTACTGCTCCATCGTCTGCCCCTTGGGCGTGATGCAGGACTGTTTCAGCTGGCTGGGAGGCAAGGCCAAGAAGAACCGCTTCCAGTATAAGAAAGGCAACACCGTGCTCCGTATCATATTCCTTGTAGCTTTTGTGCTGCTTATGCTCTTTGGCCTCAACGGAGTAGCCCTGCTGATTGCCCCCTACAGCGCCTTTGGCCGCATCGCCAATACCATCTTCCACTGGTCGGGTTTCAACGTCACCGCCATCGTGGCCATCGTCACCTTCGTCGTCATCGGCTTCCTATCCTTCCGCTGGGGCCGCCTGTGGTGCAACACCTTCTGCCCGGTGGGCTCGGTGCTGGGCTTCTTCTCCAAGTTCGCGCTCTTCAAGCCGGTCATCGACACCTCCAAGTGCAACGGCTGCACCCTCTGTGCCCGTAACTGCAAGGCCATGTGCATCAATCCCCAAACCCACACCATCGACTACTCCCGCTGTGTGGCATGCATGGATTGCCTGAACAACTGCCATCAGGGTGCCATCTCCTATACGAGGGCAAAATCCTCCGCCAAGACCCCGTCGTCCGACGAGGCGGTCGACACCTCGCGCCGCAAGTTCGTCCTCACTACCGCCGCCGTGGGTGCCGCAATGGCATTGGAAGCACAAGAAAAGAAAGTCGACGGCGGCCTCGCCGTATTGGAAGACAAGCAGCTGCCCGACCGCAAAGTGCCGCTGAAACCTTTCGGTGCCAAAAGCCTGAAGAATTTCTCCAGCCACTGCACTGGCTGCCAGCTCTGTGTGAGCGAATGCCCCCACAAGGTGCTCCGTCCTTCTAAAGACTTGAAGACACTCCTGCAGCCCGAAATGGCATTCGACAAGGGTTTCTGTGCCCCCGACTGCACCCGCTGTAGTCAGGTGTGCCCCACCGGAGCCATCAAGCCCATCGATGCCGCCGACAAGAGCAGTATCAGCATCGGACATGCCGTCACCGTCACCAGCAATTGTTTGCTGGGCCAAGGTGTCACCTGCAACGCCTGTTCGCGCCATTGTCCTGCCGCTGCCATCAGCATCGTAAGTGACGAAAGCACCGGTCATAGCCGCATCACTGTCAACGAGCAGCGCTGTATCGGTTGCGGAGCCTGCGAATACTATTGCCCTGTGCGTCCTTTCTCGGCAATTTACGTCGAAGGGCGAGAAGTTCATGCAAGTGTGTGAGAAAAAGTGTATCTTTGCAGTCTGAAACAAAATAACTCAATTCTTACAACTGCATAAAATACAGTAAAATGAATAATATTATCGATACACTGAGTATCCTCAAAACCGTCAAATTTTGGAAGGAACTGGTCATTATGACCCTCGGCATGTTCGTCACCGCCGCCGCCGTCTACTACTTTTTGGTGCCCAGCAAGCTCATCATCGGCACCATCTCAGGTCTCTCCATCGTGCTCAACAACATCTTCATGGCTGCCGGCATCAACATCGGCCTCTCGGTCATCATCATGGCCATCAATGCCATACTGCTCATCTTGGCATGGATTCTGATTGGGCATGAGTTCGGAGCCAAGACGGTCTACACCGCTATGATTTTGGGTCCCCTCACCGACGTGTGGGACGCCATCCTCCCCTGGCAGAACATCGCGCACGAGAACCTCACCACTGGCTCTATGTCCGTCATGGGCGACCCCTGGCTCGACCTCTGCTGCTTCGTTCTGTTGCTGAGTGCTTCTCAAGCCCTTATGTTCAGCATCAACGCCTCCACCGGCGGATTGGACATCCTTGCCAAGATAGTCAATAAATACCTCCATTTCGACATCGGCACCTCGGTCTCCATAGCCGGTGCCGTCATCTGCTGCACCGCATTCTTCATCAACGACTTCCGCATGGTAGTCATCGGCCTCATCGGCACCTGGATCAACGGTCTGGTGGTCGACTACTTCACCGCCTCGCTCAACAACCGCAAACGCGTCTGCATCGTCTCGAAGGAATATGACCGCATCCGCCGCTATATCATCGACGAGCTGCACCGCGGCTGCACCCTCTACGAGGTGATTGGCGGCTACAGCAACGAACGCTCTATCGAGCTCGAAGTGTTGCTCACCAAGGACGAGTTCAGCAAGCTCCTGGCCTTCATCAAGGACAACGACCTCCCCGCCTTCACCACCGCCGGCAACGTCAGCGAGGTCTACGGCCTTTGGACCAAACACAGCAAAAAGAAAGAAATCAAAGCCGAAGTCGAGCAACGCTAATCCGGCTTCAGACCCATTGCTATACAGAGGACTGCATACCCGTGCGGCCCTCTTTTCTTTCTGCCTTCACCCCGCTGCGACCGTTTCCCCATGTTTTTGCCACTTCAACCTTTTGTTTTCCTCTCTACGTCGTTTGTCATACCTAAATTGTATCGAAAGAAAATCGACTGAAAATAGAAATAAGTAGTAATGTAAAATATTGACTTGTACATATTTCTGTGCGAATTAGAGGGGTTGGCGGCCCGTTGTCTTTCCGACTGTCTTCCGTGCGTCGCCACTTTGGCATTGCACTGGCAAGAGAGTTGGTGTACCGGTCATTTTTTTACTAATCGCTATATTTTTATTCACTGATTAAAAATAAATGCGTATCTTTGCAAAATCAAATTATTGTAACATTTATCAGTACCGTTATGAGAACAAAAAGATACGACAAGCGGTTTCTACCGATGCTATGGGTAGGCCTGGTTTTGTGGCTGGGCTCCATGTTGGTGACAGCTGTAATGGAATGGACGGGCAACAAACTGCCTGGGCAAAGTACCTTGATGGATATGGGCAAGTGGATGTTCCATAGTGTCCCTGTCATGACTTTGTTGCTGTTGTGCCTGATACAGCCCATATTTGAAGAGTTTGCTTTCCGTCTCTGGGGCGTGGGCAAGAAATGGACGACCATCGTGTGCCTGGTGCTCATGACGCTCTTCGCCACCAGTGAGATGGGCTTGTGGGGGCTGTTGTTTGTGGGTGCCATCTTGTTTGTGTGGCTCGCTGTGGCCGACCGCTTCTTGCAAGTGTGGATTAATGCCATCCTTTCGTCGGTTTGTTTTGCGCTGTGCCATGTGTCGGGTTTCGGCGATTTCTCGCTGGGCATGGTGCTGGGTTTGGTCGACATCTTCGGCATGGCATTGGTGCTGTGCTGGCTGACTATTAATTTCAGCATCTGGCTGTCGGCTCTGCTGCATGTGCTGAACAACTCGTTGGCCATCCTCATCCCGCTGCTGTTCCTCGGCAGCCCGTCAAAGCTGGATTGTTACACCCAGCAGGGCGGCGGAAACCCCTCTCTCGTCTACAACCTCTCCATGGAGCCGCTGCGACCCTTTGCCGACAACACCGCGCTAATTGATGGAGCTGACCAGTTGTGGAATTTGGATTCCACCACCACGGAGTTCTACATGGTGGGTGAGCCAGCGCAGATTGCTTCTTATTTGACATCACAAGTGATTAAGGAACCCCATACCTACTATCTTGACTGGGAATCCAAAGGCGAGAGTTTGGAAGAACGCGTAGTGTTCAAGGTGTCCAACATTGCTGCGCCTGGTGCACCCGACTACGTCAAGCTGCTGAAAGACTATCTTGTTTTAGCCGAGAAATACGGCGACGAGCCGCTGGTGTTCGACACCACCGAGGTGATGCTGAAAGAGGTTTGGCTGGTGTATCCCGACGGGCGTGAGGTGCTGTTTGAAGAGGGTTGTGACGATTATGCTAAGGCAGCGGATCGTATTATGTCGAGCAGTTTTGGTATGAAGGGGAATATGTTGATTACGGAATATGAAGAGGTGAACGATTCAACGATAGTACCGCATGATTATTGTCTCCTAAGATCAAACCCGCTGGCTGAAAAGCTTGGAATGAGTTCTATGGACGATATGATGAGCCAATTGTCGGGTTTCAAGATTGAATATCGCGATGCTCGCCCGGCCACACTGATAGTGATAAAATAATAACGTTGTATATGGATAGACGAGATTTCTTAAAGAGTTTGGGCGCAGGTGCCCTGGCCACTGCGGCGATGGCTGCGGGATGTAAGAACCCCAATGCTACAAGTGCGGAAGGCTTTGCATTGGGCGAAGTGCCGACTGACAAGATGACTTATCGGCAGGGCACTCATGGCGAGAAGGTGTCGCTTCTGGGGTTTGGCTTTATGCGCCTCCCCTCTGTGGAGGAAGGCAAGGACGCCAACCATTCCGACAGCGACCTTGACCAAGACCGCATCAACGAAATGACCGACTACGCCATAGCCCATGGCTTGAACCTCTTCGACACCGCCCCCCGCTACTGCAAGGCACGGTCGGAGATTGCATTGGGCAAGGCCCTGAGCCGCCACAAGAGAGACGAGTACCTCGTAAGCACCAAGCTCTCCAACCAGAATCCCTCCCTTTGGAACTACAAGGGTAGTGTGGAGATGTTCGAGCAGTCGTTGGAACGGCTGCAGGTGGATTATCTCGATTTCTATATGCTCCATTGTGTGGGTCTCCCCGGTCGTGACCAGGACGGCAACCCGGTGGAACCCATGGAGGCTTTCAACCGCCGTTTTGTCGACACCGGGATGATAGAGTTCCTCATGGAGCAGCGTGCCAAAGGGCGCATCCGCAACCTCGGCTTCTCCTATCATGGCGATGTGAAGGTGTTTGACCATGCCCTGTCGATGCATGAGCAGGTGCATTGGGACCACGTGCTGATTCAGCACAACTATATTAACTGGCAGCATGCCGCCGACTTGGCAGAGGAAGCGGGTGGCGGCGATGCCAATTCCGAATACCTCTATGGCGAGTTGGTCAAGCGCGACATCCCCATCTTCGTGATGGAGCCCCTGCTGGGCGGCCAGTTGGCCAACCTGCCCGACTTTGCCGTCGAGGAGTTCAAACGCCGTGCGCCTGAGCAGAGCGTGGCCTCCTGGGCCTTCCGTTTTGCCGGCAACCAGCCGCGCATCCTCACCGTCTTGAGCGGCATGACCTTTATGGAGCATCTGCAGGACAACCTCCGCACCATGTCGCCCCACAAGCCCCTCACCCCTGACGAGGAGAAACTTCTGGCTTCCATCGCCGACCGCTATGTGGAGTACCCGCTTGTGCCTTGCACCGGCTGTCAGTACTGCATGCCCTGCCCCTACGGCATCGACATCCCCGGCATCTTCGCCCACTACAACAAGATGGTCAACGAAGGTTTGCTGCTCACCGAGCCCGACGACAATGCCACCTCCGCCGAACGTCGAGCCTACCGCAAGGCTCGCCGCGAATATTTGAAAAATTACGACCATGCCATCGAGCGTGACCGTCAGGCCGACCACTGCATCGGTTGCGGCAGGTGTTTGCACGAATGCCCCCAGCGGATTAACATCCCCGCTCGTCTGGCGATGATTGAAAAAGTGTAATAACATGATACTGTTCTTGCTATGAATATACTGTTTATTGGGACGACCGAGATTGTCGTCATCGTGTTGGTGGTGCTGCTCCTTTTCGGCGGCAAGAAGATTCCCGAGCTTATGCGCGGCATGGGCAAAGGGGTGAAAAGCTTCAAAGATGGGATGAACGGCTTGGACGAGAAAGAAGAGAAAAAAGAAGGGGAAAAATAGACCCAAAAGACTATAGTTTCTATAGTCCCTACAGGAGCTATAGAAACTATAGGAGCTGTAATCTATGGATTTCTGGGAGCATCTGGAGGAACTCAGGGGGTGTCTGCTGAAGGCCGTGGTAGCTGTGGCACTCTGTGCCGTGGCGGCCTTCTGTTGCAAGGACTGGCTTTTTGCCTTGGTAATGGCTCCCAGCACGTCCGATTTTGTCACCTACCGCCTTTTCTCACGCCTTACCGGCGTGGCCAACGATTTTCACATCGACCTCTTTAACCCCGAATTGGCTCAGCAGTTTATGGTTCACATGAAGGTAGCCCTTTGGATGGGTCTCCTCATCGTGTCGCCCTATCTGCTCTACCTCCTGTTCCATTTTGTTGCCCCCGGCCTGTATGCTCATGAACGCCGTTATGCCATTCGCGCCGTCGGAAGCGGCTATGTGATGTTCCTCCTAGGTGTGGCACTCAACTATTTCCTCATCTTCCCGCTCACTTTCCGCTTCTTGGGTACCTATCAGGTGAGCACCGATGTGCCCAACCAGATAGCCCTCTCTTCGTATATAAGCGTCCTGCTGATGCTCTGCTTCTTGATGGGTGTGGTGTTCGAGCTGCCGGTGCTCTGCTGGCTCCTGGCCAAGATAGGGGTGCTGAAGCCCGATTTCATGCGCAAATACAGGAAACATGCCGTCGTGGCCATCCTTATCATCGCGGCGGTCATCACCCCTTCGGGCGATGCCATGACCCTCTCGATGGTGGCACTGCCCATCTATGCACTTTATGAAATAAGTATTCTAGTGGTGAAAAAAACTATCGCATCATGAAAAAGGTATCGTACTTTTTACTTTTTAGTTTTTACCTTTTAGCCTTTATTGTCACCTCCGCACAAGATGCGGCACGCCAGCTGGCAGCCCGTATCTTGGGCAAGCAAGCCGACCAGTTCGAGTTCGTCCTGCGCACTTCCGACGCCGACTTGTTCACCCTTGAGCAGCATGGCGACAGGGTGCGCATAGGCGGCAACAACGACAACTCCATGGCTATGGGGCTGAACTACTACCTCAAGGAATATGCCAAGACACATGTGTCGTGGTATGCCAGCCAGCCTGTGGAGCTGCCCAAAAGGCTGCCCAAAGTGGATGAGCCGATAGTGCGCAAATGTGAGGTGCCTGTCCGTTTCTTCCTCAACTATTGCACCTACGGCTATACCATGGTGTGGTGGCAGTGGAAGGAGTGGGAGTGTTTCATCGACTGGATGGCACTCAACGGAGTGAACATGCCGCTGGCCCTCACGGGACAGGAGGCCGTGTGGCAGGAGGTGTGGCGCGAGATGGGGATGACGGACGAGGAGATACGCGCCTACTTCAGTGGCCCGGCGCACCTGCCGTGGCACCGCATGGCCAACCTCGACGGCTTCGGCGGCCCACTGCCGCAGGGGTGGATAGATGGGCAGAAGGAATTGCAGAAGAAGATACTGGCACGTGAGCGTGAGCTGAACATGACCCCCGTGCTGCCAGCCTTTGCCGGGCATGTGCCGCGACAGATTGCCGAGCGCAACCCTCAGGCCGACATTAAGCAGCTTAGCAGCTGGTGCGGTTTCGAGCCCACTTATTTCATGAACTCCACCGACAGCCTTTTCGCCGTCATCCAGCGCAAATATCTTGAGAAGCAGACCGCCCTCTATGGCACCGACCACATCTACGGCGTTGACCCTTTCAATGAGATGGATCCGCCCAGTTGGGAGCCTGACTATTTGGCAGGGGTGTCGAGCAACATCTACGCCTCCCTCCAGCAGGTCGACCCCGCCGCGCAGTGGCTGCAGATGAGCTGGGTGTTCTACTACAAGCGTCGGCAGTGGACCCCCGAAAGGCTTAAGGCCTACCTTACCGCCGTGCCACAGGGGAAAATGATTCTGCTCGACTATTTCTGCGAGAAGACCGAGGTGTGGCGCGAGACGGACGGCTTCTTCGGTCAGCCCTATATCTGGTGCTATCTCGGCAACTTCGGCGGCAACACGATGCTCGTGGGCAATCTGCATGAGCTTGACTGCAAGCTGTCGCATGCCTTCGAGGAGCAGCAAGGCAATATGATGGGCATCGGCTCCACGCTGGAGAGCTTCGACAACAGCCCTCAGATATTCGAGTTCTTGTTGGAACACCCCTGGAACCTCGCACCACAAGGCCAAAGGGTAGGGGAGTTCACCCAGCGTTGGGCCGACCTCCGCTATGGCGAAGCCAACGAGGACTGCCGCGCCGCATGGCAGCTCCTCATCGATTCGGTCTACAAGGACTGGTCGTTCTACGGCCTTGGCACCCAGATGGTGGCACGTCCCTCGCTCTCAGGTCACGGTACCTACTACACCAAGCCATATTATTCCTACGACAACAATCAATTGTTGAAGTCGATAAGACTGCTGCTCAAACACCCTTCACCCCGTGCAAGTTATCATTATGATGTGGTAAACCTATTGTCTCAGTGGCTCGGAAACCATTTTATGGAGGTACGCGACGATTTCAGCGATGCCTATCGTGCCGGGAATATAGAACGTATGCAACGCGACAGCACACTGGCTATCGACATGATTATTGAGGCGGACTGGCTTCTATCTAGGCTGGAGCCTCTTTCGTTTTGGACTTGGCGGCAGGATGCCACCAACTGGGGTGATACCCGTGAAGAGAAACATTATTATGAAAAACAGGCTCGTACGCTGCTGACTATATGGGGAGGACCCGTATTGAACGATTATGCCAACAGGATGTGGGGCGGTCTACTGGGGCAGTATTATGGTCAAAGATGGAAGCTGTTTTTTCATGCTGTTATGGATGCTAGCCGCCTTCATCGGGAGTTTGACGAGGGGGAGTTCAAGAATACCCTTGCCGAGTTTGAAAATAGCTGGTGTGACCAGAAAGGAAGGATTGTCACTTACTTCAAGGACACCCCCAGCGATAATGCCAAGAAGATATTGCGCAAGATTGACCGCGGTGAATATGCCGTGCCCAACCGTGCCGCCGAGGTGCTGGGCGCCTATATGAAGAAATACCCCGAGGCACATCTGCAAGATGTCTACAAGTCTTGTTTCCAAGATGTCTACGGCCCCGGCCATATTATCAAGGACTCCGCCACCTGCGCCCGATACATCGTCGACGAGATGGGGCAGACCGATGTCTCCGACCTTCGTTTCCCCGACTACGAGCCCACCGGCGTCGAAGGCAACTTTGTGCGGGTCAACCTGCGGGTTCTCAAAGACGGCCGCGTGCCGCTCGACCTCTTCGTGCGACTGCTGATGCAGAGTGCCGATGTCAGGCAGAAGATGCCCCTCTACGACTGGAAAGGACAGTGGGATAGGTTGCAGAAGACGCTCGACACCCTCACTCCGCGTCCCAAGAACTTCGACGCTGATGCTGCCAATCTGCGTTCTTGGCTCGACCGTGGCGAGGTGATGGTGCACCACAGCCGCCATTTCAACGAGTCCTATGCCCCTCACTACCGCATCATCCGCCGCGACCTCTTTGAGAAGAATCTTTTGCCGTTGATGGTCGGAGAATGATGATTGGCAGGCGGTGTGTGTCATGGTGAGAATTTTTATTCGCTTATAATAAAAGAAGCAGATATGCGTTAATCTAAGTATTAAACATGATTGTCATGAACCGTTCACCGCAAAAACTTCCTATCGGCATACAAGGCTTTGAGAGTCTTCGTAATGATGGCTATCTCTATGTTGATAAGACGCGCCAAATATATGAACTTATCAACACTGGACGGTATTACTTCCTCTCGCGGCCTCGCCGTTTTGGCAAGTCGTTACTCATCTCAACTATTAGGTGTTACTATGAAGGTAAGCGTGAATTGTTTGATGGTCTATACATCGGCACTCAAGAGCATGAGTGGAAAAAACATCCGGTTCTGTTCCTTGACCTAAATACCGAAAAGTATGATTCTCCCGAGTCTCTTACCAACGTGTTGAATGAGATGCTGACTAAATGGGAGTCTCTTTATGGTCGTGAAGAGGCAGAGGTGGGCTTGGGCCGTAGGTTTCAGGGTGTCATTCAACGTGCCCATGAACTTACTGGACAGCGGACTGTGATATTGGTGGATGAGTATGATAAACCCATGTTGCAGGCTATAGGCAACCCAGAGCTACAGGCTGAGTACCGAGCTATGCTGAAAAGTTTCTATGGCGCATTGAAGTCGATGGACGAGCATATCAAGTTTGCTATGCTGACGGGTGTGACCAAGTTTGGTAAGGTGAGCGTGTTTAGTGACTTGAACAGCCTCAACGACATCTCTATGTGGGATAAGTACTATGACATCTGTGGCATTAATGAACAGGAAATGTTGCAGTATTTTTCTGACCACATCGCTCTTTTGGCAGAGTCATGCGGTTTAAGTCGTGATGAGTGTGTTGGCCGTTTGCGCGATAACTATGATGGCTACCATTTCCTCCCTTCTGTGCCAGGCTTATATAACCCGTTCAGTCTGCTTATCACTTTTGCCAAAAGGGAGTTCGGTGACTATTGGTTCGAGACGGGTACGCCAACCTATTTGGTTACACTTCTCCGGGCGCATGACTACAACTTGGAGCAGATGGCGAACAGTGTCACCGATGCAGATGTGCTAAACTGTGTAGATGCTGACAGCAGCAACCCCCTTCCGGTAATCTATCAGAGCGGATACTTAACCATAAAAGGCTACGACCCAGAATTCAAGCTCTATACGCTAGGATTTCCAAACAAGGAAGTGGAACAGGGCTTTATGAAGTTTCTGGTACCATTCTATTCGGGCATAGACAGAACCCAGTCATCCTTTGCGGTGAGTCAGTTTGTAAGAGATGTGGAATCGGGCGAAGTGGATGCGTTCCTGAATCGGCTGAAATCCTTCTTTGCGGACACCCCTTACGAACTGGTAAAAAACACTGAGAACCATTACCAAAACGTGCTGTACATTATCTCCCGTTTGGCGGGTTTCTATGTGAAAGCAGAGTACCATACTAGCCAGGGTAGGATAGATATGGTTCTCCAGACCGTTAAGCATACATATGTCATGGAGTTCAAATTGAACGGTACTGCCGAAGAGGCTCTACAGCAAATCAAAGACAAACAGTACGACCAACCCTACCGTGCAGATTGTGGGAGAGACTTGATTCTCATAGGCTTAAACTTCTCCGCTACGACTCGCAATATAGACCGCTACGTGGTAGAGGTAGTATAGCAATGCCTTAACCTCTTTGCTTATTCTGTCTCACAGCGGCTTTGTTTTTTTGCTGTTTTTCTCAGAAAGTGTTTCTTTGTCAGGAAAAGTTTGTATCTTTGCAGTAGCAATTTTGAAGTATATGGGAATTTGTTATGCATATAACGTATTGATTATCAATACCCCCCCCCACTCCTCCTGTCGCAATTATTGCGCTGCAAGAGTGAGGTAGTTTCCCATTTCTCCGTATTTTGTGACATTTTTCAAAGGCTGTTGGGCGATAGTCCAAGGGCAGGAATGGGCATTTCCATTGCTCGTTCCAATGCCTATACTCGTATTGTGCCAAAAGGTTTGTTTAACCAATAGTTTATCTTTTTTATTAATCAAAACACATTATCATCATGCAGAAAAGAATGTATCTTGCACCTTGTGTCGAGTCTTTTGAGGCTCGTGTGTAAAAAGGTTTCGCCGGCTCTACTGTCACTAATATCGGAGGCAGCTCTGGAATTGTCTATGGTGGTGGCGGTAGTGGTCCTGCCCGTAGCCGTGGCGTTGATGGTCGCACTGACGAGACCACCTACACTTACAATTAATCGTTCAACGGATATTCCCTCCATATGAATATCTGTAACGCTGAAGAAAACGAAAGGATGTCCATTTTTGTGGGCATCTTTTTTTGTTCGCTGTCGCGAAGTAATAAACATCATGTTGAAAACTCAAATGTTAAAAATTTGGATATGAGCTGGATTTAATGTATTTTTGCAAAGTCCTTTTGGTAAATGATATATTAATAAGTTCTTTGCAATAGATTAAAATCCAATATTATGGCTTTACATATTATCAATCATCCTATGGTGCAGCACAAGCTCACCATCATGCGTAAGAAAGAAACAGGCACCCGCGAATTCCGCGAACTGTTGAAAGAAATCGGTATGCTTATGGGCTACGAGATTTCGCGCGACTTCCCTCTGCGGAATGTTGAGATTGAGACCCCCATGCAGAAGATGATAGCCCACGAGCTGGCTGGCAAGAAGGTGGTCGTGGTGCCCATCCTCCGTGCCGGCTTGGGCATGGTCGAAGGCCTCCTCACCCTCATCCCGGCCGCCAAGGTTGGGCACATCGGCATGTATCGCGATGAGAAAACCCACGAACCCGTGTTCTACTACTACAAGATGCCCGAGGGCAAAGACCGTCTGGTCATCCTCACCGACCCCATGCTCGCCACCGGCGGCAGTGCCTGCGATGCCATCCGCCGTCTCAAGGAGGATGGTTATAGCAACATCCGCATGATGTGCCTCGTCGCCGCACCTGAAGGGGTGAAACGTGTGCAGATGGAGCACCCCGAAGTCGACATCTTCACCGCCTCTCTTGACGACGGCCTCAACGAGAACTGCTACATCCTTCCAGGCCTCGGCGATGCCGGCGACCGCATCTTCGGCACAAAATAACCTACCCTCAACCCCTCTCTTGACCCTTTAAACCTTTAAAACAAATATCATGGCAAATAATGTTACAAATGAAGCTGTCTACGATGCAAGACAGCTTGGCAAAGGCAGGATGCTCGTATTGGGCTTCCAGCACATGTTCGCAATGTTCGGCGCCACCATCTTGGTGCCCACCATCACTGGCCTCTCGGTCTCGGCGACCCTCCTCTTCGCCGGTCTTGGCACCCTCCTCTTCCACTGGCTCACCAAGATGAAGGTGCCCGCCTTCCTCGGCTCCAGTTTCGCCTTCCTCGGCGGCTACGCCACCGTCGTGGCCATGGGTGCCGAATATGGCATGACACAAGAGCAGGCACTCCCCTACGCCTGCATCGGCGTGGCTGCCGCCGGTCTGCTCTATTTTGTGCTTGCTGCCGCCTTCAAGGCCTTTGGCATCCATAAGGTCATGCGCCTCTTTCCGCCGGTGGTGACGGGTCCCATCGTCATCAGCATCGGCCTTATCCTCGCTGGCACCGCCGTCAAAAGCATCCTCACCAACTGGTGGATTGCCCTCATCGCCATCCTGGTGGTCATCGTCTGCAACATCTGGGGCAAAGGCATGGTCAAGATACTGCCCATCCTCCTCGGCGTGGTCACTTCCTATGCCGTCGCCGCCATCTTTGGCCAGCTCGAGGCCGACAAGGTGCAGGCACTCCACGATGCCGCCTGGGTAGGTCTGCCCTTCCAGTGGCACAACACAGGCCTCTATGCCTTCCAAGAAGGCAACTGGAGCTTCCTCCTCACCGCCATCCTTGCCGTTATGCCCATCGCCTTGGCCACCATGATTGAGCACATCGGCGACATGTGCGCCATCAGCTCCACCTGCAACCGCAACTATCTCGAAGACCCCGGCCTCCACCGCACCCTCTGCGGCGATGGTGCTGCCACCATCCTTGCCTCGCTCTTCGGAGCCCCTGCCAACACCACCTACGGCGAGAACACCGGTGTGCTCAACCTCACACGCGTCTTCGACCCCCGCGTCATCCGCATCGCCGCCGTTGTCGCCGTCCTCTTCAGCTTCTCGCCCAAGTTTGCAGCACTCATCTACGCCATGCCCACCGCCACCATCGGCGGCGTGTCGCTCATCCTTTATGGTATGATTTCCTCCGTGGGTGTCCGCAGCTTGGTGGAGAACCAAGTCGACCTCACCGACAGCCGCAACCTCATCATCACCGCGCTCACCATCACCCTCGCCATCGGCATCAGCTATGGCTGCGAAGGGAGCGCCCTACACTTTGGCAGCATAGCCATCTCCGGCCTCGCCGTGGCAGCCATCGTGGGCATCCTCGCCGCCGTCATCCTCCCCGGCGACCACAAGAGCCTCACCAACAAGGCCGACGCCTATCAGAACGAACAAAAATTAGAACATAACAACTAACACATGAAGAAAACCATCCTCCTCATCCTGTCCCTCCTGCCGCTGCTGGCCGTGGGACAACGTCAGTCATCCTCTCAGCAAGCCACCCCCGAGCGGCCCCGCAACGTCATCTTCATCGTCGGTGACGGCATGGGCACGGCGCAGGTCTACACCTCCATCATCGCTCAGAAAGGCGACAACAGTGCCTTCCTCCGTTTCCCCTACACCGGCTTCTCCCGCACCAACTCCCACAACAAGTACACCACCGACTCCGGTGCTGGCGGCTCAGCCCTCATGACAGGCCATAAAATCGACAACTACCATATTGCCAAAGGTCCCGACGGCACCGACTACCCCTCCTTCCTCATCACTGCCAAGCATCTCTTCGGCAAGGCTGCCGGCTTCGTGGTCACCAGCAGCGTCCTCGACGCCACCCCTGCCTCCACCTACGCCCACGTCACCTACCGCAAGCTCTTCGACTCCATCAGCATGCAGATGGCCCTCTGCCCCTTCGAGGTGATGATTGGCAACGACGCTTGGAGCTTCCAAACCGCCAACCGCAAGGACGGCAAGGCCCCCATCGACACCCTCATGGCCCGCGGCTATGAGATGGCCTATACCGTCCAGGACCTCATGCGCATCAAAGGTCACAAAATCTGCGCCCTCCTCTCGGGCAAGGATGCCCCCGCAGCCACCAAGCGTGGCCGTATGCTCACTCTCGGCACCCTCAAGGCCATCGAAGCCCTCAACTTCTACGACAACGGCTTCACCCTCATGGTCGAAGGGTCGCAGATTGACTGGGCATGCCACAACAACGACAGTGCCTACCTGGCCTCAGAGATGGCCGACTTCGAGGATATGCTCCATGCTGTGCTCGACTTTGCCGAGCGCGACGGCAAAACCCTCGTCATCGTCACCGCCGACCACGAAACCGGCGGCCTCACCCTCAAGGACGGCAGTGTCCAGCAGGGAGTCAGCAACACCTCGTGGAGCACTGGCAACCACACCGGCGTAATGGTGCCTGTCTTCGCCTACGGCCCTGGCGCCGAACAGTTCACCGGCATCATGCAGAATACCGACTTCTACAATAAGATACTCACCCTGCTCAAATAAAGTCTATCAAGTCTATCCCCTCAATCAAACCTGGCCCCCTTGATTAAGTTCTGCGTAAAACTGGTGCAGCGGTGGCTGCCCGAGCCCTTTATCTTCGCCATCATCCTCACCCTCGTGGCGGCCTGTCTCGCCATGCCCATCTGCCATCAGACCCCTGTCGAGGTGGTCGAACACTGGGGTGGGGGAGTGTGGAACCTACTGGCCTTTGCCATGCAGATGGCCTTGGTGCTTGTCTGCGGATCCACCCTGGCTTCCGCCCCCATCGTGAAGAAGGGCATCGCCTCACTGGCCGCTATCCCTAAGACCCCTGCCGCAGCCATCGCCCTCGTGACCGCCGTCTCGGCCGTCGCCTGCTGGCTCAACTGGGGCTTCGGCCTCATCGTCGGTGTCATCTTCGCCAAGGAGATTGCCCGCAAACTGCAAGGGGTCGACTACCGCCTCCTCATCGCCTCCGCCTATAGCGGCTTCGTGGTGTGGCATGCGGGTCTCTCCGGCTCCATCCCCCTCACCATGGCCACCCCTGGCGAGGCACTCACCAAGGCCACCAACGGCATCCTCACCGACCCCGTGCCGGTCTCTCACACCATCCTCCACCCCGCCAACCTCATCATCGTGGCGGTGGTCATTGTCGCCATCGTCATCACCAACGCCCTGATGCACCCCAAGCGCGACATCGTCACCGTCGACCCCGCCCTCCTCGCCGAAGATGACCACTCAAACAGTCAAGCAATCAAACAGTCGGGCAGTCAGACACCCGCCCAGCGCATGGAGAACTCGCGCCTCCTCTCATGGGTGGTGGCACTGATGGGCTTCGCCTACCTCGTCGTCCATCTGGGTTTCCGTGGCGGCACCTTCGACCTCGGCAGCGTCATCATGCTCTTCCTCTTCCTGGGCGTCCTGCTCCACGGCACCCCCCTGGCCTACGTCCGTGCCTTCACCAAGGCGGCCACCGGTGCTGCGGGCATCATCCTCCAGTTCCCCTTCTATGCCGGCATCATGGGCATCATCACCGGCGTGGGGGCCAGCGGCATCTGCTTCGGCACCGTCATCGCCAACGCCTGCATCGACATCTCCACCCCCGTCACCTATCCGCTGCTCACCTTCCTCTGCGCCGCGGTGCTCAACATGTTCGTCCCCTCGGGCGGCGGCCATTGGGCCATCCAGGCGCCCATCATGTTTGCCGCCGGTGCCGACCTCGGCGTCGACCCCGGCCTTACTGGCATCGCCATCGCCTGGGGCGACGCTTGGACCAACCTCATACAGCCCTTCTGGGCCATCCCTGCCCTCGCCTTGGCCAAACTCGACGCCAAGGACATCATGGGCTTCTGTCTCATCGACCTCCTCATCACCGGCATCATCATCTGCTCCGGCCTCCTCCTCTGGGCCCTATAATTATATAATTTCTATCAATTCTATCTCCTCTATCAAATCTATCCCCCCCCCCACAAAAAACAACCCCTCATGAATTACCAAGACATCATCAATCATTATCCCGACTTCCCCAAGCCCGGCATCGACTTTATCGACATCCTCCCCTTCCTCTCCAACAAAGAGGCCTTCAGCCAGCTGGTTGCCGATATCGACGTGCACACCCACTGCCCCAACGTCGTCACCGTCGAGGCCCGTGGCTTCATCTTCGCCGCACCCCTTCTCACCCAGTCGCGGCTCGTGCAGAACGTAGTCCCCATCCGCAAGAAAGGCAAGCTCCCCTATAGCGAGGGCGACCTCCACGGCGTAGCCATCGAAAAAGAATATGGCTCCGACCATGTCTTCTACCGTCTCTCCGACATCGCTGCCGGCAAACCCGAAGGCGACACCTTCTACCTCACCTTCTTCGACGACATCCTAGCCACCGGCGGCACCGCCTGCGGCATCGCCGATGCCCTCAACAACGAGGTCATCCGCCTCGACGGCAAGGAGTACAGGGTCAAAGTCAAAGAATTCCTCTTCATTGTCGAATTCCCCGACCTCTACGACCACCAGCGCATCAACTCCATCGCGCCCGTCCATTCCTTCATCAAAATCCATGGCGAATAATCGTTTAATCAATAATAATCATTAAAGTAAACCATCATGAAAAAAGTTCTCTTCACCTTATTGGCAGTCTGCTGCATGGCCTTCGTTTCCTGCTTCAAAGAGTCGGAATACACCATCACCTATATCGACGACTTCACCAGCATGGCCAATGTCACCGCTTTCGAGTATGACGGCACCCAGCTCGTCGCCAAACGCGAAATCAAGCGCATCCAGCCCAACACCGTCTATGAGATGACCTCCTCTGACATCGCCGACCGCGTGGTCATTGGCGTCGAAGCCACCGTCAGCGGCAGAATCACCGAATGGTACTCCGCCGACATCTTCCGTCTCGACCCTGACAAGACCACCCACATCACCGTCAGTTTCACCGACATGACCACCTCGGATGTCAACCCCATCAACCCCGAAGACCGCATCTCCCGCTACCTCTACAAATAGCAGAACTTTTAAGAACAACAGGGGTATTGTCATCAACAGACGATACCCTTTTTTTTTATGGTTCATCCGCGAAATGGATAGGTGATGATGGGGACTTTTTCACCCCGTTTTGGATACACCTTGCCTCCCCCTTAGGAGCGAAGCCATGACGAAGGCATGACGAAGGCAGAGCGTCTCCGCATTTGATATAATTATACCGAAAAAGACGAAAATAAGGGTGCCACTTAGTGTAAAAAAAAGTGGCAGAAAGTGGCACCCGATGACAATAACAATGTAGTACTCCCTTTGTTTAGACCAGTTTATGATTGATATTGCGGAAAAGGTTTAACATTATTTGTGAGTTTAACTGTTGTTTAGAGGTTGTTGTTTGTAGGGTCTTGATGCTGTTTTATGCTGCTTTTGAAGCATTGCTA
>JAFWOP010000049.1 GCA_017545365.1 Bacteroidales bacterium
CATCGAAGATGCTGAATTTCAATAACCCCACACAAGGAACGCAGTGTGGGGTCAACGAAAACCCTACTACTCAGCGTCCCGGAGGGACGCGACAATGGGAAAGGTTGGAAAAAATCAGTCATACTTTATACTAGAGCGAATGAAACAAAGATGCCCAGCAACTGGGCACCTTTGTTCCTTCAAGAAAGCAGAACTGCTTAGAGTACATGCACGGGTTCAATCAAGCCCTTGCCGAGCTCGATAGCCTCCTCGTTCTGAGGAATGAGCTTGTGGTGACGCTCGGGAAGCGACTTCTCAAGCCCCTTGTGGATGAACTCGGAGCCGACGATGGGTTTCAGCTTGAGGAAACCGCCGAGGACCACCATGTTGAACACCTTCGAAATGCCCATCTCCTGAGCCTTCTCGGTAGCGGCAATCTTGTAGATGCTGATGTCCCTGCGGGTAGGCTCGCGGGTGATGCCGTTGGGGTCGTAAATCAACAGACCGCCGGGCTTCACAGAGCTCTCGAACTTGTCGAGCGACTGCTGGTTGAGCACGATGGCGGTGTCGAACTTGCTGATGATGGGCGAGCTGATGCGCTCGTCGCTGACGATAACGGTGACGTTGGCGGTGCCGCCACGCTGCTCAGGGCCGTAAGAAGGCATCCAGAGCACTTCTTTATCTTCCATAACGCCAGAGTAGGCAAGGATTTTACCCATCGAGAGGACACCCTGTCCACCAAAACCGGCGATAATTATTTCTTCTGTCATAACTTTACTTTTTTTTCGATGATACCTTTATTGCTTAACAGTGAGAGGTGCGCTGACCACCAGACGGTTGGCATCGATGCCTTCAGCAATCTTGCCTTCCACCTTGATGTCGCCCAGCGGGTAGTTGGGGAACATGTTCTCTTCCATCCACTTGTTGGCCTGGACGGGGGTCATCTTCCAACCGCTGTTGCAGCTGCTGACGATTTCGACGAAGGCGAGACCCTTCTTGTCGCGCTGCACCTCGAAAGCCTTGCGGACAGCGGCCTTGGCCTTGCGCACGTTGGCAGGGGTGTGGACGCTCTGACGGGTCACATAGCTGGTGCCGGGCAGGGTGGCCAGCAGCTCGGTGATACGCAGGGGATAGCCGTTCAGGTCCACACGACGGCCATAAGGCGTGGTGGCGGACTTCATACCCACGAGGGTGGTAGGGGCCATCTGACCACCGGTCATACCGTAGATACCGTTGTTGATAAACACCATCACGATGTTCTCGCCACGGTTGGCGGCATGGATGGTCTCGGCGGTACCGATAGCGGCCAAGTCACCGTCGCCCTGATAGGTGAAGACAAAGTTGTCGGGGTTGAGGCGCTTGATGGCGGTGGCAACTGCCGGGGCACGGCCATGGGCAGCCTCCTGGAAGTCGATGTCGAAATAGTTATAGGCCAAGACGGAGCAGCCCACGGGGGACACGCCGATGGTCTTATCTTGGATACCCATCTCGTCGATAACCTCGGCGATAATGCGGTGAGCGGTGCCGTGGCCGCAGCCGGGGCAGTAGTGCATTACATTGTCGGTAAGCACCTTGGTTTTGGTGTAAACCAGATTCTCAGGTTTTACTATATCGTTAGCCATTGTGATTCGATTTAAAAGTTACTTGATGATTTTCTGTTCCATAGCTTCGAGAACCTCTTCGGGGGTGGGGATGATGCCACCGAAGCGGCCGTAATGCTCGATAGGAATCTGGCAGTTGGCGGCCAGCTTCACATCCTCGACCATCTGACCAGCGCTCATCTCGACGCACAGCATACCCTTAGCCCTCTTTGCCAGTTCGGCGACCTGCTTGGTGGGGAAAGGATAGAGGGTAATCGGACGCAGCAGACCGACCTTCAGACCCTTGGCGCGTGCCAGCTCCATGCTCTTCATGCAGATACGCGAAGAGGTACCATAAGCGACAAAGATATAATCGGCATCGTCGCAGCCCAGCATCTCATAACGCACATCCTCCTCCTTCATCTGGGCGTATTTCTTCTGCAGCTTCTGGTTGAAGACCTCCTGACGGCTCGACTCAAGCTCCAGCGAGGTGATGATGTTGCGCTCACGGTTGGCAGGTTTGCCCCAGGTGCCCCAAGGGGCCTTCTCGCGGCGCTCCTCATCGGTCCAACGAGGCACATAGTCGCGCGTGTAGCACTTCTCCATGCACTGGCCGATAGCACCGTCGGTGAGGATGAGGACGGGGTTACGATATTTGAAAGCGATGTCCCAAGCGTCGAACACAAAGTCATACATCTCCTGAACGCTGGCAGGGGCCATCACATACAGCTGGTAGTCGCCGTGGCCGCCGCCCTTGGTGCTCTGGAAATAGTCGCTCTGTGCGGGCTGGATGGTGCCCAGTCCGGGGCCGCCGCGCATGGCGTTCATCACCACGCAGGGGATTTCGGCACCGGCCAGATAGGTGAGACCCTCGCACATCAGCGAAATTCCGGGGGAAGAAGAAGAGGTAGCAACCTTCTTACCAGTGGCTGCACCACCATAGACCATATTGATGGAGGCAAGCTCAGACTCCGCCTGCAGGACCACCATACCGGTGGTCTCCCAAGGTTTCTCGGCCATCAGAGTTTCCATAACTTCCGATTGCGGAGTGATAGGATAGCCGAAGTAGCCGTCCGTACCGCTGGCAATCATAGCGCGGGCAATAGCCTCATTGCCCTTCATTAATTTGAGTTCTTTTGCCATGTTATTGTTCTTTTTACTTGTTTAACATTTGACTTTGTAGACGGAAATCACGCCGTCGGGGCACACGACTGCGCAGCTGGCGCAACCGATGCAGTTGTCGTTTACGACATGGGTGTAGTTATAACCCTTGCCGTTTACATTCTTCGATAACTCGATGCAGTGCATCGGGCATGCTTCGAGGCATACGCCGCAACCCTTGCAATGCTCGGTATCGATTACGATTTGTCCTTTAAATGCCATAATATTAGATTTATAAGATTAATAATTACAGTGATAATGTCCCACTTGTCGGATTTGCAAAGATACAACTTTTTTTTGACATATGATGAATAAATTATACTAAGACAACAAAAACACATCCCCCGCTCCTTCATAGCAGCCTTCACCTTTCAGCGAAGTGCTACGAAGAAGCGGGGAAATCCGGCATCTTCTTACTTTAAAATCAGCTTCTTGGTGGCAGTACCTTGAAGGGTGCGGATGGCGAGGATGTAGGTGCCGCGGGGGAGGGCGGCGACGTTCACCGTGGCGGTCATGCCATCGGCAGACTGATTCAAAAGCTGACGGCCTGCCAGGTCGTAAACTGTCACCCCTTGCAGTTGGTATGATGAAAATACGCTCACCACGTCGTGGGCGGGGTTAGGCATCATGCGGGTGAAGCGCATCAGATTGCCGATTCCCAGCGGGTCAAGCGTGTGGGGGCGTACCCATGGCACGGTGTCGGGTGTCGTGTCGGGCGGGGTGAACGTGGTGACGAACTGAAGCGTGTCGCTCCACGGGCTGTAGTTCTCGACACATGCGTCGCACAGCCCCCGCACCCGCACGCTGTACGTCGTGCCGGGGGTCAGCCCCGTGAGCGTCACCGTCGGCACGTTCACCGTCACCACCGAGTCGCTGGCGAGGCTGTCTTCCGTCGGGCGGTACTTCACCTCCCATTCCTGGTGCCGTGCGTCCGCGCTCCACATCAGCGTGGCCCATAGCGAGTCCACCTCTACCGCCTGCAACCCCGTCACCGCCGCGCAGGGTGTCCCAAACAACGTATCTAGTATCGGGAAAATATTTATCATGCTAACCACTCTGACATAACTAGACATATCATACCACGGAAGAGTATCGTATCTTATCCAAAGACGAGAAGGGGAGCCATAAGTATTGGTGAGCAAAGTGTCAAAAACAGCACTATATGCAGTGAGGCTGTGTTCATAACAGATTGTAGGGGTACTATACACTGTATCGCACGCCACCGTACTCCATACCGCTCTATTGTTATTGTGCGTACCTGCCACCATAATGGGCGACTTGTTGGCCTCGATATACACGCCTGTGTCAAACATGGCCTCATACAGGGGGACGAAGATGGGTTCATGAATGACGGTGAGGGGAGTGTTAAGATAGTCAAACCGGTCAGGGAAACACATGTATCGGTGCGGATTTTCAATACGCCACGGACTTTCTGCCTTAAATTGTGGCACACCGCCTTCAATAGTATACAGTTGCACATACTCCGTCAGCCTGCCGGCGGTGGTGGTGTCTATAGCATGTACATAGTTTAAGTAATTATTAGAGTATGGCATGCATAGAAGCTCAGTGAGGTCTTCGGCCTCCTTTAAGACTACGGGGCAAACAGCCAGGCCAATTATCATCAAATCCTCATTAGGAGTTGCAATTCCCTGTCCTACGGAGTGTCTGCCCGCATTCCACACAGCCATGTCCGGGTGGAGATTCCAGAAGTCTTCCATGGTCGTTTGCCCTCCAGGCCAAAGTATCCCATGTAATACGACACTCTTATATGTGTGAAATAAGGGGTCTATTTCTGAACTGCCTGTCGAAAATAAGCGGTGATATGCTGGATTTTGATACGAAAACGAATCATATATATAGTCCCCATTGTTTTTAAAAAAAACCGTATCGCCTAGAGGTCTTTGCGCATTCACGCAAACGCCAAATAGCAAGGCAGCCAATATCAAAACTATTCTTCTCATGTCTTATTCCTTTCCCTTTTTTAATGACAGATGGTAAGTATTCTTTCAGATGAAGTATATGCGCTGATTGGATTAGGAAATAGGTTCATATTCCGCCATACGATGTTCTCTTCAATTATAATTGGCGTAATCGTAGGAATGACAACAAAAGGCATATAGTCATAATTCGAACATCCTCCGGGTACATTTGAATTTTGAGAGTCTTTCCAGAACACGTTTGCTTTACTTGTCGCATCATACCCATACACAACATACATAGCACTGTCCGATAACGACATACTCTTCATTACTTGATAGGGGAGAGCAAGGTGGTCAGAACATACAGATGTAGGTACCCCACTCGAAAAATCGATTCTTGTAACGACGTCTTGATAGGATGACGGGGAAACCTCATAATTATGAAACACCGTGTAAGTCATGCTGGATACATCATATTGGAAATCATAGAAGTCAATAGCAGAATAAGTGTATTGGGACCGATAGGAAGCTGTCATGGGTATGTCATAATCGGTAGCAGTATTTGATACGTCATATTCGCGTATTACCATATTGAAAACACCACTCCCATTAGTATATCTGTGGGTCAATGTGGCAATGTAATCGTTCCCTATATCCACAACACGCAAATGATATTTGTATGGTTCTTCCTCTGTTGCCGTACCTAACAAATAGGTGTTGTATGGCATATAAGATGATGGTGGAAATGCCAGATTCTTTTGTAGTGGTTGAATTACAATCTCATTGGTGATTCCAGCAGGACTACAGTCGCCAACAAATACACTGTAATTATCTGTCAACGTGAGGTCACGAGGCAAGTATGGCAGGTTGTAATACCAGAATGAACTTGTCTGCACGGTATAATCAAACCCTATGTAAAGCCCAACCATTTTGCCATAGCCCACAATACGAATATTACTAGTAGCATCCCTGTAAACTTCGATGTTGTCAAGAGAGGTCAATCCCCATGACGAATCAAAATATACCGTCATAGTGATTAGGTCAACCCACCCGAACACACTATTATTGGCAAACGTTTGTCCGCAGAAGTAAGCACTATCACCGAAAACATCAATGTCCCTGATTATGCAATCATGACATATTTGAACATATCTAATCATGTTATAGATATCAGTTATGCCGATATAGCCTTTCCTCCCCGAAATGGTATCGGTAAAATAGACAACATGCTGTCCGGGATTGTTATTGTATTGCCGTATCATCTGAGAGTACCCACTAAAGGTATAGCTTTTGGTAATATACGCTGTCCCCTGTCCTAGGGCAGAAAAACATAAATTACATAATGCTAAATAAAAAAACATTTTTTTCATGGTGTTAGAGAGTTTAATTTGCGCTGCAAATATACACTTTTCTTTTTAAACCACATGCTCATGGTCACTTTTTTAACTAAAATTTAGCATGTATTCATCTCCGCGTCAACCTGATATGGAGCCTGGTATTGACGAGGTTGAATCTTAGAAACTCAGAGTTAATGACCGCCTACGGCCTGAAAGACCAGAACATATTTAACCCAGGGCAATGTCCTTGGGTGGACGGCACAAGCGACCATTGCCCTGAAAGGGCAGAAGCATCATGCTTTTGCCCTTTCAGGGCAATAATCACATCCGTCCTCTGGCCAATAGGAGCCAGCGATTTGTCTTGCAACGAGCTAGAGCGAACTGCTTGTGTTCAAAACTACTTGTCTGTCAAACTTTAGTATATAAATACTCAGCCGTTGGCCTATACCTTGTTTCTACTTCAGAAAGAAAAAAGATAATAAATCAAAATTTAATCAAAAGAAATTAGACAATAAATGATGGGGTTGGGGTTGTGGGGCGGTCAGGCGGCTGGCTGGTAGGCACGGATTGTCGATAGAGGTGGGGTGTGCTTTTTCGACAAGCAAGAGTGGCGAAATGTGGTTATGTCAGTTTTTTTTCGTATTTTTGCAGTTTCAAAATTCACTGAACTATGGCGACTGAAGAAGATAACATACTGCCCCTAAACAACTCTGCAGATTATAACGACGCGAGCATCGTCCACCTCGAAGACATGGAGCACATACGCCTGCGCCCCGGCATGTACATAGGCAAGCTGGGCGACGGCTCGTCGCACGACGACGGCATCTATGTGCTCATCAAGGAGGTTATTGACAACGCCATCGACGAGTTCTCCTCTGGCTTCGGCAAGCGTATCGATATGACCATCAACTTTGCCGAGCGCAAGGTGAGCATCCGCGACTACGGACGCGGCATCCCGCTGGGCGCAATGGTAGATGCGGTGAGCAAACTCAACACGGGTGCCAAATACGACAGCAAGGTGTTCCAAAAGAGCGTCGGCCTGAACGGCGTGGGTACCAAGGCGGTGAACGCGCTGTCGAGCTATTTCCGCGTGCAGGCGTTTCGCGACGGACAGACACGCTGGGCTGAGTTCAGCGAGGGCAAACTGGTATTCGACAGCGGCAAAGAAGACTACACAGCCGACGACCCCTTCATGGCCACAGGCACCCTGGTGGAATTTGTTCCCGACGCGAAGCTCTTCGGCAACTACCACTTCATCAACGAGTATGTGGAGCGCAGGGTGTGGAACTACTGCTATCTGAACCGTGGACTTACATTCTACTATAACGACAAGCGCTATTATTCCAAGAATGGCCTGCTCGACCTGCTGGAACACAACATGGAGGGCGAGCCGCTCTACCCCATCATCCACATCAAGGACGAGGACTTTGAGGCGGCGTTCACCCATGTCAACGGGCAGAACAGCGACTACTACTACAGCTTCGTCAACGGCCAGCACACCACCGAGGGCGGCACCCACCAAAGTGCCTTTCGCGAGGGCTACGCCCGCGTGGTGAAGGACTTCTACAACAAGAAGGAGCTGGCACCCGAAGACATACGGCAGGGGCTGGTTTGCGCCCTCTGCATCAGGATTCAGGAGCCTGTGTTCGAGGCTCAGACCAAGACCAAGCTGGGCTCAACCCACATGGCCCCCAACAATAAGGACGGCAGCAACGACAGCCCCTACCTGAAGACCTACGTGCTGGACATACTGAAACGTCACCTCGACAACTACCTGCACATGCACAGCGACACCGCCGAGGTGCTGTTGGACAAGATACTGCGCAACGAGAAGGAGCGCAAGGCCATTTCGGGCATCAAGAAACTGGCCAAGGAGAGCAGCAAGAAGGCGAGCCTGAACAACAGCAAGCTGCGCGACTGCCACGTACACTACAACAGCAACCACGAGCGGAGATTGGAGAGCACCATCTTCATCACCGAAGGTCTGTCGGCTTCGGGTTCAATCACCAAGAGCCGCGACGTGGAGACACAGGCGGTGTTCAGCCTGCGGGGCAAACCGCTGAACACGGTGTCAGCCGGCAAGGCGGAGGTGTACAAGAACGAGGAGCTGAACCTGTTGCACAACGCCCTCGACATCGACGACGGCATGGAGAACCTGCGCTACAACAACGTGGTGATAGCCACCGATGCCGATGTGGACGGGATGCACATACGGCTGCTGCTGCTGACGTTTTTCCTGAAGTTCTACCCCGAGCTGGTGCGGCAGGGGCATGTGTATATCTTGCAGACCCCGCTGTTCCGCGTGCGCAACAAGCAGAAGACCACCTACTGTTACAGCGACGAGGAGCGCGTGGAGGCCATCAACAGCACCGCGGGAGCCGAGATTACACGATTCAAAGGCTTGGGTGAGATTTCGCCCGACGAGTTTAAGGGCTTTATCAACCAGGACATGAGGCTCGACCCGGTGCTGCTGCACAAGGATTTCGACACGCAGGGGGTGCTGCGCTTCTATATGGGGACGAACACCTCAGAGCGTCGTGACTTTATCATGAAGAACCTGCGCGTGGAGGACGACGAGAGCATCATGGTGAGTTAAACTCGTTAATGCGCATATTCGTGAATCCGTTAGTGGCTGACGCATAAAAAGACTAACGCATTAACACGTTAACGCATTCACAACCCCCAGTCCGAGTCTACCACCTCGAAATCGGAAGAGCTGCTGGGCGAGACGAAGATGTACTGCCATGTGAGTCCCACACCTTGTTGAAAATAATAACGGTAGCCGCTGTAGGAGCAGATGGCCTCGACGAGGGGCCTGTGTTTCTTGGCACGGGTGCGGCTGCTGATAATATCGTCACTGACAGTGTACGCGTATCTTCCCTCTTTGACCTTGAACGTCATGGTGGGGCCGTTTTCCAGTTTGAGCATGGTGAGTTCGTCCCAACGGACAAAGAGGCGGCTGTACGTCAGGGGACTGCGAAAGTCCTCTGTATTCGCACGGGAGAGATACATGCCCTCCGGCGTGAGGGCCAGCACAGAGCACCTGCCCCAAAACCAATAGCCGGCCAGAGAAGTCACCTGCACAGTCAGCACAATAATGATTGTCGCCACGGCAGTGTCGTCGGGGAAGAATAGGGCGACATCCCACACAATGAACAGGAAGGCGAGTGTCACCAGCAAGGCAATGTGCAGAGACCTGTTGCGAAACACCTTGGTGTCGGGCTTGCGGAGCAGCTTCTTCACTGCTGCTTTGTCCAGCTGACGAGGCATGGCAGATGATTAGTGGACACGTATCAGGCGCACGTGGTCGAGCATGGCACGGTTGATGCCCTTGTCGTTCATATTCTCGTTGGCGGGCTCGTAAGAAAGGACGAGTTTGTTGCTGCCCTTCTTCAGCCTGGCCTTCAAGGAGGTGCTGTAGCCCCAGAGGCTCCACAGCCCTTTGCCTCGTTGTGGGAAAAGAACGGCTCCCAGCCGGTGGTTGTTGAGCGAGAGGGTGCGCACGGCGCACATATTGTCGTCGGTGAGGTTGCTGCTGCCGTTGGCATAGCGGAAGTCGATAAGATACTCGCCGTCAGTCGGCACGTTCACCGTCATCTCCACCCGCGGGTTCGTCTGCGGCGCAATCTCCACGGCGCCCTTGCCGCCATAGCCTTTGCATTCGCGCCACTGGGTGGCGGGGGCAAAGGCAGCCATGTCGAAGCAGAACTCATTGTCCATATTGTAGTAAGCCACCGGCTCGCTGGCGAAGCTCTCGGTGCCGTTGTTGCCAACGGCTATCACCTGATACTCAGCGAGGGTGTTGGCCGCGGGTATGTCGTAACGGTTGCCGTTGATGATGCGTTCGGGCTGCGTGGCCATCAGCTTGCCGTTGCAGAGTATCTTGTACTCCTTGGCGTCGGGCACCTGGGTCCATGCCAGCCGGGTGGCTCCGTCGAGATAGGCCCGCGGGGTGGCGGGCGACGTTTCCACGGGTCGCACCTCAAAGGAGGCCAGGTTGGAGAACTCGCCCGTCATGACCAGACGCACCGAGTGGCGGCCTGTAAGGGAGGCGGGCACCGTAGCCACGGCCTGGCGCTTGCCGTCGATATAACAGGCGCTCACCTTGTCGCCATGCCCCTGGACGGTGATGTCGAGGATGGCGCGACGGTATCTGAAGTTGTTGAGCGTCTTCTTGCCCGACCAAGCCATAGGCACGAAAGGATGGAAGCTGAGCCCCTCTTCCTCAAGGGTGATGCCCATGAGTATGCGGCTGACGATGCTGATGTTGCCCGCAATGCTCCACAGCATGTTGGGCGAATTCATGGCGGTGTGGTAGTCGCCCGTCTGCGCCACGAAGTTTTCCTGGTTGGTGGCGAACAGGGCGGCAGGGCGGTAGATGGCGGCAATGCTGTGCTCCACCGACTGGAGGTTGCCCGCCACGGCAGAAGCCCACATCCAGTAGGCTTGGACAAAGGGCCACACGGCATTGTTATGGTAGGGGTAGATATACGGAATCTGGGGCGAGATGCAGGGGGTGCCGAAGGGGTTCTTGGTCACAGCGGAGACGATGCGCCCCGCACGGGCCGACTCGGCAATGCCGAAGATGATGCACAAGGCCTCGCCCAGCGTCTCGCTGCGGGGCGACACTACCAGGTGCCCACGACCATAGAGGTACTGGCCATAGTAGCCCTTCTCTTCAATCCATAGGTACTTGTTTATACCCACCTTAATCTGGTCGGCCTTGCGGGAGAAATGGGCTGCGGCATCGAAGTCGCCGCACAGCTGCGCCATGCGGGCTGCTATCTGATTGGCACGGAAGAACAACGCGTTGGTACCCAAGCACTCAGTCATGGCAATATCGGCGGGCTGCATCCATTGGGGGTAGGACTCCTCACGCCAGTCGAGGAACGAGGACTCGCCACGCACCAGCCCGGTCACCGTGTCGTAGACCACGGCTTCATCCTGCAGGAGGGTGTTGCTGATGATGTCGTAGCTCTGCCTCAACCAACGCTGGTCGCCAGTGGCCAGATAGTGCTGCCACGCTGCCAGCACCCACACCACGCGGTCGGTAGAGACGGGCCATGAGCCGCCGGTGCCGGTGTCCTGCAAAATGCGTCCGCCACGCACCTTCTTCATCAGGCTGGTATGCGTGATGCCGGGGTTCATATAGGAGAGGGCCAGCAGGGCGCTGTAGCTCACGTCGCGCGTCCACACACCGCCCCAGTACTTACCCGTACGCCAGGTGCTGTCGGCTTCAATCAGGTTGTTCATCTCTTCGACGGCCATATTATAGAGCGTCACACTGATAGGCACCTCACAACTGAAAACGGGGTAGCGAGTCTGCTTGGTCTTCTGCAGCCAACTACGGTTCTCGAAAGTGCTGGTGAGCGCGTTGTCGGCCACAATGCTGGCATGCTCCTCCGCCTGCACCACCTTGCGGGGGAAGATGGTAAATTCTTCGGATTGGTAAAGGGGCGCATCCTGCGCCAGAACACACAACGCTGCCAGTGACAAAAATATTGTAATAATTCCTTTCTTCATCTTCTGATTCGATTTGTCGGCCGCAGGAGGGGGTTGCCATATTCTAAAATGCACAATCACACAACCGTTTGCCACCAAAGGCCGTTTTCTATCAACTTTGCAAAGATACACAAAAAACAGGGATTTCGGGGAGGAAAAAATATTTTTAACACAATTCACACCGTCCGTCTCGAAAAAAATGTGTACTTTTGCACCGTAAATGAGGCGATGAAACCACCGTTCATCCTTCATCAAAGAAAACCCCAACAAACAAGTATAACAATGGATAATAGTAGTTTAGAAGACCGTATCGCCAACGAACTGTGCGACCTGCTCGACGACCCCGAAGCCTATGAAGGCTGCGTATTAGGCATCAACAAGAAGACCCACGAAGTGTCGCTTGCCAGCCCCATGACCTTCGACAAAGAATTCGACACCTTTCCGGTCGACGCTTTCCTCATCAACAACGAGTATGGCGACATCGACCTCGACCTCACCGAAATCAGCTACGTGGCCAGCCGCTTCGAGGCGGGTTGATAATCATTGAGCCGCACCAGCCTCGTCCCTTCCTGCCTTCAAACACCGTGGCCGCCGGCATCGGATTGTTTTCATTCCGTCAAACAGCTGGCGGTTAATGGATTATTATGGTAGGTGAAGGAATAGTCCAGTGGACTATTCCGATAGCGAAGCGGAGAAGCAACCCTCCGCGGTTGTCTTTTGCCAAAAAGCAAAAGCCCGCCGATTCGAACACGGTGGTATAACAAACGACACAAACGACGACGACACACATTATACCATATTAGAGATGAGTGCATTACATTTTCTCGATGGGCTAGATTAGCAATCTGTAACAACGAATAGAAGTGAACTAGCATGAGTGGCAATAAAACACAAACCTCTTCGTTATACAATTGATGATGAAAAAACACGGCATACAAGACCCTTCCACCTTTACGGGCATGGAGCGCGTTGCCGCCCGCATAGGGGACGGCGGCCTGGATGTGGGCATCTACCTGTCGAACACCGACAGTCTCCACGCGAGGGCCAACAGGCTGTTCGGCCAAAGCCTTGCGCAGGTGAACGGTCGGGGGCTTGAAGCGAATGACGTGGACTGCATCATGGACGGGGAAATACCTGTCGAGGAGTTGGGAATCCCCTTTGAGGCGATACCTGAACAGATGTCGGCGACCGTCGGGACGGAATACGGTGAGTTTGTCGGTGCGATGCATCTGGTTTCGAATGCTGGCGAGAGTCCCGAGGTGTATTACTACCATGGCGACCACCTTGGCAGTGCGAGCTGGATTACCGACGCGTCGGGGACAGCCGTGCAGCACCTGCAGTACCTGCCCTACGGCGAACGCTTTGTTGACCAGCGCACGAGCGGCTACTGCGAGCGTTTCACCTTCACGGGCAAAGAACGCGACGAGGAGACAGGCTACGGATACTTTGGTGCCCGCTATATGGACCACGAGCTCATGACCATGTGGCTGAGCGTCGACCCAATGGCAGACAAGTATCCCGGCATTTCTCCTTATGCCTACTGCGCTTGGAATCCTGTGAAACTGGTGGATCCTGATGGTCGTGATATTTGGATGATAGACAATCTTGGTAATGTTGTTGACTACATAGAATGTGATGATTATGATTGCATCCATATTGTGGATGGGGAAGGTAACATTTTAAGTAGTAGTAATTATTATGAACCTGGGACTATTTCAGAGTTATGTCTGGATGGTCAGAGCAATACCTCTTTTTCTGTTTGTGGATTTGATAATGCTAAAGAAATATTTGAATTTCTTGCAGGTCAATATACGAATAGTAACGGCATGCCCCTAGAGTGGGCTCATGGAACTATTGTGGAAAAAAGTCTTTTGACCCTGAGTTCGGATAATAATACAAATATTATCACTACAACACACGAAAAAGCTAGTGTCAATCTTGACGTTTGGTTGGATAATGATTTTGTAATATCACGACAGGCTCATAATCATCCCTCAGGCAGAAAGTACCCCTCTAATATAACAGCAAGTAACGGAATACGACATGGCGATGTGCCTACAGCATTGATTTTTGAAAAGATATACCCTGATATTAAAAATTATTTCTATATCCCGTCGTGGGGATATAGTAGGTATGATTCTTTAGGTACGCTCGATACAAGAATCCTTAATCAAAATCTGCTTAGTTTACCAAATAATTGAACTAATGAAAAAAGTAGTAATAATCATAGTGGCCATACTATTTTGCATGAATACGAAAGCACAGCTAACAGACACAATATCAATTCCCATTTATGTCGTGACTTCTGCTGGTCTGGGCGAGGTGCTTGATAGTAGCCTCAACATGAATTGTTTTCAAATGGAAAATGGTTCGACTGGAGTATACTTATTAAATGTTTTGGATACAGCAGCAACGGTGTTCACAATAAGCGAGTGCTATGTTCTACAGAATGATATCCTTAAATTATCAAAGACGCTCTCTGTCCATTTTATTATTCAGTACAAAAGTTCGATATTTATGGTATCAGGTAGAGCTATTCTAAAGGATGGTGTTCGTCCTTATGAGGATATGATGAAAGTCATAACTATAAATCACAAACTAGAAGCTAGTACTGACGACACGTTCTTCCCATGTACTGCTATTGTGAATCGTATTAATAGTAAATACTATTTTAAAAAGATTTACTGAAGCAAAAGAATCCATAGTAAACTTCTATGTTGCCTGATATATCCCCCAAACAGATGATATTTACAAACTTTCGTTGTGGCGGATGTTCGGTATCCCCTTGTTGTTCTCGTTGGGCTGGATTTGCAGTCCAGCCAACAGAGTAACTGGATTTGCAATCTATAATAGAATTGGGCTCTTGGGGGGGCAATAAATTGTGTCAATAGCCGTTATTGAAATATGGAACTGAACGAATTATTAGACAAGATCAAACAAGGAGAATCAGACACGCTGGAACTCAAGAAGAGTACTGGACAATTAGAACGCGGAATGGAAAGCCTATGCGGAATGCTTAACGGTGAGGGGGGCAGTGTGGTGTTCGGTGTGACCGACGATGGCAATGTCGTGGGGCAAGAGGTCGGGGACAGTACTAAGCGTGAAATTGCCTCGTGCATCCGTGAGTTTGAGCCGTTCCCTCTGCTTGACATAGAGTATGTCAGCATCCCCAATACAGATAAGCAACTTATAGTAATCACCACTACAAGTACCGATGACAAACCGTTTGTGTACAAAGGTCGGCCATATATGAGGGTGGAGAGCACCACCGCCACAATGCCACAGGCGAGGTATCACGATTTGCTCGACCGAAGCAACCGCGCTGTCATTCAATGGGAACGGAGAACAAATCAGGAACTTGCATTGTCGGATCTCGACGAAGAGGAAATCAAGCGCACTGTCCGCATCGGTGTGGAGATGGGCAGATTGCCGGAGGCTGCCTACAGATCGGACATCCCTACCGTGCTGACCAATCTGGAATTGATGAAGGATGGACGGTTGACAAATGCTGCAGCCGTGTTGTATCTGAAACACGAGACGATGGAATACCCACAGCTGCTGTTGCGCCTTGCCCGATTCCAAGGCACGGACAACCGCGTGTTCCTCGACAACAAGCAGGTACGTGGCAACGTGTTCCTTATGCTTGAAGAGGCAATGGCTTTCTTCTTCCGCCATCTCAACCTATCGGGCGAAGTGAAAGGGCTGTACAGGGAAGAGCGGCTGACCGTGCCGCGCGATGCACTGAGGGAGTGCGTGATTAATGCGCTCATCCACCGAGAATACAATACTCCTGGAGGCTCTATCGGGATAGCTATATTCAACGACCGAATAGAGATTGTCAATTTTGGGCAAATCCCCCAAGGGGTGGATTATTCAAGCCAAAACCCGCCAATGATTTCCAAACCTAACAACCCCATTATTGCGCGTTCGTTCTTCTATCGTGGCACATTTGAGAATTGGGGTCGCGGTCTGGGCCTTATGAAAAGCAAATGCCTTGAAGCCGGGTTGCCCGAACCGGAAATTACCTCCCACAATGGTAATGTCATTGTTGTTTTCCGCTTTGCCAAAATGCTCAACGGACAGCCGATAGAGAGCAGTGGCACATTAAATGGCACATTAAATGGCACATTAAATGGCACATTAAATGATAGTCAGCAGGTGGTATATGAATATATTAGGACTCATTCAGGCTGTCAAGCTTCTGAAATAATTGACCACTGCGGTATTCCACGAGACACTCTTAATAAAATACTGCGGAAACTAATAGATGAACACAGTCTGATAGAACGCCGTGGAAGCAAACGCACAGGCGGATACTATGTCAAGTGACGCACACCGAATAATGTTGTAAATAGGACCAACGAAGATGAACCGATTGATTCATAAAACCCCGTTGCAGGACAATGTTGTGAAAGGTGAGAGAAAAGAAATCCTGATTTCTTTTCCGAACCAAAGCAACGTCACGGGACGTAACCGCATGCATGTGGCAGTGGATGACAACCATTACAGCTACTACGCCTACGACTACAGTGGGGAACGCCGCATCAAGCTGACAGGCGACAACAGCGTGCTGAATGTGAATGCCGAATTTATGAGCACCATCTCCACGCTGGAGAACGTCACACTCTACCCGTCGGCGTACATGGTGCTGACCGACAGGGGATACACCAAGCACTACTACACGGGCATGGAGCGCGTTGCCGCCCGCATAGGGGACGGCGGCCTGGATGTGGGCTTCTACCTGTCGAACACCGACAGTCTCCACGCGAGAGCCAACAGGCTGTTCGGCCAAAGCCTTGCGCAGGTGAACGGTCGGGTGCTTGAAGCGAATGACGTGGACTGCATCATGGACGGGGAAATCCCTTCCTCCGATTCCTGTTTCGGAAAAAAGTAGTACTTTTGCACCATGTTTGTGGAAAAGAAATTGAACAAGTCGGGAAGCACATCAATCCGTGTGATGGAAAAAGTCGGGGGGAGGAAGAAATGCGTGAAGGCAGTCGGATGCAGCAGCGACAAAGAGGAGGTATCCATGCTCGTCAAGCGA